>DEAT01000061.1 GCA_002348265.1 Gemmatimonadales bacterium UBA2975 | reverse complement strand
CCAGACGCTAGCCCGTCGATGCTTACGGCAAATGTGCCTTCGTCAACCACTACTCCTTGAGCGATTAGGTTGGCCGGGACGAATGCGATCACCGCCGCGGTGAGATATGTTTTCATAGGCGGTCCTACCCGCAGAGCGATCTGCGGGTTCGCCCACCACCTCCCGTCTATCCTTCGATACGGAGTCTGTCGACCTGACCTCGTCCTCTCCATCTTTTCCGACTCCTATGTCAAAAAAGGATCTTTGGGTGCGGTCACCTCGTAGGAAACTTATTAAGTACGTGCAAAATGCCCGAGCGTTAGAAGATCGCACGGGTGAACTATTTGAAGATGAAGACGGTTGTTCCGGTAGCGAGGTGAGGGTATGCCGCTAGAAAGACCCAGCAGACATGACGGGGTGCGGATTACTGCAGGGAGAGCTCTGCCGATAGGATTTTGTGAGAGTATTAGCAGCATATGACATCCGTGAACACCGAAAGGGTTGAAACAAAAGATTTCCCCCGTATGGTGTCGAAGCTCGGGCCGTGGTGCTCGGCAGCTGCCCTGTGGATCTGGGCTGGGACGTCGTGGGTCTGGTTCCTTCCGATCTCGGCAGCGTTCTTGGTGTTATCACTCCAACCTTTTTCCATCACTGAAAGTGGTTGGCGTTTAGCCGGTCTCTCGACACTAGTAATAGGTATTGTCGTGGGGTTTTCGGCCGAATATCAAATCACCTCAGTCGCCTCTAATTGGGATAAGTACTGGAACCAACGGGTTGACGAAGTCGGAGTGCTACTGCGCGAAGAATTGGAGGAGCGGCGGCACAGCCCCGGGACTGAGGTTGTCGAAGAACTCGTCAGTTTGTGGGATGCGGACGGGGTAGGCTTAGGAAGTGAGGCCATGTTCCAAATGAGGACTCGGGCACGAAGCTCAGCTCTTGCTCTTTACGATCGTGAAGGTGAGCTGATCGCGTGGGATGGGACACATCGCGGACGGGTTCCGGAAGCGGTAAAGCGAGGCCAAAGACGAGACCTGTACAGAGACCTACCACTATTCGGGTACCTATATGTCACGTCGACAGCCCTGGATGGTAGTGTGGCGGTTGCCGCTTACCTGCTCCGTGCTTCACTGCCGGAGGGTTTAGGAGCGGAGATGGGAGATCTCGCTGGCCGTTTCTACGCGGAAACTGGAGAGCGTATTCGGATCACCGAAGATGATCCGGGAGTTGTTGAAGCGGTTTGGGATCTGGCCCTCGACGAAGGGCGACTTCTCTCCGTGGTGCTTGAGGAACCCGACGTGGCCGAACGAATCAATGTGATAGAATCAAGGTGGGCGTTCTTTGGCGCCATGTTGGTTGCTTTTTCGTGGGTGCTCCTTGCTGTGGGGGGGCCACTTACAGCGTGGGAGGCTGTCACAGCTGCTGGTGCTGTTCTGGTCGCGGCGGCCGTTCTGCCGATGGGGTCTGGAACGCCTCTGGAACCTGCCTTTTCGGAGTTCTTATATCAGCTCCCCGGTCCGTTGGGACTGAGTGCCGGGCGTCTGGCGCTAATAGTCCCTGTTTCATTCCTCCTCTCTTCGGTAATCCCGTTCCGCAGGGCCTTTGCGCCATTCTGGTTCGCTGGCTTGATCGTGCTTGGGACGTTCACCTCTGTTCTCCTGTGGCTTGGAGAAGGTCTAACACCGGCTTTGCTTTCGGGCGGGCGTGCGGAATGGATGACGTATCAGGTAGCCGTCTCAGGCATCTTAAGTCTTGTGGCCGGCTTTGCTCTCAGCTCTACTCGGGACGGAGGTGGAGGACGTGGCTGGGTGCTCCTGGGGTTAGGAACAGCTTTGACTCTGATGGGGGTTGCGGGTGCGTGGGGCGCTCTTACCCTCAGTATTCCGGTCTTCTTTTCGATCTTGTGGGCCATTCCTGCTACCATGATCGCCAGAGGACTTCACGCATGGATTGGATGGCAAAGGTTTGGGGTCATCTGGGGCTGCGCAGTTGTGCTCGGATCCTTTGCGGCCATCCCAGTGGTATGGGGGCAGAGTATTGAGGCGCGGCTTCAGGAAGCTGAAGGCCGCCTGTCCAGGCTAGGAGCGCTCGAGGATATTGAGGTTGAGGGCCGGCTCTTGGACTTGGCTAGAATAGCTGACTCACTCGACAATAGCGGTGCTGAGGATGTCACGGTCCTCTATGAGAGCTGGCGCTTGAGTGGATTGGCAGATCTAGATCAGCCGCTACGGTTGCAGATAGAAGAAAGGAACGGGGCGCCGGGTGAGGGCTTACGAGTCGGTGCAAGCGATACGGAACCGCAACCGTATCAAGCGCTCTTGGCTCAAGGAAGGAGGGCTGGAGGTGTACGTTTGGTCCACTTGAACCGCCACGATGCCCGGTACATCCTTACGGCAGCACTCACAGAAGGGCGCATGATTGTGGCCGTGGCACCTCCATTTCCGATTGAGCCTGGCCGATCGGTTCTGGGGCCCCTTCTGAGAGGATCCGGAGACACTGAGCGTGATGCTTTGTCGGTGATGACGCTACCCAGAGACCAGGTTGAAGAGGGAGGGGTGGTCCGTTTACGAAACGAAGATGGATGGAGGACAGAGGCCCGGATGCAATTCAGTACCGGGCCAGCATACCTAGCCCGGTATTCGGTAGAGCTTCCCCAGATCCTGCTTGCTGTCGCCAGGGCCTCACTTCTTACGGTCTTGAATCTCCTACTATTTCTTTCCTTTTGGTTCGCCGGAAGAGCTTTGCTCGGAGAGACTGCCCGCGAGAAGATTGAGATCTCCAGGTTGGTGATCTCTTTCCGTGCCAGGGTCACTCTAGCCCTGTTTGGTTTTTTTACGCTCGCCAATGCGTTGTTTGGGACGGTCGCTTTCCGAACGCTCGAAGAGGCATCCCGTCGGTCTGCGCAGGTTATTGCCGAGAGAGTTGTTGAAGACGCCGCCGTTTGGTACCAAGCCTTAGGCGGTCAAATGGAAAGGCTTGCCAGCCAGGTTGGAGCGGATTTGCTGGAGTACCGGGGTGGCCAACTGCGAGATGGCTCGCTGGAAGAAGTTGTTGAGCTTGGGCTATATGAGGGCTGGACACCGTATGATGTGCTCCAATCTCTGGATTCAAATGAGACAACCCGTGAGTTTCGCGAGTCGACGGTTGGTGGCTGGGAGTATGTAATGGCTTACCGCCGTCTTCCAGACGATGATGTTTTGGCCGTGCAAATCCCGTTACAAGCTGGTTCTAGCGCCCTTGGTACCACCGACCTTCTTGAGTTACTTGCTTTTGTCGTTCTTGTCGGTGCTGTTCTTTCATTAGTCTTGGCGATGGTAGCGGGCCGTGCTCTGACGAGGCCTATCCTCGCGTTACAGGTCGCATCGGAAAGTGTGGGATCTGGGGATCTTAGCTTACGCCTGCCGGCGCATAGGAGCGATGAATTCGGCGCAGTATTCCGGGCGTTCAATCGCATGGTTGGCCGAGTTCGCCGAGCTCGTCGTCAACTGTTGAGGACCTCAAGGCGAACCCAGCTCATTATGGATGAATCCGCAGTTGGCATGGTGGCTCTGGATTCGACGAGTCGGGTTACTCTTGTGAATCCTCGAGCTGAGGAGTTGCTAGGTGTTAGGGTTTTGGTCGGCAAGACACTTCCTGAAGACAGTGTGCTTGGAGATCCCTTCGCGGTGTGGCTTGATGATTACCTAGAGGGTGGAGCCGATGAAGCTAACTCGGACTTTCAAGTGCTTGACCGTCGAGTGAGAGTGCGAGCTCGAAGCTTAGGGAGATTCGGCTCAAGGCGAGGTGTGGTTATAGCACTTGATGACGTGACGGATGAACTTCGAGCCGAACGTGTTTTGGCTTGGGGTGAGATGGCTAGGCAGGTTGCCCATGAGGTGAAGAATCCGCTGACACCCATAAAGCTCAGCATCCAGCACGTTAGAAGAGCATGGGAGGATGAGAGCCCAGACTTTGAAGAGATCTTGGTGCGTAACGCGGACGCGATGCTAGGGGAGATAGACCGACTAGCGGAAATTGCGCAGTCCTTTTCTCGATTCGGCGCCCCTAGCGCCCCGGACATGCCCCTTACCGGTGTAGTGCTGCAAGACGTGGTGGAAGAGGTGATGGTGCTGTACGGAGGGGCCTCGTCGGGAGTGATTTTTTCGCAGGAGATTCCACAAGGACTTCCTCTGATCGTAGCACGCAGTGCCGAACTGAAAGAGGTACTCGGAAATCTTTTAGAGAATGCTCGGGTCGCGGGAGGTGAGGGGACATCTGTTGTCATTTCAGCTTATCGAGGTGTCATCCCCGGAACAGTCATCCTGCAAGTCAGTGATAATGGCTCGGGGATTCCGGAAGATGTGTTACCTCGAATCTTCGAACCACAATTCAGCACTCGCTCAAAGGGAGCCGGGCTCGGGTTGGCGATAGTGCAGAGGGTCGTTCGTGCTTGGGGCGGGAGTATCGAGGTTGAGAGCCAAGTGGATCATGGAACGACGGTGACAGTGACCTTGAGGTTGTGGGACTCTGCCCAGAGTGTGGTCTCTGAGGCTGAATCTTAGCCGATGAGATCGAGGTAAGTCGTTCCGCCGGAACTCCCGCTTCTGTATTATGTGCCCCTGCGTCACGGCTTTGATCTTGAGGAAAAACTCAACCTGGCGGCTTTGGATTGTAACGTGAGAACGGCGGAAAACCGAAGAGGGAGAGCACCGTTGAATGAGGAGACGCCAGACTGGGCAAGTGGTCTGGGTGACATGCCTCCCGAGGAATTTCGCGAGTACGCGCATGAGGCCGTTAACTGGGTCGCGGACTTCCTAGCAGAGGTCGATGACCTTCCCGTGTTTCCCTCAATCAAGCCGGGGGAGATCAAGCGGGAAATCCCATCCGCGCCTCCGTCGACTCCTGAATCTATGGAGGAACTTCTGAATGATTTTCGTTCGATCATCATCCCGGGGATAAATCATTGGAATCATCCGTCCTTCTTCGGCTATTTCTCGGTTTCAGCGTCGGGTCCAGGTATCATCGGTGAACTCCTAGCTTCGGCACTCAATGTCAATGCCATGGTTTGGAGAAGCGCACCCGCAGCCTCAGAACTGGAGGAGGTGGCCACAGATTGGTTGAGGCAACTGATTAATCTCCCCGCTGCCTTCGAGGGCGTGATCAACGACACTGCATCATCTTCGACCATGTACGCTCTAGCCGCAGCGCGGGAGCGTACATGGCCAGATGCCCATCAAAATGGCCTGTTCGGGATGTCACCGGGACGGGTTTACGCATCACAACAGGCCCACTCTTCCGTAGAAAAGGGTGTGCTTGCAGTGGGCTTAGGACAGCGAGCGTACCGAACGATCCCAACTGACGATGAATTCGCCATGAGACCTGACGACCTCGATGCCGCGATTGTGGAGGACCTGGATGCAGGTCTGAAACCATGCGCGATTGTGGCAACCCTCGGTACGACGTCTACCGCGGCTCTTGATCCAGTGGCCGAGATAGCAAACATCGCAGATCGTTACGGTATTTGGCTGCACATTGACGCTGCCTATGGTGGGCCCGTTGCAATGCTGCCGGAGTCCCGATCATGGTTCGACGGTTGGGAACGAGCTGACTCTATAGTCGTCAATCCTCACAAGTGGCTGTTTACCCCGATCGATTGCTCGGTTCTTTACTGTCGAAGGCCTGAAATTCTGAAGCAGGCCTTCTCGATTGTGCCAGAGTATCTTCAGTCTTCGGAGGTCTCTCAATCTCGGAGCCTGATGGATTTTGGCATTTCGCTAGGAAGGCGGTTCCGTGCCCTGAAACTGTGGTTCGTAATCCGATATTTTGGTGAGGATGGACTGATAGCCCGTATACGAAATCACTTGAGGATCGCTTCGTTGCTGGGTAAGGCGATCGATGACGAGGATAAATGGGAGGTAGTGGCGCCGGTCCATCTAGGGCTCGTTACCTTCCGGAGCACTCGCGGTGAAACTCCGGAAGAACAGAACCGGATCAACCATGAAATTCTCAACGCAGTAAATGATTCGGGGCGGGCATTCTTGACGCATACGGTCTTGGACGGAATCGTGGTTTTGCGTTTGGCAATTGGAAACATCAAGACGACGGAAGGACACGTCATGAAGACTTGGATGCTGTTAAAAGAAATCGCGAAGGGCTTAAGTAGAGGAAGTAAGGCCTCAAGGGGTTCCTAAGCGAGACCGTAACGTCCACGTTTCTCTTAGTTGGAAACAATCCCAAAAAGCATTTCTTTAGACCCCCCCCACAGATTGCTATGCGAATAGGAATTCCCAAAGAGGTTCTGAACGGAGAGCGGCGCGTGGCCGCCACGCCCGACACGGTCAAGAAGATGATCAAGATGGGCTTCGAGGTAAGTGTCGAAGCAGGGGCAGGTGCGCTCGCCAATTATCCTGACCAAATGTTCACAGCCGCTGGGGCCTCTATAACGTCAGATGTGCATTCTTTGTGGAGCTCTTCGGATTTGATATGCAAGATCAACCCTCCTCAAGCCCGCAGTGATGGTAGCCATGAGGCGAATTTACTTGCGGATCGAGGAACGCTGATCTCTCTGCTATTTCCTGAGCAGAATCCTGAGCTTGTTGAACACCTTCAGAGTGGCTCGAAAACAGCAATTGCACTAGACAAGATTCCGCGCATCACTCGTGCGCAAAAGATGGATGTCCTTAGTTCAATGGCGAACATCGCCGGTTACCGTGCCGTACTGGAAGCAGCCCACCTATACGGAGGCTTTTTCGGCGGCCAGATCACTGCGGCCGGGAAAACTCGTCCTGCGCAGGTGTTGGTGATTGGAGCAGGTGTCGCCGGTCTTGCTGCGATCGGTACAGCTAGGGGTTTAGGGGCTGAGGTCCGAGCTTTCGACGTTAGACCGGCGTGCAAGGAGCAGGTGGAGAGTATGGGCGCCAGGTTCCTCATGCTTGATGTTCCGATGGACGAGTCTCAGGAATCAAGTGGGGGCTACGCAAACATCATGAGTGATGAGTTCCTTAAGGCTGAACTCGAATGTTTTGCGAATCAGGCGAAAGAGGTAGACATCATCATTACGACAGCATTGATCCCGGGACGAAAAGCCCCAGAACTCATTCTGCAAGATATGATCGACAGCATGAAGCCGGGATCGGTCATTATGGATCTAGCTGCCGAACAAGGGGGGAATTGCACAGCCACTGTTCCCGGTCAGGTGGTGGTGAGCAGCGGAGTGCATGTTGTTGGGTACACAGACTTAACAAGTCGGCTCCCTACCCATGCGAGCCAGTTCTTTGGGACGAACATCGTAAATCTTCTATCGGACATGGGTGGTGCTGGAGACTTCAAGGTCGATTTTGAAGACGAAGTCGTGAGAAAATCCACAGTAGTGCGCCAGGGGACTCTAACGTGGCCTCCTCCTCCTGATCCCGAAAAACCTCCAGTCATGAGTCAGGGTAAGCAGGACTCCGAAGTAGTTGCTGATCTTCCGCAGACCAAGAAGAGCAGCGGGCACGGTCACGGTGCGTCGAATGAGCCCATGGCGATTGGACCTCGTAATGCGATCGCCCTGACGCTTGCCGTAGTGCTTGCGCTGATTGGTTTCACCGCTGAGAGCGCCCCTGTCCCTCATTTCGTTCAGCAGGTCACTGTGTTTCTCCTAGCCTGCTTCATTGGGTGGCAGGTAGTCTGGAGTGTGACGCCGGCTTTGCATACACCTCTGATGAGTGTGACGAATGCGATCAGCGGCATCATCGTTGTGGGTGGTTTGCTAGGTGTAGCTGGCACAGAACTGAATACTGCGGCGGTGCTTGGTGCCGTAGCGATTCTGGTCGCCAGTATCAACATAGCCGGTGGCTTCCTTGTCACTCAGCGAATGCTGCAGATGTTCCGCAAGGAGGATAACTAGGATGCAACTCCAAAGCTTCGTAGCTATACCCAATGTCGCGTATCTGGGTGCGGCGATTCTCTTCATTCTCAGTCTTGGCGGTCTCTCTAATCAAGAGACGGCCCGCCGCGGTAACTCATACGGTCTCGTTGGGATGGTTATCGCCATTGGAGCGACGATTCTCCTCTTGGTAGTGCCGGATGCCTATGGAACCACCCGAGTGATCAGTTCGGAAAACTGGACTCTATTGATAACGACAGCACTCGTCGGTGGTGTGATTGGATCCGTCATGGCCAAGCGGGTGGCTATGACAGCAATGCCACAGTTGGTGGCCTTACTGCACAGCTTTGTAGGACTTGCTGCGGTGTTGGTCGGGATCTCGACATGGCTGACAGCAGACCTCGCGGGTCACGGAAGTGATCTGGTTCACCTGCTTGAGATCTGGTTTGGAGTCGCCATTGGTGCCATCACGTTCACGGGGTCCATCGTGGCGTGGGCTAAGTTGCGCGGTTGGCTTTTTGGGAAACGAGTTCCAGGAGCCCCTTTGTTACTTCCTGGCCGACATGGTCTCAACGCCATAGCAGCTCTCACATGCATCGGGATGGCTGTCCCCTATGTTTCAGATACAGTCTCGCAAGCCGAAACCGCCATCGAGCTGGAGGAGCAGTTGCAGACCGCGGAGGGTGTTGTAGAGCGTCTGGAGAACGAGCCGGCTGGAACCCGACTCATGCAGGACGAGATCAAGAAAGCGGTTGCAGAAGTCGAGAGGATTGAGGCGGCGATTCAAGTGGCCAGTCAACCCTCAACCGACAGCCGTGCGTTTCTGTTTCTTATGATGTTGACAGGACTCACGTGCCTTCTTGGAGTCCATCTCGTGATCGCGATTGGAGGTGCTGACATGCCGGTCGTGGTCAGCTTGCTCAACAGCTATTCGGGTTGGGCTGCCGCTTCCGCTGGATTCATGCTGGCGAACGACCTGCTATTGGTGACAGGAGCGCTTGTAGGATCTAGTGGAGCGATTCTGTCCTACATTATGTGCAAGGCGATGAACCGATCTATCTGGAACGTTGTTTTTGGAGGGTTCGGAACAGACGGAGGGAATCCAACCGGGGAGGGGACGGAAATCGAGGGTGAGGTGACCGTCACCGACATTGAAGAAGTGGCCCAACTCGCACGCAACGCCAAGAGTATCATGATTGTTCCCGGATACGGAATGGCTGTAGCTCGGGCTCAGCATCTCGTAAATGAGTTCTCAGGCATGCTTCGCAAGAGGGGATGCAATGTCCGTTACGCGATCCATCCCGTTGCAGGTCGCTTGCCGGGACATATGAATGTCCTCCTGGCTGAGGCAGGTGTGCCGTACGATATCGTACTCGAAATGGACGAGATCAATGGTGATTGCCCGGAGACGGACTTGGTTTTAATCATCGGCGCAAATGATGTGGTCAACCCCGGTGCGGAGACAGATGAGTCTAGTCCCATATATGGGATGCCCGTGATTCAGGTTTGGAAGGCTGAGACCACGGTAGTCCTCAAACGCAGCTTGGGAGCGGGGTATGCAGGAGTTGGAAATCCTCTGTTCTTCAAGGAGAACAACAGGATGCTTTTGGGAGATGCCAAGGACAGCATGAGTCAATTAACGGCTCTGCTCACCTGAGCTCCAGGGCGAAGTACGTCGAACCCTTGCTTGAAAGACCGATGTGGATAGTACTAGGCCGACAAGCACTAAGCTGACAAAGACGAAGCTTGGGACCGGGAGGCACGGCGCCCAAGACGGAATAACCGTCAAAAGATTGCTCCTCGCATGAGCGGACCTCATTTCAACTGCCACCTGAGCTAGTGAGTTTTTCAGCTATGGCTCACTCGACCCAAACCCGTTCGGTAGATGATGGCAGTGGGGTAAGGCTTACTGCTGTCATCCTAGCTTTTGCTGCGATTTACGTCATTTGGGGTTCGACGTATCTAGCTATTCGGTTCGCGATCGAGACGATGCCGCCGTTCGGTATGGCTGCCGTTCGCTTCCTTGTCGCGGGAGCACTGATGCATGCCTGGTTGAGAACACGAGGGGGTTTGGCGCCGACCTTAGTCCAGTGGAGGAGCGGGGCGATCTCTGGCACACTCTTGCTTGTTGGAGGCAATGGCGCTGTAGTTGTAGCGGAGCAATGGGTCCCGAGCGGTCTTGTAGCTCTAATCGTAGCAACGGTACCCATGTGGATGGTGTTACTTGATGCTCGATTTGGGTCTGGAGATCGACCCTCCAGAAGGGCGGTGATAGCTTTGATGCTTGGGTTCTTAGGTGTGGGGGTGCTAGCCGGTTCACCAGGTGTCGGTGCTGGTGGGCGAACGGAATTTCTGGGGGCATCGTTAGTGTTGGTTGGAAGCATCTGCTGGGCGATCGGGTCAATTGTCTCACGTTACCTGGAGAATCCGCCGAGGCCGGCAATGCTTGTGTCTACTCAAATGCTCAGTGGGGGTGCGATTTTTACACTTCTCTCTTTGGCGTCTGGGGAATTGGCTGGCTTTTCGCTTTTGGATGTCTCCCCAAGGTCATGGTGGGCCTTACTCTACCTCATCATCGCCGGTGCCATCGTCGGCTATGCTGCCTACGTCTGGCTGTTAACTGTCGCGCTACCTTCTCGTGTAGCTACCTACGCATACGTAAATCCTGTTGTCGCTCTTTTCCTCGGTTGGGCCCTAGCAGACGAGCCGCTGACTCCTCGCTCAATGTTAGCAGCGGCCATCATCCTCGCCTCGGTCGTTGTGATTACAACTGATCCAGTGCAGGACCTGAGAGTTAAGCCCAGCGATAGGGCCGATTCATGATCGCGAGTTTTGGAGGAAAGGATTGGAGACTGGGTCGGAAGTCATCAATGATTGATATCTAACGTTCCATTGGCGCTGATTATTCAAGGCTCTGTTAGCAGAAACTTAGTGGGAACTTCCTCGCACCACACGGCGTCAGATCGTAGACTTAATTCCAGGAATAACAAACAGAGTCGTTCAAATCACACGGCAAAACCCTACAACGTGAGGGCAGATGCAGCTTTTTGTAGGCATCAACTTTCCGAAGAAGCAGCGGGTGAAGATGCATCGGGCAGCGCGCGCGTTACGCGATCGTGATCTTCCTGTGCAATGGGTTGAGCCAGAAGATTTTCACGTCACGCTTAAGTCATTGGGTCAAGTGCGGAGGGAGCAGTTAAGCGACGTTACCGCAGCGCTGGAAAAAGTTGCGTCTGGAACTCGTCCATTTAACACCCAAATCAGAGGTTTTGGAGCATTTCCTACGGTGCGCCGGCCGGATGAAATCTGGTTAGGAGTAGAGGCTTGTCCGGAGATGCGGTGCCTTAAACAGGATCTGGAGTGGTCTCTCGGTGATGTTGGTTTTACATCTTTGTCTCGTTCGTTTCATCCACACATAACCCTCGGACGCACTAGGGACGAAGGGGGAGTGGGAGCATTCAGGAACCTAGACCAGGCATTCTCTGAGCTCGATTTCGATGAGTTGATGAAAGTTGGCGCGATCGATCTCATAAGGAGTCATGTGTCTACAGGGGGACCCCGGTACAGTGTTGTTTCTTCCATCACTCTGCGGAAGAAATGAGGGCACAGCTTGAGGCGTGGGTCGCATTCGGGCTCCTGAGTTTTTAATGGAAACAAAAGGTGATTCTATTCTTAGCTGAACCAATTTTGTATCGGGATGTAGATGTAGATGCAGATGGCTGATCTCTGCGGACTCAACAGTCACGGATTTTCATGACCCGACTTCTTGTAATCGACGACGAACACGGCATCAGAAGCGCTCTCCGTCAGGTATTTGAGTACGAAGGTCACGAGGTGCGGGTAGCTGAAGATGGCCATAAGGGTCTTCGAATGGCCGCAGACTTCAATCCTGACGTCATCTTCCTAGATGTGAAGATGCCGGGGATTGATGGACTTGAAGTACTGGAGAAGCTCCGTGAGCAGGACAGGAGCAGTATCGTTGTGATGATTTCGGGCCACGGGACGATCGATACAGCAGTCCACGCTACTCGGAAGGGCGCCTATGACTTCCTAGAGAAGCCTCTCGACACGGACCGGCTTTTGGTCACTTTGCGGCGCGCTCTAGAGCTCCGAGGACTGACCCAGTCCGTGATTGATTTACGAAATCAGATCGAGAGCCGATACGAGATTGTTGGGACTTCGTACCCGATCAGGCAGGTGCTTGAGCGTACTGAGCGTGTTGGCCCGACAGAAGCACGTGTCCTGGTCACAGGAGAAAATGGAACGGGAAAGGAACTTGTCGCGCGTGCGATTCATCGACTATCCCCGAGGGCCGGTGGGCCGTTCGTAGAGGTGAACTGTGCGGCAATCCCGTCCGAGCTAATTGAGTCAGCTCTCTTTGGCCACCTAAAGGGATCGTTTACGGGTGCAGTCGCTGACCATGCAGGAAAGTTTGAACAGGCACACGGAGGCACCTTATTCCTGGATGAGGTCGGAGACATGTCGCCACAAGCTCAGGCAAAGGTTCTTCGAGCTTTAGAGCAGGGTGTGATATCACGTGTGGGTGGCAAGAAATCAATCGAAGTAGATGTCCGTATCGTAGCGGCAACGAACAAGGATCTAGAACATGAGATCAGCGGGGGCGCTTTCCGTGAAGATTTGTATTATCGACTGAACGTGGTTCCCATCCACATGCCACCATTAAGAGATCGCAGAGACGATGTTCCGATGCTGGTGCAGCACTTCACCGATCTTATGTTGTCCCGAGATGGACTTTCTCCGCGGTCATTTGAGACGGCTGCCATTGAGAGACTTCAGAATTTGCCTTGGCCGGGGAACGTCCGAGAGTTGAGAAATACGGTTGAGCGACTGCTGATACTCTCCCCCGGGGATACTGTGCGGCTCGAGGATGTTGATATGCTTGCTGGTGAAAGACCCTCAGGATCCAGACTCGAGGGTCACCTCTTCTCAAGCGACAAATTTTCGGACTTTAAGGATGGTGCAGAGCGCGCTTTCATCAATCGGAAGCTCCAGGAGCATGATTGGAATGTTGCTGAGACAGCCAGGCGCATCGATATGCCAAGATCTAACCTGTACAAGAAGATTGAGAAGTACGGCTTAATCAGAGACAGTTGAGGGCGGGTAAGGTTCTCGCAATGAGAGGGAGTTCTTGTGTGAGGTATCTGGATAGAATCCGGAGAGCGTCGGTATGACTTTGGGTGTGTGAGCTTGAAAATACAAAACTGGTACTTCAACGAAAATTTAAGGTTGTGGTGGTACTGGCGGGATAGATACTGGCACCAGTATGACGTTTAAGGCGATGATTAGTGGGGGACATGAGCCGACTGCAAGATTCTTAAGACGCAGACTGCTTCATTGGGTTAAATCACTCACAGTAGCGTTCTTTTGCTTTCTTCTAATCCGAGCCACGGTCGTTGAGGCTTTTAGGATACCGACCGCTTCGATGGAGGGCACACTTCTCGTTGGTGACTTTCTGTTGGTGAGCAAAATTGGCTATGGGCTAAACGTCCCTGGAACGGACATAATGCTCACCGGATCGGCAGATCCATCACGAGGGGAGATAATCATATTCCGGCCGCCACACGAACCCGAAAAGAATTACGTCAAACGGAT
>DEAT01000090.1:19730-26587 GCA_002348265.1 Gemmatimonadales bacterium UBA2975 | reverse complement strand
GCAGAGAGAAAAGGGGAAATTTCTCGACTACATGGAGTTCCAAAGACCGGAAAACCGTTTCGGGGCCTGACTCATAAAAAGTTCAAGCTGAATTCGCCGATCGAGAGCTTGGGACTCACTAAGGACTTGCTAATTCTCCAGCATGAGACCTGTATCCAAAGACTCTGCAGAAATTTCGGATTAGCGTCTTACTCACCTCAGAGAGGGACGGAGCAAATCCGAGCTCCCGCTCGAGGGATGTAACGGCCCGGTCAGGAATCCCACACGGCACGATTGTATCGAAATACCGAAGTTCGGTGTCGACATTCAGGGCAATGCCATGGGAGGTAATCCAGCCAGAAGAAACCCGGATTCCGATCGCCGCGAGCTTACCATCCTTGGTCCATACTCCCGTGCCAGCCTCATCTCTCTCTGCCTCAATCCCATAATCGGCTGCAGTACCGATCAAGACAGCCTCCAGATCACGCATGTATTGGTGCAAATCCCTACGGTGGGGCTTTAGATCTAAAATGGGATAGACGACCAACTGACCCGGGCCGTGATAAGTCACATCCCCACCCCGCCCAGCCTTGTGCAGGTCTATACCCCTTCGGGCCCGTTCTTCGTCGTCCACCAAGATATGCGCGATATCCGAGCTTGATCCCAAGGTGATCACGTGAGGATGCTCTAGCACCACCAAGGTGTCATCGATGTCATCCGCTCTGCGTTTTTTGACGAGATCTGCCTGAAGCTTTAACCCTTCCGCATAACGAATTCGCCCGGGAGTTATTACACTGAGGTCACGCGTGTGTATCATAAACGTTGCGGAGCCTCCGGATGCCCGAAGGCTCCGCTTGCCAAAAAGTCCTGATAGCTGATGAACTACCCATCACGCGTCGTTGGGGAAGATCTCCAGGGTCTCCTTGAGTCGCGCAAGAAAGCGGGCCGCGTCTGCTCCGTCTACGATTCGATGATCGTAGCCCAGTGAGAAGAGAGATTTCTTTCGGATTGCCATGGAATCTGTTCCTGTATCCGGATCCGTAACGACCACAACACGCTTTTCGATCGCCCCGGTCCCAAGGATGGCAGCTGTGCCTTTGGGTATAACAGGTAAACCAACCAATGTACCCAAAACACCCGGATTAGTGATCGTAAACGTCGCACCCTGAATCTCGTCGGGCATGAGTTTCCTGTCTCGAGCACGTGTAGCTAGATCTACGATCTTGTTGCCGATCCCAACCAGCCCAAGATGGTCAGCATCATGTACTACGGGCACAATGAGACCAGGATTCAAGTCCACAGCCATCCCGAGATTAACATTTCCCCGGTAAATAATATTATTACCCGAAATCGTGGAATTCACAGTCGGGAATTCACGTAATACTCGGGAAACCGCCCACGCTACGAACGCCGTATAGCTTACTCGGGCTCCCTGAGATGCCCATCTATCTTTACTCTCAGTTCGAATGAAGTCTACAGCCGAGAAGTCTATCTCGATAAAGGAGTGGACATGTGGCGCCACCCTCTTCGCGATGACCATATGCTCTGCAGTGAGCCGACGAATCTTGTCCATCGGTTCGACGGTGTCCGCTGAGCGGACTGGGAACTCTGGATGCTGCACCTCCCGGTAGAAAGTCGTCCAAAGGTCCGACGAAGCCGTGCTCGGTTCTCTGACCACAGGTGTCGCCGAGGACACATCAGATGGGATCGGCACCGTAACTGGCTGAGCAGAACCGGAACCAGGCACAGCATGTTCAATGAAGTCCAAGATATCTTGTTTGGTTACTCGTCCAGCGTGGCCGGTCCCAGGGACATCCTTGATATTGACCCCATGCTCTTCAGCGATCTTCCTGACAACCGGCGTAGACCGAGTCCTAAGACGCTCCTCAGCGCTTGTATGAGCGCCACTAGCTTCAAGCGCCACTTCTACTGATTCGGTTTCGGATTCCCGAGGAACCTCTGGAACAGCGTCGACCTCTGACTCCACAGTGGACGCTGATACTCCAGCGGGGCCACCTTCGGTGTCAATGTACGCGACAATAGTTCCGACTTCGACCGTCTCACCTTCCTGAACCGCGATTTCGACGAGAGTCCCGTCCGAAGGTGATGGGATCTCGGCATCCACCTTGTCAGTCGAAATCTCTAGGATTGGTTCATCGCGCTCGACCTTGTCGCCGAGTTGCTTGAGCCACTGTGAGACGGTCCCTTCAGCGATGGATTCACCCATCTGGGGCATGGGAACTTCAATTCGAGCCACGCTCGATCACTCCGTGTTGGTCAGTATGCCGCTAAATACCTCGCCGCCTTTAGGACGTCTTCGGTCTGCGGTAAAAAATAATCTTCTAAGGGACCTGAGTAAGGCACCGGCGCATCGATCGCGGTTACTCTCAGTATAGGTCCATCCAGCCACTCAAATGCCTTCTCGCTCACACGGATCGCGATTTCGCCCGCTATACCTCCGGTCCGCGTGTCTTCGTGAACAACGAGTAACTTGTTGGTCTTTTTCACACTTTCTACAATCGCATCTTCGTCAAGTGGCAGAAGGGTTCGAAGATCAACGATCTCCACTGATACACCATCTTCATTTTCCATCGTCTGAGCGGCCTCAACACTCTTATGAACCATAGCGCCGTATGTCACGATAGTTATGTCCGTACCCTCTCTGACGATACGAGCTTCTCCTATCGGCACAACGTAATCTTCATCCGGAAGGACTTCTCGCAGCGATGGTGCTCTATACAGTCCTTTGTGCTCCTCAAAGATAACGGGGTTGTCGTCACGTATGGACGCCTTCAACAGTCCTTTTGCATCTCGAGCGGTACTCGGGTAGACGATCTTCAACCCGGGGGTATGAAAGAACGCCATTTCTACGTTCTGAGAATGGAATGGTCCCCCACGATTTCCCCCACCAACTGGGCCGCGGATCACAAGTGGTTGTGGCCCAGCACCTCGGTAGTTCGAGGTTGCGATGTAATTTGTGATTACGTCATATGCAGGAGATATAAAATCCATGAATTGGATCTCAACCACCGGCCTCAATCCCATATGAGCTGCACCTGCAGCGGCCCCCGTGAAGCCACCCTCCGCGATCGGTGTGTCAATGACACGATTCTCACCAAAGAAAGATAGAAAATCTCGGGTTACCTTGAATGCTCCTCCATAGACTCCGATATCTTCACCCATAAGGAAAACCGACTCGTCACGGATCATCTCCTCAAAGAGGGCCTCAGAGATCGCCTCCAGCATCGTGACCGGCTCGCCACGCTTAGTCTTTAGAAGGTGCTCCGGAGTTTCGGGGTCCATGGTTCCTCAGTCGTTCAGGCCAGAGTCGGATCGGGACTGCTAGACCTAGTCCACGGATGCGGCGTAGGAACGTCGGTGTAGACACCAGTGACTGCTTCAGTTCCCTCCGGATAAGGTTCGGCGATCGCAGCCTCAGCAGCCACACGGCACTCCTCAAAAGTCTCTTCTTCAATGGCCACGAGTTCGTCTTCCGAGGCCCACTCGTTATGAAGGAGTTTTGACCTGTACAGGTCAAGCGGATCCTTCTTTTCCCAGGCTCGAATCACGGCAGGATCCACATAATCTTGGGGGTCATGCTGCGCGTGCCCCTTCCTCCTGAAATAGTTCAATTCGATCATATGAGTGCCTCCTCCCGAACGCACCTGCAACGCAGCACGCCGCACCGCGTCAAAAACCGCAAGCACATCTGTCCCGTCGACAGCCTCCGCGTCTATCCCATAACCTGGGCCCTTCTCAGTGAAGCTGGAGACACGCGTATTCTTGCTTGTAGGAGTAGAGAAAGCCCACTGATTGTTCTCGACAATCAAAATCATCGGGCAACGCTGGACTGCGGCGAAGTTCAGGCCTTCATGCCACGCACCGGTCGAAGAAGCGCCGTCCCCATAAAACACGATACCAATCCGGTCCTCACCACGGACACGAAACGAAAGTGTCATCCCTGCCATAATCTCGATCATTGTGCCAAGAGGTGAGACCGGCCCGACAAAGCCTTTCTGGAAGTCGAACCAATGCACATTAGCTTCACGACCTCTAGTCGGACTAGTTCCCTTTGCCATGTACTGTCGAAAATAGTCGATCAGCTCACCACCGAAGAGAAAGAGTGCACCCGCAGCCCGGATCGTGTGACAAAGCATATCACCGGTCCCATCAGTCCTGCGCCTGAGGGCGTACGCCGCACCAACAGCTCCTGCCTCCTGCCCAAGTGATCGATACAATCCACCCGTTACGTGGCCTTGCTTCTGCAAAAGTTCGAGCCGTTCCTCCGCCGCACGTGTTAGGCAAAGGGAACGATAAAGATCCTGGAGCCCCGCACGTTCCAAGCCGAGGGTTAGCTCAGACACCAAGCTCTCCCTGGAAGGAAGAGAAACAGATCAAGTGAAATCCGCGATTTCTCAGTTCCGTGGGACACATCCCGCTTTCGCGGTTCAAGGTTTCAGTTTCCGTCGTTGCCAGAGTTGCCATCCGGCTGCACAGCAGTTGGCTCCTGTACTCCGGGAAGAACAGGTGCTGGAGCTGATTGAGTAGCAGGAGCATCGACCTGAATCACTGATTCGGGTACTGCGGTACGAGACGACATTATCGAGAGAATCAAGGCTAGGATCATGAAGGCTGCCCCGGCACCCCAAGTTGCACGAGTGAGCACTGTCGTGGCCTGCCGGCCACCGAGCACACCGTCCGCCATCGTGCCTCCACTTCCTCCTACAGCAGCAAGCCCACCACCCTTCCCAGCCTGCATTAAAATCACAACAGACAGGAAGAGACCGTCAAGCACTAGTGCAGCCAGCAGAATACTGTACATCTAACTATTTCCTTTGGGTTAAGACACTAAACGTCGGAGAGGCTCCAATGGGTGTCAACGGGCCTTTTCAGCCCGCTGCCGCGGCGATCTGGCTGAACGAGTCAGCATCTAGGCTCGCCCCCCCCACAAGGAGACCATCTACGTCTCTAGCTTCCATGAGCTCCTCAGCATTCCCAGGCTTCACTGATCCCCCGTAAAGGATCGGAACCCGTGAAGCATGAGTGGCGCTCAAAGTCCGTTCCAGCCGCCGCCTAATCGTGCCGTGCGCAAAAGTCGCATCCTCCGGTGTCGCGGTTTCTCCTGTCCCAATTGCCCATACTGGCTCGTACGCGACGAGAAAGCGCGGAGCGGAACACAAACTGTGAAGAGCTACCTCAAGCTGGCGAAGGATTACTTCTTTTACTAGACCGGCCTCGCGCTCTTCAATCGTTTCTCCAACACAAAGTACTGGTACTAGGCCCGAACGGACTACAATGTCGACCTTCCACTGTGTCTGCATGTCCGTTTCACCAAACACATGACGGCGCTCAGAATGTCCAACGAGAGCGAAAGTCGCACCGGCATCTTTCGCCATAGGAGCCGATATCTCCCCGGTGAATGCACCAGAATTTTCCCAATACACGTTCTGGACACCAACCTGCACCCGTGAATCACGTTTCTCCGCGGTCGCTACTGCATGAAGCGATAAATTAGACGGGAATATGATCAGCTCATGGCTCGAGGGTACAGCATCCACGTCGAAGTCGGAGAGAAATTCTAAAGCTTCACTCGGGCCGTGATTCATCTTCCAGTTCCCAGCAATCACTGCCATCAGTAGCTCCGGTCTGAAAGTTCATCGATACTAGGAAGATCACCGCCAGCGAGCAGTTCAAGTGAAGCCCCACCGCCGGTCGATACATGCGTCAGCCGATCGACGACGCCAGCCCGCTCTGCCGCCGCTGCGGAGTCTCCGCCACCAAGAATTCCCGTGGCTCCCCGGTCACACGCCTCCGCAACTGCATGAGCTATTCCAACTGTACCTTCGGCAAACGCATCCACCTCGAAGACTCCCATCGGACCATTCCAAACGATCGTATTAGCCTCCGAAACAATATCAGTGAAAACTTGGTGGGTACGCGGTCCGATATCGAGGATTTTATCAGACGGCTGCACCTCTGTTAGCCCCACAACGCGTCTTTTCGCATCCTCAGAAACATTTGCAGCTACAACACAGTCCACAGGAAGAACTAGGCGTTCGCCACCCTCTCTGAGCAGGCCCTTCGCCAACTCGACCGCATCCATTTCGACAAGGCTCTCGCCAGTATCAAGCCCCAGAGCTGCGAAGAAGGTGTTCGCCATCCCTCCACCAATCAGTAGATGATCCACTCGTGGAAGCAACCTAGAGAGCATACCTATCTTCGAAGAGATCTTCGCTCCTCCTACGATAGCTAGGAAAGGCTTTTCAGGAACATGGAGTGCTTCACCTAGGAATTGGATTTCCTTCTCCATCAAGAGCCCCGCGACGGCATCTCCACCTCTTGCTCGCATGGCAGTGGCTAGCCCAGCTGTGGACGCATGGGCTCGATGCGCGCTACCAAAAGCGTCATTTACATACAAGTCACCAAGTGCAGCCCAAAATTCCGCCAAATCCGGATCATTAATCGCCTCACCCACCTCAAATCTCGTATTCTCCAGAAGTGCAATCTCTCCAGCTTCCAGCATCTCAAGCCCAGCAACGGCATCGACCCCACTTGTGTGAGGGATAAAATGCACAGGGGGGGCGAGAAGCTCATCCAAACGGTCGGCTACAGGTTTCATGGAGAATGCAGGGTCAGTCTGGCCTTTTGGTCTACCTAGGTGAGAAAGCAGCACGACGCGCCAGCGAGCCTCAGTGAGTATTCTAAGCGTGGAGAGCGAAGCTCTGATCCTCTTGTCATCTGTTATCTCCCTACCGTCAAGCGGGACATTGAGATCCGCACGAACGATTGCGGTACGTCCCGGCATCCCTCCAAGATCGACGTCCGAGATACTTCTCTTGTTCACTTTCCCACTCAGAGCTGTGCACCCACGAAGCCGA
>DEAT01000090.1:0-19352 GCA_002348265.1 Gemmatimonadales bacterium UBA2975 | reverse complement strand
ACCTTGACCATTCTTCCATCCATAACGGAAGTAGAAAGTGCATCGACCGTAGAGCTTCGAGGGTCACTAGTGTAATCGATCGAGACCAAGGGTTCATTCGAGACACCCAACACCCCAGCCATTGCGCCATCAGCTGCTGCTTGAAACGCGTTGTTCACTTCCTCTTCTGTAACATCTCTTTCCAACTCCGCTACCAAATCAACCAGAGAAACGTCAGAGGTCGGAACCCTTATTGCCATGCCATCAATCCGTCCCTCCACTTGCGGTAGGACAAGTCCCGTTGCTTTCGCGGCTCCGGTTGTTGTTGGTATCATCGACATCCCCGCTGCTCGCGAGCGGCGAAGATCTGAATGAGGAAGATCGAGAATTCTCTGATCGGTGGTGTAGGCATGTATGGTCGTCATCAGACCATGTCGAAAACCGAACTCATCGCTGAGAACCTTCACTACCGGCGCAAGACAGTTAGTCGTGCAGCTTGCGTTCGAAATAATGTGGTGGCTATTCGGATTGTAGCGGTCCTGATTCACCCCGAGGACGATCGTCACATCCTCATTCTTACCGGGCGCCGAAATAATTACCTTCCGCGCGCCGGCCTCTATGTGTTTCGACGCTGACTCGTGATCACGGAACACCCCGGTCGACTCAATGACGATATCAACACCTAAATCCGCCCACGGAAGCGCAGCCGGGTCCCGCTCGCTTAACACCTTTATCTCCTCTCCATCTATTACTAACCCATCCTCCGAAACCTCAATCGTGCCTGGGTAGCGGCCGTGGACCGAATCGTATTTAAGAAGATGAGCCAGTGTATGCGGACTCGTTAGGTCGTTCACGGCAACGAAATCTATGTCGTTGTTACCTTCCTGCTTGGCGCTTCGTAGGACGTTTCGTCCGATGCGCCCGAATCCGTTGATTGCTGCTCGGATCGCCATTCTGTGAAATCTCTCGGAGGGGGGATTAGGATGCAGAATCAATTCTGCACTTCCTCAAGATAACTCCTAAAACGCCTAGGGAAGCGTCCAAGCAAGGCTAAAGAGGTTGCCGAAATCGAGTTCTAGCCACGCCAGTCCGATTAACCTGAAAGTAGCTGGAAAGATCAGCAGCAGGAACGAACTTGGACCCGTTAAAAGTCGACTGCCCCCTGCACTATCATTCTATCGTTTGAGAAACACCATTTATTGAGTCCGATACCTCTTAGTCATCGCTTGGCGCATAGCGTCTAGAGGTGCCTCTCGTCCCCACCAACGTTCAAATGAGACCGCGGCCTGTTGCACCAGCACTTCTGCGCCATCCGATGCTCGGATACCTGCTTCCTCCGCGGCCTGAACAAAAGCTGGCACGTGTTTTCCATACACGAGATCCATCGCTTGGCCTACGCGGCCAAGTGCGTTGAGATCAATCGGTGACGGGTCATCTGGCTCTAGGCCAAGCCTAGTCGCGTTGACTACAAGGTCGAATTTTTGCCCCTCTAATTCCTTAGCAAGTCGTATCACACGCACTTTGTTACCACCGATCCTGAGTGACACTGCGCGAGCACGTTCCAGGGTCCTGTTGAAAAGCAGGATATCTCCAGCGTCCTCCTCAACTAGTGCTGCGAGAGACGCTCGAGCGGCGCCCCCAGCTCCGAGCAATAACACTCGCATCCCCTTTGTAGGCCCGTGCATAAAACTAGCTAGTGCTCGACGCACCCCCTCTACATCTGTGTTGTCACCGTGGAGTCGTCCAGCATCGTCACCCCAGAACGTGTTACAAGCCCCCGTCCTCCGCACAGCCTCGCTTCGAATATCAAGAATCCTCGAGGCCGCTTCTTTGTGAGGCAACGTCACGTTTCCACCGCCCCCAGCTCGAGCCAACCCTCTCATCAACCCCCTGAGATCTTCCCCCGCACAACGAACTGCAACGTACACTCCCTTAACCCTAGCTTTTCGGAACGCCGCATTCTGGAGTTCTGGGGAAGCCGAGTGAGAGATCGGATCACCAAGAAGAGCCAGGACACGCGTTGCAGCGGTGACTGTCATAGCTCCAGCAAGGCTTGGATTCTCATCAAAGCCAGCTCGATTAGTCCGTCTAGAACTTCGAAGGTCCCAGCATACTCCTCGTCTGAACCACCTATGGGGTCAGGTATCCCACCTACTTTATCCATATCGACCTGATTAGCGGTAAAAGCCGGCAGCAGTGCGACTTTCTCACCGGATCCCAGCTCTCGCGCTCTAACAACATGACTAGCTGACATGGTGAGAATCAGGTCGGCCTTCTCGACCAATTCCTGTGAGAGGTAGGTCGATGAATGCTCTGATAGGTCCAATCCATTAGCCGCTGAAACCCGGACCGCACCCCCAGAAGGGGGGCTACCCTCCCATGCACTTACACCCGCTGAGCCTACCTCAATTTCACTCCAACCTAGCTTCGTGATTTGGTCCCTAGCGATCACCTCCGCCATCGGGGAACGACAAGTGTTGCCAGTGCACACAAAAAGCAGTCGGAACACACCCGTATCATTCAAAGGATCCATCTGCCTCCTCTATGATGCGACGAAGTCGCTCTAAAGGAATGGCTCCGTTCCGGAGCACCGAAGGAGGTGCGGTCGTGCAGTCTACTATAGTCGATGGCGGCGACGGTGGCAGTGCACCTCCGTCAATCAGCCAAATATCTTTCACATTGAGCCTTACAAGAAAATCCCGCGCCGCAGCCCCGGTTGTAATAGCAGGCTCACCAGAAAGATTAAGACTCGTAGACGTCAAAGGTTCTCCTAACTTTTGAACCAGATGGGATACCAAACTGTGAGGGCTCTCACGAATAGCCACAGTCCTCCTGTCCGAATCCCGCACACTGTCGGGAAAGAGGCCATTTGCGTCTCGAAGAACGAGAGTCAACGAACCAGGCCAAAATGTCTCAGCAAGCTCTACCGCTTCGGGAGTCCACTCCAGCTGACCCACTGACTCACGGTTGGGTACCAAAGCGATCAAAGGCTTCGCTTCTTCGCGACCCTTAAGCTCGCGAACGCGCATTGACGCCTCGATTGAGCAGACGCCCCCTATGCCGTATACAGTTTCCGTCGGATAGGCCACCAAGCCACCAGAACGGAGGTGAGCGATTATTGGAACCAGGTCCACATCTGGCTCTTCGCAGAGGTCTAGTACGCGCACCAGTCAGTCGCTACCAAGCGTCGAGAGTATAGCCTCCGCAAGCACAAGATCCGAGGGTCGGGTAATCTTGATATTCATTCCACCATCATCCAGCATCTGTATTCGTCCCCCGGTAGCTTCTACTAGAGAAGCATCATCTGTAGTCCCTGCAGAACCTCTTGAGTATGCGGCACGCAGCATCTTAGCCGGGAACACTTGGGGGGTATGTGCTGACCACAAGGTCGAACGGTCCGGAGTTCCGGTCACAAAGTCCTCTTCATCAACTCGCTTGACCGTATCGATCATAGGCTCTCCCGCCACCGCTCCAACACCCGCACGGGCCAAATCGATACATCTACTGATCACCTCGGGCGCTACCAGTGGACGGGCGCCATCATGCACCGCGATCTCCGTAACGTCATCCGGAAGTGCACCAATCGCGCAGGCCACAGACGCACCCCGTGTTTCGCCACCCTCTACTACAACGATTCTCTTGTCTAAGTCCGTTAGCCATTCCGGCTGATTATCCAATTCTTCCCGCATCACGGCGATCGCTATCGCCGTGACCCGAGGCTCGGCTAAAAACGGGCTCAGCGATCGCAGCAAAACAGGTTTTCCAGCGAGCTCAAGGAATGGCTTACGGACACCGCCCATACGCCGACCTAAGCCAGCCGCTGGCACAGCAACGCCCACTCTCGCGGGCGTGTCTCCAACCCTCTTGGTCACGGGCCAAAGCCGTCTCTAATTCCACCTGCAGGCGCCGCGTTACTCCCGGAGGCCTCTGCTACAACAGAATCAAAACGCGTATAAGCCTTATGGAAGAAGAGCGGCACGACACCGGTCGGCCCATTCCTCTGCTTCGAGATAATTAACTCCGCCTTGCCTTCCACCTCATGACGATTTTCCGCTGCAGCGTAGTACTCGGGCCTAAACAGAAACATGACAACATCTGCATCCTGCTCAATCGAGCCCGATTCCCGCAGGTCCGACAACATGGGTCGCTTATCGGTCCGCTGTTCAGGACCACGGCTAAGCTGGGAGAGCGCGACAAGAGGAACATCCAACTCACGCGCTAGAGCCTTTAAACTTCTTGAAATCTGACTGACCTCCTGCACCCGACTCTCAGACCTGCCAGTACCCGACATCAACTGCATATAGTCGATCACAATCAAACCAAGTTCCTGACCATCGGCGCGAAGATCAGACTGCATACGGCGAGCCTTTGCTCGTACCTCCAAGACATTCGATCCGGCCTGATCATCAATCCATATGGGAGCAGTGTTTAGATGTCCCGCTGCCTTGGCCAAACGAGAATTTTCTTCCGGAGAGAGACGCCCACGCCTTAGGTTCTGGGCATCAACGCGTCCCTCGGCGCAAAGAATCCGCTGCACGAGCTGTTCTCGTGACATCTCAAGCGAAAAAATGCCCACTGCCGTCTTCTGATTTATCGCCGCAGACGATGCGACGTTCAGTGCAAGGGCTGTCTTACCCATCGACGGGCGAGCGGCAATGATACAAAGATCGCCCTTCTGCAGCCCCGTGGTCATCCGATCAAGATCGTTGAATCCGGTTGCGACACCCGTGATGCTTGAGCCCGAAGTCTGACGCCGTTCGATTTCCTCGAACGTCTTCCAAAGGATATCCTTGATCCAAACGAAGCCCTCCCTCTTATGACTATCAGCGACCTCGAATATCTTGGACTCTGCAGTGTCAAGGATCTGCTCCACATCACGATCACCCTGATCATAAACGTCTCGTATGATTGAGGATGCCCGCTCAACCAGCCGGCGAAGCAATGCCTTTTCTCGAACTATGTTGGCGTGATACTCAATGTTCGCAGCCGTTGGAACTGCATCAACGAGCATCGCTAGATAATCTATTCCGCCCGCAGCATCGAGTTCTCCCGTTTTCTTGAGTTCTTCGGAAACCGTGATTGGATCAATGGAATCCCCACGCTCGAAAAGGCGAGCCATCGCCGAGAAGACCCGTCGATTACCCTCACGGTAAAAAGCCGCCGAGTTGACCTTTTCTACTGCGCGGACGACGGCCTCTCGGTCGATCATCATCCCCCCAAGAACAGCTGTCTCCGCCTCTAGTGAGGCAGGCATGGGGCGATCCCAGGTAACAGTTTGGGGGATAGAGTCAGACAAAGGCTTCAGGAATGACGAGCAGCGATTCAAACGGGTCCCGATTTTACCGAGTCTTGAGCCCTACGCCAAGTCATACCCTTACACCGACCTTACAAAAGGTTCACGGGCTCAATCTACGTCGATGATGGAACGAAGGAGTTGCAAGTCCTCCCAAAAAGAGCGGATCCAACGTCGATTCCTGAGAAGCGCGGCAGGATGATAGGTGACCACCAGTGGAACACCGTGATAAGTATGCACGTGACCACGGAGTTTCCCCAGTGCCACACCCTCTCGACCGGTCAAAAGACGCGCTGAAAATGAGCCTACCGCAAGAATTGCACTGGGCTTTACAAGATCAATCTGCTTCAGCAGGAAAGGTGAGCACTCAGCTATCTCACCCGGATCTGGATCCCGGTTCCCCGGCGGACGACATTTTAGGACATTGGCGATATATACCGAGTCCTTTCGACTCCTCCCAATCGTCGCAAGTAAGAGATCTAAAAACTGCCCAGCCACACCTACGAACGGCACACCCGTCGCGTCCTCGTTAGCTCCTGGAGCTTCACCAACCACCATTAGGTCGGCGGTGCGCGAGCCATCTGAAAAGACCACCTGCTTGCGACCTTCGGAGAGCGAGCACTTTGAGCATCCTAAAGCAATCTCACGAAGCCGATCATAGTCTTCAGGGAACTCGACTGGAAGTGGAGGGCCACCTGATTCTTGCTCATAAGTCTCTCTCGTCGCTCTCTGCATTGCAGCGACTTCTTTGACATGCTCAGACACATTGTCAGACATGGCACTCTCTAAAACGGTCTGATTTCTACCTGCAACAGAAGACCTCACCGAATGCGAGAGTATCGAGTGCACCTCTTCTCGAGTCATCCTATCAAGGAAGACCTCATCACCACCCATCTCCATCCTCTGTCGAAAAAGACGCGCTACCGCGTCAGCAGTCGCTCCATTTTCATCTCCGCGCATCACTGAGACTCAATTACGAGAGCCCGTGCACGATCAAGGATCTCCTCAGCTACCTCGTCCTTGGACATGAGTGGAAGCCGCTCACTTTGGGCATCTTTTAGCACGAGGGTCACCCGATTAGTTCGAACACTGAATCCAGCCCCCTCCTCATTAGCGTCATTCGCTACCACCAAGTCAAAGGCTTTGCTTTCGAGCTTGGCGAGAGCGTTGCTCACCAAGTGCTCTGTTTCAAGAGCGAACCCGACATTGACGCTACCCTTCTTTCTCTTGGCTCTCGTATCTCTCGCCACATCAGGATTCTCAGTTAAGTCTAGGAGTATTCGGTCTGCACTCTCGTCACGCTTCAACTTGACATCCCTAGAGTCCGTAGGACGAAAGTCGGCAACGGCGGCAGAGAAAATGTTCAGGTCCGAATCACCAATCCGTTCAGCCACGGCGACATGCATATCGTGGGCGGTCTCGACGGCCACCGTATCAACACCAAACGGATTATCGAGTGCGGATGGGCCACTAACGAGAGTCACCTTAGCGCCGCGCCTCCATGCCGCCTGAGCAATAGCGTACCCCATCCGGCCCGAGGAATGATTTCCAATATACCTAACAGGATCAATCGGCTCCTGAGTCGGACCAGCCGTGACAAGAACCGATTTTCCCATAAAAGCATCGTCCATCGCCAAACCTCGACCGATCGCCTCCTCAATCTGCCACGGTTCAACGAGGCGCCCTCTACCCACACCCTCGCTCACCGCGAGCGCACCCCTAACGGGACCGGCTATCTGATAACCCAGACGATTCTGCAGATGGTCAAGATTATCCTGCACTTGTGGGTGCGCATACATTTTGTCATTCATGGCAGGACAGATTACCACAGGGGCGCTCGTGGCGAGCAGTGTAGTACAAATCAGGTCATCGGCCCGTCCCTGCGCGGCTCGAGCTAAAAAGTCTGCAGTGGCGGGCGCAACCGCCACGACATCCGCGTCACGCCCGAGTCTGACGTGCAACGCTACACCTTTAGCCGAGAACAGATCAGTTAGGACAGGTCGCCCTGTCACCCCTTCAAACGTGAGCGACGCCACGAATCTCTCCGCCGACCTTGTTAGGACAACGTCAACTTCACCCCCTAGACGGGTTAAGTCGCGCGCTACTTGTATCGCCTTGTAAGCTGCAATCCCCCCAGTGACGCCAAGAACGATACGCTTGCCCTTCCATGGACGGCGTGGTTCTAGCGGGGTGACGGGCATCGTTAAGGCCCGCCGTTAGATCTCTTCGCGGCGCCGACGCTTGACGAGACGAAACTCAATCTGACCAGAGGTCAATGCCTCCAAAGATCGGGTTGTCAGTTTTTTGTCCTCACCGAAAGGCATGGCTTCCCTCGGCAGCGAGTTGAGTTCACGAGTGTATTTGGCCGCGACAAGTACGCCCAGATACTTGCTATCGGTGCCAGTAGCTACCTCGTTCGGAGTAAAAACACGCATAAATTCCGTCCTATTCTGAATCGTGCCGATACATATTGTAATAGCCTTTCAGTAGCTCCACGATCTCTCGGCGCATCTGTTCAGCGTCCTGCTCATGAAAAGCTGGAAGTTCCTGCTGTTCTACAATGTTCCGGATCTTCGAAACACACTCGTCCAAATCATCGTTGACGACAACGTAGTCGAAGTCAGGAACCGCTTGAAGCTCGATAACGGCGGACTCTAGTCTTCTAGCAATACTCTCGGGCTCCTCGGTTCCCCGCTCAATGAGCCGGGCTAACATTATATCGACCGATGGCGGAAGCACGAAGATCAGCTTCGCCCCAGGGACCGAGGCCCGAATCTGGCTCGCCCCTTGAACGTCAATGTCCATCACGACGTGTTCTCCTCGGGCCGAGGCCGCATCCAGTTCTGAACGTGGCGTACCGTACATTTGATCGTGCACAGTTGCCCACTCGGCAAACCAACCCTCGTTAACCCGATCGGCGAACTCTTTCGGCTCAAGGAAATGATAATCAATACCGTCTCGTTCATCGTCTCGCGGCTCTCTGGTGGTCGCAGACACAGAGAAAACGTATGGTCCTGATCCATCAATCAGCCGGCTGGCTAGAGTCGTCTTTCCAGTTCCGGAAGGAGCTACCAGTACTACCGGCGCTGCACGATCGCTCACTCTACATTCTCCACCTGCTCACGTATCCGCTCAATCTCTTCCTTAATCGCAACAGAGGCCTGGGCAAGCTTTGAATCGTTGGCCTTAGAAGCAACGGTATTCGCCTCGCGAAGCATTTCCTGAACCAGAAAACCAAGCCGCTTGCCCACCGGCTCCGAAGCATCGCCGTTGAGCGCCGTGCGAAACAGGTCAATGTGAGAACGGAAACGAACAATCTCCTCGTTTATATCCCACTTCTCTGCCAAGTAGGCGATCTCCCGAGCCAGTCGATCTTCGTCGACCTCCACCTGAGCACTTAGCTCTTGGACGGCCCGGCGAAGCTTAGTACGCTGCTCAGTTAGTCTTTCAGGCGCTCGTTTCTCTACTTCGTCGAGCCGAGATTCAATCGCCCGAAGTCTGTCATCCAGGTCACTGGCAAGCCGCAGACCTTCTGCCTCACGCATAGCTCGCAGTCCCGAGCCAGCCTTCCTGACTAATCGTAAAAGGTCATCCTCTTCGACACTGATAGCCTGGTTTCTTTCAGGCGCACGGAAGATATCACTGAAGCGAGTAAGCATCTCAAGGTCCGGGTCCCCTGGCACATCGAGCTCACGCTTTAAAGTCTCAAGAGCGGTTTGATAACCTTTGGCCTTTTCTAAATCAATCGAAGGTTCAACGTGACCAGTGACGGAAGATCGGTCGAGAGTCAGATATGCACTGACATGTCCACGGGAGACCCACAGCTTCAAGGCATCGGTCATAGCTTTCTCAAACCGATCAAAACCATTCGGAGTCTTGATATTAGCGTTTAGAAAACGGTGGTTCACCGTCTTGACTTCCAAGCGTAGCCTCCCCGCCTCGATCTCAAGTTCGGCTTCGCCAAACCCAGTCATACTTCTGATCATCGGATGGTCTCCACAAACGGGTATGCTAATTGACCCAGAGTCAGATGGATCGTGTTAATACTAGTTCCACAAGTCCCATCGAAGAGCAAAAAATGACCTCCCATATGGTAGTAAACGATCCGGATACATCTGGAGGTTTCGACGCAAAGTGATGTTATCCATCCCTAACCATAGACGGACCGTTACTATGCGCACCTGCGCCTGCATGTACCAACTCTGATAAAACGGCACTCGGGCCAAACTACCGTCCCCTATCTCATTATTCTCTACGAACGTCAACATCGGGTCATGCCCCCTAACACCCAGAGATGCCCATAGCTCGAGGTTCTCAGACTCGAGAAATACCCGGTGAAACTGGAAAGAGCCACGGTAAATCTGGCGCGGCTGATAGGGGGCCTCTTCGTCCCAGAACTGATAAGATCCTTCCAAAGTCAGTCCCCGCAGAAATATCGGCAGCACGACTATCCCTTCGTATCCATTTCGCTCCAACCCAGCTTCCGCCGTCGCTCCATCATCGAGCTCTAGCCCAAGTGGAAGAACCTGATCGGCGGATCTATAGAGTGCAGAGCCTCCGAGGGCAGCACCTCCTACACCAATAACGACACCCGCACGCCCCCCTGTCCGGTTTACAATCGAAGCCGTTGCTTGCGCAACTGGGCTATTTTGATCTACAGAAGGAATTCCTCCCGACAAGAAGCCCACCCTACTACCATAGCTACCGTCTTCATAGGACGCGAATATTGTTGCGAAGGTGGTTGGTTTCAGCCAAGCCCTGGCTCCAAAGCTGGATACTTCTCGGTTATTCCATTTACTAGATGACCAACGACCAGACACACCACCCCAACGATGATGTGAAAGCCCCGACCGGGCTTCTATGCGTCCAGATGGAAGTGACCCTTCAAAGCTTCGATATGAGCTTCGGAGCCATAACATACCTCGCTCGACTCCGAGTGAGCCACCGAACTCAGAGCGCGAATCGTCTAAAATCAGCAACGAATCCGCGGCGTCGTCGATACTAGACGTACTCTGCCCAGCGAAGGCTGTTAGGGTCAGGCCTTCCATTGGCTGATACGCCGCCCGAGCCGAGACATCACTGCGCGTCGTTACCGGCTTGTATTCAGGCACCTTCGTCTGCGTTGAGAAGCCTCGGTAGTTGAGTGCGATCCCAAATCTGTCTCCCACATGGACCTGGTAGCGAGCCCAACTACCTGTGCGATTTCCAGCCTCGGTTCGTTCTTGTCCCCGACCCCGCGTATCCATGCGCTCAAGACCCACCGCCACGCTCCCGCCCAAAGCGACAGGGTCCGCGTAAGTCCCACGAAAAAGATTTGTGTCTAGATCTCCTGTACCGGCCTCAATGATTGAAAAAGGTCTGCCGTCCTCATACTCGTGGGACCACATCTCAATCAGCATCTGACCCATGGATCGATCGAGGCGCACTCTTGAAATACCGGCTAACCCAATCAGCTGTAGGTTCGGAACACTGCCTTCGGCTGCGTAAACCTCCAGGCCGTCGCGTAAGATTCGGTATCCTCCACCACCTAACCCAAAAGCAGTCAAAGACGAAGGTGTCCCGTAATCTCCTCCGAGGAGAGCAATGACTCCAGGTAGCGCGTGAAAAAGTTCTGCTAGGTTGTTCGCTCCGTCGGCCATGATATCGGCCCTGTCCCATTCCCAGACACCTGTGGCGAACGAGGCCGGTTCAGAAGTCTTTGGTCGCGGCAGATTGTAAAATATCGTGTCGGCCGACACAGAATCCTCGCCAATCAGCGTATCGGCCACCCCGGACGACTCGATCGCTCCCAAAAGAATCGTAGCGATCGAGTCACCCACGAGAACCGTATCCGGAGGCTCCTGAGCACCCAAAGGGATCGCCGCAACGACCACTGCAAGTGCGCTCAGCGCCTCGACCCGAAGAGACCGGACGCGGATACATCTCACCCCGCTCTCCTCCTTACCCACTCAATCAGAAGCCTAGTTGGGAAGCCTGTCCCTCCCTTTCGCTGATACGACAGCTTTCCGTCACCCCATGCAGTTCCCGCAATATCGAGATGCGCCCAAGGAACATCACCAACAAACTCCTTAAGAAAAGCTCCCGCTGTGATTGAACCAGCCGGGCGGCCGCCGATATTCTGAAGGTCTGCATAATTCGAGTCTAACTGCTTTCGATACTCGTCCCATAATGGGAGTGGCCAGCAACGCTCACCTGCGGCATCCCCCGCATCCCTAAGCTCAGAAACTAAGGCATTGTCGTTGCCCATTACCGCGGCTGCGTGATGCCCGAGCGCAATGATCACTGATCCTGTCAGCGTGGCACAATCAACCATCGCTGCAGGTCTTAAGCGCGCACCCCAAGCCAGCGCGTCTGCAAGGATAAGACGCCCCTCTGCATCAGTATTGATCACCTCGATAGTCTTTCCAGCGAGACTAGAAATGACATCTCCGGGCTTTGTAGCAGTGCCGGATGGCATGTTGTCAGAGGCGGGAATGAGACCCATGACGTTCTCCTTTACCTCCAGTTCCGCGATAGCCTGCATAGTAGCGATTACCGCTGCCCCACCGGACATGTCGTACTTCATTTCCTCCATTCCCTGCGAGGGCTTTATGGAGATCCCTCCCGAATCAAATGTTAATCCCTTCCCTACTAGAACAAGCGGGGCAGCGCCATCTGTGCCACCTCGGTATTCCATCACGATGAAGCGGGCTTCTTCTTTTGAGCCCCTAGTGACAGACAATAGAGCATGCATCCCCTCTTCTCGGATCCTCGCCTCATCGAAGATTCTAACATTCAGCTTCACCTCCCTCCCCACCCGAAGGGCCTCGTCCGCAAGGTGTGACGGAGTTGCAACGTTCCCGGGTCGGTCTTGAAGAGAGCGACAGAGATTTACTGCCCTTGCTATGACCGCGCCCTCCATGCCTCCAGCGGAAGACTCCACGGGAACGCCGCCAACGAGACGCAGAGCTGTAACGATCGACGTCGGCGAATCTTCATCTTCGGCCTGCAGTTCTGTGAATTTCCACGCTGCTATTCCCGCCCCCTCAGCGACCGACTGCGCTGCAATGCGGGCCCCTATTGAGCCAAAACCCTTTAGAGAAATAGAAAGCTCTTCCATACGTAAGCGCTCAGCCACTCGTACAGCACGGCCGGCAAAACGACGTAACTTCTCTGGTGTCAACTCGTCCGCCTTCCCAACTCCAAGCAAGACTGCACGTTTCGGCTGCTCACCTTGCCCATAGACCACAATCTCATCGTATAGCTTGCCCTTGAGATCTCCGGAAGCTACTACGGCACGCACCGCACTGATCAGGGCTGGATCAAGTACGTCGGCCATCTCTTCGATGACATCAGCCCCTTCAGTCACGGCGACCGCTAGCAGATTGGCACCGCGTGCTTCAAGCGGGTCTTCGATGTAGCCGAACTCCATCAGACCTCTCCCTTTATTCTTGGGCGATCAACGCCCTTAGTTACCGAGCAGCGAATCGAGGTTCCAATAGATCAGCTGAATCGGTTCGGGTGCAGTGTAACGAGAGTCACTCACCGATGTCTTTCTCGGTTTCGGAATCGACTCTCTGATAATCTTTCTATATGCCCAGTTTAAGCGACAGGCCCTTAAAATCAGATCCCGGAGATGATGTTGTTGAGCGCCTCACTCGGGCACATAGCCGCTGTGGTCTGACTTTCACTAGGTCTGTAGTACCCTCCAACATCCTGGGGACTGCCCTGTGCTCTATCAAGTTCGTCGAGAATCTGCGCCTCATGCTCAGTCAGTGCTGCAGCCACCCGGGAGAATCGTTCCGCCAGATCAGTGTCTAGATCTTGAGCAGCTAGTGCCCGAGCCCAGTACAACGTCAGATAGAATGTGCTACCTCTATTATCGAGCTCATTGACCTTCCGGGAAGGAGACCTCGCGTTACTTAGATAATCAGAAGTCGCAGCTTCAAGTGTATCGCCAAGCACACGTGCACCAGGATTATCAAAGTTCTCACCCAAGTGTTGCAGTGACGCGGCCAACGCCATGTATTCGCCAAGTGAATCCCATCGCAGGTGCCCTTCCTGTTCGAACTGCTGTACGTGTTTCGGAGCAGACCCACCAGCACCGGTCTCAAAAAGTCCGCCACCATTGAGAAGTGGAACAATTGAGAGCATCCGAGCACTCGTGCCGAGCTCAAGAATTGGAAACAGATCGGTGAGATAATCGCGAAGCACATTTCCAGTGACTGAAATCGTATCCTCACCGCGACGAATACGCTCAAGCGAGAACACCATGGCGTCGACTGGTGCCAAGATCTCGATGTGAAGGCCTTCCGTGTCATGATCCTCTAGATAGACCTCAACCTTCCGGATTAACTCGGCATCGTGAGCTCGCTCGCGATTCAGCCAGAATACTGCCGGAACCCCGCTAGCTCGAGCACGACGAACCGCGAGACCAACCCAATCGCGGATCGGTATATCCTTAGTCTGGCACGCTCGCCAAATGTCACCCTGACCGACCTCATGCTTCAACAGAACCGTTCCCGTCCCATCAACCACTCTCATGATGCCGGGTGACCTCACCTCAAATGTCTTGTCATGTGATCCGTACTCTTCAGCTTTTTGCGCCATCAGGCCGACGTTAGGTACGCTTCCCATCGTCGCTGGGTCGAACTGCCCATTAGCCTGACAATCCTTTACTACTGCATCATAGATCCCGGCGTAGCTTGAATCGGGAATGACAGCTTTGGTGTCCTCCAGTTCACCTGATGCACCCCAAAGACGACCGGAATCACGAACCATCGGTGGCATCGAAGCATCGATGATGATATCGCTCGGCACATGCAGGTTCGTGATCCCCTTATCGGAATCGACCATCGCGAGCCCAGGACCATCCGCGTAGGCAGTCTCGATATCGGCCTGAATCGCTTCGCGCTCCATGTCCGGGAGCTCTGAGATCTTCGACAGGACATCACCAAACCCGTTATTCGCCGAGACTCCAAGCCTAGAGAACGTATCAGAATACTTCCGGAATACAGGCTCAAAGAAAACTTTCACCGCATGTCCGAAGATGATGGGGTCAGAGACCTTCATCATCGTCGCTTTCATGTGGAGTGAGAACAGAACATTTTTCTGCTTTGCATCTTCCAGTTCATCGCGAAGGAAATCGACTAGGGCGCCGCTACTCATAAATGTTGCGTCAAGCACCTCTCCCTTAAGAAGCTCCAGATTGTCCCTGAGGATCGTAACCGTCCCATCCTTCCCGACGTGTTCAATTCTAGCGGTGGTATCCGAAGCAAGCGTCAGTGAAAGTTCGTTATGGAAGAAGTCACCACTTGACATAGTGGACACATGCGAGGCCGAATCCTCCGGCCAAGCACGCATCCGCGGAGGGTTCGCACGCGCAAACTCTTTCACGGCTTTCGGCGCACGGCGGTCCGAGTTCCCCTGCCGTAGCACCGGATTGACTGCACTGCCCTTGACCGAGTCGTATCGCGCCTTCACCTCATGATCCTCGTCCGTTACGGGCTCATCAGGATAATCAGGCAGAGGGTAACCGTGCTGTCGGAGCTCGGCGATACATTCTTTCAACTGCGGAATCGAGGCGCTGATGTTTGGCAACTTGATCACGTTCGCCTCACGACTTTCAACGAGACGAGCTAGCTCGGCCAAGTCATCGGCAACAGTTTTTTCGGCTCCAAGAGCATCTCGGAAAACCGCTAGTACCCTTCCTGAAAGAGAGATGTCTCTCGTTTCAACAGACACTCCGGCGGCTCCCGCGAATCCGCGGATGACTGGCAAGAATGCATGCGTAGCGAGATAGGGCGCTTCGTCGGTCCACGTGTATATGAGCGACGGAGGACGAGTCATGAGATGGGCCGTGAATAGTGATCAGCTGGACGATTAAAATTAACACCCCGGAGCCCTGCTCAGTATTGACTGAGACAAACTCTCAGAAAACTGCGAACTCGTTCACACTTGCCACAACTACAGGACCCACCGATCGGGATTGGCGATCGACGCTCACCCTGAGGCTACCAGCTAATGCGAAGTCCTGTAACCCAGGATGTCCCCGAGTAGTTGCCCCCGTCCAAAGCAGTGTCATTCATGTCACCAAACGCCACCCCGCTCTGCAACTTTAGCTTGTGGCCGTGCATGTAGTAGTTGAGACCAGTATAGAACTCACGGTACCGATCTCCGCGACCTGAAATCATCTGATTCTCGTAGCGCCCCAGCCGCACACCGTTAGAATCCTCACTCTCGACGTGGGTGAAGCGCCCGACCAACTGCAGGCGCTCACTGACTTCCATGAACGGTAGAAACTGAAATCCCCACAGGTCGCTCTGTCCCATATATCCAACACCCGTGGTCATATCAGTACTGAAGCCCCACTGACCGTCCTTCAAACGAAACGAAAGTGAGGCAACGTGCTCGAGTGACCTTGTAAACGAATTCTGAGGGTCTTCGCTCTGATATATGTAATCAGCCCTCAGATCAGCCTCTTTACTCAATTGCTCGGAAAGGTCATACCCAACTGAGACCAACGTGAATACAGCTCCGTTGAACTCACCGAACTCTCGGTTAGCCTCACCAGCCGAATATGCGCCCACATGATAACTCCAGCCCGAGTTTCCGCCCGTTAAGCTGAGTCCGGGCATGTACTCCTGTGGAAACCACATGTTGGTGGCCAAGTTACTTCGATCAATCGTCAACAGCTCCTTCGAAGAAGTGGCGCCATCTAGGGTAAAAGGAACGCTCTGTTTACCTATGGCGAACTCCACATTTTCGTTGGGAGCCCATTCAAGCTTGACGTCAGTTAAGCGCTTATAGAATGGATCTCTTTCTTGAGGATTGAAATCAGCTTCGATCTGTAGAGTCAAGCTACGAAAAAGGCCCCACTTGGCACCGAACCGGAACCGACGGACGTTCCACTCATCATAAGACGTCCCGGCGTCGCTCACCCGAGCGTAGTCAGCTTGAAAGCGGCCCGTAAGAACCATGCTTTGCACGATGGGATTGTCATCATTTTGATACCAATTGACCGCATTCCAGATACGATCATACCCCGACTGATCGTCCTGAGAAGTCGCGGAGGTCGGAAACACCCATACACAGGCGAAAGCTGTGAGTAAAACGACTCGCAAACAGGTCCCGGGGGGAGTGAAGCGATAGCTCATGGGATCAAAAACCTTCTCTAGTTGGTGACAGTTCCGTTACATCAATGAAAACTGAGAGGGATGCGTCACGGTCTCGTGTATGTTTTTGTAACAGGGTCGTCACACTTGCCGTCATCGGAAATTCATTTGTGACTACCCGCTCAATAGTCGGCCGTCGTCTGACACCATCAGTACTGTCCTAGACTCCATCGCACCGTGTACTCTCGGCGTTCTAGAGTAGATCAACCGTAGCGTCCCTCAATGTAATCCGCTGTCTCTGGCAGCTGCGGCGACAAGAAAAGGTCGGCAGTAGGTGCGACCTCCATCATCTTACCAAGGAGCATGAAGGCACAGTCTTCACTGGCTCGTCGCGCCTGAGCCATGTTATGCGTAACGATTAGAATCGTATACGACCCTCTGAAGCTCCAGATCAGTTCTTCAAGCGCCGCTGTGGCCTTGGGGTCCAGTGCTGAGGTCGGCTCATCCATAAGGAGCACCGACGGTTTTACCGGAAGTAATCGTGCTATGCAGAGCTTTTGCTGCTCTTCAAGCGAAAGCGATGTCGCATTCTGATTCAGCCGGTCCTTAACGTCGTCCCACAGTAGAACCTGACGCAGCGCGTCCTCCAGTAACACGTCCTCATCAGACTTTGATGCTTTTGCGTTCCCACGATGGATCCGATGACTGAAGAGAACATTATCGCGTATTGAAAGCGGGAGCGGATTAGGCCGCTGAAAGACCATTCCGACTTCCTTTCGCAGCCGCGCCAGTTCTACGTCCTCTCCAAAAGCGTCCTGTCCCAAAACATCCACTGAACCCGTGGTACGAACGTAGCCCAAACGCTCGTTCACACGGTTTACTGTCCGGAGCAAGGTGGATTTGCCGCATCCGGATGGTCCGATGAGTGACGTGATCATCCCTTTCTTCACTTGGATGTTCACGTCGAAAAGAGCCTGAAACGTCCCATACCAGAGATTCAGATCCCGAGTCTCGATAGCGATATCAGCCAAACCGACCCTCCACGTAATCTCGGGTGCGCTGATCCTTCACGACTCCGCTGAACAATTCCTCTGTTTCCGCTGTCTCTACTAACTCACTCTCAAGAAAGAACGCCGTTCTATCAGCCAAACGACGAGCCTGCTGAACAAGGTTGGTTACGAGCACAATCGTTATCTCTTCCTTGAGCTCTTTAAGCACGTCTTCTATTCGCATCGTAGTTACCGGGTCAACTGCGATCGAAAACTCGTCGAGAAGGAGTAGTTCAGGATTCTGTGACAGAGCTCGTGCAATCGTTAGTCGCTGCTGCTGTCCTCCTGACAGGAGGCTGCCCAGGGCATCCAGCCGGTCTTTAACCTCATCCCAGAGTGCTGCTCTAATCAGACACCGCTCGACAATCTCATCTAGCTCGGCCTTCTTTTTGATGCCCGCGAGCTTTGGTGCAAAAGCAACATTCTCATAAATGCTCATAGGTAGGCCAACTGGCAGAGGAAAAACTACACCTACCTTTCTCCGCAGTGCATAGACATTTCTTATCGCAGTGATGTCCTGTCCTTCGAAAAGAATATCCCCTTCAACCGTCATATTCGCGTCAAACTCTTCCATGCGATTCAAGGCCCGAAGGAAGGATGTTTTTCCACTGTTCGCAGGACCGATAATGCCGAATATCTCATTGGGGAAAACATCGAGGCTGATCCCGTTAAGCGCCTGCTTATCGCCGTATCGGACAGAGAGATTCCGAACAGAGAGCTTCGGTGCGTTATCTACCATTTACGCTTGTTTCGCAGATAAATTCGAAAGGCAATGGACGTCGCGTTCATGACTAGAACCATTGAAATCAGGACTAATGCCACCCCAAAAGGCAAAGCATCTGGGACGTCGGGAACCTGAGTTGAAACCACATACAGATGAAGCGACATCGCCATCGTTTGATCCAGCACTCCCTGAGGCAGAAACGGCAAGAAAGCAGCTGCGCCCGTGAACATAATCGGGGCGGTCTCTCCAGCCGTTCTAGAGACCTCGAGTATCACACCCGTGAGGATCCCACTGATTGAGTTTGGTAACACAACCCGACGGATAGTCTGCCATCGAGTAGCACCCATGTTCCAACATGCTTCACGGAATGCGTGAGGGACCGCCTGCAGAGACTCCCTTGTGGCGACAATCACGATAGGTAGAGTCATAACAGCTAGCGTGAGCGAGGCCGCCAGAATACTCCGACCGAACCCAAAGAAGACGACAAAGGCGCCGAGTCCGAAGAGGGCGTGCACAATGGACGGCACTCCAGCGAGGTTGATGATCGCCAGGTTGATCGCCCGGGTCAGCCAGTTGTCCGGCGCATACTCGGATAGATAAACCGCAGCAGCTACACCAATAGGGACAGAAGCGAGCAACGCCACAGCAACAATCCAAACCGTCCCAATCAGCGCCGTGAAAATTCCACCAGCAGTCATCCCGTTTGTTGGGACCTCGGTCAAAAATCCCCACGATAGAACCGGCGCTCCGCGCTGGATTAAGATCCCCATAATCAAGGCTACGGGGATTATCAGCAGCACAGTCATTAGAAGAAATAGTGTCTTGACCAACCATTCGACACGCCGGTTGTGCTCATCCAGTCCAGTGCGGGCAAACAGGCTCATTTTTGTCTACCTACACCCTTTACGACAACATCCGCGATGAGATTGATTATGAAAGTGATGACGAATAGAAAGATCCCGAGCGTGAATAACACCCCGTAGTGGTCGGATCCGCGTGCCGTGTCGCCAAGCTCTGCTGCAATCGTTGCGGTTAGGGCTCGGACGGAGTCGAACGGACTCGTGGGGATATTGATCGCGTGACCACTTGCCATGAGGACGGCCATGGTTTCACCGAAACCGCGACCCACACCAAGTAAGATCGCCGCCATTAGCCCGTTTTTGGCAGCGGGCAGAACAACCTTGAAGATCACCTGCCATCGAGTCGCTCCCATG
>DEAT01000024.1 GCA_002348265.1 Gemmatimonadales bacterium UBA2975 | reverse complement strand
GCCCACCTGCCAACGATAATGGGTGTTCTGACGAGATGTGGATGTCGATAGCCCTTGAGTGTGCTCAAGAGGGCGGATTAGAGGGGGAGGTTCCCGTAGGCGCCGTTGTCGTTCGAGAAGGAAGGGTGATTGGCAAGGGGAACAACCGCACGATTCGTGATGTGGATCCTACAGCACATGCTGAGGTGGTTGCTTTAAGAGCTGCTGCTCAAAGCCAGGGTGATTGGAGGCTCTCCGGCGCCACGCTCTACGTAACACTGGAGCCGTGTGCTATGTGTGCGGGAGCCATAGTGCTATCGCGGATCTCACGTGTCGTGTTTGGTGCACGTGATCCAAAGGCGGGGATGGGAGGATCGCTTGATAATATACTTCAGGACAAAAGGCTAAACCATTACTGTGAAGTAGGTTCAGGGATTCTCGCGGAGAAATCTAGTTCGCTTTTAAAATCGTTTTTCCGTGAGCGTCGGTGAACAAAGCTCTAGCATTCCTGGTGCTCCCGGTGTTTATCTCGGGGTGCAGATTGGTTGCGGTGGCCGCGGATCAACCCGCACCATTTATAGAGGTGGTTGTTGATTCGACGACGGTGGTGGCTGACTCGAGTGAACCGGCGCAGTTCGTGGCACCGGATCCCGTCCGAACCTTCGATGAGGTTCGTGCTCTTTGGGTAGTCCGCTTCACGATGACGTCGAAGGAGGCCATCTTGGGGATGATCGTGGAGGCGGAGCGCAGCGGGATTAACACCCTGGTCATTCAGGTTAGAGGTAGAGCGGATGCCTTCTATAAATCGTCGCTCGAGCCGCGTGGCGAGTCAGTACGTGAGCCTGCTTCATTCGACCCTTTGGAATTTGCGATTGGCGAGGCACACGATCGTGGAATAGCGGTTCATGCCTGGGTCAACACTCACCTCGTTTGGGGGCCGGCGCAGCTGCCCCAAAGTCCCGATCATATCGTTAACGCACATCCGGAATGGCTTTCTGTGCCTCGTGAGCTCGGCCGGGAGTTGGCTTCGGTCGATCCGTTTGAGAGTCGCTTTGTCGACCAACTCATTCAGTATGCTGAGGAAAATTCTTCTACGGTTGAAGGAGTGTACACCAGTCCGTCACATCCAGCAGTCCAGGACCATGTCCACGCGATCTGGATGGACCTCGCACGGCGTTACGATCTCGATGGTATACACTTCGACTATATACGCTTCCCGTCAGATAGGTACGACTATTCAATCGGAGCCATTGAGCGGTTTCGTGTTTGGCTCCGTGGCCAACTTACAGACGAACGCTGGGGAAAGCTTAACCAGGCATATGAATCAGATCTGTATGCGTTTGTGGACGGCGAGGCAGAGCTGTGGAATCAATTCAGGCGCGGGCATATCACTCACCTTGTAGAGCGTATTTATAGGGATGTTAAGGCGTTCAATCCACACCTCACTATCTCGGCGGCAGTTATCGCCGACACTGAGCTTGCCCTCAACGATCGTTTCCAGGCATGGCCTGAGTGGCTTGAACAGGGAATTATCGACATTGCGGTTCCAATGGCCTACACGAGGGACCCAGAGCGATTTCGTGAACTTGTCGGCACTGCTAGGAGTGCTGTACAGGTCCGCCATAGGGTGTGGGCCGGTATTGGCGCGTACATGAACACGGTAGAGGCCACCATCGGAATGATCGACATTGCACGTTCGGAGGAGGTGGGCGGCGTCGTGCTTTTTTCCTACGATTGGTTGGTTGGCGAGGGGATGAGTGACCCCACGAGGCCGTTCCTAGGGCGCATAGCGGAAGCCCGATTCGATCCTTAGTGCTCTCTTTGGAGCCCGGGGAGGTACAGTGTTCTTTGTGACCTATCTTCAGGCACGACCCTCTCAGTTATGAACTCTCTTAGGCCTGGGTATCGTGAACCAATACCCCGGTCGTGCGCAACAAGATTGCTAGCAGTATTACTCCAATGACGAGCCCTGCAATTGGCGGCAGTCCGTACGCAGTGCCAATGTTGCCTAGAAGCATCGAGAGGATACCGACTGCTAGTGCATAGGGGAGCTGGGTTTTTACGTGGTCAACGTGATCGCAGGCGGAAGCTGTAGATGAAAGCACTGTCGTATCTGATATTGGAGAACAGTGGTCGCCCCATATCGCTCCCGCCAGGACTGAGGAAATACTTCCAAGAAGAATGGCGTCGAGAGCACCGCCTGGAAGCACATCCACTCCTCCTAAGCCAACAACGAGGGGTATCGCAACCGGGAGCATGATTGCCATGGTGCCCCAGGACGTGCCAGTTGCAAACGCCATAGCTCCGGATGTGACGAAAATAATCACGGGGATGAGCTGCACTGCTATCCGATCAGAAAGGATGGTCTGCAGAAACAGAGAGGTCCCAATCGTCTCAGTAACGGAACCTAGGGACCAAGCGAGTACGAGGATTATCATCGCGATCATCATTGATTTGAATCCTCCTACCGCAGCAGAAATACATTCGCGGAGATTCAAGATTTTCTGGCTGAGTGATAACGCAATCGCAACGACGGCGCCGCCAAATGAACCCCAAAGAAGAGCATTGTACGATTGGGCTTGTGCGAACACGTCTCTCAGCTCGGCCCCTGGTCCCGCTCCGGCGCGCCCCGTGGTGTATAGAGTCGCTAGGACGATGAAAATGACGGAAAGCACTGGAAGAGCAGCGTTCCACCAGTGCTGCGGTACCCCCGACTTCGGTTGCATCTCTTCTAGCGCTGTGTCAGTTGGAAGAGCCGCGTTGGTCGCATACAGGCCCTTACCAGCGTTAGCCCTGAGTTCGGCTTGCGCCATGGGTCCAAAATCGCGCCCGCTTATTGAGGTCATGAAGACGAATGCTAAAGCGAGCAGGGGATAGAAGAGGTAGGGTATTGTTTGAAGGAAAATGCTGAACGGACTCGCCTGGAGAAGGATACCAGCGGCTTGAGGGGTCTGGGAGGCAGCTATCGAGAGTCCGTCTCCTATGAGGCTGATCTCGTACCCAACCCATGTGGAGACCGGGACCAGTGCGGCTACCGGCGCGGCTGTCGAATCGACGAGATATGCGAGTTTCTCGCGTGAGATCTTTAGCCGATCGGTGATCGGCCGCATCGTGTTGCCAACTATGAGTGTGTTGGCGTAGTCGTCGAAGAATATGGCCATCCCCGCTAACCAGGTCGCAAGCTTTCCTCGCTTCGGGTTACTGGCCAGTGGTTCCACGGCCTTAACAATCCCCTGCGTGCCGCCGTTTCGGGATACTATACCGACCATAGCGCCCAAGAAGAGCGTGAACACCATGATCGCTGCGTGGTCGGCGTTAGCGACGGCAGGGACTAGGAATAGATCAACAAGCCGCCCAGTAGCCGTTAGCGGATTGAAGCCAACGACGAAAAAGGTTCCCAGCCACACTCCGGCTAAGAGCGCGGTTATGACCTCTCGGAAGATCAGAGCCAGTGCGATCGCCAAGAGAGGGGGAAGAATGGATACCCATCCAGGGATGACGGGCGCATCGACCGTGAACGATTCATTTCCGACGGTTACAGTGAGAGGTAGTTCGTCGGTAGAACCGACTATCAGTCCTGCAGCGCTAGCTGATTCCTGAGGAAGCACCGTTCCACTGGAGAGTATTTTACCAGCGTGGTTTCGAACCTCGAATCGAGAGAGTTCAGAGCCTTCACCCAGAACCTTTATATCGAACGGGATGTCAGAAAGGATCACCGCGGGTGCTTCTCCTTGGTTCTGCGCTAGAAGAGGGAGAGGCAATAAGAAGGCCAATAAACCGAAGGCGATTGGGCGAGCGATGGTGGACAACTGCATGGATAACTCACTGGGGAAGACAAAGGCATCAGAACAATGGGGGGGCGTGGCCATGTTTAAAAGGGTTGTAGGTCGTTGACCCTAGAGGCGCTAAGGCCGAACTTTCCGCTAGCAGCCGTAGGTGGTCGCGTTTAGGTAAACCCGACCCCCTTTCCCCAAGAAAGGAACTGATGCCGACACCGAATCGCATCTGCGTCATGAGTGAGCCCGACGTTCGTCGGGCGGTAGCACGGATGTCTCGAGAGGTAGTGGAGAAGAACGGCGGCACAGAGAATCTGGTGCTTATGGGCATTCATCGACGAGGGACTCACGTCGCTGAAATGATCCGGGCTGAGATTGAACAGATAGAAGGTGACCGGATCGAAAAGGGCTCTGTCGACATAACGCTTTACCGTGATGATCTAGAGGTGGTTGGCCCGAGACCGATCATCGGCGCTACGGAACTCCCCCCTGGCGGCATTGACGGTAAGTGCGTTGTGATCGTCGACGATGTGGCATTCACAGGGCGAACCTCTAGAGCCGCCTTAAATGAGCTAAGTGACTGGGGTCGACCCCAAAGGATGCTTCTCTGCGTTCTTATTGATCGTGGTGGGCGCGAACTCCCGATACAACCCGACATCACCGGTCGGCTATTGCAGATGCATGAGGGTCAGAGAGTCGAGGTCCTTGTTCCAGGGCTGGATGGTGACCTTGGCGTCGCGCTCATTCAGACGGCAGCGGAGGACACGTGACAAACACCGTTTCATCGCTAGGTAAAGATTTGATTGGGCTTGAGAAGCTGACTGCTGATCAGATCCTTCAGATACTTGATACGGCGGAACCGTTTAAGGAAATCTCTGAGCGACGTATAAAGAAGGTCCCCGTCCTGAGAGGAAAGACCATAGTAAATCTCTTTTTCGAAGCATCGACTCGGACACGGGTATCGTTCGAGTTCGCTGAAAAAAGGTTGAGTGCTGACACGGTCAATATCTCAACATCCGGTTCGTCCTTAGTGAAGGGGGAAACGCTGGTCGATACGGCCCGGAACCTAGAGGCGATGCGTATAGACATGGTTGTAATGCGTCACGGTGCTTCAGGCGCGGCACGTTTCCTTGCCGAGAGGATACCCTCCACCGTCATCAATGCAGGTGACGGATGGCACGAGCATCCTACACAGGGCTTGCTCGATTTACTCACTATTAGAGACCACATGGGGCACTTGGAGGGTCTCAAGGTCTGTATAGTGGGAGACATCCTTCATTCTCGTGTAGCCCGATCGAATATCTATGGTCTTCGTACCCTGGGTGCTGAGGTCGGGGTCTGCGGACCAAGAACGCTGCTGCCTTCGATGGTGGAAGAGCTTGGGTGTCAGTTTTTTTCACGAATCGAAGACGCGATTCAGTGGGCAGATGTCCTGAATGTTCTCCGGCTACAGCTTGAGCGAATGCAGTCTGGGTACGTGCCGAGTCTGCGTGAGTACAATCGAATTTGGGGTGTGAGCTCCAAGAAACTGGAGGCTGCTCCGAGAGATCTCTTAATCCTTCATCCAGGGCCAATGAACCGCGGAGTTGAGATCGATTCAGATGTCGCCGATGGTTCGCATTCTGTCATTCTGAATCAGGTCACCAACGGAGTCGCGGTGCGTATGGCGGTTCTATATCTGCTCGCCGGCGGTCAGTTAGAAAAGGCAGAGGCAGCAAAGCGGGGGGTCGAATCATGAGTGATAAGCTCATCCTTAAGGGTGGCCGAGTTATCGATCCGAGCCAGAATATTGATGATACACGCGATGTGCTTCTCGTAGATGGGCGGGTGGCCGAGCTCAGTTCCTCCCTGGCTACACACGAAGACGCTCAGTTGGTCGATTGTTCGGGATTAGTGGTGACGCCAGGTCTGATTGATGTTCATGTCCATCTGCGTGAGCCGGGCGGTGAACACAAGGAGACAATCGCAACCGGAGCGGCTGCGGCTGCGGCCGGTGGATTTACGTCAATTTGTGCCATGCCGAATACTGACCCTCCGATCGAAGATCCCGCAGGTGTGGGGTTTGTTGTAGCTGAGGGGAAGAAAGCAGGGAAGGCGAGGGTTTATCCGATCGGTTGTATTTCGGTCGGCCGGGAGGGAAAACGATTGGCATTAGTGGGAGAGATGGTTGAGGCTGGCGCTGTCGCTATTACGGATGATGGAAGTCCAGTCATGGACTCGGGCCTGATGCGGCTCGCCCTCGAGTATGCTCAGTCTTTCGGAATCCCAGTGGCGGACCACCCCGAAGATCTCACTCTGTCCGCGAAGGGACATATGAACGATGGGGTGATGTCCTCTCGCCTTGGCCTTGCGGGAAAGCCGAACGCGTCCGAGGACATTCATATTGTCCGTGATCTAATGCTTGCGGAGCTAACGGGAGGTCACATCCACCTGCAACACTGCTCTACAAGCCTTGGCGTTGAAATGATTCGACAAGCCAAGGCTAGGGGGGTGCGGGTAACCGCGGAAGCCTCGCCTCATCACCTTGTACTTACAGAAGAGGCAGTCGAAGGATATCGAACCGAAGCGAAGATGAATCCGCCTCTTCGGACGCAGGAGGATGTTGATGCAGTGCGAGCCGGGCTAGCGGATGGGACTCTCGACACGATTGCAACAGATCACGCACCACACCATTACGATGAAAAGGAAGCGGCGTTTGCGGATGCCCCGAATGGCATCGTGGGTCTTGAGACTGCTCTCGGCATAATACTGACACACGTTGTTAAAGAGGGCTTGATCGACCTTGCTACTATGGTCGATCGGATGAGTTGCCAACCAGCGCGGGCATTTAACTTGCCCGGTGGCACACTAGCCGAGGGCTCGCCTGCCGACGTAACGGTGTTCGACGCAGAAAAATCCTGGACGGTAGATCCCTCGAGGTTCCTCTCTAAGAGCCGCAACACTCCTTTCACGGGTTGGTCTCTGACCGGTCAGCCGTGCCTTACCATTGTCGATGGAAGGGTGGTCTGGAGCGTCTGATCAAAACAGAGATGGACATGTTGGAAAGCAAAAGAGACCCGGGGGCTCAAGGCCTCCGGGTCTCGATGTTTCTGACTGAGGGTCTGCGTCTTCGAAGGCCCTCAGGCCAGAGAGTTTACATGCCGGGTCAGACCGCTTTTTATCCTTGCAACCTTATTCGGGTGGTAAAGGCGTCGGGTGGCTGCGCGGTCGAGGAGGGCGACTGCCTCCAAAAGGCTGTCGGCACCTTCAGTGGCACTTTCCGCAGAGCGAACCTGCTTGATGGCCGAGCGGATGCGAGAGCGTTCCGCCCGATTCTTGAGGCGTGCGGCAGCGCTCAAATGCATACGCTTCTTGGCACTTTTGATATTCGGCATTTCTTGCTGGTAGTGCAGTTATTCGTTGGAACGGTAGCAGGGAAAACTAGGCGAGTCCGTCTCTTGGATCAACGGGTGCGACTGTCGCAAGGTAGAGAGTAGCTTATCAACTTATGGAAGCATTCATCATCATACTCGTATTGATCGCCTCAGTGGTCGTGCACGAAGTAGCCCACGCTTGGCAGGCTCGTAGAGAAGGAGACAGAACTGCTGAGCAATTAGGGCGGATCACTTTGAATCCGATCCCGCACCTCGATCTGATAGGATCCTTCATCGTCCCCGTTCTGCTCTACCTTTCCGGTAGTGGGATCTTTTTCGGATGGGCAAAGCCGGTGCCCGTAAACCCAGCGAATTATCGGGAGTATATACCTGGGGATATCCGGGTTTCTCTGGCAGGTATTTTTTCTAACCTCATTCTGGCCGCGATATCAACGGTCTTAATGACCTTTTTAGTGCTGGTACAATCAGCGTTTGCCTTGTCTCCCGGTATGGTGGACTTTGCTTTTCTAACGCTCGAGTACGGCATCATGATCAACCTCGTGCTTGCTTTCTTCAATCTCATTCCGATACCGCCCTTAGATGGTTCACATGTCATAGCGCACGCTATGCCTGACAGGTTGGCCAAACAGTATCGTCACTTCGGGCAATACGGTATTCTGGCTCTAATGGGCATTATCTACCTTGTTCCGGGTGCGCTGACAGTGGTGTTCGGCCCGGTCTATTTCTTCCGCGAAATAGCGGACTGGTTCATACGGCTGTGGATTTGAGCATGATGGATCACTCATCGGATCAGGAAGGTGGACTCCTAGTTGTCGATATCGAGCGGTTTCAGGGTCCACTCGATCTGCTGTTGCATCTCATTCGAACGC
>DEAT01000069.1 GCA_002348265.1 Gemmatimonadales bacterium UBA2975 | reverse complement strand
TTAAGAAGTTGGTTGCGGGAGCCGGATTTGAACCGACGACCTTCGGGTTATGAGCCCGACGAGCTACCAGACTGCTCCACCCCGCAACAGGACGGGGAATTTAGTTGAGCCTTTGAGAAAAGGTCAACCCAGCTTGCACCCATGTAGCAGAGGGATTGTGTGACCATTCCGTTAGTTATTGAGTGAGCACGTGCTTGCGTTTCAGTATGAGTCCGGTTGATTTAGCAAGCCGCAGCGGTGGAAGTGCTAGGCGATATCGTTAACCCTTTTCAGGTTGGACGAGCCTGATCGCTTCCCGACCCCTCGGGAAGCCTTTATTATCTCGGTTCTCGGGACGTGGCGCAGCCCGGTAGCGCACTGCAATGGGGTTGCAGGGGTCGCCGGTTCGAATCCGGCCGTCCCGATATGGGCCCGGAGTCGCGAAAGCGGCTCCGGGCAGTTGCATCGCGTGCATGTTGGGTTACTAGCGAAACCAACGCCTATCTATAACGTACCATGAGACGCGCTAGTCGAAGGCAGCATAGACATAGATAAGATCACACTGTGCCCGGCTTGAGTAACGAGTTGAGCGTGGTGAAATCGGACTGGACCGGGACATGTTCTAACAATGAAGCAGCCTTTTGTTCTAACCGCCTGCGTGAGCGCAGCTATTCTCGTTTCCGCGTGCAGTGAAGAACCGATTATCGAACCCGTTGGGCCCCTACCCCCACCTCTAAATGGTACAGCTTTCATAGACCCGGACGTCTTAACGGTGCAGGGTCCTAATGCTCTAACTGGTTTGACGCCGCTCGGAGTAGGTTCCCGGGTCATGTATGACGGGCGTATAGAAGCTGAAGCCACGTACGATACATGGCTCTTTGAGGCGAGTTTCATCCCTTCTCTCCTTCTTGAGATTCGGGTCAACGCAGAGTTCGACAGTATTTCCGCGGTAGATCTGGCAGATCTATATGCGGAACGTTTTGGTGTGCTGCCTCAGGTGCTCAGGGAGGGTGTCGAGACACTATCGGTTCACGGTGGCCTTGAGAGTATCGTAGGTTTGAACCGGGACTTAGTTGTGCATGCGGATCAGGGCGAGGCACACCGTATACAGGGTTTCCTGGAAGAGGTAATGGCGCACGAGACGGTGCACATATCCCTCGATGCGGAACACAGTTCTTCTCCGAGCTGGAAAGCAGCTCAGGCAAGTGACCTCAGGTTTATTTCCAGTGTTGCTGATGTTTCTCCGGACACTGAAGACTTAGCTGAGAGTTTTGGAGCGTGGCTTGCTGTCCGGTGGGCTGGCGACGGGATCACCGATTTTCTGCGAGCGATCATAGAGACTGCAATACCAGCTCGGCTTCAATATCTCGACGCTCAGAATTTTGAGATGTATCCGGTAGTAGATTAGGTACCGAGTACTAGCCTCTCGGTGCTGCAGGAGCGGCGGGCATGCATAGTACAAGGAAGTTGTAGAGACTTTCACCCTCCTCTACGTAGACAGCGTCGCTGACTATCATCTCTGCGTCTGTGCCCAGAGACATGCTGGAGTCGTAATAGTTGAATAAACAGTCCACGCTGTCTCGACGAAAACGCAGCGATGCTTCATTCGGAGCGTCGCGTGGATCTGGAGTTCGGGACCAGCCACTTTCGGCGATGATCTGGTAGAAGCTCCTTGCAATTTCGGCTGACTCCAGACTGGATGAGCCAGCAGCTGTGACTCGGCACCCAGGAACCTTCGCCTGTGTTCGCCAGTCGTTGATCGTGTCCGACTCGCTGAGAGCAATCATGAGCATGGTCTCCTGCAAGAACCTCTCTGCACCTTCGCAGAGAGGTTCTTGACCAGCCAGTGGCGCTTGCCCCGCTATGATGATGAGTGAGGCGGTGAGTGTTGGGATTGCTCGTTGCACGATGAGGGTCTCGGTTGAGATAGTTTCGCGGGATAAGCTCTTGGTCTCGGTGAAACCATAGTACGCTCTATTCGCGGCCGTGGTCCGTGTTTGGGGTCATCAGTTATGTTCTGCCTATAACCATTAACCGGTATCTGAAGTGTATGAAAAACAGGAATCTTGACCTAGTACTCCTACTGACTCTTTTTGCATCCTTGGCGTGTTCCGCTGAGCCTTCTCCTCCGGCTGAAGCGGTGATGGCGAGTATTCCGGACACTCTACTTTCGGTCGTTACAGAAATAGGCGTTCGTAACGCGCGTATGCCAATGGACAGACTGGTTACTTCTGGACAGCCGACACAGGAGCAGATTCGGAGACTTCAATCGTCGGGCATTGAGCACTTCGTATCCCTTCGCCCGACGACGGAGGATGGTGCTGGATGGGAGGAAGAATTGCTGGTCGGTGAAGGAGTTCAGTTCGACCGTCTTCCGATTTCGGGTTCAGGATCATTGACCCGCGATAACGTCGAAGCATTCGCTGCGATACTGGATGAGGTTGGCGAAAAAACCGCAATGTTATACTGCGCCAGTAGCAATCGGGTCGGTGCGATGCTGGCCTTGAAGGCACACTGGGTTGACGGCGAGTCGGCCGAGGAAGCTTTAGAGTTGGGTCTCGCCTCTGGCTTGACCAGTCTCGAGCGCTCGGTGCGAGACCTGCTAGACCTAGGATCTAATACTCCATAGGAGATCAGCATGTTATACAATGCAAAGAGACTCGCCAGTATGGCTCTGGCTATCGTGGCTATGGGTCCCATTTCTGAGCTATTGGAAGCTCAGGAGTCTTATGACGTGGTCATCCGAAGCGGCCGAGTGATGGATCCTGAGACCGGCCTCGATGCAGTCCGAAATATTGGTATCAATGGTCAAACCATAGTGGCCATCTCCGAGGATGGACTCGAAGGAGAAACCGTTATAGATGCGACCGGTCTAGTGGTATCTCCAGGCTTTATCGATTTGCACGCCCACGGACAGTCAAACGCTGCTAATCGCTTCCAGGCACGTGACGGTGTCACGACAGCCCTTGAGTTAGAGTCAGGTGTCTCTGATCTCAGAATTTTCCTCAATGAGCGCGAGGGTGACGCGATCCTAAATTTTGGAGCAACGATCGGTCACGGCGCTGCCAGGACGGCAGTGATGCCTGAGTATGCCGAGGAAGTCCGGACAACCTTGGCGAGCATCGACTCGGAGCCGACCGGGGCTCAGTTAAGGGAACTCGGGCGAGTTTTCTCTCAGGGCAACTATGACGAGCTCGATAGAACCCTCTATCCACAATTGTTTGAGCGTATAAAGGATGGCATGGACGCGGGAGCGTTGGGTATTGGGATGGCTCATCAGTACTACCCGGGTGCCAGCAGGGATGAGATCTATAGGGTCTTTGAATACGCCGGGCGAGAGCAGTTCACCATTTATACTCACGTTCGGTCGATGGGCATCGATGCGATTCAAGAAGTGGTAGCCAATGCCGCTTCGACGGGTGCTCCTCTGCACATTGTCCATCTCAACAGCTCTAGCCTCTGGGAGATTGGAACCAATCTTGATCTGATACGGGGCGCCCAGGAATCTGGGGTCGACGTGACAACAGAGGTTTACCCGTACACTGCGGCGTCAACTTCGTTAGAGTCGGCCATCTTTGATGAGGGATGGCAGGAGCACTTGAGAATCGACTATGGGGACCTTCAATGGCAGGATACGGGGGAGCGGCTTACTGAAGAGACTTTTCGATCGTACAGGGAAGAGGGCGGGATAGTAATTATTCATATGATGAAGCCGGACTGGATTGAGATGGGGCTCAAGGCCCCTCATACCATGGTGGCCTCGGATGGGATGCCTTATGCCCTAGGGGCACATCCACGTGGTGCCGGCACCTTCTCTAGATTTTTAGGCCGATACGTCAGAGAGGAGGGCACTCTTTCCCTTATGGAGGGGCTCCGGAAGATGACTCTCATGCCAGCTCAAAGGCTAGAGTCGATTTCACCGCAGATGACGAGAAAAGGGAGGATCCAGCTTGGGAGTGACGCCGATATAACCATCTTTGATCCATCACGCATTATAGATACCGCGACGTTCGAGGATGATCTGTCGTATTCAATCGGTGTGGAGTACGTGTTAGTGAATGGATCGTTCGTGGTGCGAGAGGGAGAAAACGTCGAAGGTGCACGCCCCGGAGTGCCGATTGTTGGGCGAAGGATTGTTTTCTAGTCCTTAACTCTCAGTGACCAAGATTGATGTTTGGTCCCTATCTCATTCCTGCTGGCTCAATACGAAGAATCTGGGTTGGAGGTCCATCCTCCCAACGAGTTCCGCCGTCGATCGCTAGATAGATGAGGCCGTCTAGTCCTTGCTGGACCTCCCGGATCCGACCCATGTCCTGGAGAATAACCTCTTCGCTCACGACCTCTTGTCCCTCTATCCGCAAGCGGACAAGACGTTCTCCGCTCATTCCACCGACAAACATGTCACCCTTCCACTCCGGAAAAGCATCTCCCGTGTAGAAGATCATTCCGCTCACTCCTATGGATGGCACCCAGACATGAGCTGGATCATCCATGCCGTCTTGCTGTGTCCCGTGATGGATTGCTAGACCCGTTCGGTAGTTCACACCATAGCCTACGACGGGCCAACCGTAGTTTGAGCCACTTCGGAGGAGGTTGACCTCGTCACCGCCTTGGGGGCCATGTTCGTTAGACCAGACATCGCCTGTTTCCGGATGAATAGCTATGCCTTGGGCATTGCGGTGTCCCCATGTCCAGATTTCTGGAAGCGCATTTTCTCGGCCTACTAGAGGGTTATCGTTGGGGACTCGACCGTCTGCATAAAGACGGACAGTCGTTCCATTGTGATTGGTTAGGCTCTGAGCTGGATGGGTCCATAGGTCGCCTGACGATGGCCACTGCCGATCTCCAAGCGTTACATATATGTAGCCCTCTTTGTCCAGTGCGATACGACCACCCCACATTGAACTGCGCTCACTTCCGTTACCGTTCGCCTTGGCATGGAAGATCTCTTCAAGATCGTATAGCCGTTCGTCTTCATAGCGTCCTCGCGCAACGGCTAGGGTACCGAGTGAGTCTGGACCCGGTTTGACATAGCTCAGGTACAGGAGACGATTATGTTCGAATTCAGGGTCTAGTCTTACATCGCGGAGTCCAGCTTGCTCGAGGCCATTCATAGCACGAGCTCCTCTTCCTAACGCGATAATGTCAGGAAGCCCCTGAACCGAGTCGGTCAGCAGAACATCATCTCGGATGATCCGAAGCCGTCCGGGGCGCTCGGTCACAAGTAAGTCACCGTCCGGCGTGAAGACGAGTGAGTGAGGATTGATTAGCCCGTCGGCTACTTCGACTACTCGAAAGTCATGGTACTTGGACTGAAGGTGCGGTTCAGGATGTAGCACCGCTTGGGCGGTAAGTGCGTTGGTCAGCGCCAGTGCAGCTAGTCCGGTCAGTGCGATTGACCGAGCAGGCGTCGAGAGAATTGGTATGATCATGTTGCCACTCGAAGGGGAGTCGTCCGCTATAACGGTGTTCATATTCTAGGGCTTTGATGGGATACAGGTAGTGTGGGTACTTGCTGGTCGGAAGTTTGTGCAGTAGCCCTGATGGATCCTTATACGCTGGAGTGACTCTGCTATGAACTGCTCAACGCCCCGTCTCGGCTGCCTCTTTTTCCGCACTTCATTCATGTTCTTGATACTGCTGGTAGCCACGGCTTGTGGCGGGTCTGACATGTCAGATGCAGTCGCGTATGAGGGTGTCCGTGTGATAACAGGTGACGGTACTGTGATAGAAGAAGCGACCCTGATCGTGCACAACGGTACCTTTGTAGAGGTTGGGCCTTCGTCAGATATAGATGGCTCAGCGGTCGGGTCCAGGGTCGACCTCTCGGGAAAGACGGTGATGCCAACGCTGAACAATGCGCATTTCCATCTTCCTTCTGAGCGAGAAGCTCGCGTACTTGAGCTTCAGCAGGCCGCTTACTATGGGACAGGTGCAACGTTCAGTTTTGGACTTGATGAGGGCGCCACTGGACTTGAGATGCGGTCAGAGCTTATACAGGATGGAGCCCGTTCTCTGTCGGCAGGTCGAGGGATTACGGCTCCTGAGCCAGGGCGTAGCGAAGTTCCTCACTGGGTCACAAGCGAGGAAGAGGCCCGCGCGGCGGTGCAGGAGCTAGCGGCGCAAGAGGTCGACATAGTGAAGATCTGGGTGGACAGTCGCGGGGGACAATACCAGCGGCTGTCTCCTGCACTTTATAGCGCGATTATTGATGAGGCCCACGGTTATGGCATCCCAGTAACAGCTCATGTATTTAGACTAGAGGACGCAAAAGGACTCCTTGAAGCAGGTGTAGATGTTTTTGCCCATGGGATCCGGGATGTAGATGTCGATGATGAGGTGATTGAGATGTGGAGGGAACGTCCGGAGGTTGTCTTAATTCCGAACTTGCCGGGGCCGGGCCTCCCCGTAGGTGACATGTCCTGGACTGCAGGGACTGTGTCAGCGGAGCGGATTGCTCAGATGGAATCAAATCCGACGTCGTTCAGTGACCAAGCTTCGCAGGCGTTCGGGATTCAAGCCCGGAACCTTGTGCGCTTGCACCAAGAGGGGATCCGAGTTGCCTTCGGTACTGATGGGGGTAATTCATGGACTGCGCACCAGGAACTTGAAGACATGGTCCGGGCCGGACTCAGTCCCTCTGATGTTCTGGTTGCAGCGACCAGCGCGGCTGCGGCGGTTATGGGACTCGATGAAACGGGGCTGATTGCCCAAGGAAAAAGTGCGGATTTCATAGTGCTTGAGGCCAACCCATTAGATGACATCACAAACACTAGAGGAATTATTGACGTGTATTTGCGTGGTGAAAGGATCGACCGGCCAGGGATTTCAGCCAGAATACTAGGGACTGATCAGCCATGAAGTGTCGAGGTCTCCGCTTAATCGCTGCGGCTCCGGTTCTGCTTTTTCCGTGGTACTCGGTGGATGCTCAGGAGCTTCTGCCCCCTGAAAGTCCTCTGCCAAGTATCGAAAAGGTGAAGAACTATCTCCCGCATATGACCCGTCCGGAGGTTCAGGAGTTCCTGACCCGTTCCGATATGGTGATCATCCCAGTCGCTGCTCTTGAGCAGCACGGGCACCATCTCCCTATAGGTACAGACTATCTAAATGGACTTGAGCTCGCGAAGCTCATTTCCCAAAAGGCCGATGTGCTTGTGGCACCCATCCTTTTCCCAGGACAGTCTCCATATCATATGGGTTTTGAGGGAACGGTGACGCTTCCTTCAACCTTGATTCAAGAAGTCTATGTCGAGTCAGTGAAGAGCTTAATCCGTCACGGGTTCAAAAGGTTCTTGATGTTGAATGCTCACGGCGGGAATACAGCAACAACTCGGTTCATAGTGGATCGTATTAATCAAGAAACTGCAGGTATCGCCGTTGACCTTCGTTCTGTCCTTGGCCCGTTCCTTCCGGTTCTTGAGCGACCGATGGACCCGGGCCCTCCAGTCTTGGACCGACATGGCGGGACTGGTGAGACATCGATGTCGATGTACTTAACCCCGGAACTCGTGGATATAGAGGCCGCAGAACAACCAGATGTATTTCTTCTGCCTCACCTGGAAGCAATGCTTCCCGAAGTGCTGGCAGGTGACCCGACTGCCCTGACGCTCTTTTTGGCTGAAGGGCTAAAGGACGAGGTCACAGGAAAAGGAACCTCGGCTATTGAAATGACTTCAGATGGAGTTTGGGGTGTTCGTCATCCAAGAGAGGCAACAACTCGGAGGGGGCGGATTGAGGCGACCTCAATGGTCGCAGCAGCCATTGGCTTCATTGGTAGGTGGAACGAGCTTCGCCCTCCAGGGACCTGATAGAAGAAGCTGGAACCTGAAAATACCGAGGTCGATGTGGTCGTCAGTCTCTGAGTTCCCAGAAAGTCTCGACTTCTGCCGCCATGTTACCCGGCAGGGATCCCATACCGACGGCGGCGCGGGTGCCTGTGCCAGCCTCTTTACCGAAGATGTCGACCATCAGATCACTGAAGCCGTTTATGACTTCGGGTTGCTGCGAGAATCCGGGGACCGCATTCACCATGCCGAATGTGCGGACGAGTCTCGCGACACGGTCAAGACTCCCGATCCTTGCCCTCATAGTGGCCAGTATGTTGATGCCGCATTGACGTGCCGCTGCCCTACCCTCTTCGATCGTGAGGTCTTTGCCTACGATTCCTTGATGTCCCGGAGATGCATCGGGCATCCGAGGTGTGTGCCCCGCTACATATAGCATGCTTCCAACGATGTGAGTACCGACGTATGTGGCTACTGGAGGAGGAGGCGTGTGAAGCTCAATCCCCAGTTCGGTAAGTCTTGCCTCTGGACTTACTTGCCAGAGCGCTTCGAGTCGGCCTTGCTGAGCTTTTGCTGAACTTGGGACGAGCGATGCTAACGAAGCACCTGCGGCACCGCGAAGAAGTCGTCTTCGAGATAGGATCTCAAACATAGCAATGTCCTTAATGTGTTCGGTTTAGAAAGATGATTGAAGTGACTCACCACTTTGGCCCGAGACCGCTTAGCCTGGGCTCATGAGCTTTCCGCGAATCTTGGCTTAACTCATCTGTGCCAGCCCGACCTGAGCGAGCACAATGAGCATGACCCTCTGCACACCGAGCGCTCCGTCTTCGTTGCGGAACCACTCGTCTAGTGAGTGCCCACCGAATCCTTGGCCACCACCACCGATCGTGATAGCTGGAATGCCTAGCGAGATTGGAATATTGGAGTCGGTCGACGATCGGGCATAGCCCGGGAACAGACCGAGTGCGTTGGTTACAGCCGTCGCTTGCTCCACGAATGGATGGTCTAATGCTATCTCTCCTGACGGTCGATCTCCTATCATATCGACATCGACGGTGAGCGCTTCTCCTCGCGTGCGCAGAGCGTTCTCCTCTGCAAGAGCTCGCTGCACCGCGCCTTGGAGTATGGCATCGACGGCCTCAAGCGTCTCGTCTCCTTCCGAGCGCATGTCGATTTCCATCCATGATTCGAATGGGACTGAGTTGACGGATGTGCCACCCCCCATCCTTCCCACGTTATAGCTAGTCCGGTATGGTGCATTCGCGGTGTATGGGGCTGCTCCATCTTGGAAGTAACGTATTGCGCGGCCCATTGCGTGAGCTGGATTTGCCAAGCCGAATGCTCCCCATGAGTGTCCTCCCGGTCCCCTGAACGTCACTCGGTACCTGTGAGAGCCCAGGCCCATGTGGGTTATACCGTTAGGACTCGTCCCGTCCACGGAAATGAAGTGGTCGATCCTAGGGCCACCCGCCCTGAACAAATGCTTTACACCTCGCAGGTCGCCCAGTCCCTCTTCACCCACGTTTCCAATGAAGAGAATGTCGGCCTCAGTGCGTATATTGGCCTCATTCATAGCTCTGAGGACCGCTAGCACGGTGGCTAGGCCGCGAGTGTCGTCTGAGATTCCGGGGGCGAATATCGTATCACCACTTACTCGAACGGTAACGTCCGTCTCAGGTGGAAAAACGGTGTCTAAATGCCCGGCGACTGCCAAAACCTCTCCCGTACCTGACCCACGCCGTAGGCCGATCACATTACCGACCTCATCTGTCCACGCGCTGTCCACACCCAACTCGATCATCGTCTCAAGGAAGGCCTCGGCTCTTTCTTCCTCCATGAAAGGGGGGGCCGGGATCTGCGTTAGTGTCACGAGATCGTCCATTGTCTGCTCGTCCGTTTCGACAATGTGATCAAGGGCAGTACGGACTGCAGGGTTGTTCATGAGTTGCTCTATCTGACGGTCGTAGTCCGTGGGAGACTGAGCTGTAAGAGACGCATTGGTTACGCCCATCAGCAGGGACAGTAAGAAGGCGGAGGAGAGGAGTGGCTTCATGGCACTAGGTCGATTTCGGATAGTAGACTTATACAGACCAATGTAGAGCGATACTGACCAGTACGGGGAGAGGGAGGCTGCTTGAATCTGAACGCCGCAGAAAGTGTTGTGAATGAAACCTTGTATGGTTTCGCTGTTGAAACTACCGTGTTCGCCCCCGCGAAACTGCTAAATCAGGAGTTCTCGAAGTGAAGAAGATCGCTGCTGCTGTTTTGTGTATTGTCCTGCTCCCGCAGTCCTCTCAGGCTCAAGATGTGAAGGAGCAGCTAGCGGCCTTCATCGATGCCAACGCCGACCAGTACGCGGCGACGGCCCAGCACATTTGGGATCTCGCTGAGGTCGGATACATGGAAACCGAGTCCTCTGAAACCCTGCAGGGTGTGTTGCGCGATGCTGGGTTTGAGGTCGCATCGGGTGTGGCAGGAATGCCGACAGCATTTGTGGCGACATACGGAGGTGGAGGTCCGATCATTGGGATTATGGGAGAATATGACGCTTTGCCCGGGATTAATCAGAGCCGGTCTTCCTCGCCTGATCCTATACCAGGTAAGATTGCCGGCCACGCTTGTGGGCATCACTTGTTCGGGACCGGCTCAGTAGCCGCAGCTCTCGCTGTGCGAGATTGGCTAAATGAGTCAGGGACACCAGGAACAATTCGTGTTTATGGCACACCCGCTGAGGAAGGTGGGGCTGGAAAGGTTTACTTGGTACGTGAAGGGCTGATGGACGATGTGGATGTCATGCTGCATTGGCATGCTAGTTCAGTTAATAGCGCCAGTGCTTCATCTTCACTTGCGAACAAGTCTGGAAAATTCCGTTTTTACGGGCGATCATCTCACGCTGCCGGAGCTCCTTGGAGGGGGCGCTCAGCGCTGGACGGTGTGGAGGCCTTCCACTACATGATCAATCTCATGCGAGAGCATGTCACCCCAGCTGCCCGCATTCACTATGTAGTAACGTCGGGGGGGTCCGCTCCTAATGTGGTGCCCAGTTTCGCGGAGTCGTACATCTACGTTCGGCATCCCGACCCTGAAGAGTCACGGCGGATGTTCGACTGGGTGACTCAGATTGCAGAGGCTGCAGCCATGGGGACTGAAACGCGAATGGAGCATGAGGTGATTCACGGGATTTATAACGTGCTACCAAACGAGGCTTTGGCGCGTGCAATGTTTGATAACCTCAATGAAGTCGGGGGCGTCGAGTATAACGAGGAAGAGCGCGAGTTCGCTGAGGCGATACATCGCACCTTCTTTGGAGCCGCTCCGCCTCTGGAGCGAGCTCAGATGATAGAGCCTTTCGAGGTGATTGAAGTGGGGCAGGGAGGGTCGACCGACGTTGGCGACGTATCCTGGGTGGTCCCGACTGCTGGCCTAGGGACGGCAACTTGGGTCCCTGGAACATCGGCACATTCATGGCAGGCTGTTGCTGCTGGTGGCATGAGTATTGGGAATAAGGGAATGATTAACGCCGCTAAGACACTAGCGTTTACCATGTATGACCTGTTTACCACTCCAGAGTTGATTGATGCGGCCCATGAAGAATTCGATCGTCGCAGGGGTCCGGACTACGTCTATGAGCCACTGCTCGGGGACCGGGACCCGCCTCTCGACTATAGAGCGAGTGTAGTTGGTGGTTCGGGAAACAATTGACCGGATCTTTGTGGTGCGAAGCTCTGAGTTAATCGGTTCATCCCGTCATGGTCGGCTGAGGGTAGCAGCCTCTAGAGGTCTTGCGAGCTTGGCTTCCTAAGTGAGGGTGCTCCTGGTGGGCGCGACCGGAACTGTAGGGTCTGCGATTGGTGCCGCGCTCGAGTTAGCTGGAGACTCCGTGATTGCGGCTGGGTTCTCGTCAGGTGACCACAGGGTTGATTTGGCGGAGCCACGAGCGGTGCGGGCGCTGATTGATGCTGTCGGGTCTGTTGATGCGATAGTGTGCGCAGCTGGCGTAGCCCAGTTCGGTTCGGTGGAAGATCTCGACGACGACGCCTATCGAATGAGTTTTGAGAACAAGCTTATGGGGCAGGTAAACTTGGTGCGTTTTGGTCTCGATGCGGTTCTGCCGGGTGGTTCGTTTACGTTGACAAGTGGAACGCTGAGCGTTCGTCCGACGGCGGGTGCTGCGGCTGTCGCTATGGTAGGTGGTGGAATCGAAGCGTTTGTTCGAGCAGCAGCTCTTGATCTTCAGGACCGATACAGGGTGAACGCGGTAAGCCCAGGGTGGGTTGCAGAATCACGCCAAGAGATAGGTCTAGAGCCAATGCCAGGTATCTGGGCTCACGATTTAGCTGAGCATTACGTGTCGTTCGTGCATGGAGATCGAACGGGCGTTGTCGAAGAGGCGGAGTTTAGCCCTTAGGATTGACCTATAGGGTGTCTCTAGGGTCGCCAAGGGTATTCGGGCCTTCTCAAGTGCCAGTCTGTCTCTTCCTGAAATGCCATTCCGAAGTCAAGGGCGCTTTGGTCTTCAAAGGGCGATGCGACGATTTGCAGACACAGAGGCATTCCGTCGGGATCGAAGCCACAGGGGATGTTCAGTCCTGGGTGACCGACAAGATTGGCGATGTAATTCAACCGAGGCGTGCTAACATCAACGTCCTCAGGTGGTTCCCACTCGTGTCGGGCCGGGATCGGCCACCCGTCGCTCACTTCTCGCATACCCGCTCCATTTGGCCACGTGGGTGCGATAACGGCATCGTACCGAGACAGAATGTCGTCGGCTTCTCGAGTTAGCTGACTTCGAATCCGTTGGGCGGTCAGGTAGTCTGAAGCGGGCATCATCCGGCCCGCCATCCAGCCTGCGGCGCGATCTTCATTGAAGGAAAACATTCCGCCCGCTCGCCCGTCGGCGAAAAGTGGTTCGAAAATCGTACCACTTTCGACAGTTACGATGGTGGTGAACAAGGCGCCGGTCGGGTAAGTCGGCAAGTCAATGTCTTCGATTATCACGCCCATAGATTCCCATACATCCAAAGCTGTCTGAAATACTTGGCGGTTGTGATCAGACTGGCTCAATAGGAACTCCCGCCGATGCACGCCGAGCCGACGGCCACGCATAGAGCCGGGGTTGGCGCGAAAGCTGAAGGGACGATCTGTTGAGGAATTATCTCGCGGATCGAATCCGACGATCTGTTCAAGGATATGCCCGCAGTCTTCGGCCGAGCGTCCGACAGGTCCGATCTTGTCTAGGCTCCATGACAACGGCATGCATCCGTACCGACTCACTCGGCTGAAGGTCGGACGTAAGCCAGACGCGCCTACGGAGGATGCTGGAAATACGATTGAGCCCCCGGTTTCGGTTCCGATTCCAAAACCGATCAGGCCAGCTACCGAGGCCGACACCGTCCCACTAGAAGATCCAAAGCTACTGCGGTCAAGCTTCCACGGGTTGAGCGCTGAACTCGTATTTCCTCCTGCGAACTCTCCCAGTGACATCTTAGCCATGAGAACTGCGCCAGCGTCGGCAAGGCGCTCTATTACGGCGGCATTTCGTGTCGGTACCCGGTCTGCGAAGATGCCCGAGCCCCAGGTAGTGCGGATACCGTTGGTGTCGAGCAGATCCTTCACTCCGTAGGGGATTCCATGAAGGATGCTGCGCCGGCGACCTGCGCGCATTTCTTCATCGGCTCGCTGCGCGGCCTCTAGGGCATGATCGCGGGCGATTGTTACCATTGTGGCGAGCATGCCATCATGATCTGGTCGGGGTTCGCTTGGAAGCGAGAATGGTGGCGGGTCGAGCGCTTCGGCTCGGTCGAGGAAGATGCTGGTGAGCTCGACCGATGTGATTTGTCCTGATGCTAGGAGTTCGGCCTGCTCTCTGACCGTCATGAAATGGATTGGAGTGGACTGCATCATCCCCTCCGGAAGATGGTGAGTGGCTGTTCATCACTATCTAGAGGATAAGATCTCAACTGATTCGAAATCCGAACGCTTCTGGTCACCGCTCGCCTTAGACGCTCGAGTTCCTCGGGCTGCTTATAGAATCCCCCTTGTCCTTGGACGTTTAACAACGTGCGAACTGTCTCCGTGGAGACTTCCCCTGTATTGGCTACTTGAACGCAAGCTTGCTGCCAAGCTAGCGCCATCGCGGCGGCACCTGCGCCTGCAATCTTCGTGAATTGTTTACGATCAATATTCATGATGTGACCCCTTGAAGTCTGGGAGCTTGGGTCTACTATGGCCGCCGTCGGCTCACACTTATGAAGCGTGGTTATAACGTGGATGACAAGGGAAGCCTGCTAATCCATAGCGGCAATGTGGTGACAGCGACAGGAAGTTCACGTTCGGATGTGCTCGTGAGAAATGGAAGTATCGAAGCTGTGGCGCCTGGTCTGCATGGGGCGACCGAGGGCGTCGACCGAGTTATTGATGCAACCGGACACTGGGTAATGCCAGGGGGGATAGACACTCACACTCATCTCGCTCACCCGATTGGTCGACTCGGTGTTACTACCGCTGACGACTTCTACACAGGTACCGTAGCTGGCGCTTTTGGGGGTGTGACAACGATCGTCGACTTTGGCTTGCAGGAGCAAGGCGGAACCCTAGGCGAGGCTCGTCACCAGCGGCTTGCCATGATCGCACCCGATGCTGTCATCGACTATGGATTCCATATCATCGTGACTGATGTTAACGAGAATGTCTTAAGTGAGATGGAAGGGCTAATCAATTCAGGCTTCCCTTCCTTCAAGATCTACATGACGTATGGAGATAAGAAGATCGGTGATGACGACCTGATTCGTCTAATGGAAGTCACTGCGGAACACGGCGGACTCATATACGCTCATTGTGAAAACGACTGTGCTGTCACTCATTTGATTGAGAGACACCTCGCGGAGGGCAAGACTGGCCCGGCATACCATGCTACCAGCCGGCCCCCAGAGGTAGAAGCAGAGGCGACTAACCGAGCGATTATGCTAGCGGAACTAGCGGGGGCGTCGATCTGCATTGCACATGTGACCTCTTCAGGTGCGGCCAGACATGTTGCGGAAGCTCGAGCGCGTGGCGTGTCTGTTTGGGCAGAGACGTGTCCGCAGTACCTAGTGCTCGATTCCTCCGTATACGACGCCGGGGGAGGGTGTGAAGTGGCTAAGTTCGTTTGTAGTCCGCCGATGCGTGATCACAGTCATGTCGATGCTCTCTGGGAAGCGCTTGGGGCGGGATCGATTCAGCAAGTTTCGTCCGATCATGCCCCGTTCCGGTTCGAGGGACAGAAGACCGGCGGTTGCGACAACTTTACGCAGATTCCTAACGGGTTGCCTGGGGTCGAGACACGCCTTCCGATTGTATTCACTGAGGGCGTTGTTCGGGGTCGACTGACGCCTGAGCGTTTTGTGGAGCTTACGGCTACTGCCCCTGCTCGGATCTTCGGCTTGACTAAGAAAGGACGGATAGAACCGGGGGCTGACGCAGATTTGATCGTGGTCGACCCAGACCGGGAGCTGACGGTAAGTGCTGCGGTGCTGCACTCCGATATCGACTACAGTCCTTACGATGGTATGAAGCTGAACGGATTTCCGACGTGGACGATCTCTCGTGGTCAGGTGATTGTTGATGAGAGAGCTCTTTCGGCAGAGCGGGGGCGAGGGCGCCTAGTTGAGCGTGTCCCGATTGACCGGCCGAGCCTGCAGTGATCGAAATTAGTCCTAATTCTTGTTGCAGCGACTCCAGCAGCGAGTGATGTCTTATAAGCTGTGGGGCTCCCTGTTAGGGCTTTTCCTAAGGCTAGGGGAGTAGGTCCGTCCGCACCTCATCAATGATGCCGTAAAAGCAGCACCATTCGCCCTCCAGTACAGAGGGACGCGAACGCAGTCCGAATACTAGGCCCTCTTCTGGTGCGAGAACTTCAGCAGTGATCTTGCCGTACAGGTCATAGATCCTGCCTAGTGGTGTTCCAGCGGGCATGATCTTCTCGAATACCATCTCTCGGTCGCCCACCCACATTCCTGATGCAGGTGCAAGTAGGGCTTCTTGGTAGCCCATGCGCCATTCCGCTGCATAGGCGGCTTCGCCTGGCGCCATATTGTAGTGACGCATCACGTTCAGGTACCCTGCAGCTAGGTCGTCTGCGATGGTGTGAAAATCCTTCGTCAGGGTTCGGCAATTCCCACCTAGTTCCACTGTCACACCCGCTTTGCCGATTTCTGCCATTTTTGATGCAGGGTTCGCGCCGCCGACGCCAGATTTGAAGACTAGGTCCCATGGTTTTCCCATAGCGGCTGCGAGTTCGAGACTCTGGGGGTTGTCCGCAGCGAAGATCATGTGAGCGAGATAGCTGTGTTCTCCACCCGAGTGCACGGCTATTTGTAGGTCACAACTGTCCCTCATTCCTATCCAGTGAGCCCAGGCTGCTCTCTCAGTCGGGTATCCGTCCGCGCGTCCCGGGTACATCCGGTTCATGTCATAGGTAAACGAGTCTAGTGGATCTCCTCTCTTGCCAGCTTCAAAAGCAGGCACGTTCATAGCGGGCACACCGATCACTGTTCCTGAGACCTGATCCGGGTCTAGTTGATCAAACAGTTTAAAGATCGAGAAGGCACCCTCCGGTTCGTCGCCGTGTGTTGCGCCATTGATCCAAAGCCTCGGCCCATCGCTTGAGCCATGACATACCAAAAGTGGGATTCGCTTGGGTCGGCCATCGGCCTCTTCCCCCACGGGCAATGCGGAAGTGCCAATCGTGCCGGCTAGGATGCTGTCACTTCCGATCTCGAATGCTTCTCTCATTGGGCCTCTAGTAATAATGCGTTCAGAACGGACAAACTGTTGCTCATCCGCATCACAATCAGTTCCGGTTACAGTTCCGATAATCGCACACTGGGGTTAGCTGCGCTCCTGACAGTCCCTGTGGCTCTGCCTCGGCTATTGCTGGCAGCGTGAGTGTTCCAATACCGTCGATTGTTGCCGAAACGACTTCGCCGGGTTGCAGGTAGCCCCGATCTGACCCGGCGTTTGTTCCGCCCGAGGTACCATTATTTACGACGTCTCCGGGATATAGTGTGATGATCGATGAACCGTATTCGATCAGCTCCCAGAGCGAGTGGATCATGTCACCAGCGGTTGCTTCCTGCAGCTGCTCGGTTCCTATCGAGAGAGTTTGTCGCAGAATCTCCATCGGATTTCCGTAGAACTCTTTTGGTACGATCCAGGGGCCTTGGGGTGCGAAGGTGTCATGGCCCTTGCCAACAAACCAATCTGATGTCATCGGATTGCCTCCTGGAGGCCTTCCGCCTCGGTCTGACACGTCGATGGTAACCATGTAGCCGAAGACATGCGCTTCTGCATCGTTAGCCGAGATGTATTTGCCGGCTCTTCCGATTACGGCTCCTAGCTCTACTTCCCAATCTATACGGTCACGGCCCCACGGGATGACTATCTCGTGACCATTACCGATTACTGCCCCACGGCTTGGCTTTAGGAAGAGGTACGGTACTCCTCGATTTTCTCTGCGCTGTCGGCGGGCCTCCGCTTGCTGCTCTGGTGTTCCGGCTTCGTTAACATGGCTGTAGAAGTTAACGGCCGCGTTCAGGATTTTACCTGGGTACATAATTGGAGGGAGTGTCCCAATCTCCGAGAGATCGTAGACATAATCGGGCCGCGCTCCTGTAATCATGTCGTTGTCTACGACGTAGTTAACGATTTCGTAGAGGCGGGCCTTCATTCCATACTCATAGCGTGAGATCAAGTCCAGCATATCTGCTGGTTCTGGAATTGCTGGGAACGCAGGGTCCCGCTCCAAGGCAGTGTTTGCTCGGTTCAGCGCGACGATGTATTGGTCGCGGAGGACGATCCCGACTGCTGGGGCTCCTTCGATCTCAAAGGTGCCGACCTTGAACGGTTCGGACACGTCCGTCTGCGCGTGGAGAGAGTGTGTAGTAATGGCGATCAGGCAGAGCCCGAACGCGGAAGTCAGTAGAATCGAGCGGATACGCATGCCCTTCCTCATTCCATTCGTTGAGGGTGATGGACAATCAGAGTGCGGTCCGTGTGGTCGGAGGTCAATCCACAGCGGAATTTCTAATTTCTGATGGAATACGGCCATCCACCATGCGGCGCCATAGTGGGGGCACTACTGCGAGCCAAAAACAGCCGTAGTAACCCGTCGGCAAAGTTGGCGCATTCGGGTATGGCTTGAGTTCCCAGAAGGGTACGCTGGCCTTCAGGTGATGTGCGGGGTGGCGTGTCAGTTCGAGCAGGGTCCAGCGAGACCATCGCTCCTCAGACTGCCACGAGTGCATTTCGGTCTGTCGCTCTCCCACTTCACGGTGGAGCCCATAGTGGCGGATATAGTTGATGTATTCGAGCAGGAAAATCGCAAATAAGGCTTGGGCTAGGAATGCTGAGACTGCGGGTATACCCATCACGGACCAGACTCCGGCGACTACTACTATCTGAACGACTGCTCCTCGGTGCACAGGGTTTTGCAGGCCTGTTTTCCCTCTTATCGCATGTACTTGAGCTGCATCTTGGAATTGGCTAGGTATGGTCCTGATTACGAAGGCCCAGAGAGATTCGCCGCGGCGAGCGGATGCGGGATCCATGGTCGTCGAAACATGGCGATGGTGTGTGTGGTTGTGTTCTGTCGTAAAATGCAAATACAGAACTGTGAGCAAGTTTAAGCGACCAATCCACCAACCTAGTGATCGTGGTTTGCGATGCCCCAGTTCATGGGCGACGATGATACCGGACACACCCGAACTCACACCTGTGCTGAGGGCACCTCCCCACATGGTCCAATGACCCGCATCGAGGCCAGCTCGGTACAGGAGCGTGCAGACTGCCGCGAACTGAAGAGTTGCGTGTACATAGAGTAGTGCCTCGAAGGGTCTTCCGGATGCCCGCGGAGGACGTGGCTGGGTCGCTTTACCGAAGGCTAAATCGAGGATCGGGGCAATGACAAGCATGTAGACAATACCTGACAGAACCCATGCTCCACCAACTACATTCCCACCTATTACTGCTAATACAGGGCCTAGGCCAAGTAGGTGAAAACCCCACGGCTCTGGCTTTAGCTGTTGATCTGGGATCATTCTGTAATGATAAGATCCCGCCGCGAATTACACATCGCCTCATCCTTGTTGCTTACCCTCCAGTCGATGCCTGAGAACCGATACCGTCTTCCGCTATTTCCTCTCCCTATAGTGCTCTTGCCGGGTGCTGTCATGCCGCTCCATGTATTTGAGCAGCGATACCGAGAAATGGTTGCTGACGTGCTCAAGACCAATCGTAACTTCGGACTGATTTTTCATGATTGGGACGAACAGGGCCCGTTTCTGGGTGAGGAAGGTCGGGTCGGTTGTTTGGCTGAGATCCAACAGCACGAGGAATTAGAAGACGGCCGATTTATTTTGATTGTTAAGGGCGTAGGTCGCTTCGCAATAGACGAGGGATTAGAACAAAAATCGCTTTACTTCGAGGCGATCGTTACCGATTACAAGGATGCTTCCGCAATGCGGGATGAAGAGATGGAATTCAGAAGGGGTGAATCCATACAGCTCTTAGATGCACTCCTCGATCTTCTTCCTAATAGGCCAGATCATCTGCATGAACTCAGCGTCCACTCAGAGCTCTCATACTCGCTAGCCCAGGCGATACAGATGGAGTTTCCGTGGCATCAGAGGCTACTCGAGATTCAGGATGAGGGATCTCGCCTTGAGCGTATCGATCAAGTCCTGCGCACCATGATCCGTCGAGGCGGTACCTGAGTAGGAGCGCGAGTGGGGTGGCTAGTTAAAATGCACTGGCTATCATGGTGCGCTTTCGGTAAACAAAATCCGTCTGCTAAATACATGTCGTTACATCACGTTTTCGATACCCAGAGGTTCGAATGGCAACCCCACACGAGAGTGCGCAGTCCTTGATGAAACTTTACGACCTGCGTCGTGAAGAGAAGATGCGAGAAGCGAGACACTGGTACATTCGTTCATTCAACCCCGCTTCGCTCGACGAGGTCTCTTCCCTGATGCAGACTGAGGAGAGCGCCACCTACGTCCGTATGGTCCTAAGTTACTGGGAAATGGCTGCATCCTTTGTTGTCCATGGAGCGATTGATCGGGCGATGTTTTATGATGCGAGTGGTGAGATGTTGGCTGTATTCTGCAAGCTTGAGCATATGATTGATGATCTACGAGAGAGTTCTGGATTTCGTCCCCGCCTGACGAACGTGGAGGCAGTTGCAGCGGATTGGCCGGGTTCTAAGGAGCGTATGGTTGCGATGCGCGAGTACTTAGCCGATATGGCGCAGAGATAGATAAAGCTGGGGCTTCGCCAACCGGAAATTGGAATCGGGAAGAATAGAATATGTCAGAGAAAAAGGTCGTTTTAGCCTACAGCGGAGGGTTGGACACCGCGTGCATCCTCAAGGATCTGCAAGAGCAAGGGTACGAAGTCCTTGCGTACGTAGCGGACGTGGGACAGCAAGAAGACTTTGATGATGTTGCGGAGCGGGCGAAGGCTACTGGGGCATCCAAAGTGTTTGTGGAAGATCTCAAGCAGGATTTTGTGACCGAGTTCATTTTTCCGGCGATTGCAGGCAATGCGGTGTACGAGAATCGGTACCTCTTAGGCACCTCATTAGCTCGCCCGGTGATCGCGAGACGTCAGGTCGAAATCGCACTTGCGGAGGGCGCCGGTGCGGTGTCTCATGGGGCGACGGGCAAAGGAAACGATCAAGTTCGCTTCGAACTCGCGTTTGCGGCTCTAGCTCCTGATATAGAGATCATAGCGCCGTGGAAAGATCCCGAATTCTTGGGTCGATTCCAAGGTCGGAGCGACCTGCTCGCTTTCGCCAAGTGCCATGAGATACCAGTTGAGGCGACTGCAGAAAAGCCCTATTCCAGTGATGAGAACCTCATGCATCGGTCTTATGAGGCTGGTATGCTGGAAGACCCCGAAGCGATTCCTCTGGATGACATGTTTAAGCTGACGCGTTCACTAGAGGATACCCCCGATAGACCAACGGATATGATCATACATTACAAGGACGCGATGCCGGTTCGCCTTATGTGTGAAGACGAGGGTGTAGACCTGAGTGAGCCTGTCGAGCTATTCAGCTACCTGAATTACAAGGGTGGGGAACACGGGATCGGTCGCGTCGACATGGTGGAAAATCGATTTGTGGGAATCAAATCTCGGGGTGTCTATGAAACCCCTGGTGGGACAATCCTTCACCACGCCATCCGTGATCTTGAAGGTATCGCCATGGATCGGGAAGTACTTCGCCTGCGCGATATGCTCTCACCGAGATTTGCAGAGATCATATACAATGGGTTTTGGTTCTCTCCGGAGATGGACTTCATCCGGGCAGCATTTCGTCAGTCGGAAAGGTTGATTGACGGTGAAGTCAATGTGCGACTGCTCAAGGGTAACGTCATATGCCGAGGGCGTAGTTCGACGAGTTCGCTCTACGATCAGGAACTGTCTTCAATGGATGTGGCAGGTGGGTATGATCAGGAAGACGCTCGCGGCTTCATACGCCTCAACGCACTTCGACTCAAAGCACATAACGTCATTCTGGAGCAGACGACTAGGGAGTAATAAGAAGCGGAAGGTGTGAAGTAACCGATTATCGGGCTACTTCGTTTAGCTCCCGGCGAAAAGCCCCCCGAAGAAATCGCCCGCATTCCACGTTGGCCGGTTTTCTTCTTGGGCGATGACGTACCCTGTCAGGAAGTTAACGCGGGCGTGGTCTGCTCCGGCTCCGAAGTCGAAGGCCTGTGACATGTCATCGAAGGGGGTGTGATAACTCTCCTGACGGAATGCCGTATTTATCTCTCCTCCGTCTCGCTGGTCCCCGGTCTCAAAGCCACTTTTTATGAAGAGTGCAGGGATACCCTGCTGGATGAAGCTGTAATGGTCACTTCTGATAAAGAGAACCTGCTCTGGGATCGGATCTGGACCAATAGCTATTCCCATGTGCGCGGCAGCCTGAGCTACTGATTCCCCCATGCTGGAGTGCTCTGCACCATACGGGACAATGTCTCGCAGCGGGTGGAAAAGAAACGGCATATCGAGAGAGAAGTTTGCGACGAGGCCTGACTGTGAGACCGTTGGATTGTGAACAAAGTAGTCCGATCCGAGCAGCCCCCATTCCTCGGCTGTCACAATCATGAACAGAACTGAGCGACTTGGTGGCTCAGGCAGGCTCTTAAAAGCTCGCGCGATTTCAAGAACTATAGCGCTTCCAGATGCGTTGTCATGCGCTCCATTGTAGATGGAGTCCCCTGTAAAGTTCACACCGACGCCGAAGTGATCGGCGTGGGCTACGTAGCTGACGTACTCGTTTTTAAGCTTTGGATCACTCCCTTCTAACTTGGCGAGGACATTCCAGCTTTCCACGTTGCTATGGATCGTTGTTGTCGAGATAGAGACTCTAGTAGCTAAGAGCACCGATTGAGGGGTACCTGCCTGAGCGGATGCTATAGCATCTTCGAGTGACACGTAGGCTCCTTGGAATAGGGCTTCAGCGGCCGATTGGTTAAGCGATGCGCTCCCTCGGATCTGGTCATGCCCGCGGTTAGGCTGGCCGCTAGGGTCTAGCCAGGCATAAGCTCCCCGTTTTGAGCGGGCCGCGTTCACATTCCAGCGAAGACGTGGGTCGTCAGGGGCCCAGAATGTCATCGTGCCGATCGCCCCGCGGCTAATCGCTTCGGAAGTTTTTGTTGCACCTGAGGAATAGTATGCGCGCTCATTGCTCGGTAAGAAGGAAGGTGCCCCGTTCAGGTACATAACCACCTTCCCATCTACATCGGCTTCAGTGTAGTCATCGTACCCGAGGTCGGGAGCACTGACGCCGAACCCGACAAATACAACTTCAGCTAATTCAATCTCTGCTTTCTCGCGCACTGGGTCAGCCGCCAGATAGAAGTCTTCATCATACGTCATGTTTTGTGTGCCTACCGGCGTCCAGACTGAAAACCTGCTCTCTTCTTCAACCACTGTGCTATGGCGTAGTGGTACATCCTGTCGCCAAGTGCCGTTAACGCCGGCCGGCTGAAGACCCATCCTCTGGAATTCCGCCTGAGCGTATAGGGCTGCTGATTCATACCCTGGAGTTCCAGGGGCTCGACCCTGCAGGGAATCATCTGAGAGGACACTCATGTGATACTCGATCGCAGAGGGCTCAATTGAGGCTAGTGCGGCTTGAATTCCGACAGAGTCCAGGGAAATGGGAGCGTCTGAACTGGTGCACCCAGAAGTGGTGAGAATGAGCAGGTACGTGAGTAAAGTCAGGTAACGGGCTTGATTCATGATCGAAGTCGCGCTTCAGGAGGTATAGGCGTGGGAGTGGAGCATGCGTGCCTGAGCGATGTGTCGCAATTGCTGATTGTTTTGGACCGACTATTCAAGGTGCTTCTGTGCATTGCTAGATCTGAGCGCGTATCATGTGTTAGGTATCCCCTTCGGAGTGTGATTGATGAAGTGTTTGTTCGGTGACGTGATCGTGCTGGCATTGTCTGGTATTGTGCTCGTGAGTTCTTATTTATTGCCGCCCGAGTTGTCTGGCATGCAGGATCCAGCGGTCCAGTCTTCAGTGTATGTGCCACTCGCCCCCCCCATTGATGCTGCACCTGTTTCCGATGACGAATGGAGCGGCCACGGACGGGATCTAGGGGAGCAGCGCTATAGTCCGCTTGATCAGATTTCTACGGTCAACGTGAACCGGCTGGGAATCGCGTGGACCTACGACATTCCTCGTCGGGGTGCTCGACTAGAAGCGACGCCGATCGTCGTTGATGGTGTGATGTATGCAACGGGTCCGATGAGCACGGTCTTTGCTCTTGATGCGCTAACCGGCAAGGAACTCTGGTATTGGGATCCAGGCATCCCGGGTGAGCAGGAAGGTGGCCCCAGGGCGTGTTGTGGAGATGTGAACCGTGGTGTTGCCGTGCATGGAGACAAGGTTTTCGTCGGACTTCTAGATGGCCGACTAGTAGCACTAAACAAACAAAATGGTCGTGTCGTGTGGAGTGTTCAGACTACGCCTGCTGGAGAGGACTACAGCATCACAGGTGCTCCTCGAGTGTTTCGGGACAAGGTCGTGATCGGCAATGGCGGTGCCGAATACGGCGTTCGAGGCTACGTGACGGCCTATCGCGTTGAGGATGGAGAGCAACTCTGGCGCACCTACACGGTGCCAGGTAACCCGGAAGACGGGTTTGAGAGCCAGGCTATGGAACTCGCCGCAGAGACCTGGAATGGCAGATGGTGGGAGATAGGTGGCGGAGGAACGGTTTGGGATGCGATGGCTTACGACGGCGACCTGAACCTTCTCTATATAGGTACGGGCAATGGATCGCCTTGGAATCGCGATCATCGCAGTCCGGGAGGGGGGGACAACTTGTACCTATCTTCGATTGTGGCCTTAGACGGAGACACGGGGGAATACCGCTGGCATTACCAGACCACGCCAGGTGACGACTGGGACTACACGGCTACACAGCCGCTCATGCTTCTAGACATTGAGATTGAAGGGGAGATGAGAGAAGTCATAGTTCAAGCGCCTAAGAATGGCTTCTTTTACGTGATTGATAGAGCGACCGGTGAATTTATCTCAGCTGAAGCCTTCGCGGATGACGTTACCTGGGCGTCCGGTATCGATGACTTGGGACGCCCTGTAGAGACACCTGAGGCACGCTATGGGCAGACTGGCCAAGGTGTCTACCTGGCCCCCGGCCCCACTGGAGCCCATAACTGGCCACCGATGGCTTTCAATCGTCAGACCGGTCTCGTGTACTTGCCTGCGAAAAACAACAACTACTTCTATGAAATGACCGAGGGGTTCGACTACATGAAAGGCGCCTGGAACACCGGCACTGTCTTGAGAGGAGGACAGGGGGTGACCCGGCCACAGATTCAGGGACCTAGAACCTTCTTTCTAGCTTGGGATCCGGTTGAGAATCACGAAGTCTGGCGCGTCGAGTCGCAGGGAGAGAACGGAGGCGCGCTCTCTACCGGAGGGAATCTGGTGTTCTGGGGGAGTGGTGACCGTATGATTGCACTCGATGCGAATTCGGGTCAGGAGATTTGGGCAGTAGAAGTCGGTCGTGGAACGGGATCGCCGATGACCTACGCTATTGATGGGCGCCAGTACATCACGATTCTTGGCGGGCGGGCGACCCGTGGAGATCGGCCAGATGCCGACGCGCCCACGGTATGGACCTTTTCACTGGACGTTTCTGGGAATTGACCTGAGCTGACTGGGCAAGTCTGGACACATCGGGAGCAGGGTCTCTACGTGTATAGAAAGTGGCCAAGTGGTCATGCGGCTTTCCGCTCAACCCTCAAGGTGCGTTATTTGTCATCTTGTGGTGATCTGGCGAGCCCCTTTAAGTATGCGCCCGAGTTCAAAAAAGTGAAACGATACCTTAAGGTCCTATGCGGTCGAGCATGTGTTCTAGGGGTAATTATGCTCGGTTCCTCCGCTGCCGGTATCTCAGGTCAGCCTGCAAGTGCAGCGGGTGCATTATTGGCCGGAGATTCAGTCCGAGTAAACGGCGCGATCGCAGGTAGAGTTCTGTCGGTGGAAGGCAACACCTTCACTCTCCTGAGCCGAGGTAAGCCTATTTGTCGGGCCGGTGAGATGCACGGAGAGGCCCCCATATGCGATCCCGCACCGATACAGCGACGCACACTTCTTTTTGAAGAAGTGTCCTTGGAACGGCCTATGGAGAAGGGGAACCCTGCTATGTGGACACTTGGTGGTGGAGTGATTGGCGGTGGAGTGTTTGCGGCGCTTGGTTATTTCATCGGGCCGGTGGTTGGATTTGGTAAAGTGCCTGGGTGCACTGCACAGGAATCGAACACCTACTGCGTGAACCCTATTAGTAAAAGCGAATTGGATGCGCAGCAGAAAGAGAGAGATCAGCGTCGGGGAGCGTTTTTCTTTGGCGTGGTGGGTGGGACCTTCGCGGCGGTTATGGCTCGCAAACTCTCAGTCGGCTGGATAGAGTTCACGCCGACAGCGCCTTTACGTTCGAATGAAGGCTGGGGTATGTCTGTTACGGTTCCGGCGAACTGATCTCCAAACTCCGGGTCAGCAGATACGGCGCATTACGTTGTGGAGATTGTTCGGAGAGTTCTAGAAGGAGCGAGTGACTCGTTTGTTTGACTCGAATAGACGAAAGTTGCCTTCGAGTGGGTGCCATGAACTACAGGGATCTCTGATCATGACTGTTCGTTTCATGCTAGCTCTTGTTGCTTCGCTGGCCGCAACGAGCCCAGTGTTGGGTCAGGCCATGGCCGGTCCTGAGACTCCTAAACCGGTTGCGATCACCTTCCTCGATGTAGGGCAAGGGGACGCGACCGTGATCCGAACGCCGAGTGGCAGAGTTGTAATGATCGATGCGGGGCGGGTTTCACCCCTTCGTCAATTGACGAGGCTCGGCGTCAGCGAGATCGCTCTTCTTATAGCAACTCATGCGCACGCCGATCACATAGGCGGGTTGGATGACGTTCTCACGGCCCGCCCTGTAGACACGTATGTCGATAATGGCACGCCCCACACGACAGAGACATACAGGGAACTTATGGCTCATATAGAGCGTTTGGATGTTCGGTATCTTCAGGCTGTGCCGAGGACTCTCATTCTAGACGAGATCTCTCTGGATATCCTTCCTCTGCCACTGTCGATGGAAGGGCAAAACAATCGATCTGTAGGGGTCCTTCTACGGTATGGCGAGTTCCTAGCCTTCTTCTCAGGAGATTCAGAGAGACCCGAACTGGAATTTTGGCAAGGAAGAGGGGTGGTCGAGGATGTGACCTTGCTGAAGGCTCCTCATCATGGAGCAGTCAATGGATTTACCTATTCATTCTTAGAAGAAGCTTCCCCCGAAGTCGTAGTCATCTCGGTGGGTGAAACTAATCCGTATGGGCATCCCCGTCCCGAGGCACTAGCGGCGTATAGCTCCTTTGCCGATGAGGTGCTGCGTACCGATCGGGACGGTACCGTCACCGTGTTAGGCTTCTCTGACGGTAGGTATAAAACAGTGCTAGGGGATGAGTCCTATGATCAGGTCGAACTGCAATCGATGGGAGATTGGGATCTTAACCAACCCGGGTCTGAGGATGAGTCCGGTGAGCTCGAACTGATTTCCGGGATGCTTCGTAGCGATCAGACAATGAGCAGCATGGAGGACGTTCTTACACTCACCGTAGATGCAGGTACTAATAGTCAAGACGCTCCAAATCTAAATGCTGAGTACGTGGTGATCGAAAATCACAGCCCCACCAGCTTGGACATTGGAATGTGGCAGCTCTGTGACCTCTCGAGTCGATGCTTTCGCTTTCCGGCGGGTTCTAAAATTGACGGTGGCCGCAGAGTTGTGGTTTACACCGGTTACGGTACGACGGACGGAGTTTCTTTTTTTATGAACAACGGAAACGCGGTCTGGAATGACAACGGCGATGAGGCGAGGCTGTTCGATGCAGGGGGACAGGAGGTTTTGAAGTATGTGTATGAGTGAACATGAGTTCGAGGTCTGGGTCGTCGATTCTGTAGGCGATGGTATAGCGGTGTTGGTAGAGGCGGGTGACGAAGAGACGCCGTCGCTGATTGAGATGTCAGCCGATTTGCTCGGCTCCGTAGCGATAGAGGGTGCGGTCCTTATCGTTCCGTTAGGTGAAATAGGCGAGCCCCTCTGGGATAAGGCGAAACGTAATTTGGATATCGAGCAAGCACTCAAGGCTGAAGCAGAGAGGATGTTGGATAGACTTCAGGAACGTGATCCGGGTGGCGATATCGTTTTATAAGCCCTTCTGGGCCGAGCGCTTCTAGTGGTCTAAAGTTCCTGACGTAAGCCGGCCCAGTCCTGGAATGCACCGTCGACAAGTGTGACTTCAAATCCCTCTCGCGCGAGAAGCGCTGTTGCCGCTGATGCTCGGTTGCCTGATCGACAGTATGTCATCACAGGTTTTCCTCTGGGGACCTCATTGATACGAGATGCGAGACGAGTGTGTGCGATATTTAGCGCTCCGGGGATGTGGGCGGTTTCAAACTCCGACTCTCCTCGAACGTCCACTATCGTCCATTCATCGACACACACGTTGGCACCCAAATCCGAGAACTCGACCCGTGGAAGTGTGTGGTTGACCAACCGACTACTGGAAAGTTCTGAGGGAGGAGTAAAGCCCACAATATTGTCGTAGCCGATCCTGACTAGAGTTCGAACAGCAAGGTTGACTCGTTCCTCATCAAGAATCAGATAGATCTCCGCCGCCGGGTCGACGTAGGAACCAACGATCATTGCAAAACTGATCCCGAGGGGTGCGTAGAGAGATCCTGCAACATGGCCTGCCATGAATTGTTTTCGATCCGGTCGTGTATCGATGATCACTGCATGGCCAGCCGTGCTCTGGAGAATGAGGTCCTCGATCGCACACAGTTTCGGGGCTGGTAGGGTCCCGAGAATTGGCACACCCTCTCTATTCAACTCCTTCATTCTGGCGAAGTATAGGGGAGGGGCTGGCTGTCCAACTAAAATCGATCTAACAAAGGTTTCTTCGTTCTTAAAACCCAAGGCAGTGTTGAATTTTCTTTCGTACCCAACTGTGGACGTTGGTACGGCGCCGAGAGCCTTCCCACAGGCACTGCCTGCACCGTGCCCTGGCCACACTTGCAGGTGGTCCTCGAGTGCCAAGAATCGCTCTGTAGACTTGTATAGTTGACGAGCAGAAGGATCCTGCGCACCACTTAAACCGGAAGCCGTTTCGAGAAGGTCGGGACGCCCTAGATCTCCTACGAAGACAAAATCACCTGAGGCAATGCCTATCGGTTCTGTTGCTCCGCCACCTGTGTCCGTGATGAGAAAGCTTATGTGCTCCGGGGTGTGTCCCGGTGTATGTAGTGCCCGGATGCAAATGTTTCCGATCATGAACTCGTCATTGTCTTTCAGTTCACGGACATCATAGTCCGAGTTCTTAGGCCAGACGTATGCGCAGTCATCTCCTCCTTCCCCTGACAGGTAGATGGTGACCTGGTGATTTTCGGCGAACTCTCTTAGTCCTGAGAGGAAATCAGCGTGGATATGCGTTTCGGTAGCAGCTACAATGCAGAGCCCCTCCTCCTTCGCTATCTCCGTATATCGATCAATATCCCGCCCCGGATCGATTATAAGAGCCTCCCCGGTGCGTTGGCAGCCTAACACGTACGCGTATTGAGCGAGTTCCTGATCCATAACTTGGCGGAAGAACATGACAGCATCCTCTGAAGGTCATATGACATGCAGATAGCGTCAGAGTTCAGGGATGTGCAAGAGTAATCCCTCACTCAGCCTTTTTTGAGTCGGGTATCACACTTGTTATTCGCATAGCAATTTGCCGTGCGATCAATGCGGACCCATCCTGTCAATCTCTTCACAACCTAACCTTTGCACCGTGCCGATGCTGATCCGTCTTCTGGTCTTTCTAGGGCTGCAGGGATTTCTGTGTATGTCATTCGTTTCAGGTGCCTCCGAATTGGCCGGACAGACCCGAGCCACGGTGGCCGAGGAGCGGCGTATTCTCGCCACCTATCCGTATTCGGATGCGAATCCAATCCCTGTGTTAACTCAGGATCCGCGCCTATATCCTTATCACAGATTCGAGGGATACTCACACGCGTCCGAGTTACGGGAATGGACCGTGATCACACTAGAGAATGACTGGATCGAAGTGTGGGTTTTGCCCGAAGTTGGCGGGAAGGTTTGGGGCGCAAGGGTAAAGGAGACAGGGCACGAATTCATCTACCGAAACGAGGTGATGAAATTTCGGAACATCGCGTTAAGGGGCCCATGGACCTCTGGAGGAATTGAGTTCAACTTCGGGGTGATTGGGCACACTCCATCTACTGCGAGCCCGGTCGACTATCTTCTTAGTGAAAACGATGATGGGAGTGCGAGCGTATTTGTTGGGGCAATGGATCTGCCCTCTCGGACTCATTGGCGGGTCGAAATTAGACTCCCCGCAGATCGGGCTTACTTCGAGACGCGTGCGCAGTGGCAAAATCCAACGCCATTGGAGCACCCCTACTACAATTGGATGACCGGGGCAGCTTTCGCTAAGGACGACCTGATCCTCTCTATACCTGGGAACGCATACCTAGAACATCCTGGCGCAGAGCAGAGCTGGCCGTTAGACCCTGAGGGTCGGTTTCTTCCAGCATACGATCAGAATCGATTCGGAGGTAACAAGTCTTACCACGTGGTCGGGAAACACCAAGATTTTTTTGGGGGTTACTACGAGGATGAGAACTATGGTTTTGGTCACTGGGGGCGTTACGAGGAAATGCCCGGCCAGAAGCTCTGGCTGTGGGCTCTGTCTCGTCATGGAGGGATCTGGGAAGACCTTTTGACCGATACCGACGGCCAGTACGTAGAATTTCAGGCTGGCCGCTTGCTGGTCCAGTATTCACCGAACGGCGAGGTGAACCCGATCTCTGAGGTTGGGTTTTCACCGGGAAGCTCGGATAGGTGGACGGAAACATGGTTTCCAGTAGAAAGACTCGGGGGCCTTACAGAGGCATCGAGGGAGGGGGCTTTCTACATGGAGCGGACCGGAAACGAAGTGCTTGTGCGCGCTCATTCTTTTGTCGCTGCCGTGGACACGCTCGTGATCTCTGTAGACGGAGATACTGTTTTTACCGATGCGAGGGACTTCAAGGTTCTTGAGCCCATCTCGTGGAGTCTAGAGGTACCTGAGGATGCCCATGTTGTAATTACGCTCGGTGCTCTCGGCCTACACTACGACAGTGACCCAAATTCGAAATCACTGGATCGTCCTTTTCAGACCCCGCCTGAGGCGGTGCCTTCAATACCCTGGGCCGATAGGAATGCCGAGGCTGCATCCGAGCTTGTGCAAGGGAGGAGACTTACGCAGGCGCGGAAGATTTATGAGGAGGTGTTGGATGTTGAGCCTTGGCACAGGGAAGCCCTCCTCGGTCTAGCCGACTTGGAATTCAGGCGTGGCCTGAACTCGACGGGACTTCTTTATGCTCGCCGTGCACTTCAATTAGATGCGTATGATACCGAGGCAAATTTTATCGCGGGAAACCTATACTTAGCCGCCGGAAAGGTGCTTGATGCTCGAGAGGCTTTTGGCTGGGCCGCTCGAGGCATGCAGTACCGATCCGTCTCGTATCAGCAACTTGCCAAACTGGAAGCCGTAGAGGGTGACTGGGAGGAGGCTTCCAGATATGCGAATATGGCTCTCGACTATGACGCTTATGCGCTTCCTGCATCTCACATCCTGGCGGTGGCTGCTCGAGTAAAAGGAGACGTTCTTGGGACATCAAAAGCGTTAGAACGGATTGAAGAGATTGATCCTATGTCGCACATACCGTTCGCTGAGCACTGGTTGGCGGAAGATGGGAATGAGGCGAGAGAAGAACTTCGCGCTCGGTTCAGAGGTGAATTCCCGGGACAAGAGATCCTCGAGCTTGGACTATTATATGCCGCAATCGGTAGGATAGGTGAAGCGAGGGCGCTGATGTCTCTGGCAGATGGGACCAGGGTTGAACCCCTAACACGTGCCTGGATTGCTCATTCTGCAGGCGACCTCGGTGAATTAGGTGCACCAGCTACTGTAGACTTTGTGTTTCCTTTTCGTAGAGAGATGCTGCCCGTGCTCACTTGGGCGGCAGATAACACAGACCACTGGGGATGGAGGTACCTTCTGGCCTTAGTTTTGGCTGCTCGTGACCGATCTCTTGAAGCTGCTAACGAGTTACGCGCGCTAGGATTGAAGCCGGATTACGCTCCGGTATACACGACTCGAGCACTTCTCGTGAATGACGACCCAGCGGGTCGAGAGCGAGATTTCCGGTACGCCGTGGAACTCAATCCGGATGAGCGCTTACTGAGAATTCCTCTAATTCAACACCTGCAGGCAACTGGGAATTGGGATGAGGCGGTCAGGGCGTCAAAGTCAGCGATTGAGATTTTCCCCAGAGATTTCGATCTCGCACTGCTTCATGTTCGGAGCCTTAACGAGTTAGGGCGATACGACGAGTCTATTCGGATCATGCACGATATTCAGGTCTTGCCATCCGAGCACTCGCTCGAAGCGCATCAGCTATTTTCTGACGCTCAAGTTATGGCTGGCTTGGGCGCTCTTGAGAGGGGTGAGTTTGAAGTAGCCGACGATCACTTCTTCATGGCAATGACGTGGCCAGAGCGACTTGGGCAGGGTCGCCCATACTCTCCCGAAGAGAGATTGCCTCGTTTTCTTATTGCTTTGTCGCGCTGGCTCAGCGGTGACTCAGAGGGTGCGAGCCGTGCCTGGACTGCAGTCGTTGATGCAACGCCTGATTCAGTGTTTTTGGGAGAAAGTGCCACACGCCTGGACCTACTCGGTGCCCTATCGCTTGAAGCACTCGGGAAACAGGAAGAACTCAACAACTTCGGAGATGTTGGCGTTGGTGCTCTGGCTCCAGTTGCTAATCTGGTTCGCGTCGCTTCCCGGGCTGGCGAGTCCATTGCGCACGCTGTCGCTGCTACCAGCTCGGAGACTGATGAGATCTTCGATGATGTGCAAGGAAGGTTGATAAAGGAAGTGTTGGGATTTTGGAGTCAGGTTGTTCGCTAATACTATGGTTTTTGCGTTGACGCTCCGTTAGGGCAAGATACCATGTGAGGTCGATCAGGGGCCCAGTTCGTTAGATCAGAACAGTCCAGTGACAACCCCATCGATCAGATCAACTCCCATCGCAGATGGCACAGCACCTAGGCCGGGCATCGTCATAATGGCACCCGTCTTAGCGACCACGAACCCGGCACCAGCGGAAGGAGTGACCTCCCGAACATGAATCCTGAAACCCGATGGTCGTCCTAAGAGCGCTGGATCATCAGAGAACGAGTACTGGGTCTTTGCGATACACACGGGTGAGTCACGCATACCGGCTTCTTCCAGAACAGCAATTTCCTTGGCGGCAGTTGGGTGGATATCCAGACCTTCAGCGCCATAAATCTCCTGAGCTACGGTTTCCATTTTCTCGATCAGGCCCATGTCGTTGGGGTATAATGGCGTGTAGGCCGCTTCTCCTGATGTCAGGATCTCCCATACAGCATCTGCGAGGTCTAGACATCCTGCACCGCCTTCACCCCACGGATCTGCAACAACGGCTCGAACTCCCATTTCGGCACAGCCATCAAGCAATACGGCTATCTCAGCGTCCGTGTCTGTCACGAACCGGTTTATCGCTACCACCGGAGGCACACCGAATTTGCGGACATTATTCGCGTGGGCTTCGAGGTTCACGAAGCCGCGCCTTACGGCCTCAACATCTTCATGCCCGAGGTCATCCTTGCTCTTTCCCCCATTCATTTTTATTGCGCGGACTGTAGCGACAACTACTGCTGCCTCAGGGTTTAGGTTACCAAACCGACACTTTATGTCGAAGAATTTCTCCGCCCCAAGGTCTGCTCCGAAACCGGCTTCCGTAACTACAACGTCACCTAGCGAAAGACCAACCCTAGTCGCCGTCAGGGAGTTGCAACCGTGTGCGATGTTGGCAAAAGGTCCACCGTGAATTAGCGCCGGTGTTCCACCGAGAGTCTGGACTAGATTGGGACTTACCGCGTCTTTGAGCAGAGCGGCCATCGCCCCAGACACTCCAAGGCCCTCTGCCCGGATGGGTTCTCCGCTTCGGGTGTAGCCGATAATGATTCGGTCGATACGCTCTTTCAGGTCGGTGGTGCCGTCGGCGAGGCAGAAGATTGCCATGATCTCGGAAGCAGCTGTGATGACAAAGCCATCCTGTCGCGGGACGCCACCAGTCCGACCACCAAGACCGACTACGATGTTTCGCAGCGCCCGATCATTCATGTCGATCGCACGCGGCCACGTGAGCCTAGTTGGGTCGATGCCGAGTGTGTTAGGTCTGTAAAGGTGGTTGTCGAGAACAGCAGATAGTAGACCGTGGGCTGAGCTGATTGCGTGGAAGTCCCCTGTGAAGTGGAGGTTGATTTCCTCCATCGGTACGACTTGGCTATAGCCACCCCCGGCAGCGCCTCCTTTGATTCCAAATACTGGTCCGAGGCTGGGCTCGCGGAGGCACAGTACTGGATTGCGCTCTCTAAGGGTGAGAGCGTCGGCTAGGCCCACGGATACAGTCGATTTTCCTTCACCTGCAGCGGTGGGGCTGATCCCCGTGACCAGCACAAGCTTGCCATCACGCCCTCCCGTCTCCTTAGCAACTTCGAGTGGGATCTTGGCTTTGTGGTGCCCGTGCGGCTGTATGTCTTTTGGGCCGAGCCCGATCTTCGCTGCGATCTCCTGTATTGGCAGGAGTTCAGCTTCTTGGGCTATTTGGATGTCGCTTTTGATGGGTTGCTCCCTTGGTGCCGTTCGTTCGGTATCGTTTGGGGCGCCAAAATCAAACTAGAAATGACCAAGGCGCAATGCTCCCGATGAGTCCGGCTCTCATCATCCAGGCTCCTTTAGGTGTCCTGAGGGAGGTCATATTTTCCTAACCCGACTTTCCGGTCATCGGTCACTCAATGTCTATCTTGCTGCGAAATCTGGCCTGCACCATGGTGCTCGGCATAATTGTCGTGCCTATCACTACAAATGACGTCGAGGCGCAGCAAGCAGGCGACGAGTATCGAGCACGAGCTACTCGGACAGACGTTGCTCCGGTGCTCGACGGTATTCTTGAGCAAGGGGTCTGGGGACCGGCTGGGTTGATCGACGAGTTGATCCAACAGGAGCCAGTAGAGGGCGCGCCTGCTACCGAAGACACAGAAATCTATCTGCTGTATGACGCCCAGACTCTCTACATTGGCGTTCGGGCGTGGGAGCGCTCCGATCATGGAGTGGTGGCGACGGAAATGCGACGCGATTCTGATAGGATTCTGGACGAAGACAATATCCAGATCATTCTGGACACGTTCAGAGACTCACGATCAGGGTACATGTTCGTGACGAATCCTCTTGGCGCACAGCTCGACCAGCAGGTATTCAACGAGGGCGAGGGCGGTGCGAGGCAGTTTGGTTTTTCCAGTTCGAACATCAACCGTGACTGGGATGGAGTTTGGCATGTAGCTGCAAGAGTCCTCGAGGATGGCTGGGTTGTTGAAATCGCAATTCCGATGGTGACGCTTCGCTTTAAAGACTCGGAGCAGCAGGTATGGGGCATGAACATTATGCGGAATATGGGTGGCAAGAATGAGCAATCCTTCTGGGCTCCCATATCCAAAGAATTCACCATCACGAGGGTAAGTAGGGCCGGTATACTTGAGGGTATGCAGCGACTCAATAGGGGTATGGACCTTAGGGTTACACCATTCGTAACGGCTGGAGGCAGTAGCACGCTGGCGTCGGGTCAAGAGAGTAATAATTGGCAACAGGACGTTGGGCTCGACATGAAGTATGGGCTTTCCTCTGGTTTGAATCTCGACCTGACGGTCAACACTGATTTCGCGCAGGCAGAAGTTGATGACGAGCAGGTGAACCTCACTCGTTTCGCACTTTTCTTCCCTGAAAAACGCGACTTTTTTCTAGAGAATTCTGGGAAGTTCCGTGTCGGGTCAGCGAACCCATTTAATCGATATGCTGAACTCTTTTTCAGCCGTCGCATCGGCCTCACAGAGAGCGGGGATAATGTCCCGATCATCGGGGGCGCGCGGTTGACTGGAAAGGTGGGTCGGAATGATTTAGCTGTGATGACGGTGCAGACGGACGAGGCGATGGGTACGGCTGCCGAGAACTTTGCTGTGGCCAAGTTCAGTCGAAACTGGGGTCGATCTCGAATCGGTGCTCTAGTGATCAACAAAACAGACATTGACGCTTTTGGTGATTTAGCCAATGACACGAGCTATTTTAACCGCACGTACGCTATAGATGCTTCCATCGCGCCTCACCCAAATTTCACCATTCAGGGGTTTGTGGCAGCGACTGAGACGTCGGGGTTAGCCGCTCCAGTTGATGACCCCAGTACGTCTATTCGTGAGGATGAAGGTTGGGGTGGGATGGGCACTTACGTAAATGCTCAGTGGCTAGATGCTGACTGGAAGATCTATGGCGAGTACGGTGATTTTGAGAACGACTTCAATCCGGAAGCGGGATTTCTGCCTCGCAATGGAATAAGGACTTCTAAGTGGCACATAGAGAGGAGTCCTAGGCCGGACTTTTGGGGGATTCGTGTTCTGTCACCGATGGTCAACTACATCTATACCACCGATCAGACGGGACTCAGGCTGGCCGACCGCTGGCACTATATGCTTGGTGTCCGCTTTGACAATGGTGCGTATTTGAACCTCTGGTGGAATGACATTTTTGACCGTGTCGATCGTGAATTCTCTCTGAATGACGTAGTGATCCCTGCGGGGGACTATGACTTCAACGAGTACAGGATCTCTTTCGACTCGAGTCCCTCGCGTCCCTTCTACTACGGGTTGATGTTGTCCCCTCAACAATTCTACGGTGGGGATCGCTTTGATACTCAGGGAAAGATAGGTGCTAGGCTGACCGACCGGCTCGCCACGGAAGCGTCATGGACTAGAAACGATGTCGACCTTCCAAGTGGCGATTTCGAGGTGGATCTGGCATCGTTAAGGGTCGATTTTTCCATCTCGCCTACGATGGCAATCCGATCGATCACCCAGTACAACTCACTCTCAGAGCAGTTCAGCACGAGTGCACGCTTCCGCTGGACTTATCGTCCAGGAAGTGACGTGTTTGTCGCTTACGATGAGCTTCGCCGGGATCCGACAGACCCTCTGTCAACGTTCATGTTTCGAGATCGCCGCCTAATTGTTAAGGCGACATTCCTCCTCACAGGATGATCACCTGTGGCGGTTCTTCCCTGGTCTAGTATCCGGCTCAAGGAGTGTCCAGCCGAGAAAATCGTCTCATGTGTTTTGGGAGCTTGAAGCCGCAGTAGAGAAAGCCACTAGTGGCCATCCTTCCTCACAAAGCCAACGCGTTGAGAGTGTTTTGTGATATGAATGGCGTAGAGGGCATCATTCCCACACATTGGACTTCTCAATTGAACGGAGGTAACGAAGCATGGAAGATCGGTCACGGAGACAGGCGAGGACCCCCGCGGAACTCTATGGCCTAGCGGATGTGACCCTCGAGGTGATATCTCGTCGAGAGGTGATTCGACGTGGTGGGGCAGTCGCCGCTGCTGCTACGGTTTTTCCGACTGATTTTGCGGAGCGTCTTGCACAGATTTCGTCTCAGGATGACGTGATTCCATGGACTAATGCGCCGCCGGCCGGAGGGCGTGCAAACACGCTCGACTGGCAGACGTTGGATTCCTGGGTTACTCCGACCGAACAACTATTCAGCGTAGGTCACTATGGCACTCCTGAGCTAGACGGTGAGGCTTGGAGGCTAGAGATCACAGGTATGGTGGATCGACCGATGACACTGACGCTTGATGATATCCAGTCACGACCGCAGCAAGACGTTACAATGCTGCTCGAATGCGCCGGGAACCGTGGCTTCGCGACGTTTATGGGGGCGGTGCACAATGCTAAGTGGACTGGGACTCCACTTGCACCTCTTCTTAGAGAGGCAGGAATTCACGACGGTGGGGTCGAGATTGTTTTTTTCGGCGCTGACACTGGGACAGAGACATTGCTGCACAGGGATGATATTGAGGTCGATCAACAATTTGCTCGGAGTTTGTCTGTAGAAGACGCTATGCGGGATAACGTCCTCTTGGCGTGGGCAGTGAATGGGGAGTCTTTGCCAATCGGTAATGGGTATCCCCTGAGGTTGATTGCTCCGGGCTGGTATGGTGTCGCTAATGTTAAGTGGTTGACCCGGATTGAGGTCCGCGACACTCGTTTCATGGGCAAGTTCATGGCTCGTGACTATGTGACCCTGCGTCAGGAGGGCTCTGATGAAGATGGTGTCTGGGCGGAAACCTCGGTGGGGAGAACAAATATCAACTCAATCCCTGCCAACGTTGTCAGAACCGATGGTGGATATCGGATAAATGGTGCAGCATGGGGCAAACCGATTGACCGAGTCGAGGTCAGTATCGATGGTGGGGACTGGCAGCCGGTGGCACTTGGAGAAGGCGCGGACGATCCTTACACGTGGACCTTTTGGCACCTAGAATGGGCAGCTTCTCCTGGTGCTCATACCGTAACGTCCCGTGCGATTTCGAAGGATGGAGAGATTCAGCCGACAACGGACGATCCCATCATGGTCCAAAAGATCACGTATTGGGAGAGCTATGGCAGCGTTGTTAGGGAGATCACGATTCCGGACCAGTAGTCAGGGTAGCTCTTGCGGGCCTCCCAGTGCGCCATCGTGTAAGATGGCCTAGGATCCTGGTTCTGCTTCAGTCTCTCGGAAAGACCTTCGTGGTCGAGTGAGGGGTGGGGATCACATCGAACCCGTCACTGACGTCTCGCACCCGCTCCTTAATGTCTGACAGGGCTTGCGCCAGGTCACCCTCATGGGATTTGAGGAAGGCGTTGAAATCTAGCAGTCGCTTATAATACCGGATGTATGAAAGGAGGGTTGCGTTATTGACTTTCCCATGCCGGAAGCCCGCGAAAGTAAGAGACTCTAGAGCAGGTGCTACCTGCTCGTCGAATTCCTGCAACCCTCGCGCGATGATTGGCAGTCGCTCTGTGGCTTTCTGTTCCGGGGTCAGCTCTGGATCGGCGTATACGGCTTCTAGTCTTTTGACGAACTCGTCCAGGTAGCTGCTGAAGACCTGACTGTCTCGCCACCTGGCTAAGGCTCGGTGACACTTGATGGATTGGGGACCACTCCCTTCTCGTGTGCAGAAGTAACGTGCGGCACCCGCCCGACCTATAAACGTTGCGAAACTTTCGTTGAATTCGACTTGGCCCGGCAGGAACAAGTGTTGGTGCGCTAGTTCGTGAATAACAGTGGTTACAACTTCGACTTCGTCCGTCTTGAGTGCAGTGGAGAGTATGGGGTCGTTGAACCATCCAAGGGTGCTGAAGGCGGCAGTAGGCCTGACCCACGTGTCATAACCTTCGTTAGCTAGGTCGGCTTCTTCCTCAAGAGCGGACTGTAACGAGAAGTGGCCTTTGTACGGAACGTGCCCCACAATGGGAAACCACCATGTCTTGGGCACTAGGCGATCGGGCCACGCTGCCGTCACAACCATGGCAAGCGTGTCTCGGTCGAGCTGGGTGAACATCGTGTAAGAATCCCCCACGTCGATACCGAGTTCTTCTGCTGCAAAACGCCGAGCGTCGACTACGTATGCGAGCTTACTGCGTGTGTCAGGGTTGACGGTGGTGTCGTTTAGAATCTCGTGAATAGGCTGCCGGCCCCTAAGAATGCCTATTTCGGCAATTCCGGCCCGAACGACGTAAAGCGGAGAACACGCCGAGCATCCAGCGACCAATGCTAGTACTACTACTGCGAGCAAGCCTCGTTTTTGACGACGACCGATCTTGAGATGGGTGCTCATTAGAGCGCGATCTCTGGTGATGGCTTGCACCCAGGTAAAGGATCAGGCACCGCTGCTAGTCTCTTCGAGGTATGAGCGCTTATCTGGATTGACCGCCACACGTAGCTCGACAAGGTCGACATCAGAAGCGATTTCCGTGGGCACTTTGTCAGCTGCTTGTCGCAGCGCTTCCGCCGCATCATCTGCTGAGACCTTGAAGGTGTGATAGCGCTGGTGTCTCCCACCGAAGCGGATAGTGATCTGATAGTTCATGACTAAATCTACCGGCCGCAGCGCTGCCGCCCTATGCTCCTTGCATTCATTCTTCTCCGAAACTGAATACCGGAACTTCTTGAGCGTTCTATATCGGTTCGCGTGGGGCGTCGTTCGTCTGTTATCTCCGCTCCTCTCAATCGGCAGTTCAAACCTTGCAAGAGGCCTTTCTGGACGTCGTCGCGCCCATGATCTCTTGTCACTCTGGGGACGGACGTTGAAGGATCCAGATCGACCAGTCGTATGGGTCCATGCACCTAGCGTAGGCGAGGGTTTCCAAGCGAGAGCGGTCATTCGGGAGCTTCGAGCGCTCCGCCCGGATGTTCAGGTCGTGTATACGTTCTTTTCTCCCTCCGCCGAAGAAATCGCCAGGAGCATAAATGCAGATGTAGCTACCTATCTGCCCTGGGACTTGAAGGGTCCCCTAGGATGCGCCTTGGAGGAAGTGGCCCCCGATGCGGTCATCTTCACCAAAACAGAGATCTGGCCGACCTTGGTGAACGAGGCGGATCGTCGCGGGATCCCGGTAGGTATGATCGGCGCGGTGGTGACCCGAGGGTCCGGGCGGATGGGGCTATTAGCTAAGATGTTTATGAAGCCTTCTTGGAATGCTCTGTCACTCGCGTGCGCTAACTCCGAAGAAGATGCATTGGCGCTTCAGTCGCTCGGTGTCAGTCCAAGGGCAGTGAAGACCACGGGTGATCCTGGCATTGATTCCGCAGTGTACCGGTTCCGAGGACGAGACCCTCAGCATCGATGGCACGCGCTCTTGCAGGCTGATGCTCGACCGACCGTGGTCGCCGGTTCAACGTGGGTTTCAGACGAAGATGTTCTCCTTCCGGCCCTTGTTTCCACTCGGGAGAGGATCACAGATCTTCGTTTGATAGTTGCTCCCCATAAACCCTCTGAGTTGTCTGTTGCGAAGCTGATTGAGCGCCTGAAAAACGACGGCTGGTGGGCGACCACCTTGAGCAGATTGGAAGACGCCTTAGCGGTTGAAGAACTTGAAGTTAGTCTTCGCCCTAATGCGATTGTGGTGGATCGTGTTGGCGTGTTGGCGAACCTGTACGGATTGGCTTCCGTATCCTTCGTTGGTGGTGGGTTCCACGGCCGAGGTCTTCATTCCGTTTTAGAGCCGGCCGCTGCGGAAAGCGGAGTCTTGTTTGGTTCTCAGCACCACAGGGCACGTGCGGCCGGAGACCTCATCTCCTGCGGAGGTGCGGTGGCAGTGCAGAATGTGGAAGAATTAACGGAGGTGATCACCACTTGGTTGACTGAAGAAGCTCGCAGGAAGGCCGCAGGAGCTGCTTCAGCCGAGTATATTCACAGCAACCGCGGGGCGGCTCTCCGGTCTGCAACCCTACTCGAGTCACTTTTGAGAGTTAAGTAGATGAATAACGATTTTGACGTCAAAGAGATCACGCCGCTGGAACTAAAGGAACGTCTCGATTCTGGGGACATACTCACGCTTGTAGATGTTCGTGAGTACCATGAGGCAGAGATCGCCGACTTGCCCGACTATGACCAGCTTCGAATCCCTACAGGTGAGTTTCAGGGACGTGCGGGAGAAGTCGCGGCGGATGCAGACGTGGTTGTGTACTGTCGTAGCGGAGGTCGAAGCGCATGGGCGGCCGCGATTCTCATGCAGATGGGATACGACCAGGTGTTGAACCTCAAGGGGGGTGTCCTCGGTTGGCGTGCAGAGGTTGATCCTTCATTGAGAGCGTATTGAGTTAGTGACCCTCTCTCTTTTAGGTCGTTGCTTGAAGTGGTTTGCTCCGTTGCTGTTGGTAGTGTCGTGCTCCGGGGTTTCAGATAGTGCTGAGAAGTCTCCGCTTTCAGAGATTAAGATTTCGGACTCACTGGGGGTCCACGCCGATCAGAAACCCGCGATGGATTCTCTGAAATTCGAGGAGCCCGCCGTTCGGACATTGGCGAGTGATGGGAGAGCGGAGGGACTAGACGGCGACGTAGGGGGTGAGGAAGAGCCAGGAGGATCAGAGTCTGATGGGGCTCCTTTTATCCCATATAGGGCACCTCTTGGTTTGACGGACTCTAATGAAACGCCTCACCTCGGAATGAGGCCAGTGCAAGACTTCGATGATGCTCGTTTCCCTCGTCCGGATTACATCCGGGGTCTTTATGTGAACGCATGGGCCGCGGGATCGGAGCGCAGAATAACAAGGATACTTGAGATTGCGGAGACGACTGAAGTCAACGCACTCGTCATAGATATCAAGGATGCGACGGGCTTCATTAGCCACGCTACTGATGTTCCTCTGGCGAAGGAGATCGGGGCGGATGGAGAGATCCGGATCCGTGACTTGCCTGGTCTTCTGGACCGCTTGGAAGCGGAGGGCGTGTATCCGATTGCACGTATTGTAGTCGTGAAGGACCCGTTGCTCGCCGCTGCCCGACCAGAGACTGCGGTTCAGGATATTGCAGGGGGCGTTTGGGTGGACAGCAAGGGCATCGTATGGCAAAACCTTTTTGATGAAGACCTCTGGTCGTACAACATTGCTCTCGCTCGGGAGGTTGCGGAGATGGGTTTCCCCGAGATCCAGTGGGACTACATCAGATTCCCAGATGCCCCTGCTTCCGACATGGCTAGGGCAGTTTTTACAGGTGGTGAAAGCGAGAGGCGGGTAGATGCCGTGAGAGGTTTTCTAAGATATGCAGAGAAGGAACTCTCGGATCTCCCCGTAAGGTCGACTGCTGATGTGTTTGGGATAACGACTTCCTTTCGGCGAGACGTAGGCATTGGCCAGGTTTGGGAAAGCTTTATAGACGTGATAGATGTAGCCTTGCCCATGGTGTACCCGAGCCACTACTGGGAGGGGAGTTTCGGTTATTCTGATCCCAATGCATATCCTTATGAGGTTGTCTACGCCGCTTTGCGAGATGCGCTTCGCCGCTCAGGTGCGGTTGAGGGGGCGGGACTGACCCGTCCTTGGCTTCAGGATTTCAGTATCGGGTCTCCGGTGTACGGCCCTGCCGAAGTCCGAGCCCAGATTCAAGCCACGTACGACGTGGGTCTGAATGAGTGGATTCTTTGGAATTCTTCAACGCGCTACTCTTTGGCAGCGTTGGAGCCGATAAACGGATTCGAGAACGACCCACTTGTGCGCGTTGCCGGTGTGCTTAGCCCTACTTCTCGGAGATACGAGATCATGGATTCTGTAGAGGCTCATGACTTTACGCTGTTTGAGATGATGCGGGAACTAGACGCAGATACTGGTGCGACAGGCGCTATGGATGAGTCGCTAGACAGCATAGTAGCCTCAAGAGACTCGATCGAAGGGTCCTAGCAAGACGCGAATTGTTCGGAGCGCAGTCTCGCTCATGGCGACGTTCCTTATATCATCCAACCATGGACGATCCGATCCGGATCCGGGGAGCCCGGCAGCATAACCTGAAGGAGGTCAATCTGGACCTCCCACGTCGCTCATTTGTGGTGATTACGGGTCCCTCTGGTTCGGGAAAGAGCTCTCTTGCTCTAGACACGCTATTCGCGGAAGGGCAGCGCCGATATGTAGAGTCACTTTCTACCTATGCCAAACAGTTTCTTGAGCGCATGGAGAAGCCGGACGTAGACTCGATAGAAGGAATGTCACCGGCAGTGTCGATCGAGCAGAGGAACCCCACGAAGTCGAGTCGATCTACGGTGGGGACTGCAACTGAGGTGTACGACTATATGCGTCTGCTGTGGGCGCGGGTTGGGCGTACTCATTGTCCAGTGTGTGACCGTCACGTAAAGCCGGATACCGTGTCATCAGCGGTAGACAGAGTACTTGATCTGGGTCCGGGAGAGCGCATTCAGGTCGCGTTCCCGCTTCCCAGGAGCGAGGAAATTAAGCATGAGCTTGTCGTGTCTAATCTCCGAGAGCTTGGGTTTGTTCGTCTATTGGTGGATGGAGTCCAGGTTGACCTCTCCGGGCCGGATGCCGATCACCCGGACGATTTCGTAGTAGATCTGACGCAGGCCGAAGAGCTTTTGGTCATTGTAGACCGGATAAAGACAGATCCGGACGACACAGGTCGCCTGGCCGATTCTCTCGGTATCTGTTTTGTCGAAGGAGAAGGGGAGGCCATAGTCTTGTTTTCAGAGGACCGAAATCAAGGAGAAGGGAAAACCGATTTTTCTCTTCTGGTTCCTGACCGTCTGCTATTTACTGAACACTTTCGTTGCCCAGAGCATCCTGAGGCGGTCTTTCTTGAGCCCACACCGCAGCTCTTTTCCTTCAACAATCCTTATGGCACGTGCTCTGTCTGCACCGGATTCGGTGCGACGCTCGACTATGACCCAGACCTGATCATTCCGGTGCCGACCAGATCGTTGGCCGACAATGCGGTCGATCCGTGGTCTGCGCCGCGTTACAAGCGAGAGAGAACGAAGCTGAAAGACTTTGGGACGCAGTGCGGTGTCTCTCTCTACTCGCCGTGGGAAGAGCTACCGAAGAAGTTTCGTGAAGAGGTTTTATACGGCGCGAAGGGATTCAAGGGGGTTATACCATTCCTCGTATCGCGTGAAAAAAAGCGTTACAAGCAGTATATCCGGGTCTGGTTAAGGAAGTATCAGGCGCCCAAGACGTGCTGCGAATGCGGTGGTGCAAGGATTCGCAGCGAGGCCCTAAACGTTCGTGTGTCCGGACGGACGGTCGCAGAGGTGTCGGAACTAGCGCTAGAGGATCTAGCGCTATGGCTCAGGCAGCTAGACCTAACTTCGATGGAAGCTCAGATCGCGGAGACGATCATGCGCGAGCTGAATGCGAGGGTCGGGTTCCTTGTTGATGTGGGCTTGGGCTACCTGTCACTGAGTCGTCAGATGAGGACCCTCTCAGGAGGTGAAGCTCAACGCATCAACTTGGCCAACTCGCTCGGGTCCGCACTGGTCGATACACTCTATGTCCTAGATGAGCCGACTGTGGGACTGCATCCTCGGGATACCGGAGCTCTGCTCGAGCTGCTGAAAAAGCTCAGGAGTGCTGGTAACACGGTCGTCGTCGTGGAGCACGACACGCAAGCGATTTGGGCATCGGATCATGTTGTGGAACTCGGTCCGGCGTCTGGCGAACGTGGTGGTGAAGTTGTATTCGAGGGCACGGCGGAAGAGCTGGAATTGCAGGACACGGTGACTGGACGGTACATCTCCGGTCGGTCACCTATAGTTGGAGCAGAGAGTCCTAGGTCAGTTAATGGCCCCTCGCTAAGGCTCAAGGGAGCGACGCAGCACAACCTTAAGTCGGTGGATGTCGAGATCCCTCTCGGTACTATGACATTGGTGACGGGTGTATCGGGATCAGGTAAGTCGACTTTGGTTCACGACGTCCTTTATCGCGCGGCAGAGAGGGAATTGGGCAGTGGTGAGACGAGTGCTAAAGAGCACTTAGGTGAGGTTGTAGGACAGTACGATGCTCTAGAAGGTCTCGAGTATGTGGATGAGGTTGTGCTAGTCGACCAAACGCCCATCGGTCGCACTCCACGCTCGAACCCGGTGACTTATATCAAAGCGTGGGATGCGGTGCGGAAGTTGTTTGCGGCTGCCCCCATTTCTCAAGAAAGGGGCTATACGCCTGGCCACTTCAGTTTCAATGTTGACGGTGGTCGTTGCGAAGAGTGTAAGGGTGCGGGTGCCGTTGAGGTCGAGATGATCTTTATGGCCGATGTGTATGTGCCTTGTGAGGCTTGCTCAGGCCAACGATATAAACGTGAAGTCCTGGACGTTAAGGTCCGAGGAAAGACGATTGCTGAAGTTCTGGAACTTACCATCGACGAGGCAATCAGGTTCTTTATTCGGGAGCGGAGGCTCGGAAAGAGCCTTTGGCAGCTTCAACAAGTAGGGCTCGGTTATCTCCGCCTTGGACAGCCCGCGACGACTTTGTCTGGTGGCGAATCCCAGCGGCTCAAAGTAGCTCGAGAGTTAGCGAGGGTGTCAGGAAAGAAGGGGCGAAAACTCTACATCCTAGATGAGCCGACTACAGGGCTCTCCGGCGAAGACGTTTGCAAGCTGGTGGAGGTTCTGGGGCGTTTAGTTGAATCGGGCAATACCGTGCTGGTCATCGAGCACAATCTTGATGTGATCCGTGTTGCAGACTGGGTTGTCGATCTTGGTCCCGGAGCGGGAAGTCAGGGGGGCCGAATCGTCGGAGCAGGGCGTCCGGAGGCCATCGCCGCCATACCGGAAAGTTTCACAGGTCGTTACCTGGCCGAAGCGATGCGAGAGGCCGCTAGCAACAGCTTGGTGAAGAACTGAGGTCGAAGCCCAGCGATATCCTGTTTATGCGGCAAGACCTATCACATCTTCATCAGGTAGGTGATCAGAAGTCAGATTTTGGACGGGTGTTCCCATGACCAGAGATTCTCCAGCCGTCAGCGTCCTCATGCCTGTTCGTAACGGCGTAAAGCATTTGGATGAGGCTATGAGGTCACTAGTCACTCAGATCTTCGATGACTTTGAGGTGATTGTTGTGGATGACGGCTCGACAGACGGTACCTGGGATCACTTGGAGCGCTGGGCTTCGGATGACCAAAGAATTCGGTTGTTCCGAAGCAGACCTCGAGGAATCGTCGATGCGCTCGAGATAGCAAGGGCACAAGCGCGCGCTCGGTATCTTGCCCGAATGGATGCGGATGACATCGCTGACCGAAGGCGCTTTGCCCTTCAGTGGGCTCTGCTCATGGACGAGCCCACAGTGGCTGGCTGTGGCTGTGGAGTGCGGTATTTCCCCAATTCGGTCGTCAGAGCAGGCGCGCGTCGATACGAGAACTGGCTCAATTCCGTGAGGTCGCACGAGGATGTTGCACGTGCGGTATGGGTCGAGTGTCCGCTGGCTCACCCCACGTTTTTCCTTCGGGCAGACGTAGTCGATGCCGTGGGTGGATACCAAGATCACGGGTGGCCAGAGGATTACGACCTGATTTTACGAATGCATCTTGCGGGGCACCGGCTCGCAAATGTCCCTGACGTGCTCCATCAGTGGCGGGAAGATACCGATCGCTTGTCTCGGACAGACCATCGTTACAAGCCCGAAGCGTTTCTGCGGTGCCGGGTTCATTATCTTTGCCTTGGCCCACTCAAGGACGCGCGTGACGTAATCGTCTGGGGAGCCGGCCCAGTAGGGAAATCGTTCGCACGGGCCGCCCAGGATTTCGGAATTGGAGTGGTGGCGTTTGTTGAGCTCGACCCCCGAAAAATTGGTCAGGAGATCCATGGAGCCCCGGTTTTAGGCGTCAAAGAGGCCCTTCGGATCCACGGCCCACTTCATGCTGCTGCGGTGGGCCAATATGGAGCCAGGGCTAGGATAGAGGTGCTTTTGGAGGAGGCAGGCTTGGTCGAGGGAGAGGACTTCGTGGCAGTCGCGTGAGTCGAGGGGTGCGAAGACATGAAAAACCATTGTGATATAAGGGTTTACTCTAGGTGAGATAAGTGCAAACTTCGCTTGGTGAGAGGCTCGAAAAGGGTTATTTTACAGAGAGTTCAGAGTACTCTTGAAATACCCCCCGACAACGCCTCCTCGCTCGCCGGGGATGGCCCATTGAGGAGCGAGCGCTTGCCTGATTCCAGAGTTCCGGCAAAAGACCATCGAGCAGCTCGCTTGAGCGCTCGACAGGAAGAACACGCGCATGAGTGACGAGCTGGAGTTCGTAGGTGGCGACGGAGGTGGGCAGACTGTTCTGGCTCGCCTCTTAGAAGACGAAATGAGAGAGTCGTTCATTGATTATTCGATGAGCGTCATTGTGCAGCGAGCCCTTCCCGATGTACGTGATGGGCTGAAACCCGTCCACCGTCGGATTTTGTATGCGATGAGTCAGGCGGGCATGAATCCAGGTCGCGCCTATAAGAAGAGCGCTACCGTGGTGGGTGAGGTGTTAGGGAAATACCACCCACATGGCGATTCTGCTGTCTACGACTCGATGGTGCGTATGGTACAGGATTTCTCTCTCCGCTATCCGCTTGTAGACGGGCAGGGGAACTTCGGGTCTGTTGATGGCGATTCTGCCGCGGCATATCGATACACCGAAGCACGTCTCAAGCAGCTAGCGACAGAACTGCTTGCGGATATTGAGAAGGAGACAGTCGACTACGCCGATAACTTCGACGGGAGCCACCAAGAGCCTACGGTCCTTCCAGCGCGGGTCCCGAACCTTCTCATCAATGGTTCGTCAGGAATTGCGGTGGGGATGGCCACTAACATCCCGCCTCATAACCTGCGTGAAGTCGTCGCGGCTACTACGGCGTTGATCGATGATCCTAATCTTGGCCAAGAAGAGCTAGAGGGTTTAGTCACTGGACCAGATTTTCCAACCGGTGGTTTCATCTGTGGCCGCGAGGGTATTCGCGACGCTTATCGTACTGGCCGTGGTCGCATCGTCATGCGTGCGCGTGCGAGTATTGAACAGATCGATGCCAACAGTGAGCGGATCGTTATCACCGAGATCCCGTTCATGGTCAACAAGTCTCGTCTGATCGAGCAGATTGCCCAGCTGGTCCGCGACAAGAAGCTGCCCGACATTCGTGATCTTCGAGATGAGTCTGACCGCGAAGGAATGCGCATTGTTGTTGAGCTTAAGCGTGATGCGGTTCCTGAGATTGTACTGAACCGTCTGTACCGTCACACGCAGATGCAGTCGACTTTTGGCACGATCCTTCTAGCCCTAGTGGACGGGGTCCCGAAGGTGATGTCTCTACGTGAGACCCTACAGCATTTCATCGATCACCGGCTTGAGGTCATTGTACGCAGAAGTGAGTACGACCTTAGGAGAGCAGTCGAGCGAGAGCACATCCTCGAAGGTCTCAGAACCGCCGTCGACAACATCGATGAAGTGATCAAGATCATTCGCGGTTCGAAAGATGCCGAAACTGCATCCGCACAACTGCAGGAGTCGTTCGAGCTCTCAGAGCGCCAAGCCAAAGCCATTTTGGACATGCGCCTTGCGCGACTTACGGGCTTAGAAATCGAAAAGCTCGAAGAGGAGCTTAGGGAGGTCCGCGAACTTGTAGCAGAGCTTCGTCGTATCCTAGAGTCCGAAGAGGTCCGCTTAGGCATCCTCAAGGATGAATTGGCTGAGGTCGATAAAAAGTACGGTGATGAAAGGCGATCTGAGATTACCCACGCCGTAGGGTCGTTCAATGTCGAGGACTTGATAGTCGAGCAAGACATGGTCGTTACGGTTTCCCACCAGGGTTACGTGAAGCGATTGCCGGTCGATACCTATCGGGCGCAGCGACGGGGTGGCAGAGGCCTGCGGGGGATGGATACGAAAGAAGAAGATTTCGTTGAGCATCTTTTTGTGGCATCCACGCATGACTATCTAATGATCTTCACACGCCGAGGGCAATGCTATTGGAAGAAGGTGTGGGAAATTCCCGAAGGCAGCAGAGTTTCACGCGGTAAGCCGATCGTGAACCTCTTGAACCTTGAGGCGGACGAGAAGATTGCCGCCGTCGTTCCGGTACGAGAGTTCAGTGAAGACAGCTACTTGATCTTCGGTACTCGCAAAGGAATTGTGAAGAAAACTGCTTTGTCCGCGTACGGAAACGTACGAACCGTTGGCCTAAACGCGATCAACATAAACGAAGGTGACGAGCTGATTGAAGTCCGGGTGACTTCGGGAGAGGACGAGATTCTACTGGCTAGCCGCAAAGGAATGGCGATCCGTTTCAATGAAGCTGATGCGCGACCGATGGGAAGGGCGACGGGAGGTGTCCGGGGGCTAAAGCTCCGCGAAGGGGATGAGGTTGTCGGTATGGTGGTATCAAAGGGAGATTCTACCGTGCTAGTGGTGGCCGAGCACGGGCTTGGTAAGCGCACACCCATCAGCGAGTATCGCTTGCAGAAGAGAGGTGGCTTCGGGGTAATCAACCTCAAGGTATCCGAAAAAACGGGCCAGGTCGTGGCGGTCAGGGCCGTCTCGGATGATGAGCAGCTGATGTTTATTACGCGAAATGGAGTCGTAAATCGTCAGCGGGTAGAAGAGATCCGGGTGATAGGTCGTGCGACTCAGGGTGTTAGGCTCGTGAATCTCGATGAGGGCGACGTGGTTATGGATGTGGCCCGGGTGATTATGGACGAAGAAAACGATGAAGAATTAGAGATCGACAAAGGAACCGCGGTAGATGACGTAGCCGGCCCAGTTACGGAGCAGGAGGAAGCTGGCGGCTCTAGCGAAAAAGAATCGTGAGTGACGTATTACAAGGTAGGGGTCTGGTTGGGTTGACCGAGATTGAGTCAGCGGCCAAAAGGCTCAATGGGGTCATCGTGCCTACCCCGCTCATTCCTGCCGATGTTCTGTCGGAGAAGGTCGGTGCCCAGGTTCGATTAAAGTGTGAGAACCTGCAGAGAACAGGGTCATTCAAGATCCGTGGTGCGTACAACTTCGTATCGCAGCTTTCAGATGATCAGGTCGCCAACGGAATCATCACCTATTCATCTGGTAATCATGCACAGGCGGTAGCTCTTGCGGGTAAATTGCGCGATGTCCGGGTCGTGGTGGTGATGCCGACTGATGCGCCACAGGTGAAGCGTGACGGAGCAGAGAGGCTCGGTGCGGAAATAGTGTTGGAGGGCACGACATCGGTTGAGCGAATGCAACGTGCTGAAATTATCGCGGAGGAGGAGGGCCTCATTATAGTCCCTCCATTTGACCACCGTCATATCATCGCTGGCCAGGGGACCGTTGGTCTTGAGGTCGCTCGTGCCTGGGAGGACGTCGACATGGTACTCGCACCAATTGGTGGAGGTGGTCTCGCGAGCGGCGTTGCAGCGGCCGTGAAGCGAATACTTCCTTCGGCCAAGGTAATTGGGATAGAGCCCGAGGGTGCGGCATCAATGCGAAGGGCCCTCGACAATGGATCGCCCATTTTGCTCCCTAAGGTCGAGACCATTGCCGACGGACTCAAGCCTGTCATTGCAGGACAACTCACATTCGAACATGCGAACGACCTCATGGATGATGTGGTTACCGTCGATGATGAATCGATTCGTGATGCAGCGACGATGCTAGTGCACAAGCACAAACTTGTTGTGGAGTATAGTGGCGCCGCGACTACCGCGGCTCTCCTCTCCGCTAGAGTGAAGTGTGAGGGTGGAAGAGTTGCGGTGGTGATCTCGGGGGGGAACCATGGAATGCTGGCGGAAATTGCTGAGTGCCCGGCTACGCCCTTAGGGGCTACCTAGTCTTGAGTGTTCGGTTCTCACTAATCTGCGAAAAGGCTCTCGTCTCGTAGACAATGCATCGGATCATCCTCTTTGATATCGACGGGACCCTAGTCTCTGGAGGTCCCGCGAAGAGCTCTTTTGTAGATGCAATGCACGAGGTCTACGGTACTGCTGGTGATTTCGAGAATGTGAGCTTTGCTGGAAAGACCGACCCTCAGATAGTTCGCGAACTCCTCAAGAGCACCGGAACTCCCGAGAACGAAATTGAGGGTAGGCTCGAGGAACTCTTTAATCGTTACTTGGATTATCTGGAAACTCGGCTTCCCAAAAACCCTGTCCGAGTATTGCCGGGTGTAACAGAGCTTTTGAGTGCGCTTTCCAAATATGATGATGTAGGGTTAGGACTGCTGACCGGAAACGTGGTTGGGGGTGCTAGGCTAAAGCTCGCTTCAGGAGAACTTTGGGAATGGTTTACTTTCGGGAGCTACGGTTCGGATCACATGAACCGTGATAAACTCCCAGCGATAGCGGTGGCTAGAGCTCGTGACCTTTGGGGTGATACCGTTACAAGTGATAAAGCGGTTGTGGTGGGAGACACGCCGCGAGATGTACAGTGTGGGCAAGTGGGAGGGACAAAGACCATGGCCGTGGCCACTGGATCTTTTTCGGTAGAGGAACTTGGAGGGTGCGAGCCCGATTATTTGTTGGAGGATCTATCCTCGACATCGGCTGTCTTGGATCTTCTTCTTCAGTAGAGTATCCTGCCGGAAGGAGCGACCAATACAGGATTCCTTGATCCTGCATTGAAGCAGGAACATCTTGTTGCGCGTAATTCATTAGGCAGGCTCCAACTCGATAAGGTTGGAGATCACTAGACCGGCCCGACTGCCGAGTCTCTCAAAGGAGTAAAACGTGTCTAGAGGCGAAGACCGGCGGGTTGCCCGCGAAACACAGTCCGATATGAAGCGTTTCTATTACATCTTTGGTGCTGTTGCTGTCATCGGTATTGGTGTGGTCGGATTCAATGTTGGAAATAGCATGCTCAGCTCAGCTGTGACTGCGCCGGTTGAGCTTGATTTGGCTGACGATGAAGCCCTAGTCGAACTAGCGCAGGGCGTGACGCTGGGAGACCCAGAAGCTCTAGTCACTGTGGTCGAGTTCGGAGACTACCAGTGCCCGGGTTGCGGTGCGTTTGCATTGTCGGTCAAGCCTCAACTTGAGGGGACCTTGGTGGCCTCGGGGGAGGTGAAGTTCGTCTACTACGACTTTCCGCTGATTTCGATTCACCCCAATGCATTTTTGGCAGCACGAGCTGCACGCTGCTCCGGAGAGCAGGATAGTTACTGGGAATACCATGAGACACTCTTTCGGAACCAATCCCGTTGGGCGGCCGCAACTATGCCAGCCAGTGCCTTCGAGGATTACGCCGAGGAGGTCGGAATGGATGGAGCGGCGTTCGAGGCATGTCTCAACAGTGAGAAATATGCTGACGTGGTGACAGCTAATATGGAGCTAGGTGCTCGCATGGGGGTCAATGGTACCCCAACGGTAATGGTCAACGCGAGCGGTGAGCTACGCCGGTTGAACTCTAATGACTTCCAGAGCATCTCGGTGGCGATCGATCAAATGACTGAGTCCGAGGACGGCTCTAACTAATCACGTTTGCGACTGAAGGGGCTGGGCTACTCTTAAGTGGACATTAAGAGATTCAGACTCGATTCATCCATCTGAGAGAGTGATGTAGGCAGAGGATGTCCGGACGATTCTGCGGGTTGTGCTCAGAGGTCGCTACCCAACATCGTTAGAGCTCGTTCTAGGCTCCATTCTCGGACGCAGTTGGGTGGCCAGACCCCAAGAGCGGCGTCTGACAGGATCTTTTGACTTTCTTCCCAAGCGCGGTTGGCTGTCTTGAGGTCTATCAGTTCCATCTTTTTGGCATCCGCGAACTCGTTTTCATCTAGAAGTAGAGTCTCCCCCTCGGGTGTCTGCCAAACGTCTAGGAACAGATCTGTGGTGTGCCATATGGGGCCGTCAATTACCGGGGGCGTTAGAATGTTGGCGTACAGTCCCGTGAATGTCCGATCAGCTCTGTGAAAGCGACCGATATCATGCCATACGTCTGGGAAGGTGAACCAAAGTGCGAGTGAACCCTGTTCAAGCATAATGTTGCCATCGTGCCGCATAGTGACTTCAGATTCGATAGGCTGAGATAAGGTCACGATTACATCTTTTTCTTCGTGAACGATCCTTTGGTCGTAGATACGAACACGGTTCGGAGGGCGCTTGTAGTGGATTGCAACCCGTGGGTTGGCCTTCACCGGTTTGGGGCTCGCGTCCGAGACTCTTTAGATAGTTGTTCTTGGTCGCCTGTCTGGACTTCCACAGGTTCTACGAACACGTCCATGACCCCACCGCACACAGCAGGACTCCATGTCGTGAAGTCTTCGGTCAGGTCGACACGAACTCGTTCAGCGAATCCGGTCTTAAGGACTCGATACGCTGATTCAATCACTTCCGCTTCTCCACATCCGCCTCCTATTGTTCCCGTCAGGCCTTCTTTTGGATCAACTAACATTCGGGCTCCTACTTTTCTCGGTGTTGATCCTCGCGTACCGACAATGGTGGCAAGTGCACATACTCTGCCTTCCTCTCGAGCTGTCTTGAGTGCTTCGGCCAGTGTTTTGTCGTCTTCGTAGGTCATGTGTCCGTTTCGTTGAATTGTCCTTCGTGCCGCCCGCCCTCGTTTTCGCCCTGACTGAGATTCGGATCCCTAAAGAAGCGACTTGTAACTCGTTCTAGATCCCTAAGTGAGGACCCAATGCCTCCGCGGTCCAGCATGATCAATTCTGCTGCAACGGAGACTGCAATTTCCTCGGGGGTTTCAGCTCCGATATCGAGGCCGACTGGGGCATGGATACTCGCGAGAAGTTCTCGATCAATACCCTCCTCGAGAAGCTGGAGATACGTTGCGCGTACCCTTCTGCGACTTCCTATCATTCCGATATAGGCAGGACGTGGGTTCGTCCTCAGAGCACGTATCAGACACTCATAGTCATACTTGTGCCCACGTGTGACGAGTATGAGGTAAGACCGCTCGTGGAGTGTTACTTCTGCAAATGGGTCCGTGAAGTCGGTGCGCACAAGGCGTTGGGCATCTGGGAAGCGTTCACGAGTAGCGAAATCTGGGCGGTCGTCGAGGACGGTGACTTGGTAGCCGAGCAAGGCTCCTATGTGTGCCATAGGCTGCGCCACGTGTCCGGCACCGACCACTACGAGTTCACGGATGGGACGACGGATTTCAACATAAAATTCAAATTTCTCGTTGTTCACTTCGAGTGTTCGGATTCCGTCCTTCGCACGCTTGTCACCGATTGCCGTCATGAGCTCTGCGAACCCCGCTTCATTAAGTCGGGTCGATCCAAGAGCCCCCGTTCGTGACAGTTCATCCCCAGGGTTACATACGAGAGCGATACGTCCACCGAGCAAGTTGTGGTCCGATGCGCCGACGAGGGTACCTGATGCAGCGCTACCACCATTGGCTGTAGCAGTAAGCATTAATTGTGAGATCTCGAAAGGGCCCAATGTATTCGGCGAAGCTGCGTCCGCGGTGTTCAAGGGTATCTTTCCACCTTAGTCTGAGGTGGCTGGTCTTCGTATGGTGTACGGCCCGCTTGCACGGCCTCATAGGCGGAGGGCGTGTCTACGTCGGTGGCAATTCGAGGGTCCCGGAACACCTCGATTGCGGCATTTTCTAGGTGGCGATGCACGACTGCTCGAGCTCCTCCCTGCAGAGCAGGATCAAGCAACTCAGAGAAGAGTGCACGCGAGAAGATAGCGGGGTGTCCTCTTTTCTCATGCCTCACACCCTCGATGAAATACTCGTGGACCGGAAGAGTTAGAGGTGCGAGTGTCCTTCTGGCGAGGTCGCAGAGTCGTCGGACCATCTCTCCACGGACGAGCGGGAAATCGACAGGAAGCCAGGCGATAGCGTCTGCGGAATCACCCAAATGCCCAATTGCGACACGCATAGAGGTTATGGGCCCCTCACTAGGATCTGGATTCGTCAAAACGCGGGCGCCGGTATTGAGTGCAGCCGCCCTAATGATCGTAGGAACTTTGGGGACAACCACAACGATGTTGTCGCAACCTCCGCATCGCAGAGCGTCTACCGCCCGCTGCACGAAGGTTCGCCCTTCGAGTTCCAATACTGCTTTGTCGCGGCCCATGCGTTGGGACGCTCCTGACGCGGGAACCACTCCCACGATCTTTAGGTGATTGGTAATGACCATGGATGGTTTATTAGACCCGTGTTAAGAGCCACTTGGCGGGAAGGCACTATAAAAAGTGAGGTCTTCTGAGGCGAGTCGGGTGAGCGCGGGAGCTGGCTCGAATCGGGCTCCGTGCTTCTCCGCTAACATTTCGAGTCTGTCCACGATCCCTCGCGGATGCATCGTGTCGGCAAAGCGCAGCAGGCCTCCTCTAAAAGGAGGAAATCCGGTGCCCATGATCATAGCAAGATCGACATCAGCTGCTGAAATCACGATCCCCTCCTCGAGGGTTCGAGCCGCCTCATTGATCATTGCAAGCACGAGTCGGCGCAGTATTTTGCCTTGTCCTTCGTCTCCGGAGATAGAGCCTGGCCGGGTGCTATCAGGTGCTGACACGGACGGAAGCTCGACATAGATGGTATCGTCGACTTGTCGTTCTCGGCCTCCCTCGTAGAGGTAAAATCCCCTTCCTCCTTTTTTTCCTAGTCTCCCCGTATTCCCTAGGTCTACTAGGGCGGGAGCTGGTTTAAGGCGTTCACCGAGAGCTTGATAGAGCGATGACCCTGCGTGGGTTGCGATATCAATCCCAACTTCGTCTAAGAGGCGAAGTGGTCCCATAGGCATGCCGAAGCGCTTCGCTGAGCTATCAATCATCTTGATTGAAGCACCGTCGGACAGTAAGAATCCTGCTTCGTTCATGTACGGTCCTAGGATTCGGTTAACTAGGAATCCGGGACCGTCACTTACTACGACTGGAACCTTGCCGAGATTGAGAGCGAGCTTGTATGTCGTGGCGATTGCAGCGTCCGATGTTTCGGGAGCGCGGATCACCTCAACAAGAGGCATTCGGTGTACTGGGTTGAAAAAATGCATGCCACAAAACCGCTGTGGCTGCTGGAGTGCAGTCGCGATCTCTTTGACGGATAGAGATGAGGTGTTTGTTGCGATTACGCAGTCATCCGACAGGTATTCCTCTAGCTCGGAGATGGCCGCTTTCTTCAGCTCTTTTTTTTCGACGATAGCTTCGACGACGATATCGGAACCTGAAAGACCGTGATAGGCAATGCCCCCTGAGATACGGTCCATCGCCTGGCGTGCTTCTCTAGTGGTCATTCGGTGCCTAGCCACTTTTTTTCTTATCAGGCTCCGAGCGTGTTGGAGTCCTCTTGTGACCGCTGCGTGTTCGATGTCTTTCATCCAGGTCACTAGCCCTCGGGATGCTGCAAGTTGTGCAATTCCACCCCCCATGACTCCAGCGCCGAGAACACCGATCTTCGAGACAGCACTCGGCTCTGCTGCTGAATCTACCGGTAGTCCCGTACCCTTCTTGGACATCTGACGCAGATGGAATACGTGTACAAGGTTCTTGCAGACCGGGCTTACCAGAAGGGTGGCCGCGTGACTTGCTTCAGCTGAGAGCCCTTCCGCGACAGATTTTCCCATAGTCCTGGTCAAAACGTCTAAAATCGCTAAGGGCGCCGGATATTGTTCTCCGAGACGTTTGGTGACCTTCTTTCTCGCCATTCTCAGGACAATGCTTCTTCCAAGAGGCGTAGCATCAAGGAGCTTTCCGAGGCCAGGACGTTTCTTGGCACGGGATCCTCTCTTGTTACTGAGGATAGTTTGTGCGAATCCCTTTACTGAGGTGTGAAAGGTCGCCGCTGGGATGATCGCCGATGCCAATCCTATGGCCTTTGCTTCTGTGGGTGAGACCTTTCTACCTGAGAGCAGCATATCGAGTGCAGCCCTCAGCCCTATAAGGCGGGTAAGCCGTGTGGTCCCTCCCCAGGCCGGGAGAATACCAAGCTGGACTTCTGGCAGGCTCATTGTGGTGTGATGGGAGCTGGATAGCACCCGATGATCACAAGCGAGTGACAGCTCCACCCCTCCCCCCACACAGGCCCCATGCACCGCAGCTATGGTGGGGACGGGTAGACTCGAAATGCCGGAGAAGATCTCCTGCCCGAGTTCGATGGATTCCTTAGCAATCTCAGGGTCTTCGGTGGAACCGATCAAGTTGATGTCTGCGCCAGCAATGAATGAATCATCTTTACCTCGAATGACCACGGCTCGCACACGTGCTTCTTGGCATGCGCGCAAGGCTTCATCGGTGGCTTCTGCAAGTCGCCGCATAACCGACTCGGAGAGCACATTAACAGACCGTTCTGGATCGTCGAATATAATCCAGCCGATTGAGTGCTCGTCGATCTCGAATGCGGGGCTAGGGCTCTTGGTCATGTGTAAAGCAGATAATCCGATGTCCAGAACTCGGACCCCGGACTGTAGTGGGAGCGCTTGTCAATCTGGGAAGGATACCGTGCGGAGGCCTAAAAGAAAGCCGCCCGGATGCAGTGTGCGCCCGGGCGGTTCATATAGCTTGAAGGTTGCTAGATCTAAATCCGACTGCGAGCTAGAGCTTGATACGCTCCTGCGCGTTAGAGCGCGTGAGCGAAACGGTCAGAGGCTCTCCTCCTTCCACTGTGATTGGAACATTCCAGTACAGTTCCGTATAGGCCTGCTCGTAGCGAGCATAGATCCAGTACTGTCCTGGTTTCACCATTAGGCCACCCCGGGCTACGCCACTAGCATCCGTTGTGTCCATGACCCAGTCCAATCCAAGTGCGCTCTGCTTCTCAGCGAAAACGGTTCCAACACCTGCAAATGCGTCGTCTGCCCAGTTGTCCTGCAAAACCCTTACTGAATCCGACGCACGGATTGTACCCTGCTGTAAAGCGTCGAATGCAGCAAACGTGCGTTCTTGCGCTCGCTCAGCAGCACCGAGCTGACTGTCCCAGTCGTTGAACTCGCGGAACAAGACGACGTAGTCACCAGACCCACGATTCAGCGTCTCAAGCACGCCACTCAGTTTCTGTAGGGTATCGCGAATCGTCGCCCAACGGCGAGTAGCCGCGTCCCATTCTGCCTGAGCTGCTTGGACTTCGGCACGTTGTTCGATGAGGTCCTGCGGCACCTCTGGCTCCGGTGTCCCGTATGCAGTCGCCATCGAATCAAAGACGACGTCGCGGTCGAAAGGAATCAGCTGCACCTCGATATCTGAGAGGGCAAGCTGCATTGTGCCTTCGGCATCGGGGTTTGGAACGTCGATCTCCATTGTTACTACGACCTCGGCCGGACCGCAGGCGGCTGCGGCGAGGATGAGGGCAAACGGGATGGACCTTCTCATGAAACTGTCTCCGTCGATCGTATTAACATGAATCTGAAGTCTCGAAGCTAGTGACCGTAAAAAGGGCGATCAACCTTTCAAAGGCGCTAGGAAAATCATCGCGATGATTCTCGAACCTTCAGTAACACTTCATCCACAATCAGTTCCGACTGATGTTTGGCAGGATAAAGCGGTACGGGTCCTGCGCGATTCCATCAACCTTCACCTCGTAGTGAAGGTTCGGTGCAGTAGCGGTCCCAGTGCTTCCGACCTTAGCGATAACTTGCCCTCGCGTTACGGTCTCACCGGCCTGAACGACCAACTCCGAAGCATGGCTGTAGAGCGTTGTGTACCCGAAACCGTGGTCGATTTCTATGGTGAGTCCGTATCCTACGACCCAACTTGATCTAGTCACGCGACCCTTTGCGGCAGCCACTATCGGAGTACCAGCTGGCGCAGAAATATCAATGCCTAAATGAGGCATCGGCAAATGATGAAGTGGGTGCACTCGCGATTCAGAGAACCCACTGCTGATCCAACCCTCTGTTGGGAGGATTGATGGTGTCGACTCGAGTAGCTCTCTGTGGTTACGAACCGAGTCTGTAGCTTCGGTCAGGCTCTCGGAGAGCAGCTTAGCACGCCTCTCCAGTTCACTTAGATCGTGAACAGCGGAGTAGATCCGCATCGCAGTCTCAGAGTCTGTTTCCGAGAAGGGCAAGGATTCTGGCGTCCCTATACCTGGGCCGCCCACACCAACCTCCATGACTTCAGGGCTGATGGTCTCTAGTCCAGCCAGACTGCGGAAGTGGGCATCGTCTTCAGCGACTCGGTCTAGTGTAGCTTCGAGATTCGCAATCTGCGCCTGGAGCTGAGCCAACCCGGCTTCGAGTGTGCTATTGCGTTCCTCTGTGTCTAGTAACTGCGACTGATTGAGTATGCCGAAACCGATGACAGTAGCACTCAGAACTACGACTGCGGCCGAGGTCACACCTACTGCCACCGTCAGCTTCCTCAGGAGTGGAGAAAGCGAGTATTGTTTGGCCGGTTGGTCCAGTCCTCGCATAACGAGAAGGGTCCATTTGTCTTGAGCCACAGTTCTCCCTCACATTCCGTGAGCGCGTGATTCAGTCCTACGCTCAACGGGGCAGATGTGGACCCGAGACCGACAGACTCCGACGGGAAAGTTACTTGTCACTGAAAAGCGTGGTCAAGCGAGCTGACACTGCATTGTTTGAAGGTGGCCGATGTTGGGATCAAGTCGTCTTATCCATCAACTCTGGATTCACTCTTGGGAAGAGAGGGTCTCCTGTCGACATCTTTTTACCAGTCATATCCTCTGCCACTGCCTTTTCTAAGGTTGGAACTTGATCTAGTCCCAAGCGCCCCGCGAGTTCATACATCTTCTCGGTCGCCACTGGCTGGAACAATGCGCAGAGCACGACCAAGACTCGCGCTAGCGTCGCGAGCGTTTCGTCAAGCTCGCTAGCAAGCTCAGGATCTTTTGCTTGTGCCCAAGGCTTACGCTCTTCGATGTAGACATTAGCGGCTCGAGCCAAGTCCATCGCGGCAGCAAACGCGTCATGCACCTTAAGTCTCTCTATTGCCGAGCGTGCTGATTCGAGTGCGTAATCAACTTCAGCGTCGAGTCCGTTAGAAGCTGCTTCGGGCACGAGCCCATCTCGATATTTGTTAATCATCGACGTGGATCGGCTTACCAGATTACCCAGCACGTTGGCGAGTTCATCATAACGTGCTAAGAACCGTTCCGGCGTATACGAAGCGTCGGCACCTGTGGGCATCTCCCGCATGAGGTACCAACGAACCGCATCCGTGCCGAACGTATCTCTTAGCATGAGTGGGTCCACGACATTACCGAGCGATTTTGACATTTTCGTCTCTTCTACAACCCACCATCCATGAGCGAGAATTTGTCGGGGGACGGGTAGCCCGACACCCATGAGCAGCGTCGGCCAATACACGGAATGTGTGGTAAGGATATCTTTACCTACTAGGTGCATGTCTGCGGGCCACCAAGAGAGTGTTACATCCTCAAAACCCTGTTCGCCGTCTGCCCTGCTGGGGTCGATCGCACCTGAAGCGGTGAGGTAATTGATTAACGCATCGACCCACACGTATGCTACATGATCTCGGTCGAAGGGTAGATCGATCCCCCACGATAGCCGCGATTTTGGACGCGATATAGAGAGGTCTCCGAGCGGTTGTTTCAGAAAGCTGATTATTTCGTTTTTGCGGATCTCTGGGACAATCCAGTCTGGGTCGTCTTGAATTTGTTTAACGAGTGCATCCTGCCACGCGCTCATTTTGAAGAAATAGTTTTTCTCTTCAACGTAGGTGACTTCTCGGCCGCAAATCGGACAGGTGTGATCTTCTCCAAGGTCTTTCTCAGTCCAGTAACGCTCGTCAGAGACGCAATACCAGCCTGAATATGTTCCTTCATAGATCTGATCGCGATCCCAGAGTCGTTGCAGGAATGCTGTAACGATCGCCTTATGCTGGTCTTCTGTCGTACGGATGAATCGGTCGTATGAGATGCCGAGCCTGTCCCACGCTTGTTTGAAGCGCTCCGCCATTACGTTGCAGAGCTCAATTGGCTCGACACCTCGCTTCTCAGCTTCATCCTGAATCTTCTGTCCGTGCTCGTCAGTGCCGGTGAGGAAGAAGACGTCCTTGCCATCCTGGCGATGGAAGCGAGCGAGTACGTCCGTCAGGATCGTGGTGTATGCATGGCCAATGTGTGGTTCCCCCGACGCGTAGTAGATAGGGGTGGTCAGGAACCGGCGCTCGCTCGTGCTCAACCTCAAGCCCTCGCTCAGTCCTCGCGCCATGCGCCTATTGCCCCGTACTTGGCCCAGCGCTGCGCTTGCAGTTTGCTTATAGAGAGTTTTTCAAGCGCTGGTAGAGTTCGCTCAAGAGCCTCTTCTAAAGCCTTAGCTGTCATGTCCCAGTCCTCGTGAGCGCCACCGGGTGGTTCTGGCACGATTTCGTCGCAGATACCCATCTCGTGGAGATCCTTGGCGGTCAACTTTAGGGCTTTAGCAGCCTTCTCCTTATGCTCTGCCGAACGCCAAAGGATTGCTGCACAGCCTTCTGGTGAAATGACGGAGTAGATTGCATGCTCGAGCATCAGAATTCGATCGGTTACACCGATCCCGAGGGCGCCACCTGACATGCCTTCACCAATTACTATTGAGACGATTGGTACTGTCAGGCGAGACATCTCACGGAGATTGAAGGCAATCGCTTCTCCGATTCCGCGTTCTTCTGAACCGAGTCCTGGATAGGCTCCCGGCGTGTCAATGAAACTTATGACCGGTCGGCCGAATTTTTCCGCCTGCTTTAGAAGCCGCAGCGCTTTTCGATAGCCTTCGGGGTGGGGCATTCCAAAGTTTCGTCGCAGATTTTCTTTCATGTCCCGACCTTTTTGCTGGCCGATGATCATGACTGATCGGTCTCCGAGTCTTGCCCAACCGCCAACTATCGCTTCGTCATCTCGGTACCCTCGATCACCGTGTAGCTCTACCCAGTCTCTAAAGATCCGGCTGATGTAGTCGAGGGTGTATGGGCGTTGCGGGTGTCGCGCTACCTGCACCTGCTCCATAGGCGTGAGGTTGGCGTAGGTTCGCACCTTGAGCTCTTGGAGCTTGCCTCTAAGGACCGACACTTCATTAGACACGTCTATGTCTCGCCTTTCGGCGAGGTCCAGGAGCTTATCGATCTGCGCCTGGATCTCAACGATGTCGCGCTCAAAATCTAAATGCACGGCTCTTCTCAGGGCTCCACGAATAAGGCCTCAGAACGTTCCTGAAGACATTTAAACTCGCGGGTTTTAGCAGTCCGACGCAAGCGAGTCATAGCTGTTTAAGCTAGCCAGCAAGCACTACACCCTAAGCTGATTTGTTTCTTGTCGTTTGAGAACTTCCGGATCTTTGCAGGTTTTATAGATAGGTGATTAGTCGGACTCACGTGACGGTTCAGGTACGAAGAACCAGACTATCAGACCCATAATCAAGACGAACGCTGCACTGAGTACGGTATTTGATCCATAGCCGATGTCAGCGTAGAGTGGCCCTGCGACAGCTCCGCCAAGTGCGAAACCGACTTGGCCGAGTGCAACTGTTAGGCTCATTAGGGAACCTCGCCGCTCGTCTGACACTAGCGCGGTCAACAGGGCTGAAAATGGACTGATGCGCATTGCGACCAGGATCATCGTAAAGAAGAAAAACACATATGCGGCAACGGGACCCGTTATAAACTGAGTCGTCAGGAACATGAGGATTGAGAGACCGACGCACGACATCAGAATAATTCCCTTGCGGCCGATCTTGTCGGATAGTTTCCCGGCGTTTGGTCCCGTGAGCACGTTTGCGACGCCGCCGACCACGAACATCAGTGCGATTTGGTCGCCCGTTAGTCCGACCGAGCGCTCAAGCCAGGTGGGGAGGTAGATCACAAAGATCGAGACTCCAAGAAACATCATAAAGTAAGCGCCAGCAGCCCATGCGATGTCGGGACGCTGAAGCATGGCCATGTAATCAGCCGCTGCTTTGCTTACGGATAGCCGGTGTTTAGTTCGCAGAACGTTAGGTTGCGGGACACGGAGAAAAAGCAGGATAACGGTCAGCCCCATGGTTATTGCGAACAGGTAGAACGGCGAGCGGAATCCCCATCGATCCGCCATCAAAATACCCATGGGTATTCCAAAAATCTGACCGAATGCTGATCCACTCATCACCCAACCAGTGGCCCATCCACGGCGCTCGTAGGGGAAGTAGTCTCCTATGTATGAAACTGCTGCTCCGCTGAGCATGCCCCCCGCGCACCCCGCGAAAATCCGAACCGTTATGAATGAGTAATATCCGGTCACAAAACCGTGCATAAAAAGTGCGGCCGCCATCGACGTGCAGCCCAATATAAGAATCTGTCGCCGCCCAACTTTGTCCGAGACCGGGCCAGCAAGGATCGCAAATACCCCCACCATGATTGAGTACACTGACACGAGTGTGCCCAACAGCGCATCTGGGATAGCTAGCTCGTCACCGATACGCGGGAGGATCGGTGACAGGATCATCGTCTGGCTAGCTGAAGAAAAGACCAAGAGCCAGAGGGTGAAGACGATAGTGTAGGTCTCGAGACGGTTTGTTTCTCCGGAGCGCCTCAACCGCTCTTTCGCTGCATATAGCCCGGGTAGCGTTGGACGGTCGGCATCATTACAAGATTGAAGATGTCTACATGGGGCGGAGCGTTAGCTACGTATATCACGGCATCCGCGACGTCTTCAGCTTTCAGCGGGACTGTGTCCGAGTAAACTGACGTGGCCCGGTCTGAGTCTCCATCGAACCGAACTTCGCTGAACTCCGTTTCGGCCAAGCCGGGATCAACGCTAGAAACCCGTATGTTGGTCCCGAGCAGGTCGATATTCATAGCTTCACTTAGTGCCCGAACAGCAAACTTCGTGGCGTTGTAGACTGCGCCTTTCGGATAGACCCAACGGCCAGCGATTGATCCGATGTTGATCACGTGCCCATGGTCACGTTCGATCATATGCGGGAGAATCGCCCTGGTAACGTAAAGTAGACCTTTAACATTGGTATCGATCATCTCATCCCAATGGTTAAGGTCTCCATCTTGGAGCTTGTCTAGGCCTTTGGCTTTTCCTGCGTTGTTGACCAGCACATCCGGAATGAGGCCTTCTTGGACGAGTGTGTCGACGTAGGCTCCCACGGCGTCGCGGTCAGTGACGTCCAGCTTCGCCGTGTGCACATCGACTCCGTGGTCTTCGGTCAGGGATGAGGCGAGGCTGTCAATCCTATCGAGCCGGCGTGCCGACAGTAACAGGTTCGAACCCTGCCTTGCGAAGTATCGTGAGCAGGATTCACCTATTCCTGCTGACGCGCCTGTTATCAGGACGCGTTTTCCAGCGAGTCTGTTCATGCCGATATGGTGTCGGGGTTCAAGAGTCGGCTGAGATTCGCCTCGCAACGGCGGGGATGCAACGGGGGGCTCTCTGTGCTACCGTGGCGTTGAATTCATCAGGGGAGTACTGCATGAACAAGAAGCAGGTAGGTGCGTGGGCGTTGTTCGACTTCGCCAACTCGGTTTACCCGGCGGTGATCGTATCCGTTGTCTTCCAGATTTACTTCATCGAAACGATTGTTGGGAACGAGGTGGGCGAGGGTGACGCATTGTGGGGACGGGCTGTTTCGCTCTCGGCTTTAATCGTGGCTCTGAGTGCACCGGTTCTTGGAGCCATTGCCGACCGAGCGGGTGTCAGAAAGCGCTTCATGGCGGTCTTCGTCGCCATGTGCATCACAGGCGTTGCACTCTTCACGACGCTTGAGCCGGGGATGCTACTCTATGGCTTCATTCTATTTCTGATCGCCAACGTCGGCTTCGAAGCCTGCTTGGTCTTCTATAACGCTTATTTGCCCGAGATAGTCCCGCAGGAAAAACAGGGGTGGGTCTCGGGTTTGGGTTTTGGTGTCGGATACGCCGGCTCCGCTCTCGGACTGGTGATGGCGCTTCAGTATGCCACGTCCAACATCCAGATCGTGTGGATTATGGTCGCGGGCATGTTCCTCGTTTTCTCTATCCCGACCTTCCTGTACCTGCCGAAGGATGGAAATGGCTCGATGACGGTACCTCAGGCTGCGGTATGGGGCCTGACCGGCTTCCGAGAGCTCTGGGGTGAGGTGATGGCTCATACCGAGATGCGGCGTTATCTGCTCGCATACTTCTTTTACATTGACGGAGTGCTTACAGCGATTTACATGTCGAGTACTCTTGCTTCGAATACGTTCGGGTATGAACAGGAAGAGTTGATCTATCTGTATTTAGCCATCCAGGTAGCGGCGCTCATCGGCGCCTTCCTCTTAGCAAAACCAACGGACTATCTTGGCCCCAAGAAAGTCGTGACTGGCGTGCTTGGGCTCTGGATCGCGATCGCAATCGGGATCTTCTTCGTCGAGTCCAAAGAGGCGTTCGCCGTGCTCGGGCTATTGGCAGGCTTCGGACTCGGCTCGATTCAGGCCGCCAGTCGTGCATTTATGGCGAGCCTCATCCCGGATGGACGGGAGTCTGAGATGTTCGGCTTCTATGCGTTGTGCGGTAAGTCGTCGTCGGTCATCGGACCTCTGATTTTCGGTCAGGTTGCGCTTATGACCGGTGGGAATCAGAAGTTTTCGGTTATGTCGATCAGCGTTCTCTTCGTAGTGGGTGCCTGTTTACTTCAGCGTGTGAACGACCCAAAGGCCGCTCTGCTGAAGATCTGATGTGATTCTTCGATCTGGTTTCTACACCCGGTTCGTAAGAGTCGTCAATGTTTTCCCCTCATTGATGTCCGGAATTTTCACGTGCTTTCGTCGATCGCCAGCAAGGTGTCGAGCAGGACATTCGTGCCATTGACGATATCCGTGGCTTCCGTGCGTTCTTCAGGCGCGTGACTGATCCCACGTACGGAAGGCACGAAGATCATTCCAACGGGGCACAGCAGGGCGATGCTCTGCGCGTCGTGCCCAGCTCCTGAGGGCATCCGTATAGATGAGAGATTACGGTCCTGCGCGCTTTGTTCGATCATGTCTCGCAGACGAAGATCAGTTGGAGCGGCGCGGCTGATGTAAAATTGTCTGAAAGAAAATGTCACCCCGCTCGCCTCTGAGATATCAGCGGATCGAGCGCGGATTGCTTCGAAGGTGCTTTGAATGCCGTCCATGGTTAGGTCACGGATCTCAAGTGTCAGTACGACGCGACCCGGGATTACGTTCGGTGCGCCTGGCTCTGCTTCGAGGCGCCCGACGGTCGCTACTTGGCGGCCTTTCGTGTCTCTCGCTACTCGATGAACGGCTGTTATAAACCGGGCTGCACCGACCATAGCGTCTTGTCGGCGATCCATTGGCGTCGTGCCTGCATGGTTCGTCATACCCTCGACCGCAACTGTCCACCTGGTAATTCCCACGATGCCTTCAACCACCCCTATATCTATATCATCTTGATCGAGCACAGCACCCTGCTCGACATGGAGTTCGAGAAACGCGCCGAGTGAATCAGGGTCTCGCTGGGCATCGGCTAGGCGATCGGGGTTGCCCCCCAGGCGACGCAGACCTTCTCGGATCGTGTATCCTGACGCTGTTTCGATATCCAGTTCAAATGGCGCGACTTCTCCGACTAGGGCGCGGCTCCCTGTTTTACCTCCTTCTTCGTTTGTGAAGAAAACGAGTTCCAAGGGGTGCCGTGTCATGTGTCCAGCATCGGCTAAGACTGTAGCGATTTCCATCGCACCCATTGAGCCAACCTGACCATCGTAATTTCCACCTCCCGGCACTGAATCGATATGTGAGCCGAACATGATCGGATTCAGTGACGCGTCACTGCCCACTTTGCGGGCTACGAGGTTCCCAACCAGGTCACGCTCGACTCTGAAGTCTGCGCTTCGCAGGTGGCCAGCACACCAGTCCAGCGCCTCTATATTGGCGTCGCTAAAGGCAACTCTGTCTATCCCTCCGGCTTCATTCGCTCCGAATGTCGCGAGAGTCTGGATTCGTTCCCCTAGTCTCTGAGGATCTGCTGAAAGGCGCTCAGACCGCTCTGTTTTGCGGGTGGAGTATGTGAATCTCAGGGGGTTTGTCTTGCGTAGCCAAGCTCCCGCGGCGGCCACGGATGTCAGTCGAGTGAATTGTCTTCTATTCATCATGGTCGGGACTATAGCGTGGCCCGGCGCATACGACGACCTTGCCATAATCGGCCGCTGCTCACTGAAGGAGAATATGACATGCACCTCCGTAAAGGCTTCACGGCACTTCTGGCTCTTGGCTTTCTTATTTCTGGATGCACGATCGAGCCGCGAACTGATCGCGGCTCTACACAAACGCAGGACCAGGAGAAGAATCGGAGACAGGTCATTCAACCCGACGGTGTAGCTAGCTTGCCGATATTTTCGCTCGCAATTCGTTCTGGGGATTTGATTTTTTTGTCGGGTCAGCTTGGCGCGGTTCCGGGTGAAAGCCCTCCGCGAGTAGTCGAGGGTGGGATCGAAGCTGAGACTCGACAAACGATGGAGAACATCGAAGCCGTCCTCGATGCTGCAGGTGCAACGCTTCAAGACTTACTTAAGTGCACGGTCTTCCTAGCTGATATCGAAGACTATGCAGCCATGAATGCGGTCTACGCTGAATATTTCACATCCGACCCGCCGGCACGAGCGGCTCTCGCTGGAAGCGGACTGGCTCTCGGCGCTCTCGTCGAACTGGACTGCATTGCAGTTGCGCCAATTTCGGGATGAGGTAAATGGGCAACATTCATTAGCGAAACGCAGCGCTGACCCTAGTTTGTTCCGATCTCATTTTAAGATCGGGAGGAGTAGTGGGAGACGTTACCCGTAGAAACTTTGTTTCGACCACGTCAAAGATTGCGCTTGGAGGGATGGTCGTTCCTCGGCATATCCTCGGTGGGCATGGCTACCAAGCACCAAGCGATACACTCAATGTTGCCATAGTGGGTGCAGGCGGAATGGGCGCCGAGAATGCTCAGGAGTTGGGCTCTGAAAACATTGTTGCTGTTTGTGACGTTGATCTTGAATTAGTCATGGAAAAGGCCCGCGAGAGGATGACTGACGGAGATGGGAATCCTCGTGAGAAAGGACACCGTTGGGCGGAGCAATATGAGCGTGCTACCAAGTACACTCGTTTTGACGAGATGCTCGAGCGTCAGAAGGATATAGATGCCGTGCTAATCGCGACGCCCGATCACACACATGCCGTGATTGCGGCTGCAGCGATGAAGGAAGGCAAGCACGTGTACGTGCAGAAGCCACTAACGTGGTCGGTACATGAAGCGCGTGCTCTCCAAGGATTGGCTCGCTCAACCGGTGTAGTGACGCAAATGGGTAACCAAGGCCACTCTTCAGACGATGCTCGTCTCATAAATGAGTGGGTACAGGCGGGGGTGATAGGAAATGTGCAGGAGGTGCACGTTTGGACTAATCGCCCAATCTGGGGACAGGGGCTACTTCGTCCCACAGAAAGGCCAGCCGATTTTGATCTCAGTTCGCCGGACCGCTCTTGGTGGCCCGGTTCCATTGCTGAGGCTCATGCCTGGGGTTTGTCTGGTGACTTTCCTGTGCCCGGTCATCTCGACTGGGATCAGTATTTGGGGCCTGTAGCTCGGAAAGTGCCATACCACCCGATATACCACCCCTTCCACTGGAGAGGCTGGGTCGATTTCGGTGTTGGCGCGCTAGGTGATATGGGTGCCCACCTGATAGATCACCCTTTCTGGGCTTTGAACCTCGGTTACCCAGAAACGATCGAGGCAACTTCTACACCGTGGGGCGGCACTTCGGATGATCCGGTATCGTATCCGATGGCAACGAAGGTGCACTATGAGTTTCCGCGTCGTGGCCTGATGCCGCCGGTTTCGCTGCACTGGTATGACGGGGGCCTTATGCCTCAGCGCCCCGAACTGCTCTCGGTTGATGTCGAACTAGAGCCTGAGGGTGGTGTGATCTTTGTGGGTGAGCGCGGACTTCTTATGCATGAGACTTATGGGCGAAATCCTCGCCTCTTTCCTGAAACACTCCATGAAGAAGCGGAGGTAGTTCCGTGGCGTTACGATCGCATTGAGGACAGTCATGAAATGAACTGGGCGAACGCATGCAAGGAAGGCCGCGAAGCTAGCTGTCCGTTTTCGTATGCAGCACCGCTAACCGAAGTCATGTTACTTGGACTTGTCGCTTTGCGGACGGGTCAAGGTGTCCGGTTAGACTACGATGCGGAGGCCATGAGGGTTACAAACTCGGAGGAGGCTAATCGATTCCTTACACGAGAATATCGTGAAGGTTGGAGTCTGTGATGAAACGATGTGATCAAATGGTTGTTATCGTCCTGACGATCTTTTTGTCTTCCGGGTGTGTTGCTGGGCAGACCGATGCCGCCGGAACCAACGTCCAGGATAAAGGCTTGGCGCACAATGAGCTCTCCTCAGAGGACGTAGCTGAGGGATGGGAACTACTCTTTGATGGACGGTCGTTGAATGGGTGGAGGGCTTACGATCATGAAGGTGTGCCGGGCGGTTGGGAGGTGCGGGACGGAGCAATTATGAGGGTTGGACCGGGTGGAGACATCATGACACAAGGGGTTTTTCGAAATTTTGAGCTCTCCCTCGATTCTCGAGTAGAGGAGGGTGGGAACAGCGGTGTCTTCTACCTAGCGGCTCAAGGGGAAGAGAACATCTATCACAGCGCTCCTGAAATGCAGGTGCTAGACGATGAGCGACACACAGACGGCCAGAACCCATTTACGAGTGCCGGTGCGAATTATGGTTTGCATCCCGCCCCAAGGGGTGTAGTCCACCCTGCAGGGGAGTGGAATCATATCCGCATCGTTGTTAACGAAGACCAGATCGAACACTGGCTGAACGGAGAAAAAGTCGTCGAGTATGTAATTCGTTCGCCGGAGTGGACCGAACTGGTCGCAGCGAGCAAGTTCAGCCAGTGGCCAGCCTATGGGCAGGCCTCCGAGGGCCATATTGGCCTGCAGGACCATGGGGATCCCGTCTGGTACCGAAACATCAAGGTTAGGGAGATACGCTGATGGATCGCAGGTCCTTTGTCGCTGCACTCAGTGCAGCCCCCTTTGTACGTAGATTGAGCCACGCTATGCCCATAAACCGGCCGGGGCTCCAACTCTACACCGTACGTGATGCGATGTCAGAGGATGTCTCCGGGACTCTGGCTACTCTGGCGGATATAGGATGCATTGAGGTCGAGTTGGCCGGGACTTACGGAATGACAGCGACTTCCTTTCGCCGTCTCCTTGACGAGTTTGGCCTGCGAGCGGTGTCTGGACATACAGACTTTGCTGAGGTTCGTGGCGACTGGCAAAGGACCCTGGACGATGCGGCTGAACTGGGCCACGAGATGATCGTGATCCCTTGGCTTCCCGAGGAAGTACGAACTCCTGATGGGTATAGGGCGGTTGCAGATGACCTAAACCGTGCCGGAGAGGCAGCCCGGCGGATGGGTTTTCGATTCGGTTACCATAACCATGAGTTCGAGTTCGATGCTATGGATGGAGTGATACCGATGGCTCTGTTGCTCGATGAAACGGAGGGCTCTCTCGTGGATTGGCAGATGGATATTTATTGGGTCGTTGACGGTGGCCACGAGCCCTTGGAATGGCTCGGGCATTACTCCGACCGCGTGACGAGTGTCCATATCAAGGACCGCTCAGCCAAAGGTGCGATGGTCGATGTTGGGGATGGTGTCATCGACTTCGAAAAAATACTCCGAGCCGCCGAAGCTCACGAACTGCGACACAGTTTCATCGAACATGACAATCCAGCAGATTCCCTTGTGACTGTGCGTCGCAGCTTCGACTACCTCATGCAAGAATTTGCGCAGTGAGAGGTAAGACTGAAGAAGAGTACGACGTAATTGTCGTCGGATCGGGCGCGGCGGGAGGCATGTGCGCATACGTGCTCGCTTGCTCCGGTGTTCGAGTTCTGATGCTCGAAGCAGGTCGGGACTACGATCCGGTTACTGAAACGCCGATGTTTCAGTTGCCCAGAGATGCGCCCCTCCGTGCGGCTGGCACTCCGGAAAAACCCTTTGGATTCTACGACGCCACTGTTGATGGAGGGTGGCGTGTCCCAGGCGAACCGTATTCGAGTGCATCCGGAGCGGATTTCATGTGGTGGCGGGCTAGGATGCTCGGGGGTCGAACAAACCACTGGGGTCGCATCTCACTGCGAATGGGAGAATACGACTACAAACCACATTCTCGCGACGGACTCGGCTTTGACTGGCCGATGAGTTACGAGGACGTAGCGCCATACTATGACAAGACTGAGATGCTAATTGGCGTGTACGGTTCCAATGAAGGGTTAGAAAACACGCCGAACTCGTCACCGGGTGTCTTGCAGCCCCCGCCTGCTCCGAGGGCCACCGAGCTTCTGACGCAAAAAGTGTGCGGAGACCAGCTCGATATCCCGGTGATCCCCGCGCACCTAGCGATCATGACACAGCGCCAGGAAGCCGAGCGACTGTCACGGGCGCTATGGCCGAACAACTCGTTGGCTCAACGGGTCACCTCCGAATCCATGCGGTCCCGTGCCGCTTGCTTCTACGCGACAGATTGCGGTCGTGGTTGCTCGATCAAGGCGAATTTTCAGTCGCCAACGGTGCTTCTTCCTCCAGCACTGGCCACAGGGAATCTGGACATTGTAACGGACGCGATGGTACGCGAGGTGACAGTGGATTCTCGCGGTCGTGCAACTGGAGTTCACTACATCGACAAGAGGACGAAGCTGGACGAACACGTGAGAGCTAGAGTTGTCGTCGTGGCGGCGAGTGCATGTGAATCTGCGCGAATACTCCTAAACTCAAAGAGTGGAGCGTTCCCGGATGGCCTTGCCAACGGTTCCGGGCTTGTGGGCAAGTACGTGATGGACACTGTGGGAGCGGGCGTGTCAGGGCAGATACCCGTATTGGAGAACTGTCCGCCGCATAACACGGACGGGGCATCTGGGATGCACCTATACATGCCCTGGTGGCTGTATCAGGAACAGGCTCGCGGGCAGCTCGACTTTGCACGCGGATACCATATCGAATTTGGAGGAGGGCGTCGGATGCCGGGCTATGGCGCGTTCGGTGGGATAGAGTCTCTGACAAAGGGCTCTTATGGACAGGCCTTCAAGGAAGATTGCCGAAGGTACTACGGCTCGTTCATGTATTTCGATGGTCGGGGTGAGATGATCCCAAACCAAGATTGTTACTGTGAAATTAACCCGAGTGAAGTTGATCAGTGGGGAATCCCGACTCTTCGGTTTCACTGGAAATGGTCAGAACATGAGTTGAACCAAGCGAGACATATGCAGCATACTTTTCGCGATATTATCGAGGCCATGGGTGGAAAGGTGTTGAGCGCCGTTCAGGATGACGGTGCAAATGCAATTGCGCGTCCTGGGCAAATCATCCACGAGGTGGGCGGGGTGATAATGGGTAGCAACTCGAAGAGTTCGGTTCTGAATCAGTTCTGTCAGTCTTGGGAGGTGGATAACCTGTTCGTCACAGATGGTGGTTGCTTTGTGTCGAATGCTGATAAGAACCCTACACTCTCAATTATGGCTATAGCTTGGCGGGCATCGGACTATATAGTCGAACAGCTCGCGCATGGCAGTATAGGATGAACGACGAAGCGAAGGAGCCCACTCAGCTCCCCGTGCTCGATCAGCTCGGTTTGGAAGGGTCTATTCCGATGGACCGAAGACAGGCCATTAAGGTGATGGCTATCGTAGCTGCTTCTGTTCCTTCACTTGGTTCTTGCGCTCCTGAGGGCAGCCCGGACGCCACCTCGGCTTCAGCCGCAAGGCTCATGAGCACCCCCAAAGCGGCGGGCACCCTGTGGGATCCAGATCTCGTTAACCCAGTTGTGCCCTGGGAGCGCATACTGACCTCAGACGAGCTGGAATCACTAGCCATCCTGTGCGATCTGGTCATTCCAGCAGATGACAGATCACCCTCAGCGAGCGAGGTCGGTGCTCAGGATTTCATCGATGAGTGGGTCAGCGCTCCGTACGCCGGCAATTCGGATGATCTTGTGCTGGTCCGAGGTGGCCTCGTCTGGTTGGATCAGCAAGCTGCGAAGCGTTTTGGTGACGGGTTGAGATTTCAGAATCTCTCAGCCGAACAACAAACCAAGATTTGTGATGACATTTGCTTTTTACCTGAGGCGGCTCCGGGCCACGAGGAGGCCGCGAGATTTTTCGACCGTGTCCGTGATCTGACCTCGACCGCCTTCTGGACGACTCAGGTCGGTATGGACGATCTGCAGTACATCGGCAATGTCCCTCTAGCACAGTGGGATCCGCCACCACCTGATGTCCTCAGGCATTTGGGACTCGCATAATTCCCTCACCCATTACCATCGGCACCGAATAATGAAAGAAGTACCTCAACCGCGCGTCAACGCGGATCGCCTTTTTTTCGGAAGTTGTGTTGCTCTGATCGCTACATCGGTTGCATTTGCGACGGTGGGTGCGGTCATGCTCGCTCTGAAGCGAGAATTCGTGCTGACTAACGAAGAGGTCGGTTGGATCGGTGGCGCAGCTCTTTGGGGCTTTGCCGTCTCGCAATTGGCGTTCGCTCCGCTTGCCGATTCCGTCGGGATGAAGTCTCTGCTACGGTTTTCGTTTTTTGGCCACCTGCTAGGCTCTTTGACAATGATTTTCGCTGGTGGTTTTGCGACACTCTTTGCTGGTGCCCTAATCATCGCAATGGCGAATGGTTTGGTTGAGGCGGCGTGCAACCCTCTGGTTGCAGCACTCTATCCGGAGAACAAGACGGTGAAACTGAATCAGTTCCACGTCTGGTTTCCGGGGGGTGTGGTTATTGGAGGCCTGGCCGCGTTTGCTCTCGACTCGGGCGGCATTCCAGGGTGGCAGATCAAGGTTGGACTGATACTCATACCCACTTTCGCATATGGAATCCTACTGCTGGGAGAGGACTTCCCGCCCACTGAAGGCGTCGAGGCGGGTGTGACTATGGGGGAAATGTTTAGAGCATCATTTACCACTCCTCTCATGTGGGTACTGCTGATAGCCATGGCCATGACGGCTTCGGTAGAACTAGGGCCGAATCGCTGGGTGCCCGCAGTCTTGGAGTCTGGTGGGATGGTGGGGATTCTAGTGCTTGTTTGGATCAACGGATTGATGGCCATTATGCGTTATCGTGCAGGTGACGTCGTAAGCCGTATCTCACCGACTGGCTTGCTCTTGGCATCAGCTGTCATTTCTGGTGTGGGGCTTTTCTCACTCAGCTACGCAAGCGGCATAGTTATGACGTTCTTGGCAGCTACGGTGTTCGCGATCGGAGTCTGTTATTTCTGGCCGACCATGCTTGGTGTCGTCTCAGAACGAGTCCCACGTTCCGGAGCTCTGGGCTTGGGACTCATGGGTACGGTAGGTATGGCGACTGTGGGTTTGGTCACGTCACCGCAGATGGGCGCTATAGCTGATCGCTATGCTCATGAGGAACTTCCGGTTGTTGAGACGATCGGACTGTTTGAGCGGGCAGAGCCGATTCTAGCGGCCCACTCTGGCCCGGATGCTCAGGCGGCCGCAGAAGCGATTACAGAAGTGGCTCGAGCATGGCAGTCCGATTCAGGAGCCTTGCCTGCTCCGGCTACATCGAATGCTTTACGCGCAGTTATCGCATCGGACGTCGATTTAGGTCTAGTAGCTGATGCTCAGGCAATTTTAGGGCCAGCGGACAATATTGGCGGTAAAGTCTCGTTCCGGTGGATCGTTCCACTTTGCGTAATGCTGACGATGATCTTCTCCGTTCTCTACCTTCGAGATAGGAAGGCCGGTGGATATCTAGCGAGAAGCATAGAGGCTTCCGAATGACGCAGATTCGATATGGGATGGTCGGCGGTGGCCCGGGCGCGTTTATTGGAGGGGTCCACCGGGCAGCAGCCGCAGTCGACGGAGGGTACGAGCTAGTATCTGGGTCCTTTTCTTCCGATCCTGCTAAGTCGCGTCAGGCAGGGAAAGAGCTAGGGTTGGACGGTGACCGGGTCTATCCGGACTTCCGTGAGATGGCTTCAGCCGAGGCTGCTAGAGAAGACGGTATCGAAGCTGTTGTCATTGTGACCCCGAATCACCTGCACTACGAGGTAGCGAAGGTCTTTCTCGAGGCTGGTATCCACGTGATTTGTGACAAGCCACTCACTACGAGCGTGGAAGATGCGGATGAACTAGTGCGGCTGACAACAGAACACGGGCTCGTGTTTGTGGTCACATACAACTACACGGGCTACCCAATGATTAAAGAAGCGCGTGAGCGAGTTTCTACTGGAGCGCTCGGTTCTATAAGAAAAGTTGTGGTTGAGTACTCTCAGGGATGGTTAAGCACGCTTCTGGAGGCAGAAGGCCATAAACAGGCAGAGTGGCGTGGCGACCCCGAAAAGGCAGGTCCGTCGTCTGCTCTGGGAGATATTGGAACGCACGCGTTCAATCTGATGCATTACGTCACTGGTCTTGAAGTGCGGCGCCTTTTCGCCGATCTCGGCACCGTTGTAGAAGGTCGCGCACTAGAAGACGATGCGGTTGTACTTCTGGACCTAGAGGATGGCGCTCGTGGTGTCATGTTGGTCTCTCAGATCGCAACCGGAGAACGAAATCATCTACTCCTAAGGGTGTATGGCACACACGCCGCGCTCCATTGGAGTCAAGAGGATCCCGATCGACTTCGAATGGTCGACTCGGGCGGTACTGAGACCGTTTTTTTTCGAGGAGGTGATGTCGGACCTCATGCGATAAGAGCAACACGTCTGCCTGGTGGACATCCGGAAGGCTTTATCGAGGCTTTTGCGAACATCTACCGTGAGGCTGCTGTTGCGATCCGTGGTGTTGATGCTGTCACCGGTTCCTCGGCGGGAGTCACTCCGGATTTCCCAACGGTTCAGGATGGAGCCCTGGGGGTGGATTTTATATGTCGAGCAGTCGAAAGTGATCGAGAGCAGGCTTGGGTGAAGGTGGTGGGGAAACGCTCAACGAAGTCGAGTGAGAGAACATGAGTATCTGGAGCGATCGCAGTGGACAGACACGTCCCGTCACACTCTTTACCGGCCAATGGGCCGACTTGCCTTTAGCACAGTTAGCTAAGAAGGCTGCTACTTGGGGTTATGATGGACTCGAACTCGCGTGTTGGGGCGATCACTTCGATGTCGGGAGAGCCGCCTCGGACGAGAATTATTGCGTAGCTCTTCGCGAGATGCTCGGGTCTCATGGGCTCGAAGTGTTCGCTGTTAGTAATCACTTGGTGGGGCAGGCTGTATGCGATAACATCGATGAGAGGCACAAGTCGATCCTCCCGGAGCATGTTTGGGGTGACGGTGCGGAGGAAGGGGTCAGAGCGAGAGCCGCAGATGAGATGAAGTTGACAGCGAGAGCTGCAGCAAACTTGGGAGTGCGAGTGGTCAACGGCTTTACGGGGAGCTCTATATGGCCCCTTCTGTATTCATTCCCGCCTGTCCCCGAGCGCTGGATAGAGGAAGGCTTTGAGGAATTTGCTCGACGATGGACTCCAGTTCTGGACGTGTTTGACGAGGTGGATGTCCGTTTCGCACTTGAGGTTCACCCGACTGAGATAGCTTTCGATACGATAACGGCAGAGAGGGCACTAGCCTCTCTCGAGTATAGAGAGGCCTTTGGTTTCAACTATGATCCAAGCCATCTAGCGTACCAAGGAGTGGACTGTGTCGACTTTATCAACCGTTTCGGTGAGCGTATCCATCACGTCCACATGAAGGATGTATGGTGGTCAAATCGTTCAGGTCTGTCCGGAGTGTTTGGAGGGCATCTCCCATTCGGTAACGTTGACCGCAATTGGGATTTCCGAAGTCTTGGTCGCGGCAAAGTTCCATTCGAGGAGATCGTGCGTGCGCTTAACCGAATTGGCTATAGTGGGCCGCTTTCAGTTGAGTGGGAGGATGCTGGAATGGCGAGGGAGCACGGTGCGGAAGAGGCGTGTGCCTTCGTGAAAGCTGTCGACTTTCCCGTATCTAGTACTGCTTTTGATGCAGCTTTTTCGGAAGAGTAGACGGCAGCAAAGGGTGCTGGAGAGTTTCAGCTTTTGTTTTCGGAGATTTGTAAGCTGTCACGGAAGTCAGAGAATGTTGACGGACTCAATATACCTACTTCCTGCCATCGGTCTCGATGTGGCTCAGCTCCTGCGCCGCCTATCACAATCTTGACGTTCGTCGGAAGTAGGCGCCGGAGTTCCAGAACTTCGTGGACCCCTTTCGCATCTAGTCTCGGATGCACGGCTGATAGTGCCACCATACGCGCGTTCATTGTTTGAGCTGCTCGAGCTATCTCTAGGGCTGGCAGATCTGGTCCCAAGAAGCGTACACGCCATCCTTCATAGGCGGCGACGACTCCAGCAAGCAAGGCTCCGAATTCGTGTTGTTGACCAGCAGGTGTGCCAGTGAGTGCGAGCGGAGCTGCCTGATCTTTTTGGTTTGTAGACGACACCCACTCCAAGAAGCGTCTGATCGCAACGGATGCAACGTGCTCTGTGCTCGGCGGCATGCGGCCAGCCTGCCAGCCTCGCCCAACCTCTTGAAGAAGCGGCACCATTAGGCTTTCAACTAGCTCGTGCGGGCGCATTTCCACCGCTGACCGCATAAGAAGTTGCTCTAGCGCGTCGGTGCGCATCTGTTTTATGTGGTCCAGAGCGAGCGCCACGCGCTCTGTGTCTGGAGTAACACGGCCCCCGACTGGCTGGATTGGCATCTGCCGATCTTCATCAATCAGAGCTTCGAGTTGCGGAGGTTCAAGGTCCGCTATGAGTCCGATACTACGGCCGCCATCTACCGCAGCAGCTAGCAGCTGCAGACGTCGAATGTCGGCGTCCGAGTATAGGCGTTGTCTACCGTTGCTCCGGCTAGGGGTTACAACACCGTACCTTCGTTCCCATGCGCGAAGGACCGGAGTAGAGAGGCCCGTGCGTTGTGCTACAACCCGGATTGGATGACGGGGCTTAGTAAATTCAGTCATGCTCACAATTTAAGTCCTGTCAAAGATCCGTCAAACCAAAAAATTGAACAAAAGATTGACATATCGGGATAATGTTTGAGTTTTATCTAAACATTACTTATACAACACATAAATCACATGTTCAAAAAACTCTTCATTACAGCTCTGATCACCTTCACTCTCGTTCCTACGAACCTAGAAGGTCAGGAAGGTGACATCGTAGCGGTTGCCCAAGCTGCGGGCGGGTTTGAGACCCTTCTGGCGGCAGCCACCGCTGCTGACCTTGTTTCCGTACTGCGGGGCGATGGGCCGTTTACAGTCTTCGCGCCTACCGATGAAGCCTTCGCTGCTATCCCGGCTGCTGATCTTCAGGCGCTCCTGGATGACAAAGAAGCGCTTCAAAAAGTGCTTCTTTACCACGTTGTCCCGGGGAAGGTTGCGGCTGCTGACGTGCTCGCGCTGACTGAGGCTGAGACTTACGCTGGTCAGGCAGTCGCGATTGAGGTTGTGGACGGCATGGTCAAGGTGGACGATGCTAGTGTTGTGGCAACCGACATTGAGGCAACCAACGGGATCATCCACGTCATTGATCGGGTTATCTTGCCACAGATGTAGTGCCACTGCGCCATATGCTTGCAGTTGGTCTAGCGAGCTAAGAGCAGCCTCCCAGGTGCATAACTTGGGAGGCTGTTTTATTGTTGAATGTTAGTTCGTGATGATGCCGGCTTCGGTCAGAATATACTGTAACGAGTCGGCCAGCTTATTATGATCGGTGATCGCTGCGCGGCATGCTTGTTCCGCTGTTCGCAGGCGCAGTTCACGTCCTTCCCATATGCCGACTGAGTCGTTGTGCTCTTCGAGGATTAACCTATAAGTCCCGTAGCTTACTGCACCCGTTCCCTGATCTGGTATCGTTTCGTAGCGTTCAATGATGCTTTTGAGGGAATCAATGACAATCCCGAGTTCGAGAAGGGCACCTTGACTGGTCTCTAGCCCTTCCCGGCATCGGTCTGCTGTGATTCGAGATCTGTTGACTGCGTTGCGGAGTGAGTTGATCTGATTTTCGACGCGCTGGCGCTCTTGTCTTCTGTCCAAACTCATGAATACCAGCGTCACAGTCACTATGACCGTGAGACTTAAAAGTGACTTCCGGGCGACCGGTTTCATGGGGCCTGATCGTTCACTGTGAAGGAGAACATCATCCCAGCATGAAGATGCTCGGCGATGTGGCAGTGCATCATCCATTCTCCTGGATTCGACATCTCGACAAGGACGTCCATGGTGGAACCGACCGGCAAGATTGCGGTGTCTTTCCAAACTAAGTTTTGGTTTTCCACTCCATCGATAGAAGCCACTAGAAAGCGTTGTCCGTGAATATGGATCGGGTGATTCATCGGGTGGAATGAGTCCGGTTTGTTATGGATCCGCATTTTCACGATGTCACCGACCTGAAAGCTCCAGTCGATCTCATCATTCTGGGCTCCTGTCGTCACGTCTTCCAGAATCCAGGTGACCTCATCTGCAGTAGAGAGCCAGTTCATCATGGGCATCGCGTCGTTCCATTCCATGGGAGCTGCGTACAGAGTGTCGGACTCCATGGATAGAACGATTGACTGATGCAGGTTCTGCACTCTCACAGTCGTTACTAACTCGTGGTCGGGCTCGCGTCCGAAGTGCTCACGCAAAGGCCTGACTTCCCTCACCACATCGGAATGCTCACGCAGTGTTTCAAACGCCATGCTGACTTCAGAGTCGGCGTTCTGATCAGATACGGTAACGAGAGAAAGGGTATCGACGTGCGGGTAAAATTCCCCGCGAAAGTGATTGATCGCCTGAATTGTGTTGGCTATCGCAACCTCGCCCGGTTTGTCAAAGCGCACGTCAACGACGTAACGTTCTGCGGGAGCAATAACAATTGAAGTCACTAATTGCTCACGCTCGAATCGACTCACATCGGAAGCAACAACCTTCATCGCCGCGTTCCCGAACGTGACGTTGAAGGTGCGCGAGTTAGCAACGTTCGTGAGGTGAAACCTTACAACTTCCCCTTGTCTTACTTCCATCTGGTGGTCGGTCTTTCCATTGACCATCATCACGTTTCCGAATCGGCCCATGAGCGCGTGCGTAGGCGACTCTTCGCCCCACGGTAGGGCACCTTGATCGTCTATTAGGATATCGTCTAGGACGAAAATCTCTTCGCGATGAGCGGGACCGTAGTAGTTTGGATCCGGGGAGGTGACGAGAAGGTTGCCGTACAGTCCGAGATCCTGTTGGACGTCCTCACGCACATGGGGGTGGTACCAGTACATCCCGGCATCTGGGACTCGGACTTCATAGGTAAAGGTCTCGTCGCGACCTATCGCTTCTTGAGTGAGCCCCGGAACCCCGTCGAATCGGTTGTCTATACGGATCCCATGCCAATGGATGGTAGTCGGCATTTCGATCTCATTCTTTACTCGAACGATGATTGTGGCGTTCTGCGGAGCCTGAATGAGGGGTCCAGGGTACTGACCATTGTAGCCAAACATGATCATTTCATGCCCAGCGATTGTCCGCCGGACCATCGAAACCGAGATGTCAAGCGTGTCCATATTGGACAATGGGACTACCAGTGAAGGACGTGCCTCGGGAAGCGTTGCTGGATCTATCATCGTGCCGGGCATGAAAGGTCCAACCACTGGAACGGCGCCCTCAAGACCAGGAAGCATTGGCATGTTCATGTCCATTGGAACCATGCGCCACCCGCCGCTCATCATCATATTGTGCCCCTCATGCTGGCCGCTGGATAAGCTCGGTACTGAAAAAAGAGCGTAGATTGCTAAGAGCACGCTTTTTCTATGGATCGAACGTATGTGCATGTATTGCCTAGTTGCCGTACCCGTAGGCAGCGCAGTTCTCTTCTTGGAGTGCACCGTGTCCAACCATTGTGTGCATCATCCCGCTACGTGACATACCTCGCATGACAATTGGACCAGCCCACTGTTCTTGGTGTGGGTCATCGCTGGATTCGAGTGTGACCACAACGATGTACTTGTTCCAGCTTACTCTACCACTGGCTTGAAGGTTCGCGTCTAAAGTGCCCATTCGCTCTATGCGATCAATTTCAGTGGTGGTGACCCACGCGACCAAATTCCCCTGCAAGGGTGCCCTCATGCGCTGGAGGGACACGTGCAGGTCATAGGCGTAACTGCCGTCCGGAGCGAGTTGCACCGAAAACGGTGAATTCCCTGACACAGAGGCTTGTACCTGTCCTGTGGCCAGCCCTGTGCCCGGGATATTCTTGGTCGTTACGAGTTCAAATGCGTAGTACTGAGGTCCGACTGTACACAGCTCTATATGAGTGGGTATGATTTCGTGAGCCTTGGTTTCAGCTGGACTACTGGTAACGGAGTAGTCGAAGGCGCCAATCGTGCCGAGGAGAGCTAGTATCTGAAGCATAGTCGAGCGTACATCTATCAGTGTTTCTCGACAAGGCGTGCAGTGATCCTCTGTGACTATGTATACAAGGCTCACTCCTCCCAAGAATCATTGTTACGGGTGCGGGTTGTTGGCATCACCTAAAGATTTCTATGAGGAGGAGCGCGTCGCTAGCTCAGTGGCTAAGATGTCATTCCCGTTGTCGTTGGCTTAACCCCTCCGGCGATCCGTTTCATCCATAATGAAGGGGAGATTCGATGAGTGCACGCATCCCCAAATTTCCAAAGGCTTTAACTCTTCTTCTGGGTGTAGTCATGTTGGCGGCGTGTGGGCAGTCGGCGTCACAGAACCAAGACCCTGTGATTTCAGAGGCTCTGCGTCCGTTGCCAGAAGATCTGCGAGCCGACGCAACCGTGTACCGTTATAACGCCGATTCAGGGGAAAGAGAGATCCTTCGCGAGGGTGACAATCACGTAGAATGCGAACCGCGTTCGGACGACGGCTTTACTTGGTGCTACCCAACCTCTACGGCCGCTCGGCGGGATCTACGCGCCAGGCTCGTCGCTGAGGGTTTGTCGTCAGAAGAAGTTGCTGAGCGGATTACTGCCGCTGAGATGGATGGGAGTGTGGCCCCATCACCTATTGGTTCGATGATGTATCGCACCTATGACGAAGGCGACCGGATACAGTACCTCTGGGTCGTCGTCTTGCCCGATCAGGTGGCGTCCGATCTCGCTATGCCTACAGGTAGCCAGCGCGATCAGTCACTGGCCGGTCAAGGAACTCCGTGGATGATGCGGGAGGGGACGTCGGGAGCTCATCTAATGATCCCAATAAACGGGACAGAATTTTCGAATACGGGCTCGACTGCACCGCTCATTGATGCAAAGACGATCACAGATCCTGTTACCCAGGCCACACTGCCGTTACCGGATGATTTGAAGAATGTCGCTACGGTTTCGACCTTCGACGCGTCTACCGGGCAGAGAGTTGTTCTTCGGGAGGGTACCTCAACTGTAGAGTGCCGTCCTCACGATCCCGAGAGCGGATTCACTCGCTGTTACCATCAGGATGGTTGGGTGAGTAGAGATATGAATGCCCGTTTATTAGCTGAAGGATATTCCGAGGATGATGCTTCGGCATCTGTAGCTAAGGCCGTCGAGGACGGTGCCATCCCGTCGACGCCGATGGGTTCACTTGGATATCGGCTATATGGAGAGGACGACAGGATCCGTCTCCTCTGGGTTCTGAGGGTTCCTGGGGCGACTGCTACTGAATTGGGTATGCCGACTGAGTCGCAAAGAGACAACGCATTGGCTGGTCGAGGCACCCCATGGATGATGAACGAGGGTACTGCGGGAGCGCATCTAATGATTCCGATAAACTCAACGGAACTGTCCAACAGATGAGCTCCGGATAGAGCATGTTCTTGCTAGTGTAAAAAAGTGGCCTAGACCTTTTCTAGAGGGGCCTAGGCCACTTTTTTCCTTCAGGACCGAAGTCCGTTTTTAAGGTCAAAAAGAGGTTGCTCTCTAGTTGTCCTCTTCACTAACCGGCCGTTTGACGACCGGGTTATCCCAGTCCTGAGCCGACGAGATATTTGGCTGTCCCCAGTGCTCACCGTTCCAGCCTTGGAATCCGTCCATCTTGAACGTCCACACACCGGTAGACATATCACTGATCACGATTAGTCCGTCCTCGTTGCGAACGTCTACGCCGAACGCGCCGTTGAACATGGCAGGTCTACCGTCGACTGTCGGGCCTATGTACGTATCGTAGTAACCGACCGTCACAGGGTTGTTTGGGTCCTGAAGGTTGAAGATCTGTAGACCATCGAGGTAGCCGGAGACGAAGACGTATGGCCAACGCACTTCGTGGTTGTGAACGAGGTTTCTCCAGTCCGCTGTGAATGCCGAGATTGGTGATCTCACATTGGTGACCTCTCCCTCTAGGGCCGGTTGGAGATCAAAGATTCTGAGAGGAGCATACTGATACTCGGTCTCAGCGATTACGTACCGTCCGTCTGGACTCGGCGTGAATGTGTGTCCGTAGCTCACTCCACTTATGCCGGTGAGCGTGATACGCAGTTCCGGGTTCTCGAGGTCTGTTACGTCGTATATGTAGTACCCGCCTGTGCCTCCCCCGTAGAACCGATCTTCGCCAGTGTCTGGATGGTAGCCGACGTAGAAGTCATGATAGCCACGGCCGGCGCCTCGCCCCATCGGAGATTCCGGTACTGGCACCATTCCTACACGGGCATTTTCAAGATCTCCGTCCACAATCATTCCAAGGTCGTAGATGAGTGCGCCAGGAGCCCTCGCTGTCGTAAATAGGTACACCCGATCGTTCTGATGTTTGTAGATAAAGATGTTGTGGAAACCACCGGGCATATCCGGCTCTCGTATGCGTGCTACTTCACGGACCGTGGATGCGTCAGGTAGGTCTGTTACATCAAGAATTACAGCACCGAGGTCGGTGTTTGGACCTCCTTGACCGAATTGGAGTGACTGAACTAGGTAGTACCGATCATTCCACTTGAAGTGTTTGACGTCCATTCCACCAGTACGCTGGTGCAAGTCCTGGTTCTCGATGCGCCACTCATAGATCAGTTCAGGGTTTTCGGGGTCCTCAAGGCTGATGATATCTGTTCCTTTAGGACCTTCCCAACCGTACACCATTCGGGAGATATATGCGTATGGGCGATCCATCTCCTGCTCCAGGTCCATGTCCGCTACAGACAACTGTGCACCTAGGGGTAGGTGGCCTAGGACCTCCATGTTATCACTGCCCCGATTCATGGGACTCCATGGGACTTGTTGGCCAGCAGCGGGCGAGGCCAAGGCAATGCTCAAGGCAGCTAAGAGTGTCGTGCGAACGTTCTTCATCATCAGTCTCGTCAGGGGGTTGTGTTGCGATTGATCAAGGTGGGGTCCGTATGTACGAACGGGCAACCGGAGACCTGCATCTGGCATTGCGGCTTAGTGGATAGCCTGGTCGGTGGATTTATCTTCGCTCCTGCCACCATTCGTCTTTGAGAATAGTCACCACTTCTTCCAGTTCCATGTCGTCGACCCTTAGGACAACTCGGTATGAACCGGGTGTAGCTTCACTTATCGCAAAGCGAGTCGTGTCACCGTTCTGGCGACCGAAACCGCTGCCGCTCCGGGTTTGACGTTGTTCACGTATTCTGTCTCGCTCTTCCTGGCTTCGCTCAATTTTTTTCAGCATGTCCCACTGAACGACATTGATTCCAGCTGTTCCTTCATGCTCGATCTCGGAGATCGCGATCTGGCCCTGGTAAATGGTCAACGTCACCTCGGCATCTCTGCGAAGGTAGAAGAATAGGGACGCCCCGGGTGCTTCACTTTCCCCTTCGAAGTTCGATGACGAGTAGTTAGTCCTATCGACAGCGACCCATCGGATCTCAGGTTCCGGTGTAAAGAAGAAAGCGTCCTCAGCCATGACCGTCGGCGTTAATGCTGACAGTGGGGCGATATCTGTGACATAAATGCCGCGTCCATGAGTAGCGACGACTAGATCATTGTCTCTTTCCTGAATCTTTATGTCGTGTACGGGACTCGTCGGCATGTCGAGTTTCATGCTGGTCCAGTTCTCGCCACCAGTGTTGGAAACCCAGACCTGAAATTCTGTACCAATGAAGAGTAGGTCCGGGTTTATGTGGTGCTCACGGATTACGTTGACCGGGCCATTCGGAAGGTTGGCCGAGATATCGGTCCAGGTTTCACCGAAGTCCGTGGTCTTATACACAAAGGGTCGAAAGTCGTCTCTTCGGTAGCCCGTATACGTAAGATACGCCGTCCCCAATTCGTGATGAGACGCCTCGACGCGACTGACCCAATATTCCGGATTGTTTGGGATATTTTCGTTCAAGAGGGTCCATGTCTCGCCTCCATCTTTAGTGATCTGAACATTCCCGTCGTCTGTCCCGACCCAGATGACACCCGCTTTGAGAGGTGATTCGTCAAAGGTCGTGATCGTACCGTACTGGATATTTCCGTCTCCGCCTCTACCTGTGGTCTGTGTGGCAGGATCGTCTTTTGTCAGGTCAGGGCTAATGACCTCCCAGGCCTCACCACGGAATTCTGAGCGGAGGACCATGTTGCCTGCGTGAAAGATGACGTTGCAGTCGTGCGGTGAGATTAGAATTGGAGCGTTCCAGTTCCATCGCATCTCAGGATCGTTGTACCGGATACCCTTTGTTTCTCCGGTCAACAGGTCTGTACGCCGGATGGGACCGAACTGAGACTCGTTGTAGAGGTGCCGGTTTTCGCACCAGTCGATCTCGTTGTACATCCCGTCGCCGCCTCCGACGCGTTCCCATTGCTCGAAGTAGACCGGGCCGCCCGCTGGGTTCGTGTGATAGGCCATGTGCGAGCCGTTGTCCTGCAGCCCCCCCATGACTCGGTAGGGACGTGAGTTATCTACGCCGACAGCGTAGAACTGCGCGAGCGACTGGAAATCAGGGTGGTACCAGTTTTCACCACCATCGTAGGAGATTCCCATACCATGATCGTAACCAAGGATGATGTGACGTGAATCGTCTGGGTTAATCCAGAGGGCGTGATCGTCTCCCCCGAAACCGTATGGACGCCGCTCCCACGTTTCGCCGCCGTCATAAGTACCCCATGACGCAGCTGATAGCACGTGAACGATATCGGCGTCGTTTGGATCGATGATGATTTGACCGTAGTAGTAGGCTGGACCACCACCGATCGACTGATTATCGGGACTCACTTTCTCCCAGTTCATTCCTGCGTTTTCGGAGCGGTAAACTTCACCACCGATCATTCCTCGAGACGACCTATGATCTAGGAGCTCCTGACGTCGTTCCTCGTCGGACATACCCTCCTTGTTTGCGTTTTCGATCGTCACGTACAAGACATTTGGGTCACTATGGTATACATCTACTCCGATCCGGCCCAGCATGCCTTCAGGGAGGCCCTGTCCGATCTGGATCCAGTTTTCGCCACCGTCCGTGGTCTTAAAAAGACGGCTCCCTGGGCCACCTAGGTCGAAGGTCCACGGCAGGCGAACCTTGTCGTAGGTCGCTGCGTAGAGAGTGTTTGGGTCGGTCGGATCCATGACTACGTCCACCACACCGATGTCTTGTCCCTCAGAACGGTGGTTCAGTGAACGCTTCCAGCTTTGGCCTCCATCAGTCGATTTGTATAGGCCGCGCTCACCACCTGCTGAGTATAGTGGTCCTAGTGAGGCGACGTACACCACGTTCGGGTCCGTCGGGTGAACTACTATACGCCCTATATGCTGAGACATCGGAAGCCCAACGTTTGTCCAGGATTCACCCGCATCCGTCGATTTATAGACGCCGTTACCCCAGTAGGAGGAGCGCGAGTTGTTTGCTTCACCTGAGCCGAGGTAAAGGATATTCGAGTCAGATGGAGAGACGGCGATAGCCCCGATTGAGAATACATCGGGTTGATCGTCGAAGAGTACGTCGAACGTGATGCCTCGATTTGTAGTTTTCCAAAGGTGGCCGGACGCTGTAGCTATGTAGAACGTGTGGGGATCATCGCTAGGCACTGCAATGTCCACGAAACGACCACTTTGTCGTGTCGGGCCGATTTCTCTGTATTCCAGATTTGTCAGCGTCTCCTCAGAGAGCGACTGAGCGATCGTGGGTTGTGCTGTTAACGCTAGGCTAGCGAGTAGCATCGCTGAGAAAGCGGCGCGAGAATGGTGCATGCTATCGGACTCCTTCAAGGACAAGGTCTCATGGGTACCGTTTCTTAAACCCGAGAGACAGGTCATGGACTCTTTTAAGCGAAATTGGCGCTAGGAGCACAAGAGCCTAGGAGCCTTCACCCAGGTGGGCAATAACGAACTGTTGATCACCGTTTTGACTTTGCATAGGACATAGTCGACGTTGCTGTCCATGTCACATTCTGTGCGTGAGCATCTCCGTCTGGAGATCGATGATTACGACGAGAAAATTCGGCGCTGGATTCCGGGGTACGACTCTATGATCCGGGTAGCTGCTGAATCGGTGGCGGAGATCAGCCCAGAACGGGTGATTGATATCGGTTCGGGCACAGGCGCCTTAGCAGAAGCGATTTTGGAACATAGAACGGTGGGGGTAGTCGAGCTTCTCGACATAGATCCGGAAATGCTCAACCGAGGTGCCAATCGGGTAGTTCGATTTGGGGATAGGGCGCGCCCAGTGCTGGGTTCTTACGATGACCCGTTCGAGTGTTGTGATGCATTCTCGGCTTCTCTCTCGTTGCATCATATACCGACATTGGGACAGAAGGCTGCGCTCTTCCAACGAGTATTCGATGCTCTCAGACCCGGAGGTGTTCTGGTGAACGGGGACATAAACATGCCAGAGGATGAGAATGAGGCACGCCAGCTCTACGCCCTCTGGGCGCAACACCAGATCTCATGCGGTATAAATGAGAAGCAAGCTTGGGCACATTTTGATATTTGGGCAGGCGAGGACACGTACCTTCCTCTAAAGGAAGAGCTTGGAGTGCTCAGAGCGGCCGGGTTCGAGGCTGCTCGTGTCTGGTCTGAGGGTCCCGTGGGTGTTGTTGTGGCGCGAAAGCCGTCACCTCTTTAAGACTGTCCGTAGTGCTTTGGTAAGCTGTCGCAGATGCTTTATCAGTCCCTAGGCGACCCTTCGAGTAACCCCTCTAATGCTTCCTCCCGCGCACCATTCTCGTCGCAGACAGCAAACATCGATTCATTTGATCCGTACAGTGCGACGCCTGCGTATTCACCCGCCTTGTTAAGGATGAAGAAACGAACATCGAAGTTGGGCAACCCACGCTGATTCAGTAGGCGGTCCTCCACTGTGTTCTGCCGAATCCGCTCGAGTGCGGACATGCCGGCGTCCTTGGGAGATAGCCCTCGACGCATATTTTCAACAATCAGGAATGAGGCACAGTTGTATAGATTTGCTTCACCGCGTCCGGTTGATCCTGCGGCCCCTACGCTATTGTCGACGTATTGCCCGGCGCCCAAGATCGGAGAATCGCCCGCTCTGCCGGGTATCTTCCAAGAAAGCCCGCTTGTTGTAGTAACTCCGCATATGTCTCCACCCGGATTTACAGCCTCTAGGCTTGTAGTTCCCCAGAAGGAATCTGCATCGATGAGGCCGTCGTCGACCATGGAGAGCCCCGCAGCTAGTGACGCATCTTGAAATAGCTCAAGGCGGGCTTCGTGATCTCTATCGCGGAGCCATCCAGATCCGTTGCCTCGTCTCCGTCTGATCATGTCCGGGTCGGTCTCCTCACCCGTTTGGCTCCGACCACTCAGTCGTTCTTCGGGGTCCAGCCAGTGTCCCGGATCAATCCGTCGCTTCCACTCTACCCAGAGTTCGCGAGATCTGTCGGTGTTCAAGTCGTCTTCAATCTCGAAGCCCAACTGACGTGCGAAGTTAGCGGCCCCCTCGCCAACGATAAGGTGATGATCTGTCAGCTCGGCGACTGCTTTTGCAACCAATGACGGCGTCTTCACCCCCTCGATACCAGCGACACCACCGGCCCAACGGTTTGGTCCGTGCATTAGACAGGAGTCGAGCTGAACCACACCGTCAGCGTTCGGTAGGCCACCGAATCCGATTCCGCGTTCGTCCGGATCTAGTTCGGGAATGTTAACGCCAGCTACGATTGCGTCGAGGACGTCTTCGCCTTCGGTAATGCCGCGGTACGCTCGCTCGATCGCACTCTCAGGCCCCCCGTTCTTGTACCGTATGCTACTTACATCGGCTACGCATACTGGACGTGTGCTTCGAAGTTTCAGAGACGGTGCTGAAGGCGAATGAGATGGTGAAGTTTTGGCGGCGGAGATAGTTGATGGGGCAGCAGCAGCAGCCACACCGACTGCTGAGGTCTTTACGAAGTTGCGTCTGTCCATTGTGGCTGACTCTTGATCAGATCAGAGGGCTAAAACCGAAACGATAGCACGGACATTTTGTGGCCGCACCACTGGAGGCCGGCCGGTGGCGGTCAGGGGACGATTGGATTACGCATCGGCTGTACCTTCATATAGACGAGAGAGCGCCATAGCCATTCCAGCGGACCGAAGCGAAAAGCGCGTAGCCACAGTGGTGACAGCCATAGCTGGAAACCCCAGACGGCAAAGACTACCAACAGCTGACTACTTCGGTCTATGCTCCCAAAAAGTCCCAGCCCATGCCCGTAAAAAATTGTGGTACACATCACCGTTTGAAGGATATAGTTCGAAAAGGCCAGCCGCCCGATGGCCGAGAGTCGAGAGGTTATACCTAGCGCTAGTCCGCTCTTAAGAGTGAGCATTACTACACCCACCCACCCGAGCGCGACCGGGATGCTGCCCCAGTAGTTGAAGAGACTGTTGATAAAGAGGAAGTCGGGGGCTGCCCAGGCGGAGACGAAATTTCTCTGGATTCCTAGACCAATCAATGGAATTCCGATCACTAAGCCAGCGCTGATCATCCTCCTATAGGTTCTTGATTCAGCTTGTCCAGTGAGTATTCCTAGCTTGAAGAGTGCCATGCCGAGCAGCATCAACCCACTCACTCGCCAGGCAGCCCAGTTAGCAAAGGTCGTAGTTTCGGATTCGATAGCGGACGGGAGACGAACGTGCATCTGTTCAAGCCACCCACCACGGTAGTGATTGACCTCAGCAAGAAGAATTTCTGAGTGCGGTTTCAGGTCGGCTATGAGCTGCGCGGCCTCTTCGGGTGGCCAGCTTGGGAAGGAGAGCGCTCCAGCTATCAGTATAAGGGAGCCAATCGACCAAGAAACCAGGGCGAGGCTAATGAGCGTGCGAGGCTTGGCATTTCTAAATGGGAAAAGAACGGCGCCGCAAAGAGCGTACCATACGAGTACATCCCCTGACCAAAGCAAGTGGGCGTGTAGTAGCCCAAACACCAAAAGCCAGAAAATCCGTCGCAGGTGAAGGCCGGTAGTCTCCTCCCCACGTGCTGACCTCCGGTTGGACATCAAAACGAGGCCTGCTCCGAAAAGCATCGAAAAGATCGCCATGAACTTCAGCTCGGCGAATAGATGGGTAGTCACCCAAACACCCAGGTTGAGACCGCTGAATTCACCCCACGCAGTGGGATCCAGATAAGCGATACCGGGCATAGAAAAACTGACGATGTTCATGGTCAGTATACCGAGTAGTGCGAAACCTCTGAGGACGTCTAAGGCTTCGATCCGTTCGTGTTGGGAGGTTGGCTCCGCAAGTGAGGTTTCATAGCCTTCCAATTCAGCTATCCGGGCACCACGCTGGACGTCAGTCAATCTGGAGTCAGTTACTGAGAGCTGGTGTTGTTAGGGGTGGCCTTCGGTGATTGGTAGCCTGTTCGAATGCATAGGCAATCCTTATAAGCGTCGGTTCAGACCACGCGTCTCCGAGAACCTGAAGACCTGCAGGGAGCGTTCCATCTCGCACGAATCCCATTGGGACCGTCAGTGCTGGGAAGCCCGTTGGGGGAGCAGGGTATTGGCTGTTGTCCCCGTGTGGTGTGCTCATGTCACCAACTAGCCGTGGTGGATTGCTCCAGCTTGGGTAGATGAGCGCCTGTACGTTGTATTTTGCCATGGCTGAGCGGAGCCCTTCCCGAAAAAGATCTTCTTGGGCACGACCGCGGATGCACTGTTCGTTGGTATTAGGTGTGCCTTCGAACTGGAGAAACCGCTCGACTGTGGGCAGAACCGTCCTGTATACACGTCCGCTTTCGGCTATTTCCTTCAACGTACGCAAGGGAGGATTCGGTATATCCGCTAGGTAATTCTCAATGTCGTATCGGAAGCGTGAGCATCCGGTACCAAGACGGAGTTCATCTAGGTTCTCTATATGGAAGCCCCGAACCACGGTAGCACCTAAACGCTCTAGGACTGAGAACGTCTCAGTGAACCGCATGAGGATTTCAGTGTCTGCAGTTTCTTTGTAGGCGATCTGACCTACGACACCTATCCGCAGTCCCTCGAGGTCCGACTGCAGATAGTCCATGTAAGAATCAGCGCGTCGATCATCAGCTTCTATTGTGACCGGGTCATTTGGGTCCGATCCTGCGATAACGTCGAACACTCTCACGGCGTCTTCCACGGTTCGGGCCATCGGCCCGCCGATGTCTCTGTGCGCGTAGAGCGGCATTATACCATCTCGGCTTGTTAAGCCCTGTGTCGACCTGATGCCGACAAGCCCGTTGTGACTCGAAGGTCCACGGATCGAGTTTCCTGTGTCAGTCCCTAATCCGATTAGCCCCATGTTGGCTGTTACCGCCGCTGCTGTTCCACCGCTTGATCCCGCGGTTACTCTGTTGAGTTGATAGGGATTGAATGTCCAGCCGGGCAGTATCGAACCCACTGTCTCGAGAGCTGTGAAGGCGAATTCCGCGAGGTTCGACTTGGCGAGAACGATTGCTCCGGCCTCCCGGATCTTCCTTACTTGGTATGAGTCATCTGCTGCCATTGAGCCTGCGAGCGATGCTGAGCCACCAGTGGTCGGCATATCGTATGTATCGTAGTTGTCCTTCACGATGAAAGGAATTCCGTGAAGCGGGCCGGTAAGCTGACCGGTCCTGCGGAGTTCTCGGTCCAGAGAATCGGCGCGAGCCAAGGCCCTCGGATTCGTCATGATGATCGCGTTTATAGTGGGCCCATTTCGATCGTATGCTTCGATTCGGTTGAGGTATGCCTCAACGAGTTGTCTCGATGTCAGCGTGTGGCCGACCATAGCTTCGTGCACCTGGGCGATGGTAACCTCCATCAGCTGAACAGTCCCCACCTGCTGAGCATGGAGTGTGCTAGAGCTAACAAGAAGAATTAGGATCGCCGGGGTGCAGATGAGTCGCTGACTCTTAAATCGATTCATGGATCAAAAGTATCGAAAGGATGTCTAGCTAGCACCCGAGCCCTGGACCAGATCGAATCGAACATATGCTCGGTGAGCTTTCCAGTGAATGTGTTCTGCTGGCTAGGGTGGTAGGAGCACAGAAGGATGGGTCCTTTTTCTATCGGGATCTCCACCCCATGGCCAAAGCGAATACGCGGTCTTGGCACAGCGAGGCCGCGATCAGCGAGCACGCGAAGCGTCTGGACGTAGCCGAAATTGCCGAGGGTTACGATTACACGGACATTGGTGAGTAAGTCTAGCTCGGCGTGAAGCCACTGCGCGCAAGAGTCGCGTTCTTCGTTCGTGGGTTTGTTATCAGGTGGTGCGCAACGCACCGCCGCGGTAACGAAAACGTCATCTAATTCGAGTCCATCATCACGAGCTACCGACTTGGTTTGGTTTGCGAGGCCTGCTCGATTTAAAGCACGATATAGCCAGTCCCCGGATCGGTCACCAGTGAACATACGACCGGTGCGATTTGCGCCGTGGGCCGCTGGCGCGAGTCCTATGACTAGGATTCGAGCTGTCGGATCTCCAAAGGCTGGAACAGGCCGCCCCCAGTAGGTCTCATCACGAAATGAGGCCCTCTTTGTCTTTGCTACTTCCTTGCGCCAGAAGACGAGTCTTGGACAGCTGTGGCACTCCACAATCTCTGTGCTGAGCGCCGCAAGCTTCTTTTTCACCGGATCTTTCATTTTAAATCGATCGTCCTGGCATCCAGAAAGAAGACAATTGAGTTTTATCATGCATATTCAAGTCCGCTGGTTTAGTCACAACTTTTGTTCTCGTGTGATTATGACTTGTAATCAGGTTTTTGTTCGGCCGTTCTCATCTTAAGGAGACCTATGTCTGAGGCTGTGACGTACGGGCAGTATCTGAATATTGATGAACTCCTAAGCCTGCAGGAGCCGCGGGACGATGTCGAGCATGATGAGATGTTGTTCATTGTGATCCATCAAGTTTATGAGCTCTGGTTCAAGGTCGTGCTACACGAAGTCGATTACTGTCAGAGGTTGCTGCAGGAGTGTGATACCTCGCGAGCGCAGCACACCCTGAAGCGTGTCCTGACGATCCTGAAGGTCCTTGTTAACCAGCTTGATGTTCTGGAGACTATGACCCCGACTGAGTTCTTAACCTTTCGGGAGCACCTTGATAGAGCGTCAGGATTCCAGAGCGATCAGTTCCGAGCGCTGGAATTCATACTCGGAAGAAAGTCACGGGCTTCCGTCGACCGCTTTCCAGAGGGGTCTCGTGCAAGAGACATGCTCGAAGTTCGGTGGTCAGCACCGACGCTTTGGGATTCAGTTCTGGAATACTTAGCGGGACAAGGGTATGAGCTGCCCGAAGGTCAGCTGACGCGAGATGTCACCTCACCGATAGAACCGTCGAAGGAACTTCAGTCTGTGTTAGTAGCTGTGTACAAGAACGACCCGAGGAATGTGGAGCTTTGTGAACGCCTAGTGGATTTAGATGAGGGCTTTCAGGAGTGGCGATACCGGCACGTGAAGATGGTTGAGCGTACCATAGGATCGAAGCAGGGTACTGGTGGTTCGGCCGGCTCCGCATATTTGCACTCAACCTTGAATCGCCCGTTTTTCCCGGATCTTTGGGAGATCCGGTCACAGCTCTGAGATATGAACGACGTGTCTGGTCGGTTTGAACACCCGACTCCGCTCTCGGCTCACTACACTCATTTCGACGTAGCGAACCGACTTTTTCTAACCGGTCACTCTCATCAGGCGTGGCCAGACGTTGCGTTAGAAGGACAAAGACAAGCCTGGCTCGATGCAGCGGAGATGGTGGATGGGAAGTGGAGTTTGGTGGCAGAGAAAGTTGAGCAGGTTGCGGAAGGCTACCGTGCTCTGATGAGCGATTGTTCTGGGGATATAACCCTAGATACCAATACGCACGCGCTCGTGGTTCGCTTTTTGTCAGCGCTCCCGTTGAGGGAGCGTCCTCGCATCGTAACCACGGACGGAGAGTTCCATTCGATTCGCCGTCAGCTTGATCGACTGGCCGAGTACGGTCTGGATATCGTCAAAGTGCCAGCAGAACCGGTGGGCGATCTGGCAGAGCGGATAGCGGCCGAGATAAATGATCGAACGGCATGTGTTATGGTTTCGTCTGTACTGTTTGGGACTGGTTTGATCGTGCCTAACCTCCCGTTTGTGGCCGAAGCGTGCGCACGGCATGGATCTGAGCTCTTAGTGGACTCGTATCACTCACTAGGAGCCGTTCCGTTCCCAATGGAGGGTATTGAGGGAGCGTTTATAGTGGGTGGTGGCTACAAGTATCTCCAGCTTGGGGAGGGTAATTGTGCCCTGCGGGTGCCCCCTTGTTGTCGGATGCGACCTGCAGTGACCGGTTGGTTTTCTGAATTTGCGGAGCTGGCGGACGAGCAAATTCCGGGTGAGGTGCAATATGGTGCTGGTGCGGCTCGCTTCGCGGGCTCCACTTACGATCCGACTTCACAGTACAGAGCTGCAGCTGTTATGGACTTCTTTCGTGCTCAAGGGCTTACTGCGGAGCGTCTCCGACAGATTAGTCAGCATCAAGTAGGGATACTATGCGAGGAGTTTCTGGCCCTCGGTCTAGATCCCGAGATAGCCCAACTCAAGTCGCAAGTGTCCTTGGAGGAGCGTGGTGGTTTTCTTGCTCTAGAGTGCGCGGATGCAGGAGGCTTGTTCGAAGGATTACTCGGCCGCGGAGTGCGGACCGACTACCGGGCGAACGTGTTACGGTTTGGTCCGGCTCCGTATCTGAGTGATAGGCAGCTTAGGGATTCGATTGGTTTACTAGGAGAGGTGGTTAGGGAATAGCCGAGCTATGGGGTATCGGTCATTCCCTTGAGTCTGGACCGATAGAGGCCTCATCGCCGACACACAACCGCCCGTCATTCAGGACTACTCCGTACGCGCCTCCATTCCAGTTCGGGTCAAGAGCCGCGGTGAGGCCCGGAACCTGCGCGTCCATCCGCTCGCACGGACGTGTCTCACCGTGCAATCGTATTCTCACTTCCCCCAAGGTTAGGATCTGACCACTAGTGTTCTCTAGCCGAATGCCGCTCACCATTACGTTTGCGCGGCGCATATATGGCTCCACCTCTGGGAGATCCTTCATGATGCTTTCGAAGACCTCCTTTTCGATCACGCTCACTTGTCTCTTGGAACGGCCGAAGTTGGCGTCGGAGCCTATTCCTTTTCCTTCAATCAATATCAATTCCTCAGTCGGATCCATTGGACCGTTGTGCGCTCTCTTGGTCCACAGTGCTTCGACTCTTCCACTCACTTGTCAGGCCTCCGGTTAGACGGAACGTCTACGATATTCTCCCACTCGTCAGCGTCCGAGCGGGCTACAACAGCAATCACGGGTTCACTATCACTAAGGTTGATTACCTCATGAGGGATACCCGGCTTGATGAAGATGAAGTCCCCGGCCTCGTTGTCCATCGACTTTTCTAGATTGTCTCCAAACTCATGCCTAACCTTCCCCTTTAGGATGAACAACATCACTTCGAAGTCGACATGTACATGCGCGTAAGCGACTGCACCAGGCGGTACGGTCGCCACATTCATAGAAAGCTTTTTCGCATCTACATTACTGGCGGATAACCCGGTCTTATATCGGATTCCGTTCCACCCACGATGAAAGTCAGGATTTCGGATGCAGAAAATGCCGCCTCCGTCTTCCATCCGGGGACTATTATAGGGGTCTGGGTTTCCGGTTTCTGGCGTGCTTTGTTCCGGGACAGTGATTGCTATATCGCTCATCGGATGAAGGAGGCGCCCGCCGGAACAGGCTGCGGTGCGTGATAGTTTGGGTGCCGTAGTGTGGTCCACGACCATCTTCAACGCTACCCCTTTGGGTTGTGTCCCTCGATTACATCTCGACCTGAAGCTTACACTCTATGGTGCCGTTTCTTAAACGGCGCGAAGTTGGCGGTACGTATCCTGTTCAGGGACAATCCCTGCAAGTTGCAACAACTCTTCGACCAAAGTACCCCATGAAAACTACGCATCCAATCTCGCTCAGAGGAGCGATGGTGGCCTTTGCCATACTTTTTCTATCGTTCGCGGGTCTCGAAGCCCAGTCCCAGAGTGTCGACGTGGTACTGGATTCTGGACTACTGGCTGGATATCAATGGCGTAACATCGGTCCCGATAGGGGTGGTCGGTCGATTGCTGCTAGTGGGGTGAGAGGCCGTCCCGATGAGGGCTACTTTGGTGCCACCGGAGGGGGGCTGTGGAAAACTGTAGATTCCGGAGAGAATTGGTTTCCCGTCACTGACTTTCAAGTCAACTCCGCATCTGTGGGTGCGGTTGCAGTGAGCGAGACTGATCCTGATCTAGTTTTTATCGGGATGGGAGAAACTGCCATCCGAGGCAACATTCTACCGGGTGACGGTGTGTACCGAAGCCGCGACGCCGGAGAGACCTGGGAGCATGTGGGCTTTCGAAACTCGCATGGCATCTCGAAAATCCGTATTCACCCGACTAATCCAGACGTGGTTTACGTCGCATCCTTCGGAAAGTACTCGGCACCCAGCGAGGAAAGAGGTCTATTCCGCAGCAAAGACGGCGGTGACTCTTGGGAACAGATTCTTTACCGAAACGAAGAAACGGGTGCCATCGACATTGTGATCGATTCGAATAACCCTGACGTGCTCTACGCGGCACTGTGGGAGGCGTATCGAAAGGAATACCAGATGTCTTCGGGTGGGCCGGGTTCAGGGATGTTCAAGAGCATGGATGGCGGTGACACTTGGGTGGAGATGACCCGTAATCCGGGTATGCCGCAGGAAGGCCTCGTTGGTCGTATCGGGTTGGCGGTGTCTGGTGCTAACTCGGATCGCGTATGGGCCCTCTTTGAGAATGACAATGGTGGTCTATTCCGCTCAGACGATGGAGGGGCCACTTGGAGCCTGATCAACGATGACCGTGCTATACGGCAGCGAGCATTCTACTACACACATGTCTTCGCCGATCCACAAGATGAGAACGTGGTGTACATGCAAAACACGTCGTTTTTTAGGTCCACGGATGGAGGTGAGACATATGAGTCTATCAATAATGGTACACACGGTGATTTTCACGATTTGTGGATAAACCCAGACGATCCGACTCATCTCATTGTCGCGAACGATGGTGGGGGTGCGGTAAGTAAGAACACCGGCGGCAATTGGACAGATCAAGAATTTTCGACCGCACAGTTCTACCATGCTGTGACGACCGCTCATGAGCCCTTTCACGTGTGTGGCTCTCAACAGGACAACACGACGCTCTGTCTCCCGGGGAACTGGAATGCGAGCCGGATGGGATTCGGTACTGCTCCTTTCTTTGGAGGGTTCACGGGGGGATCGATCACCGAGGGTTCGATGAATGTTGCCTACCAGGCTGGCGGTGGAGAGCCTGGTTATATAGCTCCCGATCCCAAGGATATTGACGTCTTCTTTTCGGGCACGAACAACGGATCGTACATCGACAAGTTCAACCGGAGGTTACAGACCCATCGCGAGGTCAATCCTTACCCTTGGTTCTATTCAGGCGAGCCCGCGATTGAGATTCGAGAGCGCTGGCAGTGGACGTTCCCGATTATTTTTTCTCCGGTTGATCCAAATCGACTATACACATCGTCACAACGGCTGTGGATGACCGAAGACGGGGGGCGCACTTGGCAGCAACTCAGTGATGACCTTACGCGAGCGGATCCGATGACGCTTCAACGCACGGGTGGACCAATAACCGGGGATATGAATGGTCCAGAAGTCTACGCGACGATTTTCTCTGTGGGGCCGGGAAAGTTAGATGCGGACGTAATCTGGACAGGATCGGATGATGGTCTGGTTCATGTTACCCGTAACAGTGGAATTACTTGGAGTAACGTCACGCCGAGCGATATGCCGGATTTCGGTCGCGTGAGCCAGATCGATGCTTCCTCCTTTGATTCAGGCAGGGCATACATATCGGTCCGCAAGCCTTTGCTCGACGATTTCAATGCCTACATCTGGCGCACTGACGACTACGGGGAGTCGTGGACTAAGATCGTCGATGGAATTCCAAATGGGGCATTTGTGCACGTTGTGCGTGAGGATCCAAACAGGGATGGACTACTTTACGCAGGCACTAACCGCGGAGTCTACATCTCTTACAACGATGGCGACCTCTGGCAGGCGTTAAACCCTGGACTTCCTGATCTTCCGATCATCGATCTTATCGTCGAAGAGAATGAGCTTGTTGCTGGCTCACACGGTAGAGGGTTTTGGGTGCTGGACAATATGGCTCCTCTGCGTGAGGCGATGCCTGGCATGACCGAAAATATCATGCTGTTCACACCACCAATCGCCACACGCTCAGCTGGCGGAGTGACACTTTCTTGGTGGCAGCCGGAGGCGGATTTCGATTCTCGGCTCGACATCTTAGATAGTGATGGGAATGTGCTCCGCACCTTTCTTCCAGCCGGACAGGATGCCGAAGAAGTTGGCCCGGAGGGTCGATACTTGAGTGCTCCGCTTCCAAACAAAGTTGGCTTGAACTTCGTGCATTGGGATCTTAGGACGCAGCCTTTCGAAGTATTTCCAGGGATGATCTACTGGGGTGTCAGGACTTCCGCGCCAGCGGTGCCGCCAGGAGAGTACACCGTTCGCCTCACGTCTGGAGGCCAGGCATTCAACGCTTCTCTGCATGTGCAGCGTAATCCTTGGATTACGGACGTCACCGATGAGGATCTTCAGGCTCAGTTCGATTTTGGTGAGATGGTTCGGGATAAGGTCACAGAGGCAAACCGTGAAGTGATCATGGTTCGTAACGTAAAGTCACAACTTGCTGAAAGAATGGAGCATTCTAGTGACTCACGTTTAGCTGAAGCAGGAACACGCTTGACTGCCAGGGCATCTGAGGTCGAGCAGTGGATTTATCAGGTGCTTAACGAAGCTGGTCAGGATCCGCTCAACTTCCCAATCCGTGTGAACAACCGCTTGGCAAATTTGTTGTCGATGTCTGAGCGGGGTGACGGACGGCCTGGTAATAACATGCCAGTGATTTTCGACATCCTAGTAGAAGAACTGTCCGGCTACCAGCAGGAAATAGATGAGATCTGGTCAATTGAGTTGACTGAGGTAAATCGCATACTGGGTGACCTTGGTCTTCCTTCCATTGATCCTGAATGCGACCGTCCTGAGGGATGCATGGCGACCTAGATATTTGAAGATGACGAGGGCAGTTGAGGGGGTCGGTCTGTAATTGGGCCGACCCCCTCTTCTTCGTTCATGTGGCTAGGGTGCCTAGTACTCCCCTAAGTCCACTGCTGATTCCAGTGGACCCTCCCAGCCTGCTGCTCTTACTTCAGCGATGAGGCCAGCATCGTCGGTTCCCCAGTATAGCTGATGGTACAGCACTAGTTTTTTGGCTTTCGCCCGGGTTGCGATATCTACGAGCTCTGTCGGTGAGGTATGAAATGCGCTGTGGTAGGTTTGCCATGGGGTCGGCCGGGTTGGAAAGCGCTCTCCACTGTACACTTCGTGCACTAGTACGTCACAGCCGTTGCACGAGTCGACAATTGACTGGCTCGGCGCGGTATCTCCGCTGATCACGATCGTCCGGTCTGGCCCAGTAATTTTATAGGCAAAAGAAAAAAGCCAGTCTCCGTGAATGACAGGTATCGCCTCAATGCTGACCCCATCTTCGTCATAGACCAAACCACCTTCGGTCTCGATCACATCCGGCATGTAGCCGTCCCGATTTGCATCCCGAGGCTCTAGTCCGTTTATGCGCCGGTCTATGTCGGCTTGGTAGGCGAGAACGATGTAATTCATCATTTCTTCGATGCCAGGAGGGCCCACGACGCGTAAGTGATCGGGGCGGTCTAAAACCCAAGGACTCAGTAGGATATCCGGGAGACCCAGAGTGTGATCGGAGTGCAGGTGCGTTATAAACACGTTCTTCAAGTTCTCTGGTCCAAGCTCTGGGATCGCTAAGTCACGTGAGGCTTTAGAAGCTCGTCGCACAACTCCGGGGCCAGTGTCAAAAATGAAGGCTCGGTCGTCAACGACAACAGCGACCGCTGGCCCAGAGCGTTCGGGGTCGGCGTTTGGTGTTCCTGTCCCGAGCATTACCAGGCGTGTTTGGTTAGTATCGGATGTGGCGGAGAGGGCTCTAGTGTTGCTGGAATCTGGCCCTTCAGTCTCCCCTGATAGACATGCAGTTGAGAGACATACCAAGGTCAGGGTGATCGATCTAATGAGCATGCTTTTTGGGTTGGAGGTATTTCGCAGTAGCGAACTATTGATTGACGGACCCTGGGATGCTTGGGTCACTTAGTCCATTCCAGCCTGCTTTCGCACCCAGCGTGCCGCTGCCTCATGCGTACCGAACCAGACCCCATCGCGTGACTTCATGTGCTCGATCAGGCCTTCGAGCGCGATTATCCGTGATCGGTGCCCAATAACATGAGGGTGCATTGTCAGGAGGAACATCGTTCCTTCTTCCCATGCTTTGTCGAACTCATCAATCCATACTTGCATAACGTCTCGCGGGTTCATGTAACTGTTTCCGCGCGGGTTGAAGAGTGGGGCGTCATCTAGGATCCATTCTACCGGCAATTCTACCATCCCTGTCGGCTCACCATTCTGAACTAGCTCATAGGGCCGGTCATCCGCCATTAGCGAACTCTCGTAGAGAAATCCTATATCGCGCACAATCCTCAGCGTGTTAGGGCTATGATTCCAAGATGGGGCACGATACCCGACGGGCCGAGTTCCAGTAATCTCCTCTATAGCGTCGACTGCTTGCCTTAGAAGCCGTTCTTCAGTTGGCCCGTCCAAGGCCGTATTCAGTTCGTGTATCCAACCGTGCACCGCGATTTCGTGCATCCCTGACTCTTGGATCAGGTCAGCCTGTTCTGGGGCTAGCTTGAGGCTCCAAGCTGGAAAGAAAAAGGTGGATGGCACTTCCTGCTCATTCATCAATTTAACGACCCTAGGTAAAGCTACCCGTGACCCATATTGGCCTTGAGAAAGAGGGCCAATACTTATGTTGCCAGTCCTGAGCCCTTGGACTGTCTCATTGTCCACGTCGTAGGAAAGGAGCACGGCTACTCTCGCTCCACCTGGCCAAGAGTCGGGATTCAAATCTCGTCCGGCGCGCACTTGATCTACAGCAGAGCGCACGAACTCTTCGGACCAGTTCCAAGGCTCGTCGGGCTCCATAGACTGGTCTGATGTGTCCTGAATACCACATGCGACCATGGTTGCTGCTGCTCCGAGCGCTAGGAATAGGCAAAGCCGCTGGGAAGAAATGCGTTTCACAAGAGAAATGAATGAAGATGACATCAAGGAGCTCCGTTCAAGGGAGCTTTAGCCTATCTCCCACAAGCCGTCCGGACCAGAATCTCTGTGCAACTGTCGACTGAGCTCAATGCTAGATCGATCGCCCTTTCTCTAGGCGCGCGCTACCGTCCCCTCCTAGTCCAGAATAGTACGGCACCACCTCCGCCCGCTGTCCCATAGAACGTCGCCGCATCCGTAGGATTGAGAATGGCGATCGCCTCGACGTTAGCCGAGATCAGACCGTACGCTTGCTCAGGTGGCACGACTATCCCGTCGATTACGGTGATTGCACACTGTCGCGATCTTCTCACGAAACGCACACAGAGGGGAGCCTCATCGGTTGCGTCGTATTCGTCGATGTAGACCCCTGCGATGTTCTGCCAGCGGATCACGTCCTTGGCCAGCCCCGGCATCTGTATAGCCTCGATATCTGCGCGATTGATCCAACGGTTTCCTAGCTGATTTGGGCTAAGCCCCATCTGGTCTAGTTCCTCAGCTGCTAGTTCCTCGACAGAGACTTCTAGTCCCACCAACCCCAGTGGCTCGGGTGATATCATCAACTCCAAGGGCGCTTCTCCTCCCACGCGGAGTGCGATCAGGGGAGAACG
>DEAT01000032.1:17529-28656 GCA_002348265.1 Gemmatimonadales bacterium UBA2975 | reverse complement strand
CGTACCTAAACCCGGTCCCACCTGTTCTTGCAGGCCCACAGGCGATGAATCGAATATCAGCCGGCGGCACGCTAATCGAATTGAATCTGCCACCTGCGGGCAGCAACCTCGAACTGAAGCCCTATGCCATCGGTGGGCTCTCAACAAACCGCCTATCGAGTCCCGAAATCAACAACGATGCGACCGGCGATATCGGTCTAGACGTGAAATATGGAATCACTGCAAACCTGACTGCTGATATTACCCTCAACACCGACTTCGCTCAGGTAGAAGTCGACGAACAGCAGGTAAACCTCACTCGTTTCAGCCTCTTCTTTCCGGAAAAGCGCGACTTCTTTTTAGAAGGAAGAGGTGTATTTGATTTCGGCCAAGGTGGAAGTGGTGGGTTCCGGGGAGGAGGCGGTGGGTCCCGTGGAGGTGGCGACCGCCCCACCCTTTTCTATAGCCGTCGGATAGGACTAGAGCGGGGCCAAGTTGTACCCATCCAAGCGGGAGGACGCATCACCGGTAAGGTCGGTCCGTTCAATGTAGGTCTCGTGAACATTCAGACAGGTAACGTCGAGCCCAAAGGGGTCGAGAGCACGAACTATTCCGTAATAAGGATCCAGAGGGATATCCTCACCCGAAGTTCAATCGGCGCTCTCTTTACAAACCGTTCGATAGCGGCCGGTGGCGACGGGACCAACCAGGCGTATGGAATGGACGCCTCATTTGGGTTCGGCCAAAACTTTGAAGCCGGAGCATACTGGTCGCAGACCGAAACGACTTCTCGTGATGGCGATAACCAGAGCTGGCAAGTCGCCATGTCCTACAACGGAGACACGTACGGGGCCGACGCTTCTCATCTGAAAGTGGGGGACGCTTTCAATCCTGAGGTGGGCTTCCTTCGTCGTAGCGACTTTCAAAAGTCTTCAGGGAGCTTGCGCTTCAGTCCGAGGCCAACGTCTATCGAAGCGATCAGGAAATTGAGCTGGCAAGCTAACGTAGACTACTTCCAAGACGGTTTAGGACGACTGCAATCCCGATTGCAGACTGCACGATTCGATGTCGAAATGGAAAACAGCGATCGATGGGCAATCGAAGGCATCCGCGAGTTCGAACGACTAGACAAGCCATTCCAGGTGTCCAATGAACTAGCGATCGGGCAAGGTAGCTACACCTTCACCAGCCAGCGGATCTCCTACACCGGAGGCCCGCAGCGCATACTGTCCGGTAGCGTAGCATTTCAATGGGGGTCGTTCTACAACGGCTCAATCCGCTCGCTATCTCTAAATCGGAGTCGGATGGTCTTAACCAACAACCTCTCGCTCGAGCCCGGCGTAAGCTTCAACGTATTGGAGTTACCACAGGCCGAATCTATACAGTCCGTATTTCGCCTTCGAACTGACTACGCCTTTACGCCACGCATGTTCGCAAGTGCACTACTCCAGTACAATGAGGCAGACCAAATCCTATCCAGCAACATCCGTTTCAGATGGGAATATGCGCCCGGAAGCGAGTTCTTCCTTGTGTGGACTGACGAGCGCGACCGCGGGCCGCATGGTACAGGGCTTCGGACACGTGGTCTCGCTATCAAGGCTACAAGACTACTTCGTTTCTAAACGCGGAGAAAACCTCACATGACAATGCCTCGAATGCTCGCTCTCGGCATCCTCGTGATTGGGGGCTGCACCCCAGTTACGGACAACAATCCGCCGAACATCGTATACATGCTCGCCGATGATCTAGGATATGGAGAGCTTGGATCCTACGGGCAATCCCTCATAAGAACACCAAACCTCGACAGGCTAGCCGAGGATGGCATGCGATTCACGCAGCACTATTCCGGCAGCCCGGTATGTGCTCCTTCAAGAGCGACACTCCTTACTGGGCTGAGTACTCTAAGGTCGCAAATCCGAGACAACTACGAGGTCGGAGGATACCCGGATCCAGAAGAGCTCGGACAAATGCCACTCGACTCCGGCACTTATACGATCGGGACTATGCTCCAAGACGCCGGTTACGTAACCGGCGCAATTGGGAAATGGGGTCTAGGCGGTCGAGAATCACTCGGGCAACCACGCTTCCAAGGCTTCGACTACTTCTTCGGATACCTAGATCAGCAACTCGCTCACAATTTCTACCCCACACACCTGTGGCGGAACGGAAGCCGAGTCGATTTGGATAACGAGTACTTTTCTGCACACCAACGTTTCGAAGGCACGGATCCTACTGATCCAGAGCAGTATAAACGATACCAAGGGAATGACTATTCCCTCGACGTGATGGCGGATGACGCACTCCGCTTCATTGAGGAGAACCGAGACCATCCGTTCTTTCTCTATCTCCCCTTCACGATCCCGCACGTAGCTCTTCAGGTTCCAGACTCATCGCTGGCTCAATACGACGGGGCATTCGAGGAAGAACCATACCTCGGGGATCCAACCTATCTTCCGCACCACCGACCCCTGTCCGCCTACGCAGGGATGATTACGCGCATGGACGACCATATCGGTCGGATTCTAGATCACTTAGACGAACTTGGACTTGCAGAAAACACAGTCGTGATGTTTACGAGCGATAACGGCACGACATACACGGGCGGAGTAGACGCAGAATTCTTCAAGAGCACGGCAGGTCTTCGTGGACTGAAAGGGTCTCTTTACGAAGGCGGAATACGTGTACCTCTGATAGCGCGATGGCCTGGACACATTGAGGCTGGAACAGTGAGTGATGAAGTCTCAGCATTCTGGGATATGATGCCGACATTCGCAGATATAGCTGGAGTGGAAGCCCTTGCTGATGTAGACGGCACCTCGATACTGCCAGTGCTCCTTGGAGAACAAAGCAACGGTGAGCGTTCACTATATTGGGAGTACCATGGTCTTTGGAACGGCGCACAGGCTGCACGCGTGGGTCAGTGGAAAGGTGTCCGACTAGGAGGTCACGAAGACCCCCATGCACCTATTGAGTTGTATGACTTAGAAGCCGACCCTTTCGAGACAACAGATATAGCTGACCGTTATCCGGGCGTAGTTGAGCGGATCCGTGCCGTGATGGATTCTAGGACAGAGTCAGATTACAAGCCTTGGAACTTCGCTAGCGCTGGCGAGGGCTGAGACCCCAATCCTCATTGTTACAACAGAGACTGCAGCCTACCTAGGCCAACTAATACACAGCCAAAGGGATTACTACCCTAACCCTGGCTCGAGACCGTGTGAATGGTTTGCGTAGGGAATGCCATGTCTAGACCCTCGGCTTCGAAACGCTCTAGTATTGCAAGATTGACGGCAGTCTGCACGCTCATGACGTCCGCTCCTTTGGCGATGTAGTAGATCATTGTTACACCTAGAGCAAAGTCACCGAACGAATCAAACCCTACGGTAATGTCCTCCTCGGTGTGTTCTCCCTGCGACTCTACTATCTCCCTCAAGAGATCGAGCGCACGACGCACCCCCCCAGGGGTAGTGTCGTATGTCAAACCAAGATTTAGCACGACCTTTCGGTTTGGCTCACGCGAAACGTTCTCTACTGCTGAGTCGGCAAAACGAGAGTTTGGAATGGTGACTTCCCGTCCGGCCAAGGTCTTGAGTCGAGTGCTTCGGATACCGATCTCGCTTACCGAGCCTTCGAATCCACTGACCACAATTCGGTCACCAATTGAAAAGGGACGATCCGTAAAGATCGTAAAACCACCGAAGAAGTTGGCCACGGTATCCTTAGCAGCCATGGCAAGAGCTAAGCCACCGATGCCTAAACCAGCGATCAGCGCCATCACGTCGTAACCGGCGTTATTGAGGGCAACGACCACACCGACTATCCAGATTGCCGACTTACCCCCACGCCGTGCTATAGGTAGAAGCTGGTCATCGAGGTCACTATCGCTCGTTGCGACGAGAGCCGTCACCCACCCGGAGACAAAGGCATCCCACACCCTCGCTAGAGCCCACGTCACCGAAAGGACTATGGCCGCTTCAGTCGCCACCCACAGGAACGCGTCGACGCTGGCTGGCAACGATAGAGTCTGGACTGCTATCCAGAAACCGAAGACTGTTACAACAACGACAACGGGCTCCCCAATCGTATCAACTATGAAGTCATCAACTTCTGTCTCAGTCTTTCTCGTAGCGTTCCGGATAACTCCGCTGGTCAACCGGTACACTGTCTTACCGACGAGCACAGATCCACCCGCGATCCCGGCCGCGATTAGCCACTGCAGAATTGTATTTCCGTAAAAGGGCTGGGCCAGAAACTCGTTCATTAGGAAGCTCCCAAAGCAAAAGTGGGTCTATAAGGTCCCGAGCAAATCTCGCACCCGCCAGAATCAAGCCAAGTACGGGAACGTCTACTTATGCAACGAAAACTATTACAAGTGTCGGTCCCTAGTTGCATCACACGATTGAATATACATCCCCGCTTTCGGTCATCTTTTGATCCTCATAGGGAGAGGCTACACGTCTGTAAAGCTCAAGCTTCGCGCACTCCAAGACCCCCACTACTTCGTTCAAATGAGCGTATCGGACACGGCCCGTATCCTCCACAGCACGCCGCAAATAGCTATTTACTAACATCGTTAAAGCGTAGTTGAGTTCTCCCGGGCTAGAAGGTGGTTCACCCCCAGCAATCCGGGTTCGTGACAGTTGGTCAATGTAGGGCATATGTATGGTCCGAGATCAGTTTATGAATAGACAACAACCTGCCTCAATCCCTAGCTCAGTGCGACTGGTAACCATGGCATCCGGCTGACTTACCTGATTAGCGCCAACGCCTCGTCTGATTTGGAAAGTTGGGTCGCCCGTCCCTGGAACACGCGACCGGACCCTCCACCCTTCCCCTTTAGCACAGCCGCTATTCGCGGACCAACCTCAGAAACATTGATATCGGCTTCCTCACCTGCTGAAAGGAGAAAAAAACCTTCACCGAAATCGTCTGAAGTCAGAAGTACCACCCGACTTGGATCGAGAGTGACTGTCTCACGACCCAGTCTTTGCAAGAAAGGCAGCCCTCTTCCCACAAAATGCCTTACCGATACAGTCTCCGGTTCCACTGTTAGCTGCCGAGCAATGAAGTTCGCTAGCTCCTCCTCCATCCCTCGGATCAAACGAGCATTGTCTTTCAGCTGGTCGAGGCGACCCTCCACTGCATCGACCAACTGATCGTCCGAGACACCCAGCAGGCTCCTCAACCGAGCTGTTCGGGAGACCTCTACCCCAACCCGACTACGTAGCCGTTCTCCTGCAACGTAGAAAACCCGAGTCCCGCCCCGGACCGATTCCGTACCCAAGAGCGCTATCGCTTCAATCTCTGCTGTACTAACGCAGTGCGTACCACCACAGGTATTCAAATCGATGTCTTCAATCTCAATCAATCTGACGTCTCCCGAATGCCCTGTCGGCAAACCGCGCGACCGGACTTCCATTTGCTCATAATCATCTAGACTGACTCGATGAGCGGAGACCCTCCGTGCAGCACGCACCTCAACAGCTACAGTCGCTTCAAGCAAGGAAAGCTCAGGTTTTCCAAGCGACTTAACATTGAGCTCAATATCCGAGACATGCGCACCCAGATGAAAAGCGGTGGTTTGCCAACCGAAATGATCCTCAGCTACCGCCGTCAGCAGATGCTGCGCGGTGTGTTGTTGCATATGATCGAACCGACGCTGCCAGTCTAGCTCTAAAATGATCGGGCCGCTCGCTACGGGAGTTTCCAAGAAGTGGTAGATACGCCCGTCTACCTTTTGCACGTCGATGACCTCTATCCCATTCAACCTGCCCCTGTCGGACGGCTGGCCTCCCCCCTCGGGATAAAACACTGTGTCTGCTAACACGACGTACGGGCGACCCTGATGCGTCCCCTTCTCTACTAAAGATGTCTCAAGTTCGGTCAGGGTTGGCTGTTGCTCGTAAGTTGGTACTTCGGACACGGAAATGTCGCTCCTCAGTCTGTGTCACGGGCGCGACATGGTGAGAGCCTGGCCTCGAAGCGTCAAGCGGCCACCAAACGTGAACCCGTTAAGCCAAGCGCCTACATGTGGTGAAATTAGGTAGATTTACGGATCTAAGCCTGAATACAACAAAATGTCTGGTCTGGCAGTCAAATGCTGTGCTATACAAGACCCTAACCTGCTGAAATAGGAAACGAGAATGAGTGAGAGCGGTAAGTGCCCAGTCCGTCACGGCCATATGAGCACCACCAGTTCCGGCACGTCAAACCGAGACTGGTGGCCCAACCAGCTCAACCTCTCGATCCTTCACCAGAACTCACCCGCATCGAATCCGATGGGAGAGGCTTTCGACTACGCTACCGAATTTGGAAAACTCGACCTCGAAGAGCTGAAGAAAGATCTTTTTGAGCTCATGACCGACTCCCAAGACTGGTGGCCAGCCGATTACGGTCACTACGGTCCTCTGTTCATTCGCATGGCGTGGCACAGTGCCGGAACGTATCGGACGGGGGATGGCAGAGGGGGAGCTGGCTCGGGAACATTACGGTTCGCGCCACTAAACAGCTGGCCAGACAACGGAAATCTAGACAAAGCCCGTCGTCTACTCTGGCCTCTAAAGCAGAAGTACGGCGAAAAAATCTCGTGGGCCGACCTCATGATTTTTGCCGGAAACTGCGCGATTGAGTCAATGGGCCTCCAACCGTTCGGCTTCGCTGGAGGTCGTAAGGACGTTTTCGAACCGGAGAATGACATCTACTGGGGCAAGGAAACGGAGTGGCTGGGCGACAGTCGTTACTCCGGAGACCGGGACCTAGAAAACCCTCTCGCAGCCGTCCAGATGGGGCTCATTTATGTGAATCCAGAAGGACCCAATGGAGAGCCAGACCCGCTAAAAGCAGCTCGGGACATTCGTGAAACGTTCGCGCGTATGGCCATGAACGATGAGGAAACCGTTGCCTTGATCGCGGGTGGGCACACCTTCGGTAAAACACATGGCGCAGGAGACGCCAATCTCGTAGGTGCCGAACCAGAAGGAGCAACTATCGAACAGCAGGGACTGGGCTGGAAGAACGCATTCGGCACCGGAAAAGGAAGCGATACGATCACCAGCGGACTAGAGGGTGCGTGGACCCCAAACCCCATCAAATGGGATACCGGCTACTTCGACACCTTGTTCGGACACGAGTGGGAACTGATTAAGAGTCCAGCCGGAGCATGGCAGTGGACGCCGAAAGACGGCGCGTCAGCCAATGCTGTGCCGGATGCCCATGATTCATCGCGTCGCCATCCGCCGATGATGGCAACTACAGATATATCGATGCGAGAAGATCCGATATACGAACCGATTTCACGACACTTCCATGAGAACCCTGACGAGTTAGCAGACGCATTCGCTAGGGCTTGGTTCAAACTGACCCACCGGGACATGGGCCCGCGGGCCCGCTATCTAGGCGCGCTAGTTCCGGAAGAGGAGTTGATATGGCAAGACCCGCTCCCTCCGTTAGACCACGAGCTCGTTAATGAGGACGACATCGCTGAACTCAAGGAAAAGATTTTAGGATCAGAGGCAACAGTTTCAGAGCTCGTCTCCGTCGCCTGGGCATCGGCCTCCACCTTCCGGGGGTCAGACATGCGCGGTGGAGCCAACGGAGCACGTGTGCGGCTAGCTCCCCAAAAGGACTGGGCGGTCAACCAGCCAGAGCAACTCGGTAGGGTGCTCACTGCGCTCGAAACGATTCAGAGTGAGTTCAATGACGCGCAAACGGGAGGCAAAAAGATCTCACTAGCCGACCTGATTGTTCTCGCGGGTGTTGCAGCGGTTGAGTCCGCTGCAAGAGGGGCGGGACAAGATGTAACGGTGCCCTTCATCCTAGGCCGCACAGACGCAGAAGAACAACATACTGATGCGGAATCGTTCCAAGTTCTAGAGCCCGTCGCCGACGGCTTTCGTAACTATCTCAAGACCGAGCTTTCAGTATCGGCCGAGGAGCTCTTGGTCGACAAGGCTCAACTTCTGGGACTAAGTGCTCCGGAAATGACGGTACTCGTTGGCGGTATGCGAGCACTGAACGCTAATGTGGATGGAGTGCCTCACGGAGTGCTTACCAATCGGCCTGGGACCCTAACAAACGATTTCTTCGTCAATCTCCTCGATATGAGCACGGAATGGTCTGCGATCTCGGACTCAGAAGACCGCTTCGAGGGGCGGGACCGCAGCACGGGCGAAGTGAAATGGAGTGCCTCACGGGTGGACCTCGTCTTCGGATCGAACTCGCAGCTCCGTGCGATTGCCGAAGTGTACGGGCAGGATAATGGCCAAGAACGCTTCGTCACAGACTTTATCGCCGCTTGGGACAAGGTGATGAACCTAGACCGCTTCGACCTAGAGTAAAGCTGGCGATGATAGATAGTGCGGTGGGCAACCACGCAGTAGCAGCGTCGATGGGAAACCGTTCTTTAGGAGTATCCTAGTGGGATTTTTTGAATTTCTAGTAGCAGTATTTCTCTTCAAGACCATCGGTGAGGTGCTCAAGGAGCACATCAAAAAGAAACCGGCCCCTGGATCGGTTTCTTCCGATCAGGTTGAGTTACTAAGAGAGGAAATCAGAGACCTAGGGATGCGCTTACATCACATAGAAGAGGAGCGCGACTTCTACAAGGATCTTCTAGCCGCTCCGAGGGGATCGAGCACGCCTCGAAGCGCAGACTGAAACAACTAGTCATCCCCTGAAGTCGCTATCTGATTCCGCATGTGATCGGCAACGGCATGAAAGCGTTTCCGGAGGTGCGCTCGGAGCTGGTCGGGCATCTCGTGGGAATCCAATGCATAGTCCATACACGACACCCATGCGTCGCGCTCTGGCTTCCCAATAGGGAACGGCAGGTGACGGGCACGCAGCATCGGGTGCCCAAACCGTTCCACGTAAAGGGGCGGGCCTCCGGTCCACCCGACAAGAAAGAGGAAAAGCTTCTCCCTAGAACTTTCGAGGTCAGGTGGGTGCAGTGCCAAAATTCCGGCCGCTTCGGGAGCACTGCCCATTCGATCATAGAAAAGATCCACTAGGCGACGGATCCCAACCTCCCCTCCAAGCAGTTGATAGTGACTCTGTTGGTCGGCATTCACTGTGTAATCATCCGTCGATCGACGCCGTCCGACGCCATTCATCGTACTGACGCCGAAGCTCAAGCAACGGATTTTCGGCCATCCTCTCAGTCGCAACTGAGATGGCCAGCCAAGGTGCATTCGGGGTCCCGGCATCTGTCATGCCGATGCTCTCCGTCGCATATGGCGCATCTTGGCCCCTCGCCACAAGGATCACGGCCATAGAGGCCGTCTGACGTATACTGTCATCGTTACAACGCACATCTCCACCTGCGACAGAACCTGCCTCTAGTGCACGCATCAGTCGATCTGAGAGCCAGTTGAATCCCGCCGGATCATCCCAGCGGTAGGCGTCTAGGGGTGCACTCACAACTTCTGAGCTCTCCAGAGTGTTTCCCTGAGAGCTTACTCCATTACTCGCATCAGCCATCACACCCGCATATCGAGTCGATCCATCGTTATCGGTGCTAGTGCCTTGTCGAAGAGGCGTCGTGTACCCGGCAACGTTAACTAGCCCATCATGCATCGTAACTACCCCGTACTGCCTACGCTCAAGTTGATCGTCCCAGTTAGGGTCGGTGACTCGTAGAATGACCTCTTCGGCGGTAAGCCCTTCCTGCACAAGCTCAAAGACACGATTTCGGTTATCAACGTTAAACCCCGCCTGCGTGGCAGCCGCACCCATCCCGGGCACTAGTGCTGCGACCGCATCCCCATAGGTAGGTACACACGAGGCCACAGCAACCCCGACGTCTCCGGTTTCTGGATCAACCCCTACCACGGACCATGTCGTCATATCCAGCTCGCGCGGAAAACTTTCGCCGCTAGAACATGCTGCCGCTATCGACACGAGCAGGAAGGACAAGAGGCCGAGCGCAGGGCTAGATCCGATCTTACGCATTGAAAATCTCCATCGATTATTCCTGACTCTTAATCGGCCAAGAATTAACGAAAGTAGGCCAAAGGCACGGGCATCCGCTATTAGATCCCCTAGCTGCATTACTGACGGCAGTATGCCACGTAGCGGAGTACCGGCAAAAAGCGATATCGTGATAGAAGACCAGCTCAACCGAAGCATAACGCGCGCGCGCCCAGAAAGGGGCCGTTAATTCCTCCCTCTACCTCATTTGGCCATGCCTAAGCTCGTCACACTTGATGAGATCCGCCTACTTCTCGACACAGACAGCCTGATCGACGAGATCGAAGCCGGTTTCGTTTTGTATTCGGATGGCAAAGTCAATGTCCCGCCAGTCGGATTCATGCACTTTGATGACCCACCCGGAGATGTTCACATCAAATATGGATCCATTGAGGACGACGACTATTGGGTCCTTAAAATCGCCTCAGGCTTCTATCAAAACCCATCACTCGGACTTCAAGCCTCTGATGGGGTCATCCTGGTATTCAGCCAGCGCAGCGGGGCTCTGGAGCTAGTTCTTCACGACCGCTGCTGGCTCACTGATATGCGCACAGCAGCGGCAGGAGCCGTCGCCGCACGTCACCTAGCACCGCGGAAGATCGATCACATCGGAGTAATTGGTACTGGCGTGCAGGCTAGAATGCAGCTTGAGATGTTGTGCTCCGTCGTAGAAGCGAAATCAGCCCTTGTTTGGGGACGGAACAAGGAGAAGGTTCGGAGAATGGTCAGCGAACTAGGGTCGAGTGACGCTCTTTTCGCCGCTGGTATGGAAGTGCGAGCAGTAGGAAGTGTGGAGGAGCTCGCTGATCGAAGCCGGTTAATCGTGACCGCGACGTCTGCCCATGAGCCCGTGCTCAGAGCGGATCACGTCCAGCCCGGAACGCACATTACCGCAATGGGATCAGATGACGACGGCAAACAGGAACTCGGCGTGGATCTCCTAGGTCAAGCTGATCGGATCGTTGCCGACAGCGTCTCCCAGTGCCGCCAGTACGGTGAATGTGTTCATGCGATCAATGCAGGAGTCATCTCCCTCGATGACATCGCCGAACTCGGAGCTGTGGTGTCCGGGTCCACTGACGGTAGGACATCGGACGACCAGATAACGATCGCAGACCTAACCGGAGTGGCAGTCCAAGACATTCAGATTGCAAAGATGATCGCTCGAGCACGATAGCTAGA
>DEAT01000032.1:0-17218 GCA_002348265.1 Gemmatimonadales bacterium UBA2975 | reverse complement strand
ACGATAGCTAGAACCCGAGACTCTCATTCTCAGAGTGTGGTCCTTCGATCGCTAGCGAATCCGATCCTTCAGTCCTTCGACCCGAACACCATCTGCGCCAGCTTAGCCAGAGGATCGTATGAGCGATCGACAACTCTTTCCTTGAGCGGAATGATGGCATTGTCCGTAATCGCGATATTCTCGGGGCAAACCTTGGTACAACACTTAGTGATATTGCAGTACCCGATCCCCATATCGTCACGGAGCTGAGCCACCCGATTCCCAACATCGATCGGGTTCATCTCAGCTTGAGCGGCGAAGACAAAGTGCCTCGGACCCGCAAACTCTGCGTGCATCTGATGGTCGCGGAGAACGTGGCACACGTCCTGACACAAAAAGCATTCAATACACTTTCTAAATTCCTGAGGACGCTCCACATCGTACTGGTGCATCTTCCACGAACCATCTTCAAAGTCCGGATCGCGCGGGGTCATTTCTTGGATCGACTGCTTCACTTCGTAGTTCCAAGAAACGTCAGTAACCAGATCCTTAAGGATCGGAAAAGCACGCATCGGTTCGACTGTAATCGGGCCATCCCCGGCTACGTCCTCCACACGTGTCATGCACAGTAGTCGCGGTGACCCGTTTATCTCTGCGGAGCACGACCCGCACTTTCCCGCTTTACAGTTCCAGCGACAGGCAAGATCAGTAGCCTGTTCAGCTTGGATCTTATGGATAGCGTCGAGAACGACGTAACCGGGCTCGAGATCTACATCGTACGTCTCGAACCCCCCACCTTCTTGGTCACCTCTCCAGACCTTAAATGTTGCTGACTCCATCAACCTTCCTCCTCGATGATGTCTTGCAATTCCTTCCGCATTGGAGGGATTTCTTGACGCTCGATCATCATCTCCCCATCCGGCCCCTTGCGAACAACATGGTTAAAGGTAGACCAACTCTCCTCCTTGTCCGGATGATCGAGCCGAGAATGCGCGCCCCGACTCTCTTTTCGTTCGCGAGCTGAAAGTGCTATCGCCTCAGATACAGTCAGCAGATGTTTCATGTCGAGCGCAGTGTGCCATCCAGGGTTGTACCATCGGTTTCCCCCAGCTCCTACCTCAGCAATCTGGCCAGAGATTTCCCGGATCGAACCTATAGCATCTGTCAGTCCCTTGTCTTCTCGTGCGATACCGACCTTGTCCTGCATCATGGTCTGAAGTTCGAGTTGAAGCTGGAACGGATTCCTCTCCGTGACACCTCGCTCAAGCGGCGCTAGCGCTTCGGTCGCGGCCTCTTCAATCTGTGCTTCCGAGACAGAGTATGACGGGTTCTCTTTCGCAAATTTTGCAGCATACTCTCCAGCACGCTGCCCAAAGACGACCAAGTCAGACAGCGAGTTTCCCCCTAGGCGGTTTGCCCCGTGCAGGCCACCCGCGACCTCTCCCGCTGCAAACAAGCCCGGTACAGTGGTAGTCATCTGAGTATCCGCGTCTACCGCAATCCCACCCATGGCATAGTGCGTGGTCGGGCCAACCTCCATCTGCTCCTTCGTAATATCAATCCCTGCCAGCTCTTTAAACTGATGATACATACTTGGGAGCTTCTTCTTAATATGTCCCTCAGAGTCTTTGATATGCTCCTTAACCCATGCAATGTCGAGAAAGGCACCTCCGTGCGGGCTTCCCCGACCCTCTTGGACTTCCTTCACGATCTTCCTTGCTACGTGGTCTCGCGTAAGAAGTTCGGGTGGGCGCCGGGCATCCCGGTCACCCGTGACATATCGCCAACCCTCTTCGGCATTATCTGCTGTCTGATTCACGTAAAGGGGCGGAATGTCATCAAACATGAAGCGTTCGCCCTTGTTGTTCTTGAGGATTCCACCCTCACCTCTCACGCCCTCGGTGACCAGAATTCCTCGCACACTAGGTGGCCAAACCATCCCTGTCGGGTGGAACTGAATAAACTCCATGTCCCTCATTTCGGCCCCGGCATGGTACCCAAGCGAGTGACCGTCACCTGTACCTTCCCAACTGTTACTAGTGACGAGGTAGGCCCGTCCAAGGCCACCAGTGGCGAGCACAACAGCCTTCGCTTTAAATACCCTGAAGCGGCCCTGCTCTCGGTCGTAACCAAAAGCTCCCACGCACCGGTCACCATCTTTAAGCAAACGGGTAATTGTGACCTCCATGTGGATATCCATACCCTGATGGATACCATGATCCTGAAGTGTTCGGATCATCTCAAGGCCAGTCCGGTCACCCACGTGTGCGAGCCTCGGGTACTTATGTCCACCGAAGTTACGCTGAAGAATTTTTCCGTCGGACGTCCGATCGAAAAGTGCGCCCCATTTCTCCAACTCTCGGGCACGCTCCGGGGACTCTTTTGCGTGCAGTTCGGCCATACGCCAGCTGCTGAGGTATTGTCCACCTCTCATTGTGTCTGCAAAGTGGGTCGTCCATCCATCCCTCTCGTCAACGTTGGCCAACGATGCCGCCATCCCTCCCTCGGCCATAACGGTATGGGCCTTTCCAAGGAGAGACTTACATACAAGGCCAACATTGACACCAGCCGAAGCAGCTTCGACCGCGGCTCGCAACCCTGCGCCACCCGCGCCGATGACGAGAACATCGTGCTCGATTTCCTGGTAAGCTGACATCAGAAGGCCCCCCACAACAACGGGTAGTTTGTCCACACTTCCATTGCACACAGTCGTACGTAAATATCGGAGAACGCGACCCAAAGCAGGCTGGTCCAAGCCCAGGCCATATGCTTTCCGTTAAGGCACGAGACGCAATCGTATGCCGCCTTTCTGATGGGCTTACGCGAAATCAGGTCGATTCCGCCGCCCACCAAATGCCTCAGTGAGTGACACCCGAGGGTATAGCCGGAAAGGAAGATCACATTCAGGGTGAGCACGATTGACCCAACGCTCACCCCGAACTCCTTACCTCCGTTCCCGTCAGAGAACCAGAACGCGTGCCAGGCGTCGTATGCCAGGAACACAAGCAGCAACAGTGCGAATGGGAGTGCATACCGGTGCAAGTTCTGCAGGACAAGTGGAAACTTCCGTTCACCCATGTACTCTTTGCGAGGTGTCCCTACGCTGCACGATGACGGACCCGGCCAATAAGCCTTGTAGTATGCACCACGATAGTAATAGCAGGTTAGACGAAAACTCACTGGCGCCCAAAGAATCAGGAAAGCGGGGGAATACGGAAGGAATCCAGGCCACCATCCCGGGGGACCTGAACGCCGCATAAGGGCAAGCTCAGACGACCCCCATATCTCCGGAGAGTAGAACGGAGACAGCAAATTCTCGTGCCAGTAGTTTTCTCCTTGGAACGCAGCCCACGTGCTGTAAATCACAAAGGCGGTGAAAACTGTAAACACGACGAGGGGCTGAATCCACCAAGCATCCGCTCTCATCGTCTGGCCAAATGATCGCCGCACGGGAAGACCCGTGGGTCGTGTCGCCATGTAACTTCCTTCCGCAGCATCTCGTTGCTGCGTCTTTTGGATCGTCAAACCTTGTCGCTAGCCGTGGGACCGTGAAGAAAATCTACTGAGGAGATCATGCGTGGGAAGACGCTTTATCACTCATCTTTGCTGACAACCTCAGGGTAGAGTACCCGGCATGCTGTAAAACTTTCCACCCCTAAAACTCTATCTTCCTAGTTTCTTCTGAAGTAGCGACAGCAACCCCTGAGTCCTTTCGAACTTCACCCGAAACCATTAAATGAAGTCAGAGGATTAAGGTCGTGAGGAGGACTGAGTTGCGCAGATTGATGAAGGCCATCGGACTTGTGGTAGCGTTTGGATCGCTTACGTCTACCCCCACAACCGCTCAAGACTGGACACAGAGGGAGTTTCCGCTCGCACCTCCAAACTCAAGCGGTAATTTCGTTGCGCCATATTTCGATGGCTTCTACCCGAACGCCGACGGGACCTATACCCTCTCGTTCGGATTCATGAACCGTAACGATGAAGAACTGATCGAGATTGAGCTTGGTCCGAACAACTTTATCGAGCCTGCTGAGTTCGACGGCGATCAGCCTACATCGTTTCCTACAGTCCGCTACAGCGGCTTCGGCGGCCCCCGAGAACGAGGGGTGTTCGGTGTAGTTGTACCAGCAGACTTCGAGGGTGACGTATGGTGGACACTGACCACTGACGGCTACACCACAAAAGTACCCGGCAGGCTTGTATCCCCTGGCCCTATTATCAAGGGTGCTTACGAACTGAGCACCGGGCCAATGGCGGCGGGAACTTTAAGGCCAACCATTCACTGGCAGGAGGCCGACGAAGGGAAGTGGGGCGTCGAGGGAAACTGGAAACCAGAAACGCTGACCGCCATGGTAGGAAAACCTATCAGCCTGAACTTCTGGGCGAAGGATCGAGGTGAGCGAGAACTAGGCACAGTCAACGTCTCCCTGTGGAAGTATCAGGGACCTACGGGAGGCAATATCTCGTTCGAGTCACTAGTGGAGGCGATCCCCAATGCGCGTGCTCGTCGAGGGGCTCGACAGCCTGGGCCAGGACCTCTGCTGACTCGGCAGACCGTGAACCTTCCCCTCGAAGGGCCCCACGCCCATCATGGACGCTTCACCGCAACATTCGACACCCCGGGCGAATACGTTATCCGGGTTAAGGTTGACAGCTTTGGTCTCACCGACAGTTCACCAGGACACCAGTGCTGCTGGTCTAACGGGTACATTCGAGTGAGCGTAAATGAAGAATAGGACATATCTTGCAGGACGGTACTGGCTCGACTGGTCGTGCCGTCATTGCACACCAGCAGAGGAGTAGACCATGCATCGGCTCATTAGACTTTCTGCAAAGCTGGCCGTAATCACGGGAGTATGTACCGCACTAGTGGTGATCGGAGCGACCCAGGAAGTCGCCGCACAAACCGGTCCAAGCCCCGAGTCGAACGACGACGTGACCTTCACTAGGGATATAGCCCCGATCCTTCAGCAAAACTGCCAAGTGTGTCATCAGCCTGGTGCGATCGGACCAATGTCTCTGATGGAATATCAGGATGTGAGGCGATACGCTCGACGGATCACCCGAATGGTAGAATCTCGGGACATGCCGCCGTATCAATATGACGCTGATGTAGGCATCCAAGACCTGAAAGAAGATTGGCGCATGAGCGATGAAGACATAGCCACAATCAGTGCATGGGTCACAGCCGGATCTCCCGAGGGCGACCCTGCTGATATGCCCGATCCGATTGAGTGGCCCGATCCTGCAGAGTTCCGCCTTGCGGAACGCTATGGGCAACCAGATGTCGTCGTAGCCTCTGCGCCGTACGACGTTCCAGCAGTCGGTCAGGATCGCTGGTGGAGACCCGTAGTGCCGACAGGCGTCACCTCTGATCGTTGTATAAAGGCTATTGAGACGAAACCCTCGGTCATTGGCAGAGCTGTAGCTCATCACGCGAACTCATCCCTTCTCGTTGACGGCGAACGCGCAGGACGGCTCTCCGAATACGCCCTGGGAAAAGTCGGTGAAATCGTGCCGGACGGGGCATGTCGTAAGATCCCTGCCAATGCCGATGTCTCTTGGGATATTCATTATTGGCCGAACGGAGTCGACATCGAAGATGATCAGGTCGAGATCGGAATCTGGTTTCACGATGAGGATTACGAGGGCGCTTTCGACCAAACCTTGACCCTTTACTATCTAAATGGTGGTCGAGGATTCGACATTGCACCCCATGGAACTCTGATGACACAAGGGTTCCACTCATTCGACACGCCAGTTCGTATCGACAGCTGGCAGCCACACGGGCACACTCGCTTAGTAGCGATGTCAATCCAGATCCTCCGCAAGAACGGGCGCCGCGAAACCGTGAGCATGGTTTCAAACTGGAGTGCATTGTGGCACCACAGCCATATCTATGAAGACGACTCGGCTCCATTGCTCGAGGTTGGCGACCAACTGATCCTAACTGGCTGGTACGACAACACTGAAGGAAACCGCTACAACCCCGATCCAGATCAGTGGGTCGGCATCGGTGATCGAACCGCCGATGAAATGTCACACGCGTGGATCGCTGTGACTCATCTTGATGAGGAAGGATTTGAACAGATCAAGGCGGAACGATCTCGTCCCGTAAGTGAGCAACCAGACAAGGACGACCGTTAGGAAGAGGGCTACTTCGACACTAGTAACTGCCTCAGTCGATTAAAAGAATTGACCTGTGCACAGAAATTAGCCCCGCCTCGGACAGAATTCTGAGGCGGGGCGCTCTCTATTGGACCCAAACGCAAATCCATTTATCTAGGCTAGTTCTATGCATCAAATCCGATGGAAAAACCTCTCCGGGTGGGTCGTTGGGGTCCTGATTCTTTTTGGTGGATATTGTTTTCTTGCTGGGCCGACACTGACGATAGACGAAGCCCTCGAGAACCTGTCCATCAGAGCCTTCGTCGATCACATGACCGTTCTCTCCGGTGATGTAATGACCGGACGAAGACCGGGCACACCAGGGTACGACGCAGCTGCTGCTTACGTGATCCAGGAATCCCGATCATTGGGGCTCAAGCCTGGAGGTCTCAATAATACCTACCTACAACCGATAGCGTTCCGGCGAACAAAAGTGGATCCGACCTCAACAGCCTTTAACGTAGACGGCTCACCGCTTATGCAGGCTACTGACTTCACTCTGCATCCTAGGACCACAAGGGACAACATTGACGTCGAGGCACCGATGATATTCGCGGGCTTCGGAATCAGCGCACCGGACCTGGGTTACGATGACTTCGAAGCCATCGATGTTACGGGTAAGCTAGTCGTGGTCGTTTCCGGAGCACCCGACCACTTCGGTTCTCTCGAGAGAACCGTGCTATCTAGTAACGCATCTCGGGACGTCGAACTTCGAGAGCGAGGCGCAGCAGGGGTGATCATAGTAAGGCTCGGAGAGGCGAGAGCCTCCGCTCCGTCTCGTACCCGTTATATCGTGCCGTCTGATCTGACCAAGGCCACAGGAACACCTGAAGAATTAGAAGCTTCAGTAACTGTCTCGCAGCGAGTAGCTGAGGACTGGATCAGACGTTCCGGTAGAACCTTCGAGAACGTACTGGCAACCATCCGTTCTGGAGTCCCCTTATCGTTCGATTTAGGAATTGATGGTCGGGTCCGTGGCCATTTTGTGATCGAGACGTTTGAGAGCGCCAATGTGGCCGCACTCCTGCCCGGCTCTGACGTTGATCTTCAAGATGAAGTCCTCGTCCTGACCGCACACTTGGACCACCTCGGGACGGGCATCCCTATTAATGGGGACTCCATCTACAACGGCACACTAGACAACGCATCAGGCTCCGCTGCTCTTCTCACGCTTGCTTCTGTGCTCACTAGGATGGAAGCACCACGACGCTCCGTGCTTTTCCTCTGGGTCACGGCAGAAGAATCAGGGTTACTCGGATCCGAATACTTCGCACGGTTCCCGAGTGTCTTGCCCAAACGCATAGTAGCGAATCAGAACATCGACGGGGTCATGGGAATGATCACGGCTGCGACCGACGTGCTCGCTTTCGGCTATGAGCACTCAAACCTATCGGAGGCAGTAGACTTCGCCGTCGCTCGGACTGGCACCCCGGTAAGTCAGGACCCCACTCCTGAAGAGAATCTCTTCATCCGGAGTGACCAGTACGCATTCGTCAGAAACGCTATCCCCGCGATCTGGGTGCAGGGTGGCAGGACAAGCCTGGATCCCGAACGCGATGCGCAAGGAGAACTCGACACCTGGATCGCCGAGCGCTATCACAAGCCCACCGACGACCTTGACCAACCTTTTGACTTGGAGGGGGTCCGACGTGAGTTGGCGGCTAATCTACTTGTGACGTATCACATCGTGAACGAAATGGGACCCATCCGCTGGGATGAGAACAGCTTCCTTTACCGACGGTGGGTCGGAGGCTAACGGGTCGCACTGGACATTGATCGCACCGGACCCTCACTCCTTCTGTAGGACCGAACCTACTTCCGAGAGTCAACGTTCAAATACAAGCGATTGAGTGATTCAGAATTGGCGAAAGCCAAATCTGGGTAACCATCCCCATTCACATCTGCCGCGACCACACCGTACGTGTACTCCTCAAAACCCTCGATGAACTTCTCACTCCATGACTCGCCATTCCCAGAGTTGAAGTAAAGAGCGTTAGGCCCCCTCACATTGGCCAAAATGATATCCAGATCGCCATCTCTATCCAGATCGGCGACTGTGCTAGCATACGTTTGTTCATCATGCCCAAAAGGAATCCCGGGCCCAAAGTGCCCAAGTCGCTCAGCAAGGTAGACAGCGTTAGGCTCCCCAATATTTCCGGCTACAATGTCGAGAGCACCGTCTGAATTCAGGTCAGCCAACACTACCGAGCGCGTCTCGTCAGACCCAGTCCCAAATTCACGTACTTCGTCGAAGATTAACTCTCCATTATTCAGAAGGATTTGATTGGCCTGACCATCTCTATTTGCAAGTACTAAATCGACATCTCCATCGTGATCGATGTCCCCTATCGCAACCGCAATCGTCGAACCATTCGGGTCACCAAACGACCGCTTAGGCCCGAAACGCCCTCCTCCATCGTTAAGGTAAAAGCCGTTTGTCGTGCCTCGGTTGGTGACTAACACATCGAGGCTGCCATCCCCATCCAAGTCGAACAGCTGAGCCGAACGAGTTGGTTCGATCTCGGGTCCCACGGACCACACCCTAGTGAAGCGACCCGTGCCGTCATTCAAATACACCCAGTTCTCTGCTCTGTCATTTCCTACCACCACATCGACGTCACCATCCCCATCTAGGTCGCCCGCTGGCACGGCATACGTAGTCGCTTTCTCCGGTCCCAGCGGATACCCCCACGTGAATTGTCCGGCACCGTTATTTACGTATACCTCATTCAGCTGAGTCCAATGGCGGCCATTGGCGATCAGTGCATCTAAGTCGCCATCTCCGTCCACATCCTCAAAGACAATCGACGCTGTGAGATCGTCCTGATTACCGAAGATCAAACGATCCGTAGTGAGCAAAGCTCTCTGGGCAGAAAGTGACCCAGGAAGCAGAGCAACGATCATCGTGTAAAAAAGCAGTCTTCCACTCATCGGACAGTGAATGGCTCGAGGTGCACGGGCTCGATTACTCGTGTGCCTGGTGAGAGTCTCCCAACAGTTTCAATAAAAGGAAGTATGTTGCGCTCAATGTTAGGCTGCTGTGAAAACCCATAGGGAAGACGAAAATTGTCCCAGTGAGTAGGGATAACGATCGGGGGAAAACCGGTCGTCTCCAGAAGACGTCGATCGTAGTCATAAAGACCCAGTCGCGAACCGTTTATTCCAGCAAGCAGAATATCAGGCTCCAGACCCTCGAACTCGCGCTCGATGAAGTTCATAGAACCCATCGTTAGGACTTCGTGCCTATCGAACCGAGCCAGGAAGCTAAGTGAGCCTCCTTCGATGAACTGGTCGATCCTTAACGGCGCTTCTAGTTCGGTCGTCTCATCATAGCGCCGCGTGTCGTGATAGTGCTTCTCGTTCAACGCTGAGTGAATCGCTGGCACGACCCTAACACTGAAATCTTCAAACTGGTAATCCTCACCTCCACCTACTGCGTAAAGTTGATCGCTAGGAATACCATAGGCTCTCAGAATCATCACTGCGGTTTCCGTTCCAATCACCTTGGCACCCGTCTTCTGAGCTATGTACGGGACATCACCCAGATGATCAAAGTGGCTATGGTGCACCAAAATGAAATCCGCCTCGGTAATCAGTGAGTCGATTAAAGTAGTGTCCGACCATGCCACATCGGTGCGAGCAAAGTCTGGGCGATCGTCATCTGGGTGCCCACCACCACCGTACTTCAGTCGCGAGGGCCATGGGTCGATCAATACTACCACCTTACCATCGGAGATCTTCCAGCCAGCTGCCCCAAAGTAGGTGAACTCGAGCGGAGACGAGTCATTAACCACCGAAGGACTCTGAGCAGTTGCATCCGCCGGAGGCCCAACTGCAGCGAACACTAAGGTCAGTGCGATACAAAAAATTAGTGGAGTCGCTCGATCAGGGTGACGGAATGCCATGGTCGTTATAGCCCATATAGATTAAGAGTTTGGTAAGGAGCCCAAGCTATGCTTCGGGTTACCAAAAGTCATACAGAGTTCCCACCACATTTGACGCGTTGCGTAAACCGAACTTCAAACACACATGAACCATCCAGAACTGCTGCGGCCTGAGACACTAGCCCAATTCGACACCGAAAAAATGGGCAAAAGCACCATCTTCATGTCTGAACGAATGCTGGTAGGCTTGAACTCATTCGAGCCTGGGCAGGAGCACGCGCTTCATGGGCATGCCAACCAAGACAAAGTGTATCACGTGCTTCAAGGCAACGGACTCTTCTTGCTAGAAGAAAAGAACATAGAGATGGATGCAGGGGCGATGCTGATAGCGCCAGCCGGTGTCCCGCACGGAGTCCGAAATACAGGCGCTGAGCGCCTAATAGTGCTCGTCTTTATGGCACCCTCGCCCGTCTAATTATGTGGGATGAGACCCGAGCAAGGCTGCTTCGGCTAACATATCTCGTGTGTCTCGGCGTGGTCTCCTCGTGCTCCTCGCCATCAGAGCCCTACCAAGTACCTGATCGGCCGACGCCGTGCCTCAGTGGCACGGCACTCTGTGCAGAACGGGTGGACCTAGGATCAGGTCTTTATCTGCCGATCCACTCCACTCATTTGCTTGAGCACGGACACGCGGCGATCAAGAGAGTCATCGTCGTGGTACATGGCTCAGGCAGAAACGGTAATGACTACTTTGAGCGCACCATAGCTCCTGCCGCGGCGATGGACCTACTAGAAGAGACACTTATAATCGCTCCCACATTTCAGACCTCCGAGGATGGACCGAGCAAAGACGAGCCATTCTGGACAAGCGGAGGATGGAAACGAGGGCACCTTTCAAGCAGCTCGGGGCCTTCTCCTAGGGTAAGTTCCTACACAGCGATCGACCGTATATTAGAACTCGTTTTGGACAGTGAACGTTTTCCGATACTTGAACAGGTGACCATCACTGGCCATTCCGCTGGCGGCCAAGTCACACACCGCTTTGCAGGCACTAGCCGCATAGAAAATGAAACCGCAATACCTTTCCGTTATGTCGTAGCCAATCCATCGACCTATCTATACGTAGGATCCGAGCGAGACAGCCAGGCAGGGTTTGCGATCCCAAACAGTGCAGCTTGCGCTGATTACGACGATTGGCATTACGGGCTACAGGATCTGAACAACTATGCAACCGCTGTGTCCCGAGACTCGATCAAGGTCCAACTCGTGCGCCGCGACGTTAGAATCCTCATCGGTAGCGCCGACTCCTTGAACGCATCGCTCGACGTCACGTGCGGAGCCAACATGCAAGGGCGTCACCGATTCGAGAGAGGGCAGACACTCATCCGCTTCATGGATGCATTTGACCCAGGGCATGGCCACCAAGAAGTAATCGTCCCTGGGATAGGTCATTCGAGCACGCAGATGTATATGTCCGAAGAGGGGCGCAGCGCTCTGTTCGGAAGCTGATTCTTCAGTCGATCCCGAGGACCTCTTTAGGCATGTGCATACTCACAAGCATGTGGGGCACGTCCACTACCTCTGAGATCTTTAAATCACCTGCAACAGAGCAGAGGATGTACGCCTCCTCCGGCGTCAATCCGTGCTCAGCAGTCAAATAATCAATCATATAAGAAGTAGCCTTTACCGCGGCTTCATCTAGAGTAGTCGCAAAAGCCGTGACCCCGTAATATTCGTCAGTTTCATATTGTGGCTCCTCGATCGGACGTGCACCCTCGACGATCTCGATTCGATACCGAATCGTCATGCCGGCCTCGATCGCCGTGCCCGATACTTCTCCGTCTCCCTGAGCGGCATGAGTATCCCCAATTGAAAAGTTGGCGCCTTCCACAAAGACAGGAAAATAGACCGTCGTTCCCTCCACCATATGCCGGTTATCCATGTTTCCGCCGTTCGACCGTGGCGGAATCGTAGCTAGCATCGAATCCGTTGCCGGAGCTACACCCATAACACCGGGAAATGGCGCCAGAGGAACAGAAATACGGTCATTGAACGCAATATGCGTCGCGCCGGGATCGATTTCGAAGCCCATGTAAACAGGTTCCGTGAAACGGTCAGCAAGAAACCCGAAGCCAGGGACGATCGCCGCCCACCCCCATTCGTCCACCTCAATATCGAGAAGCGTGACCGCAAGCACATCGCCAGGCAGGGCGCCTTCAACCGCAACGGGTCCAGTAAGAGGATGGATCGGATCAAACGAAAGTGTCTCTACGTCTGAAGCAGTCGAGCCGAGTTCAAATTGACCGTCTGAGGCCTCCATCGTACGCACTTCGACAATCGCACCTGACTCCACTGTCACCACCGGTGGAATAGCGGAGCTCCAACGTGCATGCGTCTGATCCGCTGAAAGCACAACGTCTGGATCCGGAATCGACTCCCCAGTAGTCGCATTTCCGTTGATTCTAGAATCAGAATGCGAAGTACAGGCACCGGCGACAGCGACCAAGGCCGCTGCAGTTCCAAACGTCGAAAGACGAGCAGAGCTTAAGCGCATAAACGCCTCCAAGTAGGTTCTTAATCAGGTAGTGCTTGTGTGATCGATGAGGCTCACTAACGGTGAACATGGGTGTCCAATGAGCCGCGCGCGACCCATCAACCTGGAGAACCCGAGTCTCACCTGAGCTAGCCGGCTACCGGAGACCTGCTCACATTGCATCTTCTGTGTCAGGATTCTCAAGCCACCGGATCAAGAGCGAACCAATGCTGCCTAACGCCCGAAACCTTTTAACTCTTCTGCCCCTGGCCTTCTTCACGTTGAGCCCGACTACATCGAACGCTCAAGAACTGCCTGAAACGTGGCAGGAGCAACAGGATTTCCGCTCCGGGCCGACACCTTTCGAGCCACTCATGGAATTCTGGTACGAACTGGACGCAATGAGTGAGCTGGTGAGCATGCAACCGCTCACGAAAACGCTTATGGGCCGTGATCTAAACCTGATCATTATTGCAAAAGACCATATCGTGAACGCGGAAGACGCGATTCGATCGGGTAAAACGATTGTATTCGTTGCGCCATCGGTTCACGGAGGCGAGGTGTCGCCCAAAGAATCTTTTCAGCTAGTCGCCAAGGAGCTTATTGCAGGTGATCTGAGCCATGTTCTCGATGACGTAATCGTTATCGGAACGCCCCTCACTAATCCGGATGGTGGAGAAGTACAACGTCGCACAAACGAGGCGGGCTACGATATGAACCGCGACTACGTAAAACTAGAGTCGCAGGAGATCCACGCCTACGTCACTCAGGTGATGACCGAATGGACGCCAGACATTCACGTAGATGGGCACCACGGAGGATCTGACCCGTACGTAATCACATACCAGGGAACCCTAAACCCATCTGCTGATGCAGCACTCCGGGCATGGCCGTACAACAACATTTTTCCGCGCATTCGTGAGGCCGCAGAGGCTGAAGACTACCGAGCTTTCGATTACTCGGGAGTGCGTACTGAAGATGGGCGTCAGGGCTGGGGGTCGACCTCTGTAGAACCGAGGAAGCACCACGTATACACAGGCCTAACAAACACCATTGGGATTCTGCTCGAAACACCACGCAACTCACGCCGAGTTCTCCAGAACGGCACTGTAGTGGAAATACCAGAGGAAGACCGCTACTACCATCAGATACGTGGCGGCGTAATCGCCTTGAGCACAATTCTCGAAGTAGCAGCTGAGAAGCGAGAAGAAATACGAAACCTGACCACAGCCTCAAGGATGCGAGCAATCAACGCAGGGCACGAGGGTGCGGGCGAGGTTGTTCTGGATTACGAAGTCAGCAACCGTGGTGATGAGCCCGTCTGGATGCCCGACTGGAACGCTGAACTTGGGTACTCACTGCAGACCGTGCCCGTGTGGTTACGCTGGATCCCTACACGCACGACAAAAAGGCCGGTCGGGTACCTGATGCCACCTGCAATGGCAGCCGTCGTCCCAATCCTTATGGATCACGACATCGCGGTTTACCGCTTCACTGGATCCGGCTCAATCGATGCAGAGGTTTATTACGCCACTGACGTCCAGACCGAATCCTACTTTCAAGGTCACTACCTGAAGGCGGTAGAGGTCGAAAGGGAATCCGAGAAAGTGGAAGTACAGGAGGGGTGGTTCTGGATTCCCACCGCACAGTCGATGGGCAACCTGATCACCTATTTAATGGAGCCCGAAACCGACGACAATCTCATCACCTGGGGCTGGACGGACCACATTCTTGAAGAGACACCAGAGTCAGAGGAAGCGGTGCTCCAGGCGATGCTGGGCGGTCGTCTGATGTCAGAACTGGCCGCTGAGCAACAACAGCGGATGCGAGATCGAGCAGCCTCTATCTTAAGTGCGCGACAGCGGGTCCCGATGATGCGAGTGCTGTCACACCAGCGCATTTCAGTGATGCGGGTGCAGCCATTCAACCAGTACCAGCGCAACAGGTTCTTTCGGTAGACACCGCACGCATCAGCCTGGATAGGTATACGGAGCCTGCAGTCCGAGCGGGATTCCTAGTCCCCAATAGGCAAGCAGGAACACCGACCATAGCACCATGAAAAATATTGAGTACGGAAGCATGATGGACACAAGAGTTCCGATCCCGAGAGACTTTACGTACCGCTGGCAGTAGACCACTACGAGCGGAAAGTACGGCATCAGAGGTGTGATGATGTTAGTCGTAGAATCACCCACCCTGTATGCCGCCTGGGTCAGCTCGGGACTTATCCCAAGCTGCATCAACATGGGCACGAAGATGGGGGCCAAAAGGGCCCACTTAGCAGAAGCGGAGCCGACAGCCAGATTAACAAACCCCGTCAACACAATGATTCCGACTATTGTGAAACCTGCAGGAAGCGCCAACTCACGCAAAAAATTGGCACCCTTTACAGCTAGCAGTGCGCCGAGATTCGAGGTTCCGAATGCGGAAATAAAGAGTGCGCAGAAGAAAGCCATGACTATGTAGTATGCCATCTGTTGCATTGATGTCGTCATGGCATCAATCACATCTTTACTCTCCTTGAACGTTCCTGCCATGTAACCATAAACCGTTCCAGGAATCATGAAGAGAAGGAATATGAGTGGGACGATCGACTGCATTAGCGGTGCCGAAAACGCCGCTAGTTCGCCATCTGGTGATCGCAGTGGCGAGGTGGGAGGGGCAGCAGCAAACCACAGAAACGCAATTCCCGCAGCCATGACGCCTGAAGCAGCCCAAAACGCAAATTGTTCCCGCTGATCGATCTCTCGCATTTCAGGCATGTCGCTTGGGTCAGCGTCAACGTTAGTCGCCTGAAGGCGGGGTTCAACAACCCGGTCGGTGAGGTACCAGCCGACCAGTACAATCAGGATGCTGGAAGCCGAAGTGAAAAACCAGTTACAGAGAGGGTTTACGAGAATAGCAGGATCTATGAGTTGAGCGGCACCCTGAGTAAATCCCTGTAACAGCGGATCAACCCCCGACGGGATGAAGTTCGCGCTAAAGCCTCCAGACACACCTGCGAAAGCAGCGGCGATACCCGCTAATGGGTGCCTGCCCGCAGCATAGTAAATCACTCCACCGATTGGGATAACCAACACGTAACCCGCGTCGGTCGCAGTATGGCTCACAATAGCGACCAAAATGAGCATCGGTGTGAGGAGCGCCTTGGGCGTAACGCCCAGCACGATGCGAAGGCCTGCATTGATGTAACCGCCATGCTCGGCCACTCCGATACCTAGCATCGCTACCAAAACGACCCCAAGTGGCGGAAACGCTGTGAAGGTCTGGACCATCCCAGCAAGAAAGGCCGCCATACCCTGAGCTGTCAGTAGGTTAGTGACGCTGATAGGGTCACCAGAGCGCGGATCAATCTCGCTGAACGCCATGCCCGACATCAGACCAGAAAGCCCCCATACCAGAAATAGGCTGATCACGAAGAGCACAGCCGGGTCCGGAAGCTTATTACCAATAAGCTCGATCACGTTTAGAAAGCGGTCTATGAGTCGAGGTTTTGAATTGACCGTGACTGTTTCAGAAGACAAATCTACTCCTCGTTCTAGGAACGGTCGCTCGCGCTACAGACCCAGCGCGCGTTACGGTTGCGAAGGCAGTTCACGGAAGAACGCTCTCACGTCGTCCACCAGCAAGTGTGGTTCTTCAAGTGCCGCGAAATGGCCACCCCGAGGCATTACCGTCCAGCGCACAATGTTATATCGGTGTTCTGCCCAAGCCCGGGGAGTGAAATAAATCTCTTTTGGAAAGATTGCACCGGCAGTCGGCACAGATACATAAGGGGTCGTGCTTCGGTTTTGAGCATGGCGGGATTCATAGTAAATGCGAGCCGATGAGGTGATCGTCTCCGTGACCCAGTACAGGGTTACGTTTGCCAAGATCTGGTCCCTGGTGAAGGCATCCTCAACGTGCCCGTCGTGGTCACTCCAACCGTGAAACTTTTCAACTATCCAAGCCGCAAGCCCAGCAGGTGAGTCATTCAGGCCTACTCCTAGCGACTGGGGCTTCGTTCCTTGGATCTCCTGATATCCGCTGCCCTCAGCAAACGCCTCTGTCCGGTCAGCTAAAAACGTGCGTTCCTCTTCTGACACCCCAGCCCAACGATCCGTGTTCGGAGGCGGGCCTCCAAGAACAAAATTCGTGTGAAACCCGATAACACGGTCCGGATAGTTGCCCGCCAAAGAACGGCCGATGATCCCCCCCCAGTCGCCACCCTGCACCCCATATCGGTCGTAATCGAGACGTTCCATGAGTTCCGCAAAAGCGGCTGCCATTCTCTCGGGGCTCCACCCCGACTCTGAGGGCTTACCAGAAAAACCGAAACCTGGTAATGAAGGAATCACGAGATGAAAAGCATCACTCCTATTCCCTCCATAGGAAGCAGGGTCCGACAAAGGTCCAATTATTTCCATGAACTCGAATATCGAACCTGGCCAACCGTGGATCAGGAGCAGCGGGACTGCATCGGGATTCGACGATCGCTGATGGATGAAATGCAGATCTACCCCGTCGATCACCGTAGTGAACTGATTGAGTTCATTAAGGATCTGTTCTTGTGCACGCCAATCAAACTCGGTTCGCCAATAATCTATTAGCTCCGAGAGATATGCTCCGTCAGTCCCATACGACCAATCAGTGTCCGGAATCTGGTCTGGAA
>DEAT01000075.1 GCA_002348265.1 Gemmatimonadales bacterium UBA2975 | reverse complement strand
TTCACGTAAGAAGGCTGTAGGGGGTTTCTCAGGAGGCATGAAGCAGCGGCTAGGTATAGCGATTGCACTCGCGGGCAATCCAAAGCTACTCATCGTCGACGAACCTACCGCAGGACTAGATCCGACAGAGCGACATCGCTTCCAGAACCTCCTGGCCGAACTAGGCCAAGATATAGTTGTGATCCTGTCTACTCACATCGTGGAGGATGTTCAAGAGCTTTGTAACGAAATGGCCATCATCGACAAGGGGCAGGTCGTGCTGCATGGAGATCCGCGATCGGTGGTGGACGAAGCGCGAGGCCGGATTTGGCAGAAGCGAATCCCAAGAGACCAGATGGCTGCGTACGCTGAAGCGCATTCCATTATCTCCACACGGCTCTCCGGCGGCCAACCACTTATCCATATCTGGACAGAAGTAGATCCGGGCGACGGCTTCGAGCAAGTAGAGCCAGCATTAGAAGACGTCTATTTCCATCGGGTTAGCGCCGGCAAGAGTGGGCTGCTCGAATGATCAAAGAGATCCTCGTCTTCGAGCTTCGGTATCACGCTCGTCGTCCATTCAACTACTTCTTCTTCGCGCTCCTCTTTTCTCTGTCCTTCGCTCTGATAGCATCGGACGCCGTGCAGATCGTCGGCGCCATCGGTCTCGTGAAGCGAAATGGCCCCTATGCGATCGCTCAGCTCAGTATCGTGATGACGGTGATCGGGCTTCTCTTCGCAGTTGCTATCGTTGGCACATCGATGCTCAGGGACTTTCGCCACAAAGCTCACGAACTGCTCTTCACGACTCATCTGTCCGAACTTGGATACTTAGCCGGACGCTTCGTTGGCTCGTTCCTCGTGATGGCTATCGTCTTCTTGGGGATCCCTCTAGGATCCTTCTTCGGTTCAATGGCCCCCTGGATCGATCCCGAGTTCGTCCTAAAACCAAACTTCTGGTGGCATCTCCACCCTTACTTGGTCTTTGGGCTACCTACAATGTTCGTCGGCTCAGCAATCTTCTTCGCCGTCGGAGCGCTCTCGCGATCCCTCGTCGTGATATACTGCTCCGGCTTCGGACTTCTAGTAGCTCAGAGCCTGGCGGAAACGTGGACATCCAGCCTTGATAGCGACGCCGTCGCTAATGCGGTTGATATGTTTGGGATAACGACCCTCGACCTGACCACACGCTACTGGACCGTAACGGAACGGAATTCGCTGACGATCCCCTGGGACCAGTGGATGATTGCCAACCGCACACTGTGGCTGGGGATCTCAATAGCGATCATGGTCGGCGTGGCGCTGAGATTTCGCTTCAAGTCGGGCAGTGACCAGAAACCCACCAAAGCATCAAAGAAATCAGAAGAAGTCGGAATTCAACCCGCACCTTCAAGGGCCGCAGAGCCGATTTTTAACAAAGCTACGGTGTGGCATCAGCTTTGGGACTCTGCACTAACATCTACCCGCCACCTAGTTCGTGATAAAGTGTTCATCGCCCTCGTCCTCATATCAGGCGTAAACACCTTCATGAACGCCTGGTTCGCGGACACGTTCTACGGAGTAACGACCTGGCCAGTCACCTTCGTGGTCGCTGAGCTAGTTATAGGCGGATTCTTCCTGTTCGTCATAATCCTATCGACCATCTATGCCGGCGAAGCAGTGTGGAGAGAACGGGGACTTGGGGCCGAACAAATCCTCGATTCAACGCCGGTAAACACCTGGGTTCTGATGACCGGAAAGATCATCAGCGTCACGGCCACACTCACACTCCTACTGCTTCTCCAAGTCCCGGTCGGAATCCTAGCTCAGCTATTTAAGGGCTTCACCGACATTGATATCGGGCTCTACTTGATCTTCATATTCGGAACACAGTTTCCTTGGCTAGTGGCGATCATCCTTTTCTCCTTCGCGGTCCACTCTCTGGTCCAACATAAGTTCATCGGTCACACCGTCCTCGTACTCTACTGGATCGGTTCGATCGTGATCGCCTCCCTAGGGTTCGAACATCAGCTGCTCAATGTCGGCGTCCCGTATCCCATTCCCTATTCAGATATGAACGGGTTCGGACACTTCGTGACAAACCTGTCGCTGCAGGCAGGCTACTCCATCTCGATTGGCCTCATGGGATTGGTAATCGCGGCTCTCGCTTGGTCGAGAGGCACGGACAACGAATGGCGACTGAGAGTCCAGATCGCTAAAAAGCGCTGGGGTACGCGCACGGCATTGGCACTTTCAGGCGCTGCGATGTTAACGATCGTTTTCGGCGGCTCTATTTTCTACAACACCAATGTCCTCAATGAGTACGTTAAGACCGAAGACCGGGAAGAACTCATTGTACACTGGGAAAGGACCTACAGGCCTCTAATCCACCTCGCACCTCCTCGCATAATTGACGTAGACGTCACGGTGGAACTCGACCCTGAAAACCGAGCATTCACTCGAGACGGCCGTTATGTGGTCGTCAACAAAAACGATGCCCCTATTGACTCCGTTCTAGTCAGCTATCCTGAGAGCCACACCGTGGAGAGGTTCGCCTGGGGTATCCCAGCGACAGTAGCTGTCGCCGACTCAGCCACCGGGACCTTCCTCTTCACATTCGATCAACCGTTTGAACCCGGTGACACAACGACCTTCGAGTACCGATACGGATGGTCTTCTAACGGTTTCCCCAATTCCGGCTCCAACACCCGTATCGTCGCTAATGGGTCTTTCCTCACTGGTTCTGGGCCAGTGTTCGGATACGACGAGTCATTCGAGATGAGTGATCCAGCCGATCGTCGTGAGTACGAGCTACCCCCTCGTAACCGCCTGCCCGACCTAGACGATCTGGAAGCTCGCGGAAACGGACAGTTCAACATCGACGCCGATCATGTGCGGTTCGCAGCCACCATCGGAACCGCACAGGACCAAATAGCGATCGCTCCGGGCTATCTCGTCCGCGAATGGGAGGAAGGAGGCAAGAAGTGGTATCGGTATGAGATGGATCAACCGATAGCCCACTTCGCATCATTCGTGTCCGCCGACTATGCAATTGCGCGAGATCAGTGGAACGATGTCGACATCGCCATCTACCACCACGAGACGCACAAGTACAACATCGAGCGAATGCTCGAATCTGTTAAAGCGTCACTGGACTACTTCACGGAAAATTTCGGTCCCTACCAGTTCAAGGAATTACGAATTCTCGAATTTCCTCGCTATGCATCCTTCGCCCAGTCTTTCTCAGCGACGATACCCTATTCCGAAGCGATCGGTTTTATAACACGGGTACTTGATGATGACGACGATCTAGACATGCCTTTCTTTGTCACCGCACACGAGGTTGCTCACCAGTGGTGGGGACATCAGGTAATCGGAGCTCGAGCGCAGGGATCTCAACTGATGGTTGAGTCGATGGCCGAGTACGCCGCACTCACAGTAATGGAAAAGCGGTACGGACCGACGCACGCTCGGAAGTTCTTACAATACGAGCTCGACACATACTTGCGAGGGAGAGGAAGTGAGCGAGTACGAGAGCAACCGCTGATACGAAGCGAAAACCAAGCCTACATCCACTATTACAAGGGCTCTCTCGCACTCTACGCTCTTCGTGATTACATCGGTGAAGAAGCGATGAATCGAGGTCTTCGAAATTACCTTGAGAATCATGCCTACGAGGAAGCACCATATTCAACGTCTCGTGACTTCCTCGGATATCTTAAAGCTGAGACACCTGATTCCTTGCAGTACGTATTCGAGGACCTCTTCGAGACAATCACGCTCTGGGATAATCGCGTAGACGAGGTCACCGTCAGCGAAACCGAGGACGGTCGCTTTGCCGTAGACATCAACTTCACTGCTAGGAAGGTCCGGGCTGACAGCCTCGGTGTCGAAACCGAGATCCCGATGGCAGACTACGTTGACGTAGGCGTTTTCGCGGAGGAAGAGGAGGGAAATACTCTCGGGCGCCCACTGTCGGTGTACAAGATCTTGGTCACCGAAGGAGAACAGTCCGTCCGTGTCCTTGTGAATGAGAGACCGGAGCGAGCAGGCATCGATCCCTACAATAAGCTGATCGATCGCGTCTCGACCGATAACGTGAGGCCGGTCTCATAAGGGTCCTAGCGTATTCAGAGAAGGGCCCTTCACCTCGTTACTTCGACACAGATCAGTTGCCGACTAAGAACGGTTCTGCACCCGCTCTGCGAAGGTTTCCTTACGTTGATCTTCAGAACAGAACTGGAGTAACGAACCAGTGCTTCCCTCGAATCCCTCCTGCCTCTCTTTAACCAAACACTCCACTTCTGAGGAGTACTCAGGTCCGCACGCGGTCAGAGCGAGTGCCACGAGTGAAAGCAGTAGCGTTTTCTTCATATCGGAACCCTTGTGCTTTAGTTGACGGTTTTCAGCGGAGAACTCGAACGTTGCCTCCCGTTGTCCGTCGGACAAGGAAAACTTGTTTAGCAGCTGCACGTTAGCAGTAGCGATGCTCAAAAAGTCCGCCCAGTGCCTCAGCAACTCCGAGTCGACACTGTCTTTAGAGCCTGATCAAGATCCGCCCACAGATCTTCCACATTCTCGAGACCCACAGACAAGCGAAGCAAGTCTTCGCTGATCCCAGCTTCCTTCCGATCCACCGCATCGACGATCCTATGTGTGAGCAAGGCCGGAGCTTGTATCAGAGTGTCAACCGAACCTAGCGATACCGCTGGTGTGATGAGACCGAGCCGCTCTACCACATCCGCCGCCGGTATTCCACTATGAACGCAGAATGAGAGGACCGATCCCGGACCTCTCATCTGACCCGCAACATGTACGTCGCCACCTCGGTCGTACTTCGGGAAATAGACAGAACGGACCGACGAATGAAGCTCGAGTCGCTCCGACAACTCGATCGCATTCTTTTGTTGCTCAAGGACGCGCACAGGCAACGTCTGTAGGCCACGATGGAGCAGATAGCCACCCAGCGGATGAAGTAAGCCTCCCGTCGCCATTCGGACCTGGCGCAGTCTCACCGCATAGTCCTTCGAGCAAGCAATCACGCCACCCATGACGTCACCGTGCCCACCCAGGAACTTTGTGGCGCTGTGCAGCACGAGGTCCGCCCCCAGGGCAATCGGGTTCTGCAGGATCGGAGTCGCAAACGTTGAATCCACAGCCAGTGGAACAGAGGCACCCATTCGGTTTCCAGCCGACTTTATCTGTCGAGCGACAGCTGCGATGTCGATGACCTCTAGGGTCGGATTCGCCGGTGTCTCTATAAATACGAGGCCCGTGTCGGAGCGAATCGCCTCCCCTACAGATTCTGAATCAACCCAAGTGACCTCGGTTCCGAGCATTCCCGTCGACATTAAATGATCCGACCCTCCATAGACCGGTCGCACTGCGACGACGTGCTTGCGATGTCCGGATTTCTCGAGGCTTGCTGCTATCAAAAGTGCTGTCGTAGCAGCCATTCCGGACGCGAAAGCCACCGCAGCTTCCGCGCCCTCGAGCTGCGCGAGCGCATCCTCGAACCTCGCGACCGTTGGGTTGTGGAGCCGAGCATAGACCGGGTTTGGCGCGTCGTGTCCTCCTTCCAGCAAGACATCCATCGAATCTGCGACCGACGAGGAGCTATGAAAACCGTATGTCGTCGACATGTCGATCTGGGGAACATGCGGGATGCCGGTCTCGAGAGAACCTATCTGCAACAGAGCCGAGGTGATTGCCGATTCACCCCTTGCCGCCCTGACTGCCGTGGTTTCGATACGCATAACACACCTCCTAGATCGATTTTTGTGAACAAATCCCTTGTTTTTGCGTGATAAATAGTCACAATCTTCGTATTGAGTGCCACTTAACCGAATTCTATGTGCCTTATGGCTATTTCTACCGCACTTGACCGAATCGACCGTGAGATTCTAACCCACCTAGCGAAGAATGCGCGACGGACCAACAAGGAACTCGCAACGGAGGTCGGCCTGTCTCAATCCGCGTGCCTAGAGCGAGTGAGACGCCTCACCGATCTCAGAATCATCCGAGCCAATCATGCAGACGTTGATCCCGCCGCATTCGGTATCGGCCTGCAGGCGATGGTTTCGGTTCAGTTGAAACATCACAACCGCAGTGCAGTCGCGCGGTTCGAAAAGAGTGCCATAGGACTCCCACAGGTTATGGCGCTGTACCACCTCACGGGACGGATGGACTACCTCGTCCACGCAGTTGCCGAAGATATGGAGCATCTCCGTGATTTCACGCTCGACGCTATCACGTCTTTGTCGGACGTCTCGAGAGTCGAGACTTCGCTGCTCTTTAGAGCTATCACAAAGCCAGTGTGGCCAAACCTGATCGACTAGAGCTAGCACGTCTATCGTGTAGTGGGGCCAATGATTGCGGTGTCGGTAAATGACAGACGGTGATCTAGGCTGTCAAAGCTCCGCCCTGTACGTATGCGGTTGACTGAATGGCTTGGGCACCATCTTCAGCATTTCACTCCCCCCCTGAAAACCCTTTGTTTTCAAGAGGTCCTATAGTCGGGGCGCCCAGATTCGAACTGGGGACCCCCTGCTCCCAAAGCAGGTGCGCTACCGGACTGCGCCACGCCCCGTTACTAGCTTTTCTTGGGGTAACCGACTGATTCTTACCCCGTGAAGTACCGCTGCAGTACCACTTTTGCGGTCGCGTCAGCCCATTTAGGGCCATGTAGCCATTACCGCGCGAGAAACATAAAACCCTTCCCGCTAGACGGGAGGGGGTCAGCCTTTGACAGGCTAGATCGACGTCCGTCATTTACTGGCAGGTTACACGCTGACGGAGATCTGATATTTGACCTTGCACGACAACGGACGCGAGGACGTCCCCTATCCGTTCTTCCCTGTAGGACCGGGAAAGTTTGTGGCCCTATCAATCTGCTCCTTCGGTCTATACGAGCTCTACTGGTGCTATAAAAATTGGCAGCGCATACGGGACCGGTCTGGAGAATCATTGAGCCCATTCTGGCGAGCGGTCTTTGCACCTATATGGTGCTTCCGGCTCTTCGAGACCATTCAAGTGCAGTCGCGAGTGCACTCGTTGCGCCGCGGCGGGAAGCCGGCCTCTCGGTCTTGGTCGGGGAATGGCCTAGCAACCCTATACCTGATACTGAGCATCGTGCCGATTCTCCCAGTGATCCAAGACCAAGGATCGGGTAACTGACATGAAGAACCCA
>DEAT01000016.1 GCA_002348265.1 Gemmatimonadales bacterium UBA2975 | reverse complement strand
GGGCGAGGCGATGGCTACAGGCTACAGAGAGACCGTCGCGATAACCGCCCTCATAGTAGGATTCCTAGGTGATTTAGTAACAGGAGATATTTCACCTCGTTCGCTTGGTAGCATAGTCACGATCGGTGAAGCATCCGGGCAGGCTGCTGAGGCCGGCCTCGAGACTTTTCTCAGTTTCATGGCCCTGTTCAGTGTGAACTTGGCGGTTCTGAATCTGCTCCCAATCCCGATCTTGGATGGAGGTCACCTTATGTTTCTTGCGATCGAGGCCCTTCGAGGAGGTCGCGCCCTGAGTGTTGAGCAGAGGCTAAGGTGGAGTAATGTCGGTTTCTTCATCCTCATTGGAATCATGGTACTAGCGTTGTCGAACGACGTGCTGAGACTGATGGGTATCTAAGGTCATGGAGTCTGGGCTTGGGGCAGGCCCTCTCGTGTTGTTTGTACTGTTGGCGGTCTATCCTCTCAGCTTGTCTGCACAGGGGATATCAGAGGGAGGCGATTCTGATGTCGTTCAGATTGAATTTATTGAGGTGTACTACACACTTCAGGATACGACCCTCACTGAGGTAATTGCTCGGCTCAACCGCACTCGTCTGGCTGGTGCGGGTGGTGAGATGTCTCAAGGGCTGACAGAGTACTACATCCAACCCTCTTGGCGTCCCTTAGTGGTCGGTAGACGTTGTCGTGTCTCCCATTTGACTCTCAGAGTTCAGATTCGCGTCACATTACCGACATGGCCAAGTGAGACTGATCGTCCTCCGGAAGAGCGGGCTTCTTGGCAGACGATCGAGGGCGCGATCCGATCCCATGAGCATCAACATCGTGACCTTACCATCAATGCGGCTAGAGCTTTGGCGGACGATCTGAATGCCCTGGAGACTCCGGGGTGCAGAGCGCTCAGGCAGGCCTTTTCGGGAAAAGTGGCGCTGGCAGGCGAACGTCTAGACGAGATCCATGCTCAATTTGACCGTGACACCCCCGAGCGTCTCTCTATAGCTGTCAAGCTTCCGGGTGAGGCCTGACCTTGACCTTTCTGGTCGGATGTTTAGATCAGACTGAGCTGCGCTGGCCCCTCACGGTAACGCAGGTCTTCGATGTCGAGGAGGTCTGTCGGGTGGTTCTGCTCCGCCACATCCAGATAACCCGACCATCCGGCCTCTTTCAGAGCTCCTCCGACTACTTTGAGAGCTAGGTCTCCACTGTTGCATTCGTTTGATAGGTGTGCGAGAACGATACCTGCGAGTCTGGGATGCATTAGTTCAACGGCGAAACGGGCTGCAGCCTGATTTGACAAGTGCCCATGACTTGATGCAATCCGGCGCTTAACAGATACGGGGTAGTTACTACCGTGGAGGAGCACCTCGTCATGGTTCGCCTCAAGCACAAGAAAGTCGCATCCAGACAAGGCATGGCGAATTTGGGATGTTGGTCGTCCAAGATCGGTCGCGATACCAACCCTAAGACCAGTACACTCATCGACGATGGCGACACCTACCGGATCTACCGCATCGTGGACGGTCAGGAACGGCTCGACTCTAGCGTCACCCACGTGGAATGAGCGCCCCGGGTCGTAGGTACGCACGGTTTCTTGGCCTTTAAAAAGCTTTGCGCATGCTTCCTGAGTTCCCTGTGTCATGTAGAGCGGGGTTCCGTATCTTCTAGCGTAAACTCCGATACCGCTCGTGTGATCAACATGTTCGTGCGTCACCACGATCGCATCGATGTTTTCGGCCTCGACTCCAATTGTACCCAGCCGCTCGGCAAGGGAGCGGCCGCTGAAGCCCGCATCGACTAGCAGACGGGTGTTTCCGGCCTGTAGAAAGATCGAATTTCCAGAGCTTCCGCTCCCAAGAACAGAGATTCTCACCAGTAGGTAGCGCTGCGGTAACTCCGACAGGTCATTTCCTACGTCGTTTCTCGGTCTTGTCCCACGCGATGCGTAACACTTTCTCCATCCCGGAAGTGAGTTTTTGGCCACGTCGAGCCATAACTCGCTCGGCCGTTTGAAGAAACTTCTCAAGCCGGTGATCCTCAAAGTATTCACCTGACCCCCAGCTAAAGGGAGGAACTACTGATGGAGCCATTAGGCCACCGAAGATGTTGCTTCCAGCGCCAATGACCGCCCCGGTGTTCAATAGTGTTCCTATTCCTGTCGTGACATGGTCGCCAATAAAGCATCCTACTTTGATGAGACCTGAGTCCTCGTCACCCTGTGGTGTCCAAATTCGAACCGAGGTGTAGTTGTTCTTTAAGTCAGAGTTCGTTGTGAGGGCACCTAGGTTTACCCATCGGCCGACAAGAGCGTGTCCGATATAGCCTTCGTGTGCCTTATTGCCGTACCCCAGAAAAACACTGTCCGCGACCTCTCCTCGAACCCGGCACATGGGTCCGATCGACGAAGTACCCACCGAGCCACCGAGGATGATCGAGTCCTGACCCACATAGAGAGGTCCCTTCAAACGCGCCGGGCCTTCCACTCTAACCCCCGAATCGATGCGGATAGGGCCGGAGCGGAGGTCGAGATGAACCCCTGCCTCGATTATGGCTTCCTCTCCCAGTGACACCTGGTGTGCCCCAACCCGGTACGCACCAGGTGTGGGATGATCCTGGTCGAAGAGCTCTCTGATATCATCTGTTATACGGTTCTGGTTGGCTGCTAGTAGATCCCATGGATGGTTCAGGATCGATCCTCTCAGCTCAAGGTCAGCTGATTCACTTGGCTCGGCATCGGGGTTTCTTAGCCCAAGTTCCGAAGGAATTGGATCCCCACTTGCGACGACCCAGCCAACTGGATCTCCGTCAATGCAGATGCGGACTGACTTTGTCGGCAGGTCAAACTCCTGAAATGCTAGGACGGCACGACTCGAGATCAGGATGCGGGTGCCGGAGGATACTATTCCTTCTGGTACTATCACTGGTGGTGCCCCCGGTTCGTCAAATCCGATCAGTGCTGTTCGACTAATGTGCGCTCTGCATTTAGCACCGAATATCAGCTCTGCCCGTTGTCGTGCAGTGAGGCATCCGTGGAGAAGTTCCCCGCAGGGTCGGGTAAGACTAAGCGGAGCCCATCCCCGAGCTTGGCCGTCGTCGAAGAGATAAAGGGATATTGCCACTACGAGACTCCTTCCATACGGGCGAGGAACTCCTTGAGCTGAGACACCCTAGACCTGGGTATGACCATAGTCGTGTCCTTCACCTGCACTACGACGAGTTCTTCGGTTCCCATAAGTACTACTCGGCCGGGTCCTTCGTTATACACAATCGATCCGCGTGAGTCGACGAGCTCCACATTGCCCAATGAGACATTGCCTAGTTCGTCGAGTGCCTGTGTTCGAGAAAGTGCCTGCCAACTACCTACGTCATCCCAGTTAAAGGTGGCTTCGACGACCCCTATTCGATCGCTGCGTTCCATGACTTCTCGGTCGATCACGCTCACGGGTACGCGCTCAAAAAAGGCGTCTGCTCCTTCGTTATCGATAAGTGGTAAGAGATCAGAGATCTCCGGTGCGTGCCGACTTAATTCATCTAGGAACACCCTGGCCTTCCAAACGAAGATTCCTGTGTTCCAGAGGTATCCCTGATCCACGTAGCCGCTAGCGGTCTCCGCGTCGGGTTTTTCATGAAATGCCTTTACGCGGAAAGACTTCGCCAAGCCAGCCGCCTTCAGTTGTTCACCAGCCTCGATATGGCCGTACCCGGTTTCGATTCGGTCTGGGGATACGCCGATACAAAGAAGTAAGTCATCACGCCGAGCCACCTCGACGGCACTCTCGACCGTTTCCACAAATTCTTCAAGGGGGTCTAGTAGGTGATCCGCGTGTAGGGAAACCATCACCGCCTCTGGATCAAGCCGAGCTAGTTTCTCCGCCGCCCATGCCAGCACGGGTGCGGTGCCTCGTGCCTGTGGTTCAATCCAGAAATTACCTCGCTCTAGGTCGGGAAGTACTGATTTGATTGGACTTGTCAGGTTTTCCCCAGCCAGGATTCTGATGCGTTCAGTGGGGACCAGTGCACCGGCGCGTCGCATGGTATCGACAATGAGCGGTTCTTTAGTACCGAGACGGAGAAGCTGCTTGGGTCTTTCTGGCGTACTCGCGGGCCAAAATCGGGAGCCAACGCCTCCGGCTAGAATGGTCACCCATGTCTGGGTTTCAGGCGTCACGCAAGATGTCTTCGATTCGAGCAATGAGCTTCTTCGGGCTAAAGGGCTTCGTAATAAAGTCGTTCGCACCTCCGGCTAGAGCGCATTCTCGGTCTGCGTCCTGGCCTTTCCCTGTTAGTATGATTACTGGCGTTTCCGCGTGGATCGGATTGGCTCGAATCTTCGAAAGAGTTTCGAGTCCTCCGGTGACTGGCATCATGAGATCCAGTATCACCAAGTCCACATGATCTTGCTTAATCTCTTGGAGACCTTCAATGCCATTCGGTGCCGTAATGACATCGAACCCCTTCGAGTTGAGGGCTACCTCCAGCACTCGCCGGATGTGTGGCTCGTCGTCAACAACGAGAATGCTCCGGCGATTTTCGACCGTTGCGGCGTCGGGGACCACATCACCTCGCATGAAGGGGACGGGTAGGGAAACTGGTCCAAGGTGGGAGACAGAATCGCCTAGGATCGGCGGGGAACCTACCTCGAATATGGGGTAAAGTCAAGTAATAGAAGGGCTTTGCGGGGTTGACCCTAATCGGGCATGCCGTAACTTGCCGCACCTATTTTGACTTTTGTTCCAGGGTAATCTTGAACCAAACATCAGGCCAACGTTACCAGTACGTTCGGGCAGTTCTCGCATTAGTGGGAGTGTCAGCGGTCTTTCTGACGGCGACGGCCTGCGACGATAACCCATTTGCCTTCAATTGGGATGACGTTCCGGACACAGTGTTGCTGTATTCCATGGCTAGGCCTGAACTCGGTTTAGTCTCTGCTTACGCATTCTTCGACGGTGTCGAGCTTGAGGTTGAGGTGCCGGGTGCCACAGGGCAATGGGATATTGCGATTGATACAAGAGGAGGGGAGATCGTCATGCTGCCTCCTCCAGTGCTTGGAATTTACACGGATGCAGAGATCGCAACGTTCGAAAACACGCTTCTCGCAGATGTAACGGAAGCTCCTAGTGACTCACTCGAATATGTGTCAGATCAGCCGGTTCCGGTCGAATTTGGGAATGTGTACGTCATAAAGACGAACCGGTCCCCGGGATCATTTGGTCGTAGTTGTCGCTACCACGCTAAGCTAGAAGCAGTGGACATAGATCCGGTAGGTGGAACTTTCATCTTTCGTCATGTCACGAACCCAGTCTGCAATGACCGGGATCTCGTGCCTCCGAACTGACTTATGCTCGACATCCGATGGTTGCGTGCCGAGCCCGATTTGGTCAAGGAGGCACTGGCTAAGCGTGATAGGTCTCTGCCTGGGGCTATAGACGAGATTTTGGCTTGCGATGAGGCTAGGAGAGAAGCGATTGGCGAAGTCAACAAGCTCAAAGCTCAAAGGAACTCGGCGTCTAAGAAGGTAGGTGAATTAAAACGTGCGGGTGAGGATGCGTCAGACATAATTGAGGAGACGCGAGAGCTCGGCGACAAGGTTGCAGAGCTTGACTCTGTCGTGCGAGAGGCCGAGTCGTCGATACGACGACACTTGCTTGTGATCCCGAATGTCCCGAACGAAATGGTGCCTATCGGTGGTGAGGCACAGAACGAAGTTTTATCGCTTTGGGGGGAGCCGGCTGCGCCAAGTTTCGAACTGAAGCCTCATTGGTCGGTTGGTGAGGAGCTGGGTATCCTTGATCTTGAAAGAGGAGCGAAAGTGTCGGGCTCTGGGTTCCCCGTTTTGGTAGGTCAGGGTGCACGTCTCCAACGTGGATTGATCAACTTTTTCCTAGACGTGCACACTACTGAACACGGATATACTGAGGTGCGAGTGCCGTATCTGGTCACGCCTGATTCGATGATCGGAACCGGGCAGCTGCCGAAGTTCGCAGATGAGTCGTACAGGTCAGAGCGTGATGACCTCTGGTTAGTGCCTACCGCTGAAGTCCCTGTCACTAACCTTCACCGGGATGAACTTCTTACGGCGGAAGACCTTCCTAAGCGGTACACGGCTTACTCACCGTGCTTTAGGCGCGAGGCAGGAGCTGCTGGGAAGGACACCCGCGGGTTGCTTCGAGTACACCAGTTCGACAAAGTCGAACTAGTTCGTTATGAGACTCCGGATAGGAGCTTTGATGCGCTAGAGGAACTGACGCGAGAGGCTGAGAGCATCCTTGAGCGCCTAGGTCTGCATTATCGACGGATCTTGCTAGCATCGGAGGACCTTGGCCAAAGCGCTTCAATGACCTACGACTTGGAAGTGTGGGCACCTGGTGTCGAGAGGTGGCTGGAGGTGTCGAGTTGCACGACCTTCACTGACTACCAAGCTCGGCGAGCGAGTATTCGCTATAAACGAACACAGGCCGAGAAGCCCCAGTACGTGCATACGCTCAATGGTTCTGGCTTAGCGTTGCCGCGTGTGATCGCGGCATTACTTGAAACTTATCAAGAGTCGGACGGCAGTGTCTCGCTTCCAACCGTGCTTCACCCCTACGTTGGGAGCGAACGGCTGACCGACTCGGTGTAGCTTCGGGAGCCGTGATACGTTCTGACCTGTGGCTTAGATGATTCGCATCAAGTGGCCTGTCGCTCTGGCGACATTATTCGTGATGTTGCTGGGTTGGTATTTACTGTACACCCAGCAGATCTTCAGGCGTGTCCAAGAGAATTCAGAGCTTCTCTCTAGGATCTACACCGAGGTACAGGAGGGGTTGGTCTCTCAGGACCAGACCGAGGTGACGCAGTCTCTTCTAGAACTGCAGCGCATTGTCACAGAGTCGGGGGTTCCTCTCGTCGTAATGGGGCCCACAGACACTGTGCTGAACCATGTAAATCTTCCGTTCGAGGTAGATGTGGGGACGGCTGAGGGCCAAGAGCGAGTCCGAGCATATGTGCGCAAACTAGATGAAGAGCACAGTCCGGTAGGAGATCCGTTAGGAGCGCAGCACATACACTTCGGTGATTCTCCCGAAGCTCGAAGTTTGCGGTCGGTTCCGTTTTTACAGGCAGCGGGTCTGCTTCTGACAGTCTTTATCGGCTTGCTAGTAATCCGTTACCAGCGAAGAGCTGAGGGAGAACGGGCTTGGACATCAATGGCTAGAGAGCTCGCGCACCAGTTAGGCACACCTCTCTCTTCACTAGCAGGGTGGCTTGAGGTTTTGAGGCTGCCGGAGCGCGACCGCCCTGGTGATCTAGACGACCTCGATATTGCGAGTTCGATCGGCGAAGACCTTGAGAGGCTCGAGCGGGTCAGTCATCGTTTTGAACTCATAGGGACGGAACCTGAGCTTGAAAGCTTGTCGGTGCGGCAAGTTGTTGAGGATCTAGAGGGTTATTTGGCTGCGAGGATTCCTCGGTTAGCGAAGAAGGGGATCGAGCTCATCGTTGATATCCCTCACGGGTTGTCCCGAGTTAAGGGCAACGAGGTGCTGCTAATATGGGCGCTGGAGAACGTTGTGAAGAATGCGCTCGATGCTCTTGCCGGCCGCGGAGGAAAAATTACGATCTACGCGCGAGAGATCGGAGGGCAGTGGGTAAGTCTCAGGATCCGTGATTCAGGGCCTGGGATCTCTCCCGAGGTGCGTGACAAGATCTTCGAGCCTGGAGTATCAACTAAATCAGGTGGGTGGGGTGTTGGTTTAGCCCTGTCTCGCCGAATAGTTGAGGGTGTACATAAGGGAAAGATCGAGCTTCTAGAGACCGTAGAGGGTACAACATTCCAAATCCGCCTCCCTATAGCAGAAGTCTAGGACTGACTGTCGTCTATTAATGCAGGACTCATTCCAGACCTCTAGCCTCCATCTCCAAGGGCTGAACCCGGAGCAACTCAGTGCGGTAGAGCACTTCGAAGGCCCAATCCTAGTACTGGCGGGTGCAGGATCGGGTAAGACGCGAGTCTTGACCGCCCGCGTATGTCACCTCATCCACACCCATGGAGTGCCGGCGGACCGCATTATGGCCGTCACTTTTACGAACAAAGCTGCGGGTGAAATGAAAGAGCGTATATCGCGCCTCTTGGACGCGGAACCGGGAGGCATGTGGGTGGGAACTTTCCACGCTCTTGGTGCGAGACTCCTTAGGCGACATGCTGATAGACTAGGCTGGGATCGCACGTTCAGTATTTTTGACGCGGACCAATCGCTCCGTCTGGTTAAGACGGTTCAGGATGAGGTAGGACTTGATCGTAAACGGTGGAGTCCCAAAGCAATTAAGAATGCGATAAGCTACGCCAAGAATCAGCTGATCACAGAAACAAACTTTGCCGCCGAAAACGATGGGTCCTTCGACCTATTCATGCGCAACGTCGCGAAGGTGTATCCAGAATATCAGAAAGCGCTGAAGAGCCAGAATGCTTTTGATTTTGATGACTTACTGACGAAGCCCGTTGAGCTTTTTGAGAATTCGTCAGACCTGATTGAGCGGTATCGAGAACATTTCTCCTTCGTGCTTGTTGACGAATATCAGGACACTAATCGTGCACAGTTTCGGTTTATCGAACTACTAGCCGGACGTCATAAAAACCTCATGGTAGTTGGAGATGACGACCAGTCGATCTACGGTTGGCGGGGTGCCGATATTCGGAACATTCTTGATTTTGAGGATGCATTTCCGGCAGCGGTGACCGTGCGCCTTGAGCAGAATTATCGCTCGACCCGCAACATTCTTCAGACGGCGAATCACGTGATTGCCGAAAACCTGAATCGTAAGGGCAAGACTCTGCGAACGGAGAAGGTTAGCGGTGAAAAGATCACGACGTTGGAATCGTTTGATGAGAATGACGAGGCGCGATGGATAGTCAGTGAGATTGAAACCCGCTTCCGAGAGGCATCAGGATCGTCGTACTCCTCAAATGCAGTCCTGTATAGAACCAATGCTCAGGCTCGTGCCTTAGAAGATGCCTTTCGGCAACAAGGGGTCCCCTACCAGGTCGTAGGAAGCGTCCGTTTCTACGAAAGGCGTGAAATCCAAGATGTCCTGTCTTATCTCAGAATTATCTCGAACCCTAGAGACGCTGTAGCGTTCGCACGGATAGTGAATTATCCGAGGCGAGGGATCGGTCTTACGAGTCAGGAGCATCTCAGACTGTGGGCCAGTGAACAGGGCGTTTCTCTGCTGGAAGCATCAATGCGTGCGAGTGAGGTGCAGAACTTGAGAACAGCTGGAGTCCAGGGACTTAAGCGCTTTGCTGAGCTTATCCAGCGCTTCAGTATTCGTGCCGCTCAGACCACCGTCGGAGAACTGATGGAGGAGCTGATCGAGGAGCTGGATCTGATTCGGCACCTGATTAAAGAGGGACCGGATGGAGAAGACCGGGCACGAAACGTCTCCGAACTCATCGCTGGTGCGGTCGATTTCGATGCAACCCAGGTACTGAGCATAGCGCACGAAGATGCAGATGGCTTCACAGAACTAGACCTATTCCTGCAGCAGGCGGCTTTGGTGGCGGATGTTGATAGACTTGACCCGAATGCTGACGCTGTAACACTGATGACGTTGCATAATGCAAAGGGACTAGAATTCCCTATTGTTTTTATAGCTGGAATGGAGGAAGGTCTCTTTCCATTGGGCCGAGCCTATGATGAACCTGATACCTTGGAGGAGGAGCGCCGTTTGTTCTACGTGGGGATCACCCGAGCTGAGGATAAGCTGACAATTTGCTGGGCGAGACAACGTCGCCGGGCGGGTGATTTTAACTACAACACACGCTCATCATTTCTGGATGCGGTCCCGGAAGAGTTAGTTGAGGAGAGGAGGACGAAGCGTCTAAGTGTTGCCGCTGGGATAGCGCCACATCGAGGTCGACGGGCGTGGCAATCCGGTGCCAGCCATTATGAAGAAAGAGAGTATGAGAACGAATCTGAACCGGACTATTCGTTGAACCAAGACACTCCTCGCTTTGTAAAGGGAGAGAGGGTTGTGCACGAGACTTTTGGGTCCGGCTCGGTTATTGAGATTTCGGGATTTGGTCGAGATCTTAAGGTGACCGTCGATTTCGAAGATGTAGGCAGGAAGAGACTGCTACTTCGGTATGCGGCACTTGAGAAAGACTGGCCGTGAGTGTGCCCTAAATATTCTGAGCGCCTAGGAAGGCTGGAACCTAAACTCCTGCGTCGATATCATTGAGTGGCTCACCCTCTGGGTCTCTCCCATCCTGGCTGGTCCCAACGTTTAACTCAGCGGGTTCGTCTTCCCCACACTCACTGGCCATTTCGGTGATTTCCTCGCCAGTGTTTGATGAAGGAGAAGTTATCTTTCGGGCGCCGGCACGGAATCCTCGCATTGTTGAAGCGGTCTCTATAAAGAGTTCCTCTGCCTCGTGCTGGATTACCTCAATCAGGGCATTGAAATCTTCTAGCCTGTCTCCGATGTGTCCGGACACCTTAGTAAGACGTTCTGATAGAATTCGGATCGACGAATTAAGTTTCTCCAGGTCTGATCGAAACGACTGGGTTATGAACTCCAGATTATCCGATATGATCTTCGCTTTGTTGGATACGGGTCCGATGGCGTCTTCAGCCCGGCCTCTTAAGTCTTCTAGCATCCGGTTGATACGTATTAGAGCAGTCATAGCAACGATCAGCAGCGCCACCAGCGCTAATGCGATAACAATTGTGGCAACTTGCGAAAAAATGACCAGTTTGCTGCTAGGGATAGCAGCTTGTGCGAGAGCTATTAGAAGTGGAACCATGCTCTGAAGATAATGCACAGTGAGGTCTCCGTGTTTCGCTCCGGCACGGATCCTGCGCTTGAGGTCAAATAGGTCCGATTAGCCGATGCCTTAGGTGGTGAAGCTCTACTAGTAGGTTCTATACATGCAAGTCAGTGTAATGGTGCAGTTGGCGAGGTCCATTAAGTCCGGGTATCTTCTGGCTTAATCAACGGGGCCGTTGGCTCAAGCAGGTCGGCTCTGGCCTGCACTCTTCTTCAACGTAATCTCAGGATGATATGGGGACCTTCGTGGTCGAAGGCGGACACCGGCTCGAGGGTCGGATCCGTCCTGCAGGGAACAAGAACTCGGCATTACCATGCTTGGCAGCGGCGGTGCTTTGTCCCGAACCTGTAACGTTTGAGAACGTCCCAAGAATAAGAGACGTCCTCACGTTTCTGAGTATTATAGAGTCTCTCGGAGCTGACGTTTCGTGGTCGGGGTCTAACGAGCTGACCATAGACGCTGGATCGGTGCACACTAATCGTGTGGACGCGGTTATGGCGCGTCGGATTCGAGCTTCTGTGCTTCTGGCCGGACCGTTGCTTGCCAGATTCGGCAATGTGGAGCTTCCGCCACCGGGTGGGGACGTGATTGGTCGGCGTCGAATGGACACGCATTTCCTCGCTTTCGAGGCGCTGGGCTGTGAGGTGACACTGAATCATGGTTATAAAATCAGTGCCGAGCATCTCAGAGGTGCAGAGTTCTTCCTTGATGAGCCGTCGGTGACAGGCACAGAAAATGCGATAATGGCGGCGGTTAGAGCTTCGGGTGAAACGAAGATCCGCAATGCCGCTGCGGAGCCCCATGTGCAAGACCTCTGCCATCTTTTGAATAGGATGGGCGCTCAGATCTCAGGTATTGGAACCCACGTGCTCAAAATCCAAGGCGTGAGAGATCTTCACGGCACGAATTTCCGAATCGGTGCGGACCACATCGAGACGGGCTCGTTCATTGGTCTTGCCGCTGCAACGAGGAGTGACATTACGATCGAGGGCGCCCCGGTTGAACATCTTGACTCGACATTGATCGGATTTAGACGGCTGGGCATCCGCTGTGAAGTGGATGGTACCGACCTTTCGGTGTATGGCTCTGAAGAACATCGGATCCAGATGGACGCTTTTGGCGCTGTGCCCAAGCTGGACGATGGTCCTTGGCCAGCCTTCCCAGCGGACCTGACATCGATAGCGCTTGTTGCAGCAACCCAATGCCATGGTACAGTCTTGATTCATGAAAAGATGTTCGAGTCTCGTATGTATTTTACTGACAAGCTCGTAGGGCTTGGAGCCTCAATCATTTTATGCGATCCGCATCGAGCAGTTGTCGTTGGCCCGAGCCCACTCAAAGGTGGGGTTGTAGAGAGCCCGGACATTCGTGCCGGTATGGCTCTGCTCATAGCATCACTTGCTGCCGAGGGTAGGTCAGAGATACACAATATCCATCAGATTGAGCGCGGATATGAGATGATAGACGAACGGCTTGGTCAATTGGGTGCTAGGATTGAGCGGATTGAAGAATAAGTGGCGAGAAAACCCACATCGTCGACACCTTTCTACTGACCTGAGTCGGTCCGGACAACTGTTTACGGGGTATGCTTCTCAGATGTGACGAGGTTGACCTGACCTAGTTGCGTCCCACATAAGTGGGGTCTTTCGGACAATTGGGGTGGAGCGAGGACAAACACCAGTTCCTCGGTCGGGTTGAGCGAGTCTCTTGCCTCTTCTATATTCTCCCTCCGTTATAGCTGCGAGGTTTGCGGCGGCAGTATCGAAGTGGGGGAGTTGGTCGCCCCCGCTTTTTTATTCGATGTGGACTTGGGGTTCGCTGCTCATGCGGCGTACCCCTCGTTTTTGAATGGAGATTTCTATGCGGTCCATCCCGGAGATAGATGGAGGGCTAGAATGCCGTGTTGAGGAACTTGGCTACGAAGTAGTCGAGTTGCGTTGGGCGGGCAGTGGTCGTAGGCCTATGCTAAAGCTTCGCATCGATCGCTCGGATACTATCCCGGGCGAAGGAGTGACCGTAGACGAGTGCGCTCAGGTAAGTCGAGAACTCGAGTCTTGGTTGGATGAGCACGAAGGGATTTCGGAGCGGTATGTGCTCGAAGTTTCATCGCCCGGTGTTGATCGGCCGCTGTCGCGGCCGCGTGATTTCGAGCGATTTAAGGGAGAGTGCGTTGCAGTGAACGGAAAGGAAGTACTTTTGGGAAGGGCTACGAGGCTTGAAGGGGAATTACTCGGGCTAGCGGAGTCTGGAACTGACAATGAGTCGGTTCTGCTGCGCCTGCCGAGCGGCGAGGAGGTGGGCATTTTGCGATCAGAGATCCGCAAAACCCATCTCGTCTTCACGTGGGAGTGAGGAGAAGAAAATGGCGAATGCGGCACAGATCGTAGCGGCTTTCAGGGATGTCGCGTCGACAAAGAGCCTGTCTGACGAAGAGATGACCGACCTAGTCAAGGATGGAATGCTAGCTGGTCTGGCTCGTATATATGGCGCTACAGTCCAGGCTGAGATCGACATCGACGAGGATACAGGTGATTTCGATATTGTGGTGCTCCGTCGCGTCGTAAACGAGGTGGAGGACTCGGCTACAGAGATAGCACTCGACGAGGCACGTTGGGATGATGACACCTACGAAGTGGGTGATGTCATGGAGGTTCCGGTCGCCTTTGCTGACTTTGGACGCAATGCTGTGATGGCTGTTAAGCAACGCATTGTGCAACGGGTTCGTGAGAACGAACGAGACAGGATACGGGACGAGTTTGCCGATCAAGTAGGCCAATTGCTCTCTGGAGAACTCCAGCAGATTGAGCGCGGAAAGCTTGTAGTAATGCTGAATAGGGCTCGCGATGCCGAAGCGATAATCCCATGGAAGGATCAGAATCCTCGAGAGCGTTTCCGTCAGGGTGACCCCATCCGAGCGGTGCTCAAGAAGGTAGAGGAGACTCCAAAGGGGCCTAGACTTATCCTGTCGCGAGCGGATCCTCTATTCGTCTCTGCACTCTTTCATTTAGAGGTCCCCGAGATCCATCAGGACATCGTAGAGATCCGGGAAATTTCTCGAGAGGTTGGGGGAAGAACAAAAATCGCGGTCTACAGCAGTGATGAGTCGATCGACCCTGTCGGTGCGTGCGTGGGACTGAAGGGTTCTCGAGTGCAAGCCGTTGTGAATGAACTAGGTGGTGAGCGTATCGATATCGTTCCTTGGCACCCTGATCCGGAGGTCTTTGCCCGTCGTGCGTTGGCGCCGGCTCGTGTATCGAAGGTAGTGACTGACTCAGATCGTCAAGTCGTGACAGCGATCGTTGACGAGGACCAATTGTCCCTAGCGATTGGACGAAATGGTCAAAATGTGAGACTCGCTTCGCAGCTCATTGGATGGCAGATCGATCTATATGGCTCAAGAGAGTGGGTGGAGCGTGGTTCCGATCTCGCGATGCTCGGTGAAGAAGGCGGAGATGAGCACTACGAAACCTCGGATTTTCCTCTTTCTGAGTTGGATATCCGGGCTGGTGTGCTGGCGGCTCTATCTGAGGCTGGATATGATACGTTCCTGCAAATCATAGACTTGGAGCGCCGAGATTTCCTAGGAATGAAAGGGCTCGGCGAAGAGGACGCAGATCGTCTTCTTCAAATCATCGACGAACTGACGGTGGTAGAAGGAGAGGTGGAATTGACCGAAGAGGATGAGCCTGATTCCGAAGAGGATGAGCCTGATTCCGAAGAGGATGAGGATGATTCCGAAGAGGATGAGGATGGAAACGCCGACGGCGAAGATGGAGAATCGGAGGATTAGCGCACTGAGGCTTCTGGGCCTAGCCAAGAGGGCGGGTGCGGTAGTTTCGGGCACTGGATCGGTTCGCCGGGCGATACAAGAAGGTCAGGCTTTGCTGATTTTGATGGCTGAGGACGCTTCGAGCGTCCAGATGAATAAAATTAGAAATACGAATGATGACGAATCGATCCCCCGAGTGACCTTGGGGGATCGTGCCACGTTGGGATCCGCGTTAGGGATGGCGGAGCTTTCTGCAGTGGCGGTCACGCAGTCGTCGTTCGCGGATCGTCTTGTTGAGGAGCTGTCGGGTTCCCGAGGCGGTTGCAGTACGAACGCATTGGAGGCGTAGTAGAAAGCATGCAGGTATTTGAACTCGCCGATGATCTGAACGTCAGCACTGACGCGTTGATCGAGCTTCTGCGGCACATGGGTATCCCGGTGGCCGATGACGAGGCGACCATCACCGACGCTCAAGTGGCAAAGGTTCTCGCGAAGATGGAGCGCGAACGGATCGCGGGTCATTCCGATCCGGCCGAAGCTGTTCGTTCGGCAATGCGAGATGCTGCGCCGTCGACTGGGCGCCGTCGGAGACGGCGTCGTGCAGTCGAAGAAGTCGAGTCAGACACAGAGGAAGTAGACGAGAAAGCCGAAGCCTCGACCTCTGAAGCCGAGGAAAGCGCAGAGGATACTGTAGTCGCGGATCATTCGGATATGGTCGAGGTCGAGGAACCCGAAGCAAAAGGGGTTGAGGCTCAGGAAGACGAACCTGAAGCGACGGAGGCCGAGGAGCCTGAAGCGACCGAGGTAGAGCCCCAAGAAGAGGAGCATGACCATTCCCCGACAGAAGAATTAGTAGAGGATCCGCTTGAGGACGGGTCTGCGGCGCCAGGGTCCGAGATGGACACGACGCAGGTCGACTCAACTTCTGAAGAGGTCGCGGAGCCTGAGAAAGAAACTCTTGCTCCAGCTAGGGTCGGTCAGCCGGATGGTCCGGTGGTTCGTACTATTCGTCGGCCATCCCCGGCTGCGAGCGCCGGACCGGGTGGGCAGGTGCGAATTCAGGCTGAGGGTTATACGCCTGATGGCCGACGCGAGAGACAAGAACGTGGTAAGAAGGGTAAAAAGAAAGGCGTCGATAAAGATGCGGTTAAGGACAATATTGCAAGAGTGATGGCTGAGCTCCGTGGCGGTGGTAAAAAGCGCCGCCGTAAGGGACAGCGAGTCTCGGCAGAGGAGAAGGAGGCCCAGGAGCAAGCTCAAGAAGAGAAGCAGGAGCGTGAGCGCCGCACGGTGAAGGTAAACGAGTTTCTGACGATAGCTGAATTAGCCGAGCTTGTTGACGTCTCGGCATCGGAGATCATTGGATCTGCGTTTAAGAACCTGGGTTTGATGGTTACGATCAATCAACGACTCGATTTCGATCAGATAGAGCTCCTACTTGATGAGTTCAACTTTACCGTGGTTAAGGAAGAGGAGTATATCCAAGACGCAGAGGTCGAAGAGGACGAGGATGATCCGGCAATGCTCAGGCCTCGCCCCCCAGTGGTGACCGTAATGGGGCATGTCGATCATGGTAAGACTCTTCTCCTCGATAGGATTCGCTCTACAAATGTTGTGGCGGGTGAGGCAGGGGGCATAACGCAGCACATAGGTGCATATAATGTGGAACTCAAGGATGGGCGCAGTGTGGCGTTCCTTGATACCCCAGGTCACGCAGCCTTCACGGCGATGCGAGCTCGTGGTGCCGACGTAACTGACATCGTAATCCTCATTGTCGCTGCGGACGATTCAGTGATGCCACAGACGATTGAGGCGATAAGCCACGCCCGTAACGCTGGTGTGCCTATGATCGTCGCAATTAACAAGTGTGATCTTCCCGCGGCGGACCCGATGCGCGTCAAGCAGGAACTCTTGCAGCACAATGTCAACATTGAGGATTTTGGTGGTGATGTGCTTGCTCAGGAGATCTCTGCGAAGGAAGGCTCGGGAATTGAGGACCTTCTCGAAAAGGTGTTGCTCCAGGCTGAGATGCTAGAGTTATCAGCAAACCCTGATAGAGAGGCTCAGGGCACAGTCATAGAGGCGCAACTTGATCCTGGTAAGGGTCCAGTAGCTACGGTGTTGGTTCAAAAAGGAACGTTAAGGGTGGGCGACTCGTTCGTATGTGGTCTATTCGATGGTCGTGTCCGCTCGATGCTGGATGAAAGGGGGCATGCCGTAGAGGAAGCAAGCCCAGCCACCCCAGTCCAGGTACTTGGCGCGGGCGGGGTGCCTCAGGCGGGCGACACGTTCCAGGCGATGTCGGCGGATCAGGCTTCGGAGATTGCTTCAACTCGTCAGCGTCTTGATCGTGAAAAGCAACTCAGGGTTCGGGAACGTGGTCTTAAGCTTGGGGACTTCGGAAAGCTCGTTAAGGCGGGCCAACTGTCGGAGTTGCCAATCGTTATAAAAGGTGACGTCGATGGTTCAGTTCAGGCCCTTTCCGACTCGTTAGAACAGCTCGGGACGAGTGAAGTCGCAGTTAATATTGTGCACCGCGGGGTAGGTGCGATCAACGAGTCCGACGTATTGCTAGCTCAGACCGCCGGCGCCGTAATTCTGGGTTTCCGGGTGCGTCCACAGGTAGCAGCAAGACAAGCAGCGGAGCGTGATGATGTTGAAATAAACGTTTACGACGTCATCTATGAGGCCGTAGACGAAATCACAGCTGCCCTCGAAGGCATGCTTGCGCCCGATAAAAAGGAAACTGTCGAAGGAACCGCTGAGGTCAGAGAGGTATTTAAGGTCTCTAAAGTGGGCACGATTGCCGGATGCTATGTGTCCGAAGGTCGGATTGATAGGAAGGGACATGGGCGGCTGATCCGCGATGGCATCGTCGTCTACGACGGTGAGATCTCCTCGCTGAAGAGGTTTAAGGATGATGCCAAAGAAGTTCGTGAAGGATTCGAGTGCGGTATCGGCATCGCTAACTTCAACGACATAAAGGTCGGCGATATTATTGAAGCGTACTCTGTCGAAGAGGTCGCCCGCACACTTGCGAGCTCGACCTAACGAAGGAGTAACGTCTCACATAGTTACGTTGGGCTTCAATGGTTCTTGCATCGCAGACCTGGAAACTCTCTCTCCCTGGATGCTCTTCCCTAAAGGAGAAACGATCGGTGGTACGCTCCATCCGAGATCGTCTCTCTTCGCGCTTCAACGTTTCAGTAGCCGAGACCGGTTTGCAGGATGTGCACTCGCTGGCCGAGTTATCACTTGCGGTCGTTGCCAGCGATGGCCGATTGGCTGAGTCAATTCTAGACAAGGCCGATCGCTTAGTCGAATCACATGCCGGTGCTCTGATTATTATGGTGCGTCGGGAGGTCCATTAGTGTTAGGTCTCGGAGCAGATGTCGCATGAAAAAGAGGTTAGCCCGCCTTAACGAACAGTTGCGTCGCGAGCTGTCCGAGTTGATTCGGACACGCGTTCGAGACCCGCGAGTGGGGCTTGTAACCATAACGGGTGTCGAAGTCGCTGCGGACTTGGGATCGGCGAGGGTGTATGTCCGAATTACTGGTGGCAGGGACGAAGTGTTGAAAGGGCTCGAGGGGCTCACCGCCGCTGGGTCGTTTTTAAGAGGAGAATTGGGGCGAGTTCTGCATGTAAGACGTATTCCGGAGCTCCGTTTTCAGGAAGATCTCTCGTACGAAGGTGCAGCTAGGATCGAGCAGGTTTTAGCCGAGGTGCTTCCCGATGAAAAGTCACGGAGAGACGAGGACGATTTAGAGAGTCAATCAAATGACTTCCAGGTAGAATCGAGGCCTGAGGACGATACGTGAGAATTACTGAAGGCGACTTCCTGATTCCTGTCGATAAGCCAGTTGGTCCAACGTCTCATGATGTGGTGAGCAAGGCTAGGAAGGCCCTAGGGATGCGTAGGATTGGACACACGGGTACCCTAGACCCGTTTGCTTCAGGCCTCTTGGTTCTTTGCGCTGGCCGAGCTACTAGGCTGGCGGAGTACATCACTGGAATGGACAAGGGTTACGAAGCCGTGGCTTGCCTAGGTATCGAAACGGATACACTCGACCTCAGTGGCGACGTCACTTCGATGAATGACAGATGGCGCTCTCTCGACTCTTCTTCACTTGAGGAGGTTGTCCTCAGCCAAATTGGATTAATAGAGCAAAAGCCTCCGCAGTTCTCTGCGAAGAAAATTGATGGAGAGCCCATGTATAGACGTGCGCGCCGGGGTGAGGTCATTCCGCTCCCAGCGGCGCAGGTCACGATTTACGAGCTCGAGATCATGAGTGTGACGCTTCCATTTGTGCGCTTCTCAGTCCGCTGCTCTAGCGGTACCTACGTTCGTGCTATTGCCCGAGATATCGGTCTTATGCTTGGATGTGGAGCGCATCTTACAGAATTGCGCAGAACGACTATTGGAAAATTCCGGGTTGAAACAGCGATTAGCCTCGAGGAACTGGCCAATGCCGATGCCGTCTCAGCTGCTTGTGTCGAGCCGAGTGCCGGACTGCTTCACATACCTCCAATCTCGGTGGACGGAGCAGTTGCTGACCGACTTCGTAATGGGCAACGAGTGCGACTAGAACAGCAGGGAGGGGAGTCCAAAGCCTTAGTCGCGGTGACGCATGATGACAATCTGATTGCTATTGCCACTCTAGATGCTGGCTTGCTTCGGCCCCGCAAGGTTTTCATGAGATGACTAGCGTGCATTGGACCTCTCCGCGGGGCATCCCACACGACTGTGGTACCGTTGCGACTGTAGGGACATTCGACGGTGTGCACCGGGGTCATTGGACCGTCTTGCGTGAGATTCGCGAAAGAGCAGACGCAACGCAGCGTCGGAGCCTTCTTGTGACTTTTGATCCACATCCGTTGCGTATCGTGAGACCAGACCATGCTCCGATGATGCTCACAAGTCCTATAGAAAAGAAAGAGATCCTTGCGGAGTCAGGGCTTGATTACGCGGTATTTCTAAGTTTTACAGAAGCGCTCTCCCGCTATGAGCCTCGACGCTTCGTGGAAGAGATCCTCGTTGGCCGGTTGGGTGTCGAGGAACTCGTTATAGGATATGACCACGGGTTCGGCCGAGATCGGAAGGGGGACCAAGGAGCTCTAAGGAAGATAGGCAAGGACCTGGGCTTCACGGTTGATGTTGTTCCTCCTGTATCCGTAGGAGAAGCCGCGGTCTCCTCGTCCCTGATCCGCGATACCATAATGGAGGGAAGGGTTGCAGATGCCATTGATCCTCTCGGCCGCCCATATTCGATCCGCGGAATCGTTGTGCGCGGGGAGGGCAGGGGCAGGAGTCTAGGTTTCCCGACTGCTAATCTTGCGGTCGTGGATTCATATAAGCTGATTCCACCGGAGGGTACTTATGCGGTTCGCGCTGTGCTCCGTGATGGGACATACGCGGGTGCCTTGCACTTGGGCCCACGACCGACGTTTCAGGGGTCACCTCCAAGCATAGAACTGCACCTGATTGATTTTGACCGCGAGATATATGGAGAGGAAGTGCGCGTGGATTTTATTCAGCGGTTAAGAGGGATCGAACGATTCGAGGGGGTGACCATACTACTTAAGCAGATCGGTAAGGATGTAGGTCGAGCCAGAAGGGTTTTGGAAGGGTGGGTACCTGCATGAACCCCGGTATCGATAAGCTTCGCAAAGGCGTAGCCGTGAGGCATGCCCGTAGACGCTTTCTATTCGTTTTCGTAGCTTTTTCTTCGTAGCTCGCAAGAACATCCGCTGTAGCGGGTGAACAGCTTTAGCTTCCCTTGCAGCAATTGACTCCTGAGGAGGCACGCCAAAATGGCGATCGTCAAGGAAGACATCATCAAAAAGTACCAGCTCCACGAAAGTGATCGTGGAAGCGCACCGGTCCAGGTCGCGATACTTACCGCGCGAATTGACGACCTTAGGTCTCACTTCGATTCGCACAAAAAAGACCACCACTCACGGCAAGGCTTACTAAAGATGGTAGGTCGTCGGCGCCGTCTATTAGAGTACGTCAAGCGTAATGATGTGGAGCAGTACCGTGACCTCATAAAGGACCTTGGACTGAGACACTGATCTCTTCTCTGGTGTGCCGCGCAGGGTCAGTCGGTAGACGACAATTGTCGGAGCAGACCGCGCGGCTATCAGGTCGTGGAGAAGGACCCGTCCCCTCCGCTTGGCGGTGGGAGTCGGCTAATCATTCGAGTGCGTTAGTGCCTCGGGTGGGAGACGGCCTACAACCTGGCTGCACAGTCGGGCTCACGGGCAGCGTTCCGCTGGATCGCGCCGTGCCCCCGCGCGGCGGTCGCTCTCTCTCCGGATCTCATGCGCACTCTCCTTGTTCTAGTAGGCGGGATTACCCCGTCTGAAAACGAAGTGAGTACAATACATGACTAAGAAAATAGAGCGCCAATTTGCAGGACGCTCGCTATCGCTCGAAACTGGCCGTATGGCCAAGCTTGCGCAGGGTTCGTGCCTAGTGCAGTTCGGCGATACCGTAGTTCTTTGTGCCGTTACGGTACAAGACAACGCTACCCATTTACCCTTTTTCCCACTCACGATCGAGTATCGTGAGAAGTCCTATGCCGCGGGTAAGATTCCCGGAGGATTCTTTAAGCGCGAGGGTCGTCCGGGTGAGAAGGAGATTCTCAGCGCTCGCATGATCGACCGACCCATTCGGCCGTTATTCCCAGATGGGTTTATGCATGAGACTCAAGTCGCCTGCTTCATTTTGTCGGCTGATCAGGAGAACGATGCGGACGTGATTGCGCTCTTGGGCGCCTCGGTAGCACTCAATATGTCGAAGGTCCCCTTCAACACGACCGTCGCGTCTGTTCGAGTCGGTCGCATTCAAGGGAACTGGGTTATCAACCCGACCTTCCAGCAGCTTGAGTATTCCGATGTAGACATCGTAGTGTCGGGTTCCACTGAAGCGATCACGATGGTGGAGGGTGGTGCGCTTGAGGTTCCTGAGGCAGAAATCCTTGAGGGCCTAACTGTGGCCCATGAAGCGATTCGTGAACTCTGCGAGATCCAGGATGAGTTCCTGGAAGGCCATCGTGTGCCAGACATGGACTGGGCTCCGGCTGAGGTCGATAGTGACCTAAAGTCGAAAATCGAGGTACTGGCTTCACCAAAAGTCGAGGAAGCTTTGGCGATTGGAGATAAGCAGGAGCGGAGTCAGGCGATGGCGAGGGTCACGGAGGAAGTGGTCGAGATTCTGGTAACGGAAGATGAGCAGTATTCCCAGAGCGAGAAGGACATCAAGGAAACGATTCGGAGCATCGAAAAGCAGACGATGCGTAGGACGATCCTTGATAAGGGAGTGAGAGCAGATGGTCGCGGTGTTGACGATATCCGGACCATCACTTCTGAGGTCGGCGTGCTCCCCCGCACGCACGGTTCGGCATTGTTCACTCGTGGTCAAACCCAAGCACTGGCGGTTGTTACGCTAGGAACCTCAAGGGATGAGCAGCGCATTGATTCAATTGATTCTCGTGAGGAGATCAAGAAGTCATTTATGCTGCATTATAACTTCCCACCATTCTCGGTAGGCGAGGCTCGCCCATTCCGCGGCACTTCGCGGCGGGAGATCGGACACGGAAATCTCGCGGAGCGAGCGATTCAGCCACTCCTGCCGGAGTATGATGACTTCCCCTACACGATCCGGATTGTCTCCGATGTTCTAGAGTCGAATGGGTCTTCATCAATGGCGACGGTCTGTGGTTCTTCGCTCTCTCTCATGGATGCCGGTGTCCCAATCAAGGCACCATGTGCTGGAGTGGCTATGGGGCTTATCAAAGAAGGTGGAGATGTCGCCATTCTTACGGATATCCTCGGCTTGGAAGACGCACTGGGAGATATGGACTTTAAAGTTGCAGGTACTCGAGATGGTGTGACGTCTATTCAGATGGATATCAAGATCGAAGGCCTGACGATGGATATCCTAACCGAAGCTCTAGAACGAGCGACAAAGGGACGTCTCCACATCCTTGACCAGATGGGTCAAGCGTTGGAGGCTCATCGCGAAGACTTGTCTGACTATGCTCCACGCATCGTATCAATCCAGATCAACCCGGAAAAAATCGGTGAGATCATAGGGCCGAAGGGTAAGACTATCCGAGCGATTCAGGAGGAGTCGGGTGCGTCGATTGATATAGACGATGCTGGTATAGTGAAGATCGCCGCGGTGGACGGAGAGGCGGGTGAGCGGGCAAAGGAAATGATCGAAGCCATCGTCGCCGATCCCGAGGTAGGCCGTATTTACGAAGGGCCAGTCAAGAACACAACAACCTTTGGTGCCTTCATTGAGATAATGCCGGGTACTGAGGGGCTCTGCCACATTTCTGAGCTACAGGAAGGCAGGACCGAGAACACGGAAGACGTCGTTAAGAAAGGTGATATCGTCCGAGTAAAACTTCTTTCGATTGACGAGAAGGGCCGCCTTCGTTTGTCACGAAAGGCAGCGATAGCGGAGGAAGCGACCGCCGGAGATAGCCATGAAGACACAGGGAGTGACGCCAAGGAGGAGGCCGAGGGCTGAAGGGGCCCTTAGGCGTTGAGTGACATTAGTTGTAGAAGCGAGAGTTGACCGTGAGTGATGTCACAGGGCGCACGGGGTCTGGGCGGTTGTCCCCTCCCCGTGCGCCGTCCTCTCAAGTTAGCGGCGGAGAAAAGCGTTGTGAGGCAATGCGTGAAACAAACCTCGACAACGGGGTGCTGATCTTGAGTGAAAAGATTCCCGGTGTGCGTTCTGCAGCGATAGGTATTTGGATCAGGCAGGGCGCTGCGCATGAGACGAATGCCGACACGGGTGCCAGCCACTTGCTTGAGCACATGGTTTTCAAGGGGACTCGCACTAGGTCAGCACTTGAAATCGCAGATTCACTTGAGACGCTCGGTGGTTCACTAGATGCTTATACTAGCCGAGAGCATACGTCCTACCAGGCACGTGTCTTGGATGAGCACATACCAGTTGCCTTAGATGTGCTTTCTGATTTGGTCTTGTCACCAAGTTTGCGCGACTCTGATCTTTCCCTAGAGCGTGAGGTGGTTCTGGAGGAAATCGCTCAGGTTGAGGATACGCCTGACGATCTTGTGTTCGAAATCCATTCCGAACGTTTATGGAATGGACATCCTTATGGACGCTCGATATTGGGCACAAAATTATCTGTAGAGGGAATGAAGGGTGAGAGGCTGAGGGAACTGCACTCGGAAAGCTATGTTGGCGAGAACCTGGTTATTGCTGCTGCGGGAAATGTCGAACACGAAGAATTTGTAGATTGTGTCGCTAGCTATATGGATACCGTAGTGCCAGGAGTCCGAAGTGAACAAGTTGCGGAGCCGTCGAATGCCTTGGCGGGCTTAGAGTTAGTCGATCGGAAGACGGCACAGACACATATCGTGTTTGGCGCGGAGGCTCCGCCGCATTCTAGCGAAGACCGCTACGCATTGATTTTGATTTCGTCGGTTCTTGGTGGCGGCATGAGCTCACGATTGTTTCAGAAGGTTCGAGAGGATCTTGGTCTCTGTTATTCAGTCTTTACATTCCAGAGTTTTTATCGCTCTGCGGGTATGGTCGGTGTCTATATAGCAACGCGCCCAGCTACGGCAACTAGAGCTTCCGAGGCTGTAAGAGGCGAGTTGGAGCGTATTGCCGAGCAGGGACTCTCCGACGTCGACCTCGATCGGATAAAACAACAGGTTAAGGGCCAAGTAATGCTTTCTCTGGAGTCGACCGGTGCCCGTCTCCATAGATTGGCATCGTTTGCTCTGCATGATGAACCATTCCAAGGACTTGACGATGTGTTGTCTGGTATCGACGCCGTGACATGTGAAGACACACTGCGAGTTGCGGCGCAGTATTATGACCCTGGGCGCCATCTAGAACTGAGGCTGGGCCCAAGTTAGGCTGTATTCTTATACGTCGACTGTAATCACGCACAATACCTAAACGCACGAGTGATCGAGATGCTGATTGGTGTACCGAAGGAAATTAAATCAGATGAATACAGGGTGGCGTTAACACCAGCCGGTGCAGAAATGTTGGTGCAAGCTGGTCATGAGCTGTTGGTCGAAAGAGGGGCGGGCGTGGGTAGTGGTTTCAGCGACGATTTTTATGAAGCTGCGGGCGCTGCGGTTCTCGAGACGGCGGATGAGGTATGGGAAAGGGCCGAGATGATCCTGAAGGTTAAGGAGCCCATTAAGCAAGAGTGGCCCAAGATGCGTTCAGGACAGGTCATCTTCACCTATTTTCACTTCGCTGCATCCGAGGAGTTAACCGGGGCTGTTATTGATTCGGGAGCTATTGCCATAGCATATGAGACGGTCGAGCTCGACACCGGCGAGTTGCCTCTGTTGACGCCAATGTCTGAGGTGGCAGGTAGAATGGCTGTTCAGGAAGGAGCGAAGTATCTCGAAAAACCACAGGGGGGACTTGGCGTACTGTTGGGTGGGGTTCCTGGGGTGAAGCCGGGAAGGGTCCTCATCTTGGGGGGAGGAGTGGTTGGAACCAACGCAGCAAAGATGGCAGCCGGGTTGGGTGCCTCAGTAGCGATCATGGATATTAACCTCGAACGTCTTCGTTATCTCGACGATGTGATGCCTGCGAATGTTGAGACTCTTTTCTCCACGCGTTACGCGATCCGAAAGCAAATTCAGGAAGCGGATTTGATCATTGGTGCTGTTTTAATCCCGGGTGCGAAAGCTCCTAATCTGATCACGAAAAATGACCTCTCTTATATGCGAGAGGGCGCTGTGATCTGTGATGTAGCCATCGACCAAGGGGGCTGTGTCGAGACAATGAAGCCTACTACACACAACGATCCGGTTTATACGGTTGATGGGGTCATCCATTATGCCGTTGCGAATATGCCGGGAGGGGTCCCGCGGACGAGCACGCTAGCTCTCACGAATGCAACGTTGCCATACGCGATTGAATTGGCCAATAAAGGTTGGGAAAAGGCCTGCTGTGACGACCGGGCCCTAAGATTGGGCGTAAGTATCGTGAACGGTCACGTCACTCATAACGGTGTGGCCGAAGCGTTCGGAATGGAATTTCGACTTGCGGATCAATTTCTCAAGGTTCCTGAGAGGATCTGATGCTGAAAGTACGTTTTCGTCGACTTTCGTCGAACCCGGACCTTCCCCTTCCACAACGGGCTACTGAACATTCTGCCGGATACGATGTGCGTTCTGTGGAAAAATGCTTGACTCTCGAGCCTGGTGAGATACGACTTGTTCCAACCGGGCTCGTCATGGAGTTGCCGGAGGGTATTGAGTGCCAGGTGCGCCCTCGTTCAGGTATGGCCTTAAGGCATGGGATTACGCTTCCAAACAGTCCGGGAACGATTGATCCAGACTACCGTGGTGAGCTCGGTGTAATTATGCAGAATCTCGGGACTGAGTCGGTCACGCTGAAGCGAGGAGAGAGGATTGCTCAACTCGTTTTCGCTCGCTTTGAGACTCCAGACACTGAGGAGACGGATGAACTGTCGGAAACCGACCGTGGAAAGGGTGGTTTCGGGAGCACGGGGATCCGGTGAGTTAGATTCGTTTTGCGTTTCGGACACAGGGAAAATACTAGCACGTAGAGGGACGTAAACGTATGTTCATCTGCTTAAACGTTTCCTGTATCAAGACGGTATTCTCGAAAATCTTACGCCTCCGTAATAGGCATCAAGTTGCTTTCTGAATTCTCCAGCTGGCTTGGCTCCGGCCGATTGATTCCGGTCAACGATATAGCCGTTGACCTTGGAACTGCGAACACTCTCGTCTATGTAAAAGGTGAGGGTATTGTTCTAAATGAACCTTCGGTGGTTGCCGTCGAGAAGGGAAGTAAGCGGATTCTAGGCATCGGCCTCGAGGCAAAGAGAATGCTAGGTAGGACTCCGGAGGGAATCGAGGCGATTCGGCCGCTAAAGGACGGGGTCATAGCGGATGTCGATGTGACTGAGATGATGCTTCGTCATTTTCTAAAGCAAGTTACTTCAAAACGGATCTTCCGCATCAAACCAACCGTGGTTGTGGGTGTGCCGTCAGGCATAACGGAATTGGAGCGCAGGGCGGTCAGGTCGTCCGCGATGTCAGCAGGTTCGAAAAACGTCTTCATGGTCGATGAGCCGATGGCAGCCGCGATCGGAGTGGGGCTTCCGGTGGAGACGCCCACGGGCAATATGGTGATTGATATCGGGGGTGGTACGACTGAGATTGCAGTAATAGCTCTCTCAGGCATCGTATCTAATACATCGATCCGAGTCGGGGGCGACGAACTTGATGCTGCTATTGTGACTTTTTTGCGAAAGAACTACAACCTGCTCATAGGTGAGCCGACGGCTGAGGCAATCAAGGTCCAGATAGGTTCCGCGTTCGATTACGGAGAAGAGCAGGAACTAGAAGTGAAGGGGCGAGACCTTGTTTCGGGTATCCCGAAGACGGTTGTCGTGCACTCCCAAGAGATCAGAGAGTGCATTCAGGAGCCGATTCAGGCGATAGTTGATGCTGTGCGTCGAGCGCTCGAGATAACTCCTCCTGAGCTTGCGTCCGATATCGTAGACCGGGGAATCATGATGACTGGTGGCGGAGCCCTAGTTCGTGGGCTGGATAAGCTTCTGAAGCACGAGACCAATCTGCCGATCCACGTTGATGAGGATCCGCTCACGTGTGTCGTGCGAGGCGGGGGCAGGATCCTCGATGACTTGACGAAGTATCGTACCGTCCTCGTTCATTAGCAGGTCTTAGGTTGCCCTCCTACGGCAACGGTCCCAATTCGGGTGCGCGAACCCGAGACCTGGCCCTGACTTGCTTAACACTTCTACTGGCTTTTGGGACTATGTACCTCCCACAGTCCACTCAGGAACGTGTCTCTACATTGTTGCAAGAGGGATTGCGCCCCTTTACGGCCCTACAGGGCCTCGTTAGCGAGGCAGGCGCCAGACGCGTCCGTATTGAGGCACTACAAGCGGAGTTAGACTCCCTCTCCAAGATGATGTCGACGCTTCGGGCAGTAACAGATGAAAACAGGACTCTTCGTAAGCTACTCGACCTTGAAGAGGAGTTAGGGTATGACTATCGCCCAGCCACGATAAGTCGACCCGGTACCCCTGGGTCAGAGAGCACCTTCTTGGTCAACGTGGGTACTCGAGACGGCGTTCAAGCGAGCGCTCCGGTTCTCTCTCCAGCTGGTCTTGTTGGTGTGATCCGTGATGCAAGGAGCAGTAACGCCGTGGGAATCGACTGGACCCATCCGGACTTCCGTTCAAGTGCGATGCTAGCCGATGGTTCGGTCTACGGTATGGTGGAAAGCCGTCGGGGTGATTTCCGGGAAGACGATCGACTGATTCTTAACGGGATTCCCTATCACCAGGAGGTTGGTCTTGGACAGGTGGTGCTGACTAGTGGTTTAGGCGGTGTCTTCCCTAGAGGTATAGCGATAGGCACAGTTCTAGGGATAGCGGAGGAAGAGGGCGCTTGGCGTAAGGCCTACGTTCTGGATCCTGCAGCAGCGCCAGGTGCAGCGACCCACGTGCTCGTTTTCGTGAGGGAATCCTCAGATAGTGTGAACCTAAGTGATTCTGCAGGGGAATACCGGTGAACGGTCTCGCGCGGCGGAGACAGCTAGTGTGGGTGGGCGTACTCGTACTTTTCACGCTACACTTCGTTCTTCATATCGGTTTGTCGTACGGACGTGAGGCACCCGATCTCCTAACGCTTGGGCTGTTGATCGCTGCTCGAGAACTATCACTTGGCAGAGCCGCAGGACTGGGCTTTGTAACAGGATTGCTTGAGGACGCGATGAGCTTGCTTGCGTTTGGGGCAAACTCGATCGCGATGACCCTTGTAGCGACGGGAGGCTCAGTTACGCGGGACCTTTTTGTGGGAGACTCGAGACTATTTTTCCCGGCTTATGTCTTCGCTGGAAAATGGACCCGCGATCTGATTCATTGGTTGGCTATGGGCCCAGAAGTCCGTCAGCCGTTCATAGAACAGGCTGTAGTGGAGGGGAGCTTAGGGGCTATTTACGTTGCCGGGATAGCGGTTGTGTTTTCGATAGTGGTTAGTACTTGGAGTCAGAGGTGAGAATCTATCACCCACTTGCGTTGCGTCGTCGCGCGAAAGACCTGGTGTTCGCAACAGGTGTAGTCCTTGCTACTCTCATCATAGCGTTTTTCCGATTGCAGGTGCTCCAGTCTGATGACTGGGTCCTGCGTGCTAGTTCCAACAGAGTGCGGGTTCTTCCCGTTCCAGCTCCGCGAGGTACGATCTACGATCGAAACGGCATCATCATAGCTGACAACGTGCCGGGATATTCGATAACGGTGCTTCCTGGACCGGTGGACTCGGTTCGGGCGACCCTGACTCGTATGTCTGAACATATAGAGCTATCTGATCTGCAAATAGAGCGGATTTTGGCCCAGCTACGTCGTTTTGGTCGCGAGGTGGTCATCGACTCCGATGCCGACTTCGACGTAGTGTCGAAGATCGAAGAACGCCGTGCCGAGTTCCCCGGCGTCTACATCGATATGCGTCCCCGGCGTCGCTACAACCTAGGAGCGTCCGGGGCGCATGTGACAGGCTATGTAGGGGAAATTACTGCGGACGAGTTGGAGATGGAGATGTTTCCCGACTCGGTATACAGTCCCGGTGTCATTGTGGGTAAGATCGGGGTTGAGCGTCAATACGAGTCTTTGCTCCAAGGCAGGCAGGGTGTTAGGTGGGTCGAGTTCGATGCTCGTGGGCGTATCGTAGGTGATTTTGCGGGAGTAGAGAGGACAGCTCCCGTGGAAGGTAAGGACTTACATTTGAACCTGGATTCTGGACTTCAACAGTGGATCCACCGGATATTCCCTGATTCAATGTCAGGTGCGGTGGTCGCTCTTGATCCTAAGGATGGCGGTGTGCTCGCCTTGTATTCTGCTCCCGGCTATGACCCGAATGCATTTGTAGGAGGGATCGACACAGAGACTTGGGCCGGGCTCAACGAGAACGACCAAAAGCCCTTGTTCAACCGATCGGTTTTAGGTCTTTATGCGCCGGCATCGACTTGGAAGCTTGCCTCAGCTGGCATCGCTCTGGACGCAGGTGTTGTAACCCCTGATGAGGTGATGCCAGATCCGTGTGAGGGCCAATGGTACTGGGGCAACCGCTTCTGGGGTTGCTGGGATCGACAAGGTCACGGGTACAACACCCTAGCAGAGGCCATCGGAAATTCGTGTGACGTGTACTTCTATCAGCTTGGGCTGAGGCTAGGCTTGCAGCGGCTGCTAGACAGGTCAACCGATATCGGTTTCAGCCAGCAGTGCGGTGTTGATCTTCCACAAGAGAGTAGTGGTATTTTCCCGGAAGGCCCACAATTCTGGCAGGAACTATATGGATATCGGCCAACCGAAGGTGAAGCGCTAAATCTAGCGATAGGTCAGGGTCCTAACTCACAGACGCCTTTGAAGATGGCTCAGTTTTATGTGGCTCTGGCTCGTAATGGATCTGCCCCAGCCCCCGTCATCGCTAAGGGTGTGGCTAGCTCTGAGGATTGGCAGCTTGATTTGGCACCAGAGCATCTCGAGTCATTACAAGAAGGCTTAAGGATGGTTACTGCCCCTGGCGGTACGGCCCATTTTGGAACGGCTCTGGAGCACTGGGAAGTAATCGGAAAGACTGGTACGGGTCAGAATCCCTTGAGCGTTAGAGGGCTCGCTCAGGACCATGCGTGGTTCGCGGGCATGGCCGGCCCCCCTGGCGAGCCGCCGGAGATCGTGTTGGTAGCGATTGTCGAATACGGTGAGAGTGGAGGGCAGGTCGCTGCTCCGATCGTGGCTAAAGCAGCGGACTACTACCTTCGTTCCAAGCGTGGCATGCCGATTGATACAATCCAGACTTACCGTGAGCACATCCTGAGTGGACCTGTGCCCCAATGGTATCGGGATCGATTCCCACGTGGATTCGCAATAGAGGTAGAGGAGCAGACCACTTTGGCTGCCGCGGTTGAAGGTGGCTCATGAGCTTCTCTGAAAAATGGGCCATTGATAGACGGTTGGTCAGCGCAACCCTGTTTTTGAGCCTTTTTGGGATAGCAATGATCTATTCGGCGGGGCAGGTCGAGGTCCCGAACGTTGTTACGGAGCGAGCTTGGCTATCTCAGTTGCGGTGGCTTTTGGTTGCGCTGTTAGGGTTCACGGTCTTGTCGCGAATCCCTATGCCATGGATAGAGTGGGCGGCGCATCCGATTTACGTTTTAGGCATCATCCTTCTTGGCGTGACTTTGATCATCGGGGAAGGTCGGGGAACGGCTGCCGGAGTGAAATCATTCATCAGGCTGGGCGGTTTCGGTTTTCAGCCGGCTGAGATCGCTAAGATTGCTACTATCCTCTGGCTTGCTCAGAATCTATCCGATCGTGACAGTCCCCTAAGAACCCTGCGGGATCTGGTAAAACCGGGGGCGATTGTCGCGCTACCGCTAGGGCTAGTGATGCTGCAGCCCGACTTGGGCACCTCTCTAGCATTCGTAGGAATTCTTTTTGCGATGCTTTATTGGGCTGCGACTCCAGTGTGGCTTCTCGCTCTCGTAGCGAGCCCTGTGGTGGGACTATTTCTTGCTTACGACACGGTGGTGTGGTCGACGTACATCCTTATCGTCATCGCATGTATGGTTCTTTTTCTGCGTTCGCGATTGTTCTTATTCGAGTCGGTAGCACTCGTCCTCGCGAATTTCGCGTCGGCCACTCTAGCTCGTCCACTTTGGAACTCTCTGGCGAACTATCAAAGGAATCGTATCCTGGTGTTCTTAGACCCTGAAGTCGACCCGAGAGGAGCTGGGTATCAGGTGATACAGTCGAAGGTAGCTATAGGAAGTGGCGAGTTCTGGGGACAGGGGTTTACACAAGGTGCTCAGAAGCGGCTCGATTTTCTTCCTGAACAGCACACCGACTTCATTTTCAGTGTGGTTGGTGAAGAGCTTGGATTTGTGGGAACAACCCTGCTGATCCTTCTCTTCGGTTACGTCCTAATCCGGCTTCTGCGACTAGCGGCAGTATCGGATTCATCCTTTGCTGGTCTTTCGCTACTTGGTATTTTTGGAGCTTGGCTGGTTCATGTGCTGGTAAACATTGGAATGACTGCTGGCGTTGTGCCTGTCACAGGCATCCCACTCCCATTCGTGAGCTATGGAGGTACTTTTCTCGTCATGTCGTGGGTGGCCGTGGCGCTTGCCGTTCGGCTCTCTCACGAGCGAATCTGACTTACCTGACATAGAGTGATAGGAGCCCTATGGCCTGGTTCCGCAAGGACAAAAAACCGCTGAAGGCAGAAGACCGCCGCGAAGTTTCGACGGACGTCTTCGATAAATGCCAAGGTTGTGGTGACATCCTTTATCGCGAGCGTCTTGCTCACAACCTGAACGTGTGTCCGAACTGTGGCTATCATCTTCGGATTGGAGCGCGCAATTACGTCAGGATCCTATTGGATGAGGACTCCTTCACCGAATTCGACGAGAACTTGAAGGCGACTGACCCTCTCGGTTTCGTCGATCTCAAAGATTACCCGACCCGGATTGCTGCGGCAGAAGCTAAAGGAAAAAATGAAGCACTCATTTCAGGTGCCGGGACACTCAACGGAATCGAAATAACGATCGCGGTCATGGATTTCGACTTCATCGGCGGGTCGATGGGCTCGGTGGTCGGGGAGAAAATCGCCCGTGCCGGCCTCGCGGCTTTGGATGCAAGCACTCCATTTGTGATTGTAAGCGCCTCTGGTGGGGCACGAATGCAGGAGGGGATCTACTCACTCATGCAGATGGCTAAAACCTCCACTGTCTTGGCTCGGATTCATGAAAAGGCACTGCCTTTTATTTCAGTTCTTACGCACCCCACTACAGGAGGGGTTACCGCATCCTATGCGATGCTCGGAGATGTTAATCTCGCCGAGCCAGGAGCGCTTATTGGCTTCGCAGGGCCGCGGGTGATTGAGGAGACAATAAAACAAGAACTTCCGAAGGGATTCCAGCGTTCAGAATTTGTACAGGAACATGGGATGGTGGACCTCGTGGTCGATCGTCGTGAGCTTAAATCGGTGATCGAAAAGCTTCTCCGACATCAGCATGCAGGTTGGAGCGACTGAGCGGGTCAGTGTTTGCTGACCCGCTTGTGGCTCGACTTTTCCCCGTTCTAAAAACAGAGGTCCAGTGGGGACTAGAGCGGACAAAGAAAGCGCTGATGGCGCTCGGGGATCCGCACCGGGCGTATGAGACGCTTCATGTTGGTGGGACAAACGGTAAGGGCTCGGTCACGTCGACTGTGGGCTCGGTGCTACAGGAGACCGGATTCCGGACGGGGGTTTACACCTCTCCGCATCTCTGCACGCTCCGAGAGCGAATACTCGTCGAAGGTACGCCGATCGGAGAAAGACGTTTGCTTCAGTACGCAGATGAGGCGTCTTCGGCCATAATTGATAATGGCCTCTCTTTTTTTGAAGCGGTGACGGTTCTAGCGTTCTACACCTTCGCCAAAGAAAGCGTTGAGATTGGTGTCATCGAGGTCGGTCTTGGTGGTCGTTTAGATGCCACTAACGTCGTTCATCCGGAAGTGACGGCTATAACAAATGTAGCGATGGATCACGCCAGTTATTTGGGCGGAACATTAGAGGCCATTGCTCGGGAGAAGGCCGGCATCATCAAGAAGGGGGTCCCCTTAGTGACGGCGGAGTCGTCACTGCCGATTCTCGATCTGATACGGACTCAAGCTGAAGACTTAGGAGCCCCGTTTTGCAGCGTCGATAAGACCTGGGTTCAAAACGTTCAAGTTAGGCGCGAGGTGACAGAGCTGATTCTGTCCACTGAGTGCTGGGGTGACCTTGATCTGGAGACGCCGCTTATCGGTCACCACCAGGCTATTAACGCAGCTCTGGCGGTAGCTATAGTCGGACAGCTTAATGATTCGGTCAGACCCTCCAGGGTCGAATTAATAAAGGGTGTGTCATCCGTAGTACATCCTGGTCGAGACGATATTCGGGTGATCAATGGGTGCACTTTTATGCTCGATGTTGCCCACAACATGGCGGGTGTAGAATCACTCGTGGACACGATCGACAGACTCGAGTTACCACGCCCTTTGGTTATGTTGGTGGCGGTTTTGGAGGACAAGGATTGGCTTTCGATGCTCCCGCTACTCTTGTCTCGAGCGGATGCTGCGTTCTTGACTCACGCTCCGACGGCTCCATTGGATCGACAATGGGATCCGGTTGTCGCTGCGGGCTCAGTTGAATCTACTACGCTCGTTCGTGTCGTCGGCGACTTCGAGAAAGCACTTGAGGGTGCGAGACTCCGGGCAGGGCATGGTACGGTTGTTGTCACAGGTTCGGCATATTCAGTGGGGCCTGCTATGACTCTTCTGGGACTGGATCCTTTGGCAGGTCAGGGTACATTGCGCACGTGACCTGACCTACATGTCCTCTTCGAAGTACGATTACCCGTGTCTGATAAGGAATTAACCAAGCTACCTGGTTTTCGAGATTTCCCTCCGGAGGATTTCGCTCGCCGTTCATACATTCAAGGTGCGTGGCGACGGGTCGCGCAGAGGTATGGTTTCCAAGAATACGATGGTCCACCTCTTGAATCTCTTGACCTTTACGTGGAAAAGAGCGGAGATGAGATCGTTGGGCAGCTCTACAATTTTGTAGACAAGGGAGATCGAGACGTCGCGCTGCGGCCAGAGATGACGCCGTCGCTAGCGCGCATTCTGGCAAAACGAAGCCGTGGCATGAGTAAGCCGATCAAATGGTTCAGTATGCCGCAGCTCTTTCGCTACGAGCGTGCTCAGCGCGGAAGACTGCGCGAGCACTTCCAGTGGAATGTTGACATCATTGGGGAGTCTAGCGTGGCTGCAGATGCGGAAGTGTTAGCCATTGCGATTGACGGGCTACGAGAGCTGGGGCTTACGGACAAGGATTTTGCTGCGCGCGTCTCAGACCGACGCCTTCTCACTGCACTTCTTTTGGGGATTGGTGTCCGGGAAGAAAACCTGGGAGCCACATTTGGGGTCATTGACAAGATAGAAAGGTTGCCGGCGGAGAAAGCGGAGCAATTGTTGGTAGAAGAAGCAGGTTTAGAGAACACCGAAATAGAAGCGTTGAAAAGTTTGCTGAGTTCGACCAGGATCGACGACGTTACACGTGAGTTCGGAGATGACTCCAGAGTAGCAGAAGAGTTACACCGATTTCGCCAATACACTGATATGCTCGAATCAATGGGACTTGGCGATTTTGTCGAGCTGGACCTTCGAATTGTCCGCGGGCTAGCATATTACACTGGAATTGTTTTTGAGCTCTTTGATCGGAAGAGAGATCTACGGGCAATTTGCGGCGGCGGAAGATACGACAGACTTCTGGAGTTAGTGGGGGGTGATCCGCAGCCGGCAGTAGGCTTTGGCATGGGCGATGTGGTACTGGGTGAACTGCTCAAAGAAATGAACCTAGTCCCAGAATACGAGAGATCTCTGGACTACTTCTTGGTGGCAGTAAGTGGAGAGGAGTATCCAGCAGCATTACGTTTGGCTCACCAACTGCGAGATCAAGGCCACTCCGTAGCCTACGGATTGAGGCAACAGGGTGTGACCAAGCAAATGAAGGCCGCGGCACGTGAAGGGGCGAACACTGTGCTTATAATCGGGCCAGACGAGTTGGCAAATGGAACTGTCCTTGTGCGCGACATGACTTCTGGTGAGCAAAGGGAAGTTCAGAGGCAAGAATTCGAATGAGTCGTCGGCGACGTCGCGGTCGGAAGGGCGCCCGCGCTAAGACTAACCCAAAGCTACTTAGGTCTGACAGGGAAGCTGCGGCTCGAGCCCAGGAAGTCACGCAACGTGCAATTCGAAGGTTGGATTTATTTGAGTGGCTTGTGTGGGGTGTCGGTGCGTCAATGGCCTTGACCGCTGGTGCCGGGATCGCGTGGA
>DEAT01000052.1 GCA_002348265.1 Gemmatimonadales bacterium UBA2975 | reverse complement strand
TGGTATACCGATGAATTAGCAGGGCCCTAAGTTCGGCGATTGAGAGGTCGACAGCGGAGATGCGACCTAGCATCGGCAGAGTCACAACCCCTTCTTCGTCGACAACGAATTCACCGCTGAGGTCGGGCTCAAGCCAGATACGGATTTGGAGAGCATCTCCAGGTAATAATAGGGATCGGGCTACAAGAGATCCTGACGATGATGGTGCTGAAGCTGGCACATCTTGCGCATTGATTTCGGAAAAAGAAAATATCGAAAGGCTAGATAGCGCTATAGCTGCGGGCACGAAACCTGCCAAGCGACGGGCCATGTGAAATCTCATCGAAAAAGCGATCATACATCGAAGCTATTCTCACCCTGACTCGTCTACAAGTTGATCTTCGAGATGTGCTTTAGTCGAGTTTGTCTTTTGGAGCTACCTTGGAGAGCAGACCGACACCTCAAAATGTCATACTTCGTTGATTAAATGCTGAGAAGAACGTTGGTGTGGGTTTCGGCGGTGAGCTTGATTTTGGTGATTCAAGGTTGTGAGGAAGTCTTCACGCCTCCCTTCAAGTACGCCTCAGTCGAGGTCCTGGTGACTCTTCCTGATGGTCAGGGAGTCCAGGACGTACCACTAGTTCTGTATACCGGTACTCGTCACCTTGGCTATGCGAAGACAGACTCCGTGGGGGCTTCACGGTTCGAATTTGTACCCGAAGGTGATATCGGCGTGAGTTCAGCTCCTACTCGATATTTTTTCGCGGCCGAGCATCCGGATGGCTACTACAGAACCTTCCGCGTCGAAGAAGGGGATATGGTATATGTTGAGTTTCAGTACGAGGATGCGAGAAGCAGCATTGAAGTTTCGGTTCGTGACCAAGACGCGGCTCCTGTCTCTGGCTTGGAGGTGGAGTTATACACTTCGATGGGCGTTGTAGACCGGGTCACTTTGCCGGAGTCTGGGTCGGTACTTTTTTCGGAGTTGACTCCGGCGGACTACGGTGTGCGCGTGCTAGGTTCGGGATTTTGCCCACTGTTGCCCGACGGCTTCGTCTATCGAGATGGATTGATCGTCAGTTTAAGGCAAAACTTTGAAATCGAGATTGTTTTACCGCCTTGCGTTATCTCACCTTAAGACAGAAGTAAGCGGAGATGCCTAGCCGAGTTGTGGCTCAATTGAGTAACCCTCATGTCTTCTGTGCGCTCCAACGACAGCGAATAGGCCTGCTAATATCCCGATCATCGCCGCAAGAATTGCCGTTATAGATCGGCGCGGAAAGGCCGGCCGGTCTTCCTCTACCCCAGTATCTACGATCCTCACCTCCGCATCATCCACGGCTCTGCGGACCTCTGCGTCTGCCAGTCGAGTTTCAAGCATTACGTACAATTCACTAAGGATTCTCTGGCGGCGTTTGAGTACGGTGTATTGCAACTCCAGTGAGGGCAGACTGCGCAGCGATTGATCGAAGGTGTTGAGGGCAGATTGTGTTGATTCTAGCTGGTTATCGAGGCCTTGGAGATAGTCATTTGCGATGTCGAGCAACTGTTCTTCTATCTCTCGGATCCTCACATTCAGTGCCACCACATCTTCATTGGTCTCTTGACGACGCACGAGCAGAGTAGCCCGTTCGTTTTCGAGGGCCAGTAACGAAAGGACTAATTCTTGCACTCCTTCGTTCGATATAAAGGTCGGAAAACTCGCAAGCGCGCGGAAAGGCGTTTGATCCCCGGCGCGCGGAGGACGGTTCTCCAATTCCTCAACCACAGCTCCTAAGGAAGATCTTTCAATCTCAGCCACATCACGGATCAGCTGCATCTCCGCGACACGACCGATCTCTTGGGTTGCCTGTTCCTCTGGGAGCACCACGAGCTTTGAAGTCTGAAAGTCCTCAAGCTCTGCTTCCGCGGCGGCGAGCTCTTTCTCAATTCGATCAACCTCTTGTGAAAGAATCAACTCTTCACGCCGAACGTCCCGTTGACTCCACGTCAGAGAGAATTCCACGAAATTTTCTGCAACCCGATTAACGAATTGACGCGCTACTGCTGGATCCGGATTACGGTACTGAATCTCTATTAGTCGCGAGCCGATATCAGATCTTTGAATCTGGATACGCCTTCTGAGTGAGCGCATACTTCGCCGGAATGAGTCGACAGAAATACGTATCACAGCCGGGGGATCCGATGCTAGTGAGTCCTGTAGCTGAAACGTCATGGGACCGATCGAAAATTGCTCTCCAATCGAAATTGCAGAGGGCAGCTTCACCGGTTTCCGGTTGCCACGAGCGGAGACCCGATAAGAACCATCAGCTTGTCGGCGCATGGTGTAGGTTCCTTTTGGAGCATCTTCACTGGCTTCAACTAGCGAGAAAATATCCGAACGGAAGGCTCTCCAAGGTCTGCTCATTTGGACATGCAGAGCTAGCTCGTCTGCAACAGGCTCAAGCATAGCACGGCTGCGGAGAATACCGATCTCTGTTTGCACATCGGTTTCCCCTAGGCCGCCTGCGGCCGCGAGTCCGCCTGGGAGTGCCTCCGCTACGTCTCCAATGCCGCTAAGAAGAGAGGATCCGAGCCCTGCCTCGGAGTTCATGCGCACCCGGAAAGACGCTTCGCTTTCGTATACAGGGGTGACCAGAAGAGAGGCTAGGAAAGTGGTGCTTGCAACCGTTAGTGAGGTAAGGGAGAAGCGTAGGAGATGACTTCTCAGGAACGATGGTAGGTCAAGCACGTGGATTGACTTGGAAGGGACAGGTTGGGCCACGGGGATCATTTTGCCGATGCTTCTAAGGTGTTCATGTCGATCGATGACTCCGAAACGGTTTTATCCCATAGCCCGGACAAGCTCCGATCGGTTTGCCAAGATGTCCAGCCCATGCCGAGAATCAGCCAGGTGATTGGTTCAGTATGGGACTGTTGGAAGATGTTAAAGATGAATGTCGCGACGACGATAGAACGGGTTTGTGGGTTGCGTTGGTAAGCCCCAATGAATAGGACAACTACTAGTGCTGCGGCTAGTAGGCCCGATTCTGCAAACATTGTGACAAGGAGGGAGTGAAAATTACCGTACTGGTTGCCTGGGAAAATAGACTGGGTCTCTAGAAATGCATTCCCATACCCAATTCCTATCGCCAAATGCTTCAAGTTCTCTGTAGCGACCTCAAGTCCTAGAAGTATTAGC
>DEAT01000078.1 GCA_002348265.1 Gemmatimonadales bacterium UBA2975 | reverse complement strand
GTGGGCCTGGGTAGATTTGAACTACCGACCTCACGCTTATCAGGCGTGCGCTCTAACCAACTGAGCTACAGGCCCTTTGACACCCCTTAGGTCCGAGGTGTCGGGCCGAAAAAGCTAGTCAGTGCCAACAGCGCATTCAACCGGCTCTCATTTCCGTCGAAGTTCTTCCCATACGACCTAAAGAGCATCATCGTGTTCCGGTTCGTGCACGCATCCCGCCGACGTGTGCTCGAGAAACGTCGACGGTTTAACCCCTAGCTAACACAATGCTGTACGCCGTTCCCCTAGTTCGTAGAAGCGCGCTAGCAGCGTCATTCTTGGCAACCCTGACCACCTCGGCTGCATCGCTCAGCGCCCAGGATGTAGGATCGAACGTTCAGTACCCGGTCGACCCAATGGCCGTACCCCGCCCTGTCATTCACGCCACCCGCGTCGAAGGCCCCATCGTAATCGATGGGATCCTCGACGATGCAGGCTGGGCTGAAGCGAAACCAGATAATCGTACCTGGATTCAGACAATTCCGGATCAGGGAATGCCCGCGTCTCAAAACACGATCCTGCGCATCGTCTACGACGACCAGAATCTCTATGTCAGCGCTGTGCTCTTCGACGAGGACACCAAAACTCTTTCGATTCCTGGGCTAGAGCAGGATTTCGACACACCGAACTCCGACATCTTCGGTGTCGCGATCGACACATATCTCGATCGGCAAAACGGTTTTCTGTGGGCAGTGAATCCAGCTGGAGCGTTATGGGACGCGCAGGCGTTCAATGACCAGCGAGACATGTCACCAGCGTGGGAAGGTGTCGTTGACGTTCAAACCTCAATCAACGACTCGACATGGGTTGTCGAAATGGAGATACCGTTCTCGACGATGCGCTTCAACCCAGTCATCGGAGATCAGGTGTGGGGCATCAACTTCTCACGCCGGATACGGCGTAGGAACGAGGACGCAATCTGGGCGCCGATTCCACTCCAATACCGTGTCTACAAATTCTCTCTAGCCGGGACTCTCGAAGGGCTTCAGGATCTTCCTAGCGGACGGAATCTCTGGATCAAGCCCTACACCCTCGGAGACCAGATCACAGGTGCTCGATATCCATCCCCTGAACGGCATGCTGATGTCGGAATCGATGCTAAATGGGGACTGACGCCCCGTATGACTCTCGACCTAACCGTGAACACCGACTTCAGCCAAGTCGAGGTCGATCAAGAGCAAGTCAATCTGAGTCGCTTCTCTCTCTTCTTTCCTGAACGGCGCGATTTCTTCTTGGAGAACGAGGGAACGTTCGGCTTCCAAGACACAGCAATTCGCAATTACCGAACAGGCAGCAGTCCGAGAAACTTTCGTCTCTTTAACTCGCGTCGGATAGGGCTTTCGAGCACGCGTCAGCCCCTTCCAATTGCTGGCGGAGCGCGCCTTACAGGACGAATCGGAGATCGGTTTGAGGTTGGCGTGCTCGACATGCAGACACGCTCCTTAGATGACCTATCAGACGGATCCGACTACTCAGCCGAAAACTTCGCCGTCGCAAGAGCTAAGGGCACCTTCGGCAACGCCACGATCGGTGGAATGTTCATCAACCGGCAGGGGCAAGATGGATCAGAGCGGTCCGAGTACAATCGCTCATATGGGATAGATGCGAACGTGCAGCTAGCTCCGAATGTCCTGATGTCAGGATATTGGGCCAGAACAGATGACTCTTTGCCAGTCGGATCAGATGCTAATACCGGAATGTTCCAGACAGCGTGGCGAAATCCGTTCTGGAACATGTCGGCGTTATTCAAACATGTTGGAGACGGATTTAGTCCAGAGACCGGGTTCATTGATCGAACAGCGGTGCGCCGATACTTCACAACAGTGGGGATCCACCCCCAGGTGAACCGCTTTGGTATCCGAGAAATCAACCCTTACATCGATTTGGACGTATACACAGATCTGGATAACGCGATAGAAACACGCGGAGTCGAGGCAGGAACTGTCGTATCCTTCCTCGCAGGAGGCCAGATCGCAGCCAGTGTTCGGGACCGCCATGAACGTCTTTTTGAGACCACGACGATCGGTGGTGTTCCAATCAAGCCTGGGACTTACGAATGGGTCGAACCAAGTATCCGGCTAACTACTAGAGGAGATCTGCCGATTTTCTTCTCCGGCCAGGTCCAGTCCGGAGATTTCTACGATGGTTCCCGCACCTCATATTCCGCAGACATCACGTTCCGACCGAACGAACATGTGTCTCTTGAAGTAGGTGGCCAAAGGAACGACCTCATACTTAGCGGCCTCGATTTCAGCGCAGACATCTACAGGGCCCGGCTTCGCTACGCTCTAAACACAAAGGCCTTCTTCCTCGCTTTCGTCCAATACAACGGAGCCACCGAGGAGCTTATATCAAACGCCAGGATCAATCTGATCCATTCGCCGTTGTCGGATCTGTTTCTGGTCTACACCGAGCGGCGTAGCCTAGCAGACGGTACTTCAGAGCGGTTACTCGAGCGGGGTGTCACACTTAAAGTGACTAAGCTTCTGTCCTTTTAGCGACTACCTGCAGAGGTCCCAGTACATGACAAACAGTCAGTCACCCGACAGCTGCCGACTCCGAAAATGCGGCTCGGCAACTCCTCTCGTCTGGGTGATTGTCATGGCGATGAGCTCGCTCGGATCACCGACCAGTGCCCAAGTCACCATTAACGAAGCAACCAGATCTCCTGATGAGACTGCCACACTCTTCCTTCGATCCGTCAGGGCGATCCGCTGGGGTACGGTTGCTCAATTCCTCGATACTGAGGCACTCGAACGCTTCCAGTTCACGGTAACCATGATCGCAAACGCCGATTCGAGTGGCGAACTACGCGAATACCTAGTGCAGAGCGACTCAGCAGGAATGTCCGATCTCAGTGCTTTTGAGGTATTCGAGCGGTCGATCAATGCCGTTATCGATGACATGCCCGGTCTAATGCATTCCCTCTACGATCGTGACGACAATGTGATCGGAAGCGTTCGCGAAGAAGAAGGGGTGGCACACACCGTGTATCGAACCCTAGCACGCATTAGCGGTGCAGTGCCTGAAGTTAAAGTCATGCAACTCCGCTCAACTCCCCAAGGATGGAGAGTCGCGTGGAGTGACGAACTTGAAGTGATCGAAGCTGCCCTACGCGGGGTCGGGCGCTGAGCGCACCCGACCCCAGACTGGTCCTATCACTCTACGGGCGGCACAGCTTCCATCAGGAGACGGAATGCCTCTTCGAGCGCATCGGCTCCGGGTCCCGAACCCGTGTACTTACCCAACCTCACGACCACTAGTCCATGAGTTGGTATGATGGTGGTACTCTGACCACCAGCTCCCAGCATGCGATACGCCGTCTCGGGAATACCGAGACCGCCTTCTCCGTTGACCCAAAAGAACGCACCTCCGTATACACGGCGTCCATCAGCGTCCCACGCCGGAGCGACTGTCGAAGCATACTCCGCGTAACCTTCCGGGAGGATCCTCTCTCCGTTCCAGATACCGTCTTGGAGATAAAGGTTTCCAAGACGCGCCCAATCTCGCGCAGGCATGAAGGCTAGTCCCTGACCGAGGAAGTTTCCGTACGGATCTGTCTCAATAAGTCCGTCCCGAATCCCGATCCGGTCGAACAAGTGCTGCTGCGGGAACGAGTGATAATCCATCCCCGCACTTTCTGCACCAAGTCGGACCAGGTAGCTGGCCAGTACTGGATCCGTGTTTCTGTAACGGCCGATGGTATTCGGGGGCCACTGCTGAGGGCGGGTTGCAGCGTACTCATACGAGTTTACAGTGCCGGTATATAGGTAGTAGTGATCGGCGTACGTATCCGGATTGTAGTCCGGATCGGAAGGCGCATTGATTCTGATGCCGCTCGACATCCTCATGATATCGCCGATACGAATCTCTTGCCGCGGATCACCTTCGCCCTGCCATTCTGGTATCGGAGCCGGCTGCCACAAGTCGTATACGCCCTGCTCAATCAGCACACCTACCAGCGTGCCGGTCAAACTCTTGGTCATCGACCAGCTCTCAAGTGGCGTATGCATATCGACCCCATCGTCATACCTCTCGCCAAGAATGCGGCCATTGTACGTCACTACCAAACCGAGCGTGCGCGCTTCCGGAGGTCCGAAACCAGCGTCTAACGCCTGCTCCACCTTTTCCATGTCGAGTTCAGCAGGCCATGGCTCATCCGAAACTACATCACCCATCGGCCACGGCGTCGTTGCCGCAGGCGGGAGGTTTCGCTCCACCTCCGTCGGCGTGAAATACACACCTGACTCGCCGATTGGGTGAGGAACGCAACCTTGATTTCCATACCTCTGGGCTGTGCGGGTCACTCCATCAGGAAGCGTGAGCGAGACCGTCTGACGTTCATAATCGATCACAGTGTCAACGACGTGGTGGCGTTCATCGAAGGGTGAGATAAACCCGCCCATATTCGCGGCAGTGTCATCAGCATCAAGACCAGTGATGAAAACACCTGAACAGAGGATTTTCGCAAAGCCTGCTGTGTGATGGTGTAAGGGGTCGCCCGGCGGTGCTACATACTCTGTGTCAAGCTCGTACGAAGCAGCCCTCGCAATGACTTGTTCCTGAGACCCGTCGCTTGTCGGGAATCCTTCCATATCTTGGCCTCCGCAGCCGACGAGCAGTGTAACCGCTCCGAGTCCTCCTACGAGCGCTAGTTTAGTGTGCTTCATGTACCGATCCAGTCGACGTGTGTGTACCCTGTCCCCTCGTCCCATGACAACGTGAACAGCGCAAGCTCGGTCGACAAGGCTCGGCCGCTTAGATCTCGCGCAATGACTCAGACTCCCTCACCTTTCTACCTTGTTTTTATGATCTGCTCCCGAGTGCAGAAGTTGACCGCTGCAGCCCAAGCAAACCTTTAATACTGGTCCTCTCCACGATGCCGCTAGACACCACCCTGCTTGCTTCGATTAAAAGAGCTCTCATCGCTTCGACGCTCATCTTGCTGACCACGACCCTGTTAATAGATCCGAGCGCTCTCATGGCGCAAACGCCTCCCATCTCAATTCAGATAGCGGGTGCTCTTCAGGCAGCCCCGGAAGTAGATCGAGAGGGCGCGACAGTCCTAGGCTTTGGAGAGGACGGTGCAATGACGGTGCTGCGCGAAGGACAGGGTCAACTCATCTGCCTAGCAGACGATCCTAACCAAGACGGCTGGAGTGTCGCCTGCTATCATGAGTCACTCGAACCGTTCATGGCACGCGGTAGGGAGCTAAGGGCTCAGGGTGTCACCGACGCCAGCGAGCTAGCACAAACGCGGTGGGCCGAGGCCGATGCCGGAACACTATCGATGCCCGAGGCACCAGCGACTCTGTATGTCACTACAGGAGAGGGATTTGATCCTGACTCCGGAACAGTCAATAACTCATTTACACGCTGGGTTCTTTACACACCATGGGCCACAATCGAGTCGACAGGTCTATCAGCGCAACCAACAGCACCGGGGGCGCCTTGGCTCATGTTCCCGGGAACAGCAGGTGCGCACATCATGATCACACCGCCACCGCCCGGTACAGGTAACTAACTCGCTGAAGAAGTACTCCGGGGAGCTACCCGCGAGCACCTAGTCCTCAGTCCTTACCTCAACGATTCCCGAGCCACGTGTTTGGTCAGCGATCAGAGAGTGGACCTGCTCAATCTCAGACACTGGCACAAGAATCTCCAAGCGGATATCCGACCCGAACACCTCATCGGTTAGCACCCATTCCCGCTGTGCAATCAGCCGCTGGACTGAGTCGACGTCCGAGTAGCTGAGCGTAAGAGAAACCGACCTCCTGTCTACTTTCTCTTCTCTAGGCATCTGCTTCAGTGCAGTAACAACACCACCGGAATAGGCCCGGCTCAATCCACCTGTGCCAAGCTTGGTCCCTCCGTAATATCGTGTCGACACCGCAACCACTTCCCCTACACCTGAGTGAAGTAGAGCCGTCAGCATTGGCCTTCCTGCGGTCCCATGAGGTTCACCGTCATCACTCATCCCGATCCGAGATGTACTTCCTGGAGGACCTGCTAGGAACGCCCAGCAGTTATGTGTTGCGTCCGAAAATTCATCGCGAATGCTAGCGAGGAAGGCGTGAGCTGCATCTGGATCGGGAGCGTGGGCCACCGTTGTAATGAAGCGACTTCTCTGTATAACATCCTCGACGCGATGGATACGTCCGGGTATCGGATACGATCCCGAATCGTTCATGGGGCGACCGCTATTGAAAAGTCGTTATGCCCAAGAGGCATACCCTCAAGGTTCTGATGAAAGGGGGACGACGGCATGCGGATTCACTTTGCTCCTTTAATCCGACGCCATTCGATCCATGAAGGCTCGTTCATCACGAGTTAACGAGTCGGCACCTCCATTGTCCACCTTACCGAGCAGGCGCTCGACCTCTTCCCGATTTAACTCATGCAGTGCCTCGATAGCGATCCCCTTCCAACTGTCGATAGTCCTGTTCTCAAGGACGACATCTCTACCACTCGAGGGAGTCTGCATCGCCCGTCTAAAGTCGCGCTTCGCGGATCCACGTTTCCACGCTGACCAACGTAGGAATCCCAATGCTATGACAGCCCCGCCTAGGTGAGCGAAGTGTGCTACTCCACCACCTAAACGAGCGGCACTCAGGCCAGCATAAAGGGACCACAACATGTACAGGCTCACGAGTAGCCACGCCTGAATAGGGATTGGGATCGGGAACAGCAGGATCGTGTCCCTCGGCCAGTAATACGCAAAGCCAGCCAAGATCCCAAATACACCGCCCGACGCACCTACCATAGAGACCGGCCCCACAAAAAGTGCAAGCACTGATTCAAAGAACGCTCCACCTATGCCGGCGACGAAGTACAGGGTCAAAAAGCCCTTCCCACCTAGACGATGCTCCAGACGCGGGCCGAAAAAAAAGATCCCGATCATGTTTCCAAACAGATGGCCGAACCCTGCATGCAGAAACATGTACGTGACCGGAGTCCACGGGGTCTGAAGTACCGTACCTGGTCGAAATACGAGCGCATTCGCGATTGAATTTCCAAGCTGGGAGGGTAACCCAGACAAGACGAGGTAGATCCCAATGTTTGCTATCAGGAGTCGTGTCACCCAGGGCGTCATCTGATACATGCGATTCCCTACCCCACGAAGTGTAGGAAGTGTTTCAACTGAGGAACCATCGGGCACAAAAAACATCGCTGATTCCCGCTCGCGCAGACGTGCCTCAGCGTTGTCCTCCAGGATCACGCCCAATTACCGACGGAAGATCAGCCCGTTTCCCCCAGTCACGCCACGACCCATCGTAAAACTTCGCATCGTATCCAAGTAGTCTAGCTGCAAGATATGTGTAACTGGCCCGCCACCCGACCATGCAGTATGCAACGACCGTGTCGCCATCCTGCACACCGGCATCATCGAACAGTGCGACAAGCTGCAAACTGTCGCGCATGTACGGTGACTCTCGGCTCTCGATCAAGTCTTCCCAGTACATCTGATGTGCACCGGGGATATGACCGGGATTGGCACCATCCCCGAGCCCTCCATCCTCACCGGTGTACTCGTCATTCGGTCTCGCATCTACTAGGGCGACCGAATCTTCCCCAAGACGATCGTAAATCCAGTCCGCCGAAACGAGTACATCATCTCTTACACCTAAAGTCAGGGTGCCCCCACCAGCCACCGGCGGCTGCTCAGTTGTGACCTCTCGACCTGAGGAGATCCAACCAGTCAGCCCACCGTCGAGGACATGCACCCTATCTTGAAAACCCATCACCTCCATTGTCATGAAGGCACGTGAGGCAAAAAGTGGATTAGTAGCGTACAACACGACGTGCTCTATACCATCGTGCAGTCCAAGTGAACGCAAGGTGCCTCCTATCACTTCCGACGGCTGCAGTTCAGTTCCCCATGCAGGGTCTCCATCCCACACGAAGCGGGTCATGTCTAGGAAGCGTGCTCCAGGAATATGACCCTGTTCATAGGGTTCCCGATTCATTTCCGCCTGGAGTATCAGCACGCTAGGATTACCCATACGACGAGCCAACCATTCAACGTCGATCAGCGGACCAGTGATTTCCTGAGCCCAAGCCTGACATGGAAATGTCATCACTCCGGCTAAGGCGATACTTGCAGACGCTAGCAGTCTCACTAACGCGTACAACGTCCGGGTTTCTTCTCAGAAAGGATCAATGTTCGTCTTCCTCATCACCCATCCAGAGGTCGGGTTCATCATCGGGATTAATCCCGTCATCTTCCTCGTCCCACTCCTCGTCGTCCCACTCCTCTTCTTCTTCTTCCTCTTCCCACTCTTCGTCATCCGAACCATCTGAAAGCAGATCACCCTTGTCTCCAGTGATCCGGTGCGGAGTTGCGAGCCCTGACATTTGTTTAGCCTCAAGTTTAGTTATTCGGCCTTCAAACTGAGCCGTTTGATGAAGGACCATAGTTAGATATCCGCCCAAGAAAAAATCGGTTGGACACAAAGTCAACGGATTCTTCTCGCTAGGGGCTCTGGAACACGGTAGCCCAACAGATACCTTTGCTGACTACCACAACGTTACGATGTCAGAAGCCATGACCACCAAATCGAATCCACTACTGTCCGAAGCCTATCGGATCCCCTTCCATGCGATCAGGGCAGAACACGTGGAACCAGGAATCAGGCAAGCTCTTGCTGATGCACAGGCTGAGGTCGGTGCCGTATCAGACGAGGTGAGGCCAGCATCCTGGGATAACACTCTGGGAAGACTTGATCGCGCACTTGAGAAGCTTTCGAGGCGTATCGCGCCTCTCGGCCACCTAGTCTCTGTTGCCGAAACGAAAGAACTCAGAGACGCATACAACAATATCTTGCCGGAAATCTCAGCGTTTTGGTCCAGTATTCCTCTCGATCCAGACCTCTGGAAACGGCTTGAGGCATTCGAGAACACAGATGAGGCTAACGAGCTCAGAGGGATAGAGCGGCGCCATTTAAACAAGACGCTAAACGAATTCAAGCGCGCCGGAGCAACCCTCCCAACCGACCGGAAAAACCGTCTGCAGGCTTTACAGGTAGAGCTAGCGCAGACGCAGCAGAAGTTTAGTGAGAACGTCCTAGACGCAACGGCTGCATGGGAATTGCTAGTGACAGATGAGTCCCGGCTCGACGGAGTACCCGAAGCCGCGAAACGACGCTTTAGTGCACGAGCCGATGAAAACGGTGACGAAGGGTGGACTCTTACTCTTGACTATCCTTCGGTCGAACCGATCCTCAAGCATTGTAAAGATTCTGAACTGCGTCATGAGGTCTTCGTTGCTTATACCACGCGCTGCCGCGAAGGAGAGCACGACAATCGCCCGCTACTTGCTCGCATTCTTCGGATGCGTGACGAAATAGCACACATACTCGGGTATGGCGGGTTTCCCGACTACGTTCTTGCAGATCGCATGGCAGGTACCGCGGTTAGAGCTGTCTCGTTCGAACAAGATCTTACAGAGAGGACACAACCCTACTGGCAGAGGGACGCGAAGCAACTCTCAGATCACGCTAAATCTCTCGGTCTCGATACCCTAAAACCCTGGGACGTGGCCTTTGTGACGGAAGACCTTCGCAAGACTCGATACGACATCGACGACGAGATCCTGCGTCCCTATTTCCCCCTTGATCAGGTCTTAAAGGGCATGTTCGAAATCGTCCATAAGACGTTTGGGTTCCGTATCGAAGAGAAACAGATCGATGAGGTGTGGCACGAGGATGTCCGCTTCTACGAGATCTACGACGAATCGAGGACAATGCTCGGCGCATTTTACACCGACTGGTTTCCTCGGAAAGAGAAACGCCAAGGCGCGTGGATGAACAATTTCATCACGGGCGGACCAACGCATATCGGCTTCGCTCCGCACCTAGGAGTCATGTGTGGTAATTTCACTCCTCCAGAAGGAGAAGATCAGGCGCTGCTGACCCACCGAGAGGTGCAAACCACCTTTCATGAGTTCGGCCACCTTCTCCACCACTGTGCTTCTCGGGTGCCGATTCCGTCTCGAGCAGGAATTCACGTAGCGTGGGACTGGGTAGAGCTACCGAGCCAACTCATGGAAAACTGGACATGGGAACGTGAAGCACTCGACCTGTTCGCCAAGCATAACGAGACTGGTGAAGCATTACCTGACGAACTCTATTCACGGCTTATAGCCGCAAGACAGTTCGTCAGCGGCTGGACCCAAATGCGCCAACTCGCCCTCGGTACAATCGACCTAGAACTTCACGAACAGATGGCTCGGAAGCTGCGTGGTGATGCAGAGAGACAAGAGGTCAGTGAGGAACTCGACGCGGTTCAGGGTAACGAAGTCATGGAGTTCGCCCGCTCAAGGTTCACAGACTTTGCACCTGCGCCCGAGTTTGCCGCGTTCCATATCCTTACCTCGTTCACCCATATCTTTGCAGGTGGCTACGCCGCCGGATACTACAGCTATCTGTGGTCCGAAGTCCTCGACGCCGATGTGTTCACACGCTTCCGTAACGAGGGGATTTTCAACCGCGAAACGGGACGCCTTTACGTAGACTCGATCCTGTCACGCGGTGACTCCGATGACCCCGACACTCTATTCCTTGAGTTTATGGGGCGGGCCCCTAACCCAGGAGCACTTCTAGAACGGAATCTGGGCACTCTTTAAGACCTCGTTCCGGGCCGTCCTTCCCTCGGAGGAACTCTAATCGACTATGATCTTAATCGATGAACACGCTTCTAGGAGATTCCATGATCATGGCACGTAGCCTATCTCGGCCCATTCTCTTCATTGTGTCATCTCTAGCCCTTACCGCATGCAACGAGGTGCCGCTCAGCTATGGCGATGCCAACAGCATCATCGCAGTGATGTCTACAGAAACGTGGGCAGAAGTTCAGGATGACGTGTACAGGGCCCTAGAACCAACGGTCACCACGGTTCGTGCCGAAAAAACATTTACGGTCACATACCAAGAGCCTGGCGCCGCGTATTGGGAAAACCTGAGACGCTTCCGTCAAATGGTCGTCGTTGGCAGTCGGGACGACTACTGGGTTCAAGAAGTACTAGAGGACGCTCGAGAGCCAATCACCGAGAATGGGATTCATCAAGTCTATGATGTGTGGTCCAGAGGGCAGACAATCACCTTAATCCTGATGGATCAGGAGTGGGATCGCGCTGACCTGCTTCCTTACTTACCTAGAGTAAACGAATTGCTCGACGGCCAGTTTCGAAAATACGCGCAAAATCGCATGTACATGTCCGGCATAGACTCTGCTTTAGCAGACACGCTTTCCTTGAGAGCGGGATTTTCAATGATGTTGCCGATGGTGTATCGATGGCAGACGAGGGACTCCGTTTACATCTTCCGCAACGATAATCCTGACCCGTCAGAACTGATCCGGCAGATCGGACTGACTTGGATTACCCCAGCTTCGGATGACCTCGGACAAGATCGTGTGGTTGCCTGGCGAAACGAAATGGCCGAGGCGCATTATACTGAACCTCAGCTAGTGGTCATTGAGGGCCTCGTAGAACGTCTCGTGCATTTGAACGGAATCCCCTCGTACGAGTTTCAGTCGCAATGGAGGAATCCCCCGGACCGCGGATGGCCTGCAGGCGGTCCTCTTATCACACGAGTAGTAACCTGCGATTCCCAAGACCGCACATACCTTCTTGATGCTTGGCTCTACGCCCCAGGTAAAGAGAAATACGAATATATGATTCAACTCGAGACGCTGCTAAACACCTTCAAATGCTTGTGATGATTGATCTTCTTTTGGATTGAAGACCATTTAGACGCAGAACCCGCCCCCCTTATCGAGAGAGGCGGGTTCTGTATTTTTCAGTCCCAAGAGGCGTCGGGCCTACGCGAGGTAAAAAATCCCCAAACACATCATCAGCATCAAAGCCGCGGGCAGAGACCGTCTCGGTGGGTCCCCTACTTTCACGTGCATCGCCAGAGCACCCATCATGAGCAGTGAGACGATTGCGGAAGCTGAACGAACAGGGAGTTCGGCCCAAAGGTCTGCCAAAAAGGTGACACCGGCCCCTATCTTTATGGCCCCTACTAGATAGAAAGCGCCGTCCGGCAAACCGTAAGCCTGGAACTCTTCTTTGAGGGTCGTGGCCTCGCCTCCTCGGTAGTCTGTTGCGGACCCGGCTCGGATTAGCCACACATTCAGGAGTCCAAAACCAACAATTATTTGAAGCAGAGTAAGGATGGTAAACTCCGGCACAGAAATCTCCTCGAGCATTGGCACAGAACGTTAGAATGACTTTTAAAATGCAGCAGAGCAGCCCATGGGCCTAGGGTACCACTTTGCTAATGCTGTTTCGATCTCCCTGTTTCTCTATTACGGATTGGCTTGTCTCTTCGCCGACGGAATGGTCGAAGAGTTTAAGAGATACGGCCTTTCTCACTTCAGAAAGTTGATCGGTACTCTAGAGGTAGCGGGAGCAGTAGGGCTCTTAGCCGGTTACTTATTACCAAAACTCAGTTTCTTGAGCGCCAGCGGGCTTTCTGTTCTGATGCTGCTCGGCCTCGCCGTGCGTGTGAAGGTGCGTGATTCTTTGTTCGAAATGATACCGGCAGCGGTCCTTCTTTTACTGAATGCCTTCATAGCTATACAGGCCTTCGGACGCTGGGCTTGAGCAGAGCGAGAAGGCACCTATTCCTCTCTTCATGTCTGGATGCAGGTATCTAATTCACAGATACAGAACCCTGCATCCCCGAGTGAACGGTACACTGATAGGAGAACGATCCCGGCGTATTGAAGGTGCGAGAAAATGTTCCTGAGGCCTGAGTCGCTGAACTCGCTCCTGACTGGAAGGTCACATTATGAGACCGAGAGCCAGACCAAGTCCATGTGACTTGACCACCAAGAGCTATCCTCGTCGCTGATGGATTGAAGGCATTGTCGCTCACCATAACGTTCGCCGTAGAAGGTGGTGGTGACGATGACTCGACCTTCACCGAAGCTTGTGCACTCAGTGATCCACTCGTTGCCGTTACCGTGGCACTTCCGTTCGCCACAGCTGTCACGGTGCCGCCCGACACTGTTGCTACACCCTCATCCGAAGAGGTCCATGTCAACGTTTGATTCGACATCAGGGCACCGCTCTGATCCCTCACGGTAGCCGTAAGGAAGGCATCTACTCCAGCCGATGTGAGTGTCACGCTGGATGGCGATATCGCTATCGAAGTTGGAACTGGAATAACGGGCTGTGTCGGCGTCGTTCCTCCACTGGGTGATCCGCAAGCCGTCAGGCCAATCAAAAGCACGGCGGTGGCATGGAAGTCTTTCACTCTACTCTCCTTTTGTCTTATCCAATTTGATTGATGGACCTGTGTGACCTCGATGCTCTTTCGCAAATAACGCAGCATCATCCGCGACCGCGTTTACGAGATCACTGAATATCAGCGCGTGGAAAGGGTAGATCCCGTACCAGTACGCCCAACCAAGGAATCCAGTGGGCGCGAAGAAAGCTGTCTGTACTAAGCGCGTACCCTCACCCTCTTCTGCCGCTTCGAACTGAAGCCAAGCTTTCCCGGGAACCTTCATTTCGGCTCGCAATCGAAGGATGAAAGGCGCCCGCACCTCCTCCACCCGCCAAAAATCGATCGCTTCGCCCGGATATACCTGCTCTGGATGCCGTCGCCCTCTTCTAAGCCCCGGACCACCTACCAGCTGGTCCAGTAACCCTCGGATTTTCCAAGCCCAGTTCCAAACCCTCCAACCGCTCTTGCCACCAAGCGAAGAAAAAGCCCGGAACGTAGACTCGATATCCGCCCCAACCCACCTAGAACGCACCTCACGAGCTACACCCTCCCGATCGACCAAACGCACACCATCGTCTTGGCCAGAAAACGTCCACCGCGTCTCCACCTCATCTCCCCGAATCCGTTCCAACGCTAATCGAACCGTGGCCTCGTATGGCATGGGCTCAATCTCCGGGAAAAGTGATCGGGCCCTTTGCCGATCCCCGACAACAGGCTCGACCACACCCTCCACCAAAGGCACCGCAAGAGCATTGGGGATAGGCGTAATGAATCCCACCCAAAGCGCGGCGAGCCTTGGCGCGAGCACCGGCACCGGAACGATCAGCCGCGGTAAGCCTCTGGACGCGGCGTATATCATCATCATCTGACGAAAGGACACAGGCTCAGAACCCACGTCGATTACCCCTAGCGCATCCGAGCGTCCCAAGGCCGCGATTAGGTACTCGAGGACGTCACTCACACCAATCGGCTGAACCTGATTCAAGATCCAACGCGGTGCTATCATCGCCGGTAACCTCTCCGTCAGGTAGCGCACCATTTCAAAGGATGCTGAGCCGCTGCCAATGATTGGGCCGGCGCGGAATTCAGTCGTGGGAAGTCCGTCTCGCAGTATCGCGCCTACCTCGGCTCGACTTCGAAGGTGCAGAGAGCCTGTCGTGTCTCCCTTAGAGCGCGGGACAATGCCACCGAGATAGATGACCTGCTTGAGCTTATGTCCTGCCGTCACGAAGTTCTGAGCCGCGCGGCGGTCTTGCTCCGCAAAATCCGCTCCACCATACATAGAGTGCACCAGATAATACGCGACGTCGATATCGCGCAGAGGAGCCTCCAAAGACTCCGTCGACAGAAGATCACCCACGTGGATTTCGACGCGATCACCCCAGGGTCGAGCCAGTGCACGGTCGTGGTCTCGCGTCAGTACCCGTACCTGATGCCCCTCTTCTAAGAGGCGCTCAATCACGCGACCCCCGATGTATCCGGTGGCGCCAGTTACGAGAATCTTCATCTGTCTACTCTTGATCCCGAATTGTTAAACACGAGCCGTTAATTTAAGAGTAATGTTGCTTTTTGTTCAAGTATTTGTGAAAATATATTGAACAATACTTAAACCCATAACAACTCATGCCGATCTCGACAAAGCCCGGGGACATCGCTTTCGCCTCAATCCTTTCCGGAGCATATGCCAGCGCTGCAATCGCTCTCTTCTTCCTAGTTGCCGATGCTCTCGGCGGACGAATCTTGCACACTCCCTCACTGATGGGTCAGGTCGTTCTATTCAACACTGCACCGGCCAACGTGACAACTGTCCGCCTCGACGCGCTCGCCATCTATTCGGTTGTGCACCTGATGGCCTTCATCGGAATAGGAAGCCTTGTCACCAAAGCCTACTCTCGGTCGATGATCCCTGGCAGCGGGCCCGGCTTGTTCGTGTTCACGCTAGGCCTCCTCACTGCTGGCACGATGGTAGTCGATCGGGTTTTCTACCCTGGTATTATCGACGCAATTGGACGTCTACCCCTTGCACTGGGTAACGGAACCGCCAGTGCCACAATGACCGCTATGATTTACTGGACCTTCGCCACTAACGACTCGGCTTCTACCGATGAACCTGTCACTAACAGCAGTGGTCCATCTCCAAACGACCGAGTATTTAGGGCCACACCTGCAGCACGCCAAAACGGTGTTGCACCCTCAAGATTGATCCCACCTCCGCGGAGGACGCCGAAAGTATACTCAACAGCCCGAACTCAATCTTCGCGCTTCGCGTCACTACTCTTTCTGTCGGTGTTGTCTTTCGGCGCGCTAGAAGGACAAACAGAACAGCGCACGATCGTCTCATTTGAACCTGATGCGGTCTCAGACTGGTTCGCCGTGAACGACGGAGTTATGGGCGGAGTCTCAAGCAGTCGCATCCGTCCCGCTTCGCATGATATAGCGATTTTTGAAGGCCACTTGTCTCTCGAGAACAACGGCGGTTTCGCATCCGTGCGTACTCCGATCAACGAAGGTGCCCTCTCTAAAGCCGCGGCTGTTGTCCTCACAGTACGCGGCGACGGTAAGCGCTATCAACTTCGACTCCGTATGGGCCGAAACTGGGACGGGGTCGCTTACGCTGTAAACTTTGAAACAACAGCGGACACATGGACTACCATTGAAATACCTCTCGAGCAATTTCAACCGATGTTCCGAGGTTTCGTTCCGCGAAACGCAAGAGCTCTGAACCCTTCGCAGGTCCAGCAAATCGGATTGATGATGACGGATAAGCAAGAAGGGCCCTTCCGACTTGAAATCTCCAAGCTCGACGCCACCATCGAACCTTGAGCAGCACGTCTTTAATGTCTTAAGCCACGTTAAACCCGTCACGTAAGTGAGTTACCGTGCTCGGAACCCGTAACGAAGAGACCCGCCCTCGTTAAGGAAAGGCGGGTCTCAATCGTTTTCTAGCTCGGGGAACTCCAGTGAATGACATGGCTCCACATGAGCGTTGGTTGATTGCAACTTTCAATCGGCCAATCCGGATTTCGCTGCGGATCCATCTGCTGTTGTGCTAACCTGTCAAGCCGGCGTGCCAACCCTTCAGGATTTTCACCCACAACCCTTAGTCCGATACGGGACGATGAAGCCCCCTCCTGAGGACCAAGCCAGCGCCGAGAGACCTGGACGATGCTTCGGTCACCATCGACCCGTCTCTCAGCAAGCCAGTCGACAAAATCTTGAGCGCTCCTGCCTGCTCTGAGCTCACAGGAGCGGAAGTACATCAAGGAGCCGTCGAGTTCACCGCCCTCGTAGGGATTCCCCGCGTCATCAGCGTTGTGATCCAAAGCAATCCAGCTGTTTGGGAAATCACAATCCACCCTCTGCCCAAGCATGAGACCTTCGACCGAAGGTGTTCGTGTGGACATCGTGCGGACCCAATGCTCCATATTCTCAAAGCGAACTGCCCTTATAAAGCCATTTTGTGTGGCACTCCCACTGCCAGTGATCGCTTGCCGAAAGAATACGAAGTTCGGGCCATCCGGCCTGTCGTAATCAATGGATCTGGCTGCCTCAAGCACATCTTGCATGTCGTAACCGTCTGCCACAGTGCATCGAGTGTTATGAACAATCGAAGTCTGCGCGTTCACGACCTGACCTGGCAGGCTGATCAGAAAGAACCCAATGGCCGAAGTCACAAGCCGACGAATCATAATTCTCCCTTGCATTAAAAATTAGATACACGATTTCTTCGAAACTATTTTT
>DEAT01000037.1 GCA_002348265.1 Gemmatimonadales bacterium UBA2975 | reverse complement strand
CGATGCTCAACGTCCTCGTGAAACCCAAAGTGAGTTGCAGCATAGCGCTCGGGTGCTATTCCACCGATTTCGTCTAGCGTCCGGTACCAGTCCGGCAAATTTACAGACGGTGGTGGTGTAGGAGGATGCTGAGGGCCACCACCTAACGTGATCCCCATGGAGTCGCCGGAAAACAAGGTTCCGTCTCTCTCATCCAAGAATGCTAGATGGTGAGAAATATGACCCGGTGTTGATATCGGTCTCAAACCCACCACAGAACGTGGCTCATCGTCTCTCCATACATCAATTCTGTCCGGATCCACTGGTTTTACTTCGCCCCATAGTTGGTCATGCAGGTCTCCGAACGTACGCCGTGTACTCGATACGAGGCGTTCGGGATCCACCATATGAGACGCACCATCCTCGTGCACGAACACACGCGCCTCAGGAAAATTATCCAGGAGGAATCCCGTGGCCCCGGCATGATCTAGGTGAATGTGGGTCAGAAGGACATGACGAAGTTCTGAGGTGCCGACACCACGCATCGCCAACTCTTCAACGAGTCTCTCCATCGTCGTAACCGGCCCTGGATCAATAATTGCGGGCTCTGGGCCATCCACGAGGTAGCAAGCAATAGCTCCCTCCAAACCCAAGTGCTCTAAATCAATACACTGATGATCATTCATATTATGTAGACCATGCCTTTAGCCTTGCAATCGGGTGATGTGGACACGAAAGGGGGTGTCCGTCAAACGGACACCCCCTTCTCATCTAATCCAACCGCCGTGGTTTGCCTTTGAATCAGGTTCGGTCATCCATCAATACGAAATCTCTTTCGCTCGCTCCTTCGAACACCTGTCGAGGCCTAGCGATACGCTGCTCGGGGTCGTTAAGAAGCTCTTCCCACTGAGCGAGCCACCCGACGGTCCGTGGAATCGCGAAGAGAACTGGAAACATCTCCACAGGAAAACCCATCGCCTGATAAATGAGGCCGGAGTAAAAGTCGACGTTTGGATACAGATTGCGCTCGACGAAGAAGTCTTCGTTAAGTGCGATCCTTTCGAGTTCCAACGCGATATCCAAGAGAGGGTTTCGCCCAGTAACCTCGAAGACCTCGTCAGCCGTTCTCTTGATGATACTTGCCCTAGGGTCGTAAGCCTTATAAACGCGATGGCCAAAGCCCATGAGACGCTCTTCGCGTCGCTTCACACCCTCCATAAAAGCCGGGATATTTTCCACACTCCCGATCCGGGTCAGCATCCGAAGTACGGCCTCGTTCGCTCCACCGTGCAGTGGCCCATACAGAGCACCCATGGCTCCGGCTAGGGCTGAGTACGGATCTGCATTGGCTGAGCCAATTACACGCATAGTCGTAGCAGAGCAGTTTTGCTCGTGGTCAGCGTGCAGAATAAAGAGGATGTCGAGGGCTTTCTCCAAAACCGGGTTCGGATTGTACTCCCGACTCCCAACGCTAAAGAGCATATTCAGGAAGTTCGCCGTGTAACCTAACTCGTTTTCCGGATAGACATACGGGAGTCCCCGATGATGACGGTAGGCGTAAGCGGCCAAAGTCGGCATCTTCGCGATTAGCCGAATGATCTGTTGCGAACGCGCATCCGGATCGTCAACACTCTTCGCTTCTGGATAGAAAGAGGACAAAGCCGCCACACCGCTCATCACCATACCCATCGCGTGTGCATCGTACCTGAAGCCCGAGAAGAGCTCTTTGATGTTCTCATGCACGTACGTGTGAAACGTTACTTCGTGAACGAAATCATCGAATTCGGAACGAGTCGGAAGTTCTCCATTGAGTAGCAGGTAGGCGACTTCCAAATGCGAGCTGTGCTCAGCCAACTGATCGATAGGATATCCTCGGTAACGGAGAATCCCCTTACCTCCATCGATGTACGTGATCGTGCTTCGGGTAGACGCAGTGTTGGTGTATCCGGGATCGTAGGTCATCATCCCAAAGTCGTCTTCATTGACCTTAATTTGGCGAAGGTCCATAGCTCTAATCACATCGCCATCAAGAATGTCGACTTCGTAGTCCCGACCGGTTCGGTTATCGCGGATGGAGAGGGTGTTCGCGCCCTCACTCGCGTTCTCTGTCATAGCTACTCCGTGTAATCCAGTCGCATAGCCTCAGGGGCAACCGACGATCTTATTTCTAACTAAAGCTTGTAAGTATACCCATGTGAGGAGGTGACCCCAAGACTAAACCCCCTCCAAATAGGTCACTGTCATCGATATAGCAGACGATAGTGCACAAATCAGTGTACACTGGAGTTTCATCTCTCTAGCTCCGGAACCAGATACCCCTTACATAGCCAATTGATGAAACCTACTCCATTGAACCTTCTTAAATACCGGGGGCGGGACTCGAACCCGCACGTCCTTGCGAACAGCGGCTTTTGAGGCCGCCGCGTCTACCATTCCGCCACCCCGGCATCACTCTACCCCGAGACTTTTTGAAACCACCTATGCCTCGACACGTTTCTAATAGAGCAGTTCCTGCGGCTCGTAACCGTCGTCAGTGATTTACTGCGGTTCAAGGTCGTCTCGCACCTAGTGCGTGTCTAGACTCAAGAGCCATATGTAGTGGCATGAGCTCTCCCGATCTAGCTGCTAACACCCCCTTCCGGTTCGATCTAGACGCCCAGCACCCTGACACGGCAACCGATTTTGGCCATCGTTAAGCGCTCGGGCGTCACATAACCTGCGTCGCCCCGCTCAATGTACGTTTAAACTGCGGAGCCATCGTGGCGAAACAGATTCGCGATCCTTTCGGCGCTCTCACCAACATCGACCTTCCGGAAGGGGTAACCTCTTTTTACAAGCTTTCACGTCTCGAAGAAGATGGGATAATCGATACCCTCGATCGCCTTCCCTTCTCAATTCGGATCCTGCTTGAAAATGCGCTGCGCCATTCAGGTGGCCCATACGTAAGCCAAGACCAGGTGCTATCAATCACCAACTGGAGTCCGGCAAACTCGGGTTCGGCTCTCCCTTTCATGCCTACTCGGGTAGTGCTGCAGGATTTCACCGGGGTACCAGCAGTGGTCGATCTAGCTGCAATGCGTGACGGCATCCGTGAACTGGGGGGAGATCCCTCGCGAATCAACCCGGTCGTACCAGCAGACCTGGTAATCGACCACTCCGTCCAAGTGGATCACTTCGGCTTCCAAGACGCCTTTCGGTTAAACGTTGAGAGAGAATTCGAACGAAACCGAGAACGTTATGCCCTCCTCCGATGGGCTCAGGAGGCATTTGACAACTTCTCCGTGGTACCGCCAGGAACCGGGATCGTGCACCAAGTGAACCTAGAGTACTTGGCGTCTGTGATTCACCGACGCGAACACGACGGATCTTTCTTAGCCTATCCCGATACACTAGTTGGTACGGACTCGCACACCACAATGGTCAACGGGTTGGGCGTAGTAGGGTGGGGAGTTGGAGGGATTGAGGCTGAAGCTGTTGTGTTGGGTCAGCCCTACTACATGCTGCTTCCCGAGGTAGTGGGGATGAAGCTGACCGGAACGCTTCCCGATGGTGCTACAGCGACCGACTTAGTGCTTTGCGTAACAGAGATGCTAAGGGAGCACGGCGTAGTGGGTCGATTCGTGGAATACTATGGTGCCGGTCTGAGTAACTTGACCCTGCCTGACATGGCGACCCTTGCAAATATGGCTCCGGAATACGGAGCTACCATCGGCTTCTTCCCTGTCGACGACTCGACCATCCAATACCTAAGGGGTACAGGACGGGATGAAGCGATGATAGCTCGGGTCGAGGCCATAACGAAAGAATTAGGGATCTTTCGGACGGACGACACTCCCGACCCAGAGTTCACCTCTGCGCTCGAATTAGACCTCTCTACTGTCGAGCCTAGTCTAGCTGGTCCAAAGCGTCCCCAAGACCGGATCTCTATGGTAGACATGGGTCGTCAATTCCAAAAGGATCTTCCAGGGCTAGTTCCCTCGGGACACGATCTCACGGGTGAACGCAAGGTAAAGGTCACAGGTGACGACAGTACGGTAGAGATTTCGGATGGGACCGTAGTAATTGCATCGATCACTAGCTGCACGAACACCTCAAACCCCTCCGTCATGGTGGGAGCTGGACTCCTCGCCAAAAAAGCCGTGGAAAAAGGCCTCACGGTTAAGCCTTGGGTTAAGACGGCAATGGCACCAGGGAGTCAGGTAGTCACTGACTACCTGACCGAGTCTGGCCTGCTGACCTTTCTGGAAGAACTCCGTTTCCACATCGTTGGCTATGGTTGTATGACGTGCATAGGAAATTCAGGGCCATTACCTGAGCATATTCATGCAGCGGTCGAAGAGAACGGATTAGTCGTA
>DEAT01000054.1 GCA_002348265.1 Gemmatimonadales bacterium UBA2975 | reverse complement strand
CTATGACTTTCCTGAAGGGCTCCCGAAGATCCACGAGCATGATGGAGAGCCACCGCAAGCACTCGGTGTCTTCGTTGATGGGCGCATGCTGGTGTTCTACTCGTATGAATCTGATCTTGGAGATGGTTGGGAAGACGAGGGTGTGCACGAGGACGCACCCCAAACGAGAGAAGATGCGATCCGTATGGGGGTGAACCTCTTCCTGTTCGCGTTAGGTCAGGCCGCTTCATGATTCCGGGTTCGTCGGAGCTTCTTCAAAACCGTGTAGTTGAGGTCCGGTCGTACGTGGTCCGCAGGGCACGGACTGCTATGGGTGTGTGGTTAGGGGGCTGCTTAGTTTTCCTGCTCATAGTGGGGTGGCTTTTGGCTGGTTCCCAAGGATTCATTCAGGGCAGCGACGCGCCGGCCATACTAGACGCGATTGCAATCGCTTTGGTAGTCGGGGGATTGTTCCGACTACACACTTGGCTGGACGGCATTTCTGAAGAGGAATTGGCTTCTACAATTGAAAGGTCCGCTGGGATCGCCCCGGGTCTCGTGGAAGGCACACTGGAACTCTCTCGGAGAATACCTTCAGGAGCGTCGGCACTACTAGCTGGTCGAGCGGTGTCGGATGTGGCCGACGACCTAGTTGGTCGGTCGGATGAAACGCTTGCCGGTCGATTAGCCGAACAGGTGGAGTCTTGGTTCCGGTCAGGCCTAGCCTTTGGCATAATCTTGACGGTAACTCTCGCCGGGCTAACGCTAGCAGTCCCGGCGCGCACCAGTTCGGTTTTGTCTGGATTGTTATCTCCGCTCTCGCTCATGCGTGATCCGGTCCCTCCTCCGTTAGTTGTGCAGCCTGGAGATATTGAGGTTCTCCGGGGCTCGGACGTGGAGCTTGATATTTCAGCTGCGGATAGAGTGAGGATCTCGGTTGAGTGGCAGGCTACTGGAGACATAGCCCGATCAGAATCGATCGAGGTCATGGAAGACTATGCTCGATATACGTTTCGTACGGTGTCCACAAACATTGAATATCGAGTAGTGGATGCAGCTGGTAACGCATCACCGACATACGGCATAGTACCCGTAGATCCACTGTTTGTAAGAGACATGGTTTTGAGCGTGGTTTACCCGCCGCATACAGGGCTCTCGGCGGATGAATTCCGTGGGGATCCGCCACCTCTGAGGCTACCCTCAGGATCTGCGCTAGTCTTCGAAGGTGCAGCGAGTCGAGATCTTTCTTCCGTCCAGCTGGTGGATTCTGCGGGGAGGGAAGCAGTCTCTTTTAGGGTAGAAGGAAATAAATTCGAAGTCAGGTGGTCTCCATCCGCTAGTGGATCTTTCGAGTGGATGTTCCGAGATCAAATGGGTGGTGCGGCTGAGATCCAGCCAGAAGCGTTAGAGGTCGTAGTGGTGCCCGATGCCGAGCCCACCATACAAATCCCTATTCCGGGGCGTGATACGGTCATGCCGTTAAATCTTCGTCAGCCGCTTCTCCTTGAGGGTGGAGATGACTATGGCATCAGGCGTATAGAGTTGGTGGCGTATCGAGTAACCTCCTTTGGAGAGCGGATGGAGCCCGTTTCGCAGGGCTTTGATTTAGGTGGTCAGCGCACGATTCTTGCAAGACCTCTCTTAGACCTGCGCGGTTGGGGCCTTATGCCGGGGGATACTGTCCGTTACTTCGCGCGTGCGGTTGATAACAGTCCGGTATCTCAGGTTTCCATCTCAAAAGAGTACTTGTTGAGCATGCCTGATGCGGCGGACTTGAGGAGGGAGGCTGAAGACGCATTTGAAGAAGTAGCGGATAGGCTTACCGAGTTAGCTGCTGAAGCGGAGCGACAGTCCACGGAGAATCGTGAACAGGCACTTGAATCAGCAAGGCAGCGAGGAACGGAACAGGGCTCAAGCGAAGAGGAAACGTTCCAAGAGCGGGAGGAGTTGGAGGCAGCGCTGACTGAACAACGTGAGATGAATGCTGTAGTCGACTCGATGAGGCAAGAAATGGAGTCCCTTGAGACGTTAATGCAGGAATCTGGACAGGCCGACCCTGAGTTGCGTCGCCAGCTGGAGGAACTCCAGGAATTCCTAGAGCAGATGACCGGAGACGAGCTGAGGCAGCGTATGGAGGAAATGGCTGAAGCTCTCGAGAGGGAAAATATATCTGCAGCAAATGACGCCTTAGAGGAGATGGCAGATGAGCAAGAGGAGTTCCGTGACCGATTAGAGGAGGCAATGGAGCGGTTCAGGCGGGCAGCGTTGGAGCAAGACTTTCGCGCTACTACCGATGAGATTGAAGAGCTCGCTCGCCAAGAACAGGCCTTAGCCGACGCGATGAAGGAGGGAGACAAATCAGATCTTAGAGCTCGACAACAGGAGGACCTAGCACGTCAAACTGGAGCCACAGAGGAGAACATGGCGTCGCTGGAAGAACGACTAGCTGAGATGGGCGAACAGCGAGCGTCGGAGGGCGTACGTGAAGCGGTTGAAAGGTCTTCGGAGGCCCGGGAGAGTATGAATGAAGCTCAGCAGCGAGCTGAGAAGGGAGAGGCCCAGGAGGCAGGTGAACGGGCTCAGAGGGCTGCGGATGAGATGCAGCGAGCTGCGCAGGAAATGCAACGGGCCATGGCGGAGATGGCACGCGAACAAATGGAGAAAATGCAGCGAGCAATGATTCAGACTGCTGATGATGCCCTGTCATTGGCGAGACGGCAGAATCAGTTGAATGAGGAGATGCGGAGAGTAGGACAAGAAGAACTGGCACAGATGCGGGCACAGCAAGCCACGATGCTTCGGGGCATCGAAAACATCGCAGAGAATCTTCAGATGGCGACGGAGGGCGCGATGGGGGAAAGCCGTGAAATTTCTGCTCAGATGGGCCTGGCCATGGAGTCGCTTCAGAATACGATAGATGCTATGGAAGGCAGCCGTGGGCGCACACCTTCGGCCATCGCACAGGCCGAGCAGGCGATTGGGGACCTAAATCAGCTTGCGCTCATGGCCATTGCTAATGCGGAACAAATGGGGCAACAGGGGCAAGGACAGGGGGGTGAAGAAGTTTCTGAACAACTAGAGCAACTTGCTCAGCAGCAGGGTGACATCATGAACCAAAGCACACAGTTGATGCCGATGGAGCTAGGCGAGCAGGCAATGCAACAGCAGATGGAACAGATGTCCGAGGGCCAACAATCAGTCGCGAGTGATTTGGGTGATTTAGCGGATGAGCCAGGGGCTGATGAATCACTTGGTGACCTGCAACAATTGGCTCAGGAGGCGCAGGCGATCGCTGAGGAGATGGTAAGTCAGGGACGATTGACGCCAGAGATGATTCAGCGGCAGGAGCGACTTTTCCATCGACTGCTAGACGCGGGTCGCTCTCTTGAGCGCGAAGAATACAGTGAGGAGAGAGAATCCGAACAGCCGGAAGATTTTGAGCGGGGGCAGGTGATGCCCCTGACCGATGAGCAGATGGGGATAATGCGCTATGAAATCCCTGATCGTACTCGTCTACAGGAGCTAAATCCTGCTGTGCGGCAGTTGATTCTAGAGTATTTCGAGAGGCTGAACCGGAGTCGACCAGGTGGTGAGTCGTGAGTCGCGTATTTGTACTCGCGCTGCTCACGATGGTGTTGGGGCCCGCTATTGCAAACGCTCAATTACGGATGAGCACTACGGATGCGCAGAGGTTGAGGGCGGCTTCCGCCTTGGAATCACGAGGGGACTATAAAGGGGCCGAGGAGATCCTTCTCGAACTTCTGGACGAACGACCTAATTCCGATGGCGGACTATTCGCGCTAGAGCGCATACTTCGGCATCAAGGTGAAATCATACGAATTCTAGGCTCTATCGACTCTTTTCTTGAGAGAGAACCTGAATCTTCGGGGGTGCGCTTCCTAAAGTTAAGAGTCCTGACAGATGTAGACTCGCTGCAGGCTGTGAGAAGAGAAGCTGAAGTGTGGCTCGACACGAACCCTGAGGATCGGGTCACCTACAGAGAAGTCGGTCGGGCATATGAGCGAGCCTTCGGTGCAGCCGAGGCTTTGCGCGTACTCCGTCGGGGGAGAGGTGCACTAGGAACGAACTCGCTAGCGATGGAAATCGGCGACATGCTGGCTGCGATGGATGATCCGCTCGGTGCGGCCGAAGAATGGTCCTTAGCTGTCGGAGACGATGGATCGCAGATCTCAACCGTTATCCGTCGGGTTAAGGCCTTGGCCAAAGAATCGGAGGAGACTGGGAAGCGAGTGGTGGAGAGACTCGCTGCCTCGGCCATGCCTGCTCGACGAAAGGCTGCAGCTCGAGCAGCATTGGATCTCAACATTCGTTCGCTAGTGCTTGGGCTCGTTCGGGATGCGGCTAACGAGTTAGAGGGACGTGAGCGTTCAGCCTTTCTATCAGATGCTGCCAGACGCGCCCGCGATGGTGGACTGAATGAGGTTGCCTCATGGGCGTATGACCAACTCGGTGCTGGAGCTTCTACTCTAGCTGAGAGACGCCAGTTCGATCAAAGAATTGTCGACGCGGCTCTTGCGGCGGGAGATACGGTAGGAGCCCTAGAGGCACAGATGCGCGTAGCCGAATCATTTTCTATTGGCTCGATAGATCGGCGTAGGGCTATGGCCCAAGTTATCCGGTTTGAAACTGTCCGTTCTGATCCGAGCGATTTGCACTCGATGCTTCGGAACTTTATTGAAGACTTCCCTAATGCACCTGAGGTTGATGAACTTGCAGCTACCGTAGCGGCTGTGTTGCAGTCACTCGGCGATGCCTCAGGGGCTTCAGCTGTGCTCGACGGAGTGGTAGGCCCCAGGAGTTCTCTGGAGCGTGGATACCTTCTTTTAGCAGAAGGAGATTTGGAAAAAGGACGTTCTGCGTTGCTTTTGGCGCATACTGGTTTGCCAGCTGCGAACGCAACTAGCGTGATTCAGTTTGCAAGTCTTCTTGGAAGGCTCTCATCGGAGGCAGCATCTGCGTTGGCTGATGCTGGTGTTAAGGCGCACCGAGGCCAGTATCTAGAAGCAGCACTTGGCCTTTCCGATTCTGTGGTCAGTCTTGATTTGGAAGAGGCACCTCCCGTGCTTGCTGAGGCGGCTAGGATAGCAGTAGAGGGAGGAGAGAGTGAGTTAGCAGCAGATCTGCGCTCCCGCCTCATCCAAGAATATCCCAATGCCCCCGAGATGGCTGAAGCCGCTCTAGCCCTAGCTCGTTATCGGGCTCAGATACCTCAAGGTGTCGAAGAGGCCATCAGGCTCCTGGAAGAATTGATCACAAAGCGACCCAATGCGGCTATTGCGCCCGATGCTCGGATCGAGCTTCAGCGGCTTCAGGGATAAGTCACATGGCAAAGTTAGGCTTCAGAAAGAGGAAGTTTCACGGTCTGGTCATCATCGTGATCTTACTATTTGGAACGCCCGAGAGTTTGCGAGGGCAGTGGTTGCTCGTGCCGATGGACCGTTCGCAACAGAATCATTTGAGGGCTTATGGCCTGACCTACTGGACGCTTGAGCAGCAGGAAAAAGCGGAGTGGCTGCTCAATTACCGAGGGGGATCATTCCTTCTTCCGGATAGGGAAGATGTACGCCGTGAGGCAGCGTTTCGTGGTGTGAGCATTGAGTTGATGAACGCCACGGATGAGGCAAGGATGAGGGCAATGATAGTTTCTTCGAACATGGAGGCAGTCCCACTGGAAAAGGCGCCACAGGTGGCGATCTACACTCCTCCCAACTCAACTCCATGGGACGATGCCGTGACGATGGCGCTTGAATATGCCGGGATTGAGTACGATAAGATTTGGGATGGGGACGTTTTGGAAGGAAATCTTAGCGAGTACGAGTGGGTACATCTCCATCACGAAGATTTTACAGGGCAGTACTCGAAATTTTTCCTGACGTATTCTGGAGCTGCGTGGCTTCAAGAAGAGGTGGCGCGGAATCAGGAAATAGCACGCGAGGGCGGATTTGCCGATGTCCCTTCTCTAAAAAAACACGTAGCTATGACTTTGCGGAACTATGTGGAGGATGGAGGCTTCTTGTTCGCGATGTGTTCTGCGACGGAAACCCTTGAGTTGGCGCTTGCAGCTCACAGCTCAGACATCGCCGCGGCGTACTCTGATGGCACGCCACCGGATCCGAACGCGTCTAGCAAGATGGATTGGAGCCAAGCGATGGCCTTTACGGATGCTCAGGTCCAGATAGCTCCTTCAGTGAATGCTTTCTCGGACATTGATGGCCATCAGGTGAACACACCGTGGCGGAACGAACTGGGCGTTTATACGCTATTCGACTTCTCAGCAAAGTTTGATCCGGTTCCAGCGATGTTAACGCAGAACCATGAATCGGTCCTCCATGATTTTTACGGTTTGACGACGTCTTTCCGACAGGACCGCCTCAAGTCAGGGACTATTGTCTTGGCACAGGAGGGCTCGTGGGCCAAGTATGTGCATGGAAATCTTGGAGAAGGCACGTTCACTTATTTCGGCGGACATGACCCGGAAGATGCGGAGCACCAAATCGGAGATCCGCAGACAGATTTGGCACTTCATCCCAATTCTCCCGGATACCGTCTGATACTCAATAACGTTCTGTTCCCCGCTGCTAAGAAGCAGAAGCTCAAGACTTGAGTTCAGATATTCCCGAAGACTTTCCGGTGTCGCGTGAGGCTTCTTTCGGGCTAGGCCGCCTTGATGCCGATGACCGGGTGTCGCGTGGGTCAGATCGTGTAGAGGGCCGTGAAGAGGCCTTGGCTGTGCCCGTTTCTCTTTCTCCAGAGGCTGCCCGCACCATTAGCGCTGAGATTAGTAGGGCAGGTGGGAGGGAAGTTTGCTTTCTCGCCGATGTAGATGAGCGGCGTGTAGTGCAAGATCCGCGTGCAGTGGCCCGGGGAAACTTCGAAGCTGTTCTAGTGGCTGCCCGAGATGCGAAGGAGGGTGGCATTATGCTTCACAATCATCCGAGCGGGGTGCTAGAACCATCTGAAGCTGACATGAGAATAGCAGGGTTGCTGTATGATAGGGGACTGGGCACTGCGATTGTCGATAATGAGGCGTCAGAACTATACGTAGTAGTGGAGCCGCCGATCCCTAAGAAGCGTGTCGCTCTTAACTCCAATGAGCTGGATGCCGTTCTGGCGCCTGAGGGCTCCTTGGCAGCGCGGTACACGGCATACGAGAATCGCCCGGGACAACGTGATATGCTGGCAGAGATCATTAACCGTTATAACGATGGAGGCGTCTCCATCATTGAAGCGGGAACCGGCACCGGAAAATCACTTGCGTATTTGCTTCCGGCGGTTCGATGGGCTCAGGAGAATGCTGAACGGACTGTGATTTCTACCAATACGATCAATCTCCAAGAGCAACTGGCGGAGAAAGATTTACCATTGGTTGAGAGCCTATTGGGGGATGTACGGTGGGCTCTTGTTAAAGGCCGGGGTAACTACATTTCGATCCGTAGAGCCCGACTTGCCGCCGAGAGCCAAAGCATGCTTTTCGACGAAGATAGAAGCGACGAGTTGAGCTCTCTCCTGGAGTGGGTCAACACCACAGATGACGGGTCTTTGTCCGATCTAGGGTTCCGGCCTTCTGATGACGTATGGGAAGAGGTCCGGAGCGACCCTGATATTTGCTTACGAGCCCGATGTCCACACTTCCAGAAGTGTTTCTATCAAAGATCACGTCGCCAAGCAGCTTCAGCTGAGGTCCTGGTGGTTAACCATCACCTTCTGTTCACCGACCTCGCTGTCAGGCGCGCCACCGAGAACTATAAGCAAGCTGCGGTCCTCCCAGCCTACAGACGTGTCGTTTTGGATGAAGCCCATAACGTTGAAGATGCGGCCACGTCACATCTGGGAGTCGAGGTCACAAGGCGTGGAATTTATCGAATGATGTCTAGACTCGATCGCAGAGGAAAAGGGATACTCAATACGATCCATGAGGTTGTCGGAGGTATTAAGAGCGGTGATGAGATCCGCGAACGGATGGAGAACAGAGTTCGCCCTGCTCTCTCGGAAGCGCGGGCCTCCGCTGAGGGATTGTTGGAGACTCTCGAGCCGCTTGCTCCTCTTGGTGTGGGGCCGATCCGTCTAGGAGAAAGAGAGGGTCTCGAGCCAGCGTCGAGCGAAGCCGTAGCGGACTACCTTAATCGTCTCTTGACGAGCTTTGGAAAGCTTGAGCGTGAACTCACAGAGCTTCGTGCCCGCCTAGAACTGATCGAGGAATGGCTGGACGCGTTGGAAGGTCGCCTCCTAGACTTGAGGTCGACCGAGCGGAAAATATCAGCAGTCGGCCAAGCCTTACGTCTCGTACTTCTTCCAGGTGATTCTTCCGCCTCGTTTGTTCGCTGGCTTGAGTCACGGGGCAGAGGGAAAAAAGGGAATCTGGTTCTGGCAGCGGCGCCGATTGAGCTTGGAGGTGTGCTCCTTGATTCGCTCTTTACCAAGGCAGAGACGACAGTTCTTACCTCAGCGACCCTGACAACACGTGGGAATTTTGACTTCGCCAGGGGAAGGCTTGGCATTTCTGAAGTTGAGCTAGAAGGGGCGGAGGTCGATGTGAGCGTTCACGAGCGGAGGGTCCCATCCCCATTCAATTTTGGAGAGCAGGCGCTCATTGCTGTCCCCACAGACATTCCATGGAAGAATGGAAAAGGCTCGCCCCCCGAGGATGCGACAGTCAAAGTTCTAGAAGCCTTCGCTGGCATCACGGACGGCGGCCTTTTTGCGCTCTTTACCTCGCACTCGGCGCTTCGGCATGTCGCAGAGGGCGTCAGAACTCAAGGTATAGATCAATCATGGCCAATCTTCGTGCAAGGCGAGGAAGATCGGCATCGAATTCTTGAACGCTTTATAGACTCGGGTAGGGGGATTCTTCTAGGGACCTCCTCGTTCTGGGAAGGAGTGGATGTGCCGGGGGACCCTCTTCGAGGGTTGCTAATACACAAACTTCCATTCCGAGTCCCGACCGAGCCTATAACGGCTGCTCGTATGGAGGCGATTGAGCGCCAAGGCCGAGACCCGTTTGCCCATTTCATGCTCCCGCATGCAGCACTCAGGCTCAAGCAAGGATTCGGGAGACTGATTCGTGCCCGCACGGATCGAGGTGTAGTTCTTATTTTAGATGATAGAATTGTCAGGCGGCGCTATGGTCGTTACCTGCAGGACTCTTTGCCCCCGGCTCCGATTGTAAGAGAGCCATGGCCAGGTATTGAGGAAAGGTTGCGAGACTTTTTCAACCTAGGCTAACCCCTTGGTTGGTCGTCTTACGATTCATACATTTCCGCTCGTGTGGTAGTGTAGTGATAAGCTCCCGATCTCCTTGAGCTAACGGTAGAGAAAGAGATGAAGCGGATCCTCGGTATGGGTGTCGGAGTGATTTACCTAGGTATAGCATTTGGTGCCCTTACTCGTGCGAATGAGGGGTGGGCGACTGGATATAGCGACGTCGGTTTCTGGTGGACTGTAATCGCAGTGCTCCTGACTATAGCGGCATTGGGGGCCCTGATCGGGACATGGATTCACACGCAGAAAGGGCAAAGCTGATTAAAACGCAGGTAGCGGAACCGGCTCCCCCCAAAGAGTACCTAGTAGGCCGTCCGAAGGAATCGGGTGGCCGTTTTTAATACCTATATAGCCATCCGGCGCTGATCGTGTATGGCATCCTAATATAAAGAGGTCTTATGAAGCAGATATCACCGAGCAAAATTGTCTGCGTTGGCCGCAATTATGCGAAGCATGCGGCGGAATTAGGCGGCGAGGTTCCCGATGAGCCTCTTATCTTCTTCAAGCCACCATCCTCCCTCATAGGAGGGAGCGAACCCATTGTAATGCCGCCCATCTCTAAGCGCGTTGATTTTGAGGGCGAGATTGGTGTCCTGATTGGCAAGCGGGCATGTAAAGTCCCAGCGGGCGAGGCATGGTCATACGTAGAAGCCTTGGTGCCGGTTAATGACGTGACAGCTAGGGATCTACAGAATATCGATGACCAATGGGCGCGAGCTAAGGGCTTCGACACATTCTGTGCGGTGGGTGTTCCTGTCCCTCTGAAGGAGATCGATCGGTCTTCGCTGGCTGTGGTCACAAGGGTGAACGGGGTAATCAAGCAGGAGGGAGATGCAGCAGATATGGTGTTCGATATCCCAACGATCATTGAGTACATCAGCGCTATTATGACGCTTGAGCCGGGTGATCTAATTGCTACGGGTACCCCTGATGGTGTGGCACCTCTGAAGGACGGGGATGTGGTAGAAATCGATGTTTTTGGAGTCGGATCGGTAAAGAACCCCGTGGTCCAGGGCTGATGCCCAAGTCTAGTAGTCGGTTCGGCGCGCTTCCACCGTTTCCGCTCGCGGAAATGAAGATGATGCGTAGTCGCATTGAAGCTCGGGGTGTGGATGTGATTGATCTGGGGGCGGGAGACGCGCCCTTGGATCCACCTTTGGCTGTAGTTAATAAAGTACATGAGGTCATAGGGGATAAGTCATATTCAAGATATGCCTTCCAGTCGGGATCAAAGGCGTTTCGAGAGGCTATATCGAGCTTCATGAAGCGTCGGTTTTCCGTTGACGTAGATCCAGTTACCGAAGTGCTTCCCCTAATTGGGTCGAAAGATGGTCTCGCGCATCTTCCGTTCGCGTATATAGGGCCCGGGGATGCTGCGGTCATCCCTGATCCGGGCTACCAGGCTTACTTGGGCTCGGTAACACTAGCAGGCGGGGAGCCGTGGCTGGTGCCACTGAGTCCGGAAAACGACTTCTTGATCCCATTGGGCGACCTGCCGCCAGAAGTTGTAAAGCGCACGCGTGTCCTCTACTTGAATTATCCGAATAACCCAACTACGGCAGTAGCTCCGGACGAATATTTCGAGGAAGCGATTGAGTTCTGTAGCAGGAACGATGTCGTGCTTGCGCACGATAACGCATACTCCGAGTTCGGATTCGATGGTTACCGCCCCCCCAGCGTCTTGGAGTTCCAGGGGGCACGGGAGATTGCCATTGAATTCCACTCATTGTCGAAGACGTTCAACATGACGGGTTGGAGGTTAGGTTGGGCAGTGGGGAATACTGAGATTATCGCTGCCTTGTCGAAGGTTAAGAGCTTCATGGATACAGGTCAGTTCATGGCGCTTCAAACCGCAGGGGCTGCTGCTCTAGAGGCTGCTGAGGATTGGGTGCCCGGAAACATTGCGGTCTTCGAAGAGCGTAGAGATCGAGCAGCAGCAGCTCTTCGGTTGGCTGGGTTTGACGTAGCCTTGCCGAAGGCAGCTATGTACCTCTGGATCCCTGTACCGGGCACTGAGAGTTCGGAGGGGTTCGCTGCACGTGCGTTAGAGGAGGAAGGAGTTATAGTCTTACCGGGGGCGGCCTTGGGCCGAGGAGGTGAGGGCTTCTTCCGGATCGCGCTAACAGTTGATGCAGGCCGGCTCGAACAAGCAGCAGAGAGGCTCGGTCGAGTGATTGCAAAAACCTGACTGATATCCGGAATGCCCGAGGAACCGGGGATTCATAAGGGTTTAGCAAATCCATGGAGAAAAGGCCTATAGCCGAGAGGGAGACGCTGAGTCGGACCTGGCTTGAGAGTCGGGGCTTGGGGTCTTCGCGACTTCAGATCTTTGCTTTCGGAGCGTCAGTCGCGGCCCACGCGTTAGCGATCCTACTTTACACTAGCATCTCGGCCATTCTTCAGCCGGATACCTTCAGTCTTCCTATTGAGACCGATCGACCATCCGAGCAGCGTACGCCCTTGATCCGCTTGATTGATATAATTCCCGAGGACCTAGAACGCCCCGAAGATCCGGAGGAATTAGCCGAGATAGAGGCTGGAGAGGTGAATGTGCAAAGGCTTGAGATTGGAGGGGTCCTGCTTGGTGATCTACTTCCTCCTCCCAACAATGCTGCGGATCGACTGCGTCCGAACCTTGTTGATGCGCGTCTATGGGCAGCTCCTCCTCCGGAGTTTTTTGAGTTAAGTCTCGAGCAGCGAGAGGAACTTCTACTTTCAAACCGTATCGTCGCGTGGTATGACTCAGTCTCAATAGCGAGGGCAGCCGAAGACCGTCTCACCGACTGGACATTTACCGATTCAAACGGCGGTCGATGGGGTGTCGCTGACGGAAAGATCTATCTCGGTGACGTAGCTCTGCCTCTGCCCCTGAGTTTTGGGACTCCCGTAGGACCCGGAAACATACAGGCTCTCAGGGTGTGGGAGTTCGAGGAAATTGAGCGGCAAAGCCAACGTTATCTAATCGAACAGACTTGGAAAGAGAGGGCTGAGGCAATTCGTGCTCGCCGAGATAGGGAGCGTGCTGCGGCAAGAGCGGACACGAGTGGTGTTCGATGGTGAGGGTCACCAGGTCCAGGTCTTATATCGGTCAGCTTAAGTGCAAGGTGATGAAAAACGCTCCCCTCGGTCCGTGGGATAAACATGAGGTAATCCGGTTCCGGTGCGAGACTGCGACTGACATCTTTGGAGACCATCTTATATGTCTGCTGCGAAGTAGAGATTCCGCTGATCCTAGGAAGTCGATGTGAGTAAAGAGCTCGCAACGCGTCTCGATCCACGAGCTATCGAGCCCGCTCGCTATCAGGTGTGGCAAGACCGCGGTTACTTCCATGTGCCAGCGTCAGCCGTGCTAGAAGATGGCCGAGAGCCCTACGTGATTGTCATTCCGCCTCCAAACGTGACTGCAGCGTTGCACATGGGTCACGGGCTGAACAACACCGTGCAGGACGTGCTCATTCGATGGCGACGAATGCAGGGTCGGGCGACCGTTTGGGTGCCGGGCACTGATCACGCCGGTATTGCAACTCAGAACGTGGTTGAGCGCCGACTCGCGCAAGAGGGGTTAAGCCGCCAAGAGTTAGGCAGAGACCAGTTTGTCGAGCGGGTTTGGGATTTCGTAGAAACGACGGGAAATACGATTCTAGATCAGCTCAAGGCCATTGGTGCCTCCTGCGATTGGGAACGTACCAGATTCACCTTGGATGATGAGCTAGCGCGAGCGGTTAGGGAGGTTTTTGTATCTCTCTATGAAAGAGATCTCATATATCGAGGTGAGTACATCATCAATTGGTGCCCTCGCTGCCTCACCGCTCTGTCGAACGAGGAAGCGGAAGGAGAAGAAACGGACGGACACCTCTGGCACCTCCGATATCCTTTAAACGAAAGTGCGTCGGAAGCTGCAAGGTCCGCCTTGGATGCCGGAGCCAGTGCCGTTGGTCAGCTAGATGACGGTCGGTGGTATTTAACGGTCTCGACAACGAGGCCGGAAACGATGTTGGGAGATACCGGGGTCGCAGTTTATCCTGGCGACAATCGCTATAAGGCGCTGGTTGGTGCCGAGGTAGAGTTACCCCTTACTGGGCGGGTGATACCGATAGTAGCAGACCGCCATGTGGATCCGGAGTTCGGCTCGGGAATGGTCAAGGTTACGCCGGCCCACGACAAGAACGACTTCGAAATAGCAGGCAGAACAGGGCTTGATATAATCGACGTAATGACCCCAGACGCCCGCATGAGTGACCTTGCCCCCGAAGCGTTCAGAGGGATGGACCGCTTCGAGGTACGCAAAGCTGTCTTGGCAGCGCTAGAGAGGGACGGTCTGCTGGCTGGCGAGGACACACATACACATGCGGTCCCGCATTGCTATAGGTGCGAAACGGTGGTCGAACCGCGTCTTTCGGAGCAATGGTTTGTGAGTATGAAGCCACTTGCAGAGCCAGCGCTCGCTGCGTCTAAAGAAGGGACTATCAACTTCACTCCTCCACACTGGAAGAGGGTGTATGAGCATTGGATGGAGAACATCCAAGACTGGTGTATCTCTAGGCAACTATGGTGGGGCCATAGGATTCCTGTGTGGTATTGTGGTGACTGTGGGGAGGTGATCGTAGCCCGAGAAGATCCCATATCATGTCCTCAGTGCGGAGGAGACTCTTTAGAACAGGACCCAGACGTTCTAGACACGTGGTTCAGTTCTCAGCTATGGCCCTTTTCCGTATTCGGTTGGCCGGAAGACACCAATGACATGAGTGCATTTTATCCTGGCCACACTATGGTAACTGCTCCGGAGATCCTGTTTTTCTGGGTCGCTCGAATGGTCATGATGGGATACGAATTCAAAGGTGAGGCGCCGTTCACTGAGGTATATCTTCACGGGACCGTGCGTGACATCAGCGGCCGCAAGATGTCGAAATCTTTAGGAAATGGCATTGATCCGCTCGAGGTTGTCGAAGCATTCGGTGCAGACGCGATGCGCTTTACGATCGTTAGCCAGTGCGCCGTTGGAACGGATATCAGTCTAGACCATGAAAATGTGGAAGCAGCCTTTGCGAACGGACGAAATTTTGCGAACAAGATCTGGAATGCCGGCCGATTTGCCTTAATGAGCCTCGGTGAAGACCCGATCCAGTCTCGGGAATCGGTTGAGGCTAACCTAGCTGAGGAAGATCGTTGGATCCTTTCGCGACTGGCCAACGCTACTGAACAGACCACCCAAGGCCTTGAACGTTTTCGGCTTCATGAGGTTGCGGATGGGCTCTACCATTTCTTCTGGGGTGAGGTCTGCGACTGGTATCTTGAACTTGTGAAGAGTCGCTTGAATACTGATTCAGCCGTCAGTAGCAGGGAGGCCGCACGCACAACCTTGGTCACTGTGCTTGATGGGGCACTGAGGCTGCTTCATCCGATCGTACCGTTCGTGACAGCCGAGTTGTGGTCTCAGTTGCCGTGGCCGGATGGGGATGAGCGCCCAGAAGATCTGATTATTGCACCGTGGCCGAAGGCTCATGAGGAGGATCGTTCTGCGTCAACTGAGGAGGCCATGGACGGTTTTCAAAACTTGGTAACTGAGGTCCGTCGAGTCAGAAAAGAGTATGGGGTGGGGGAAAGAAAACGGGTTTCTCTCGTGATCAACGGAGGACCGGCGGACTTCCGGCTTTCACTCTCGGCAAGGGCTACTGCGCTGGAGCAGCTCGCTCGAATAGATCACATAGAGTCTGGTGTCGGATCCGGGGTAGGCGCTAACGCGGTTTTGCCAAACGGAGCAGAGCTATTCATCCCGCTAGAGGGCGTCATCGATGTGGAGCGGGAAAGACGAAGAATGGAGGACGAGATCGCTCGTCTTGCTGGTGTACTCTCCGGTGTTGAGAAGCGGTTGGCAAACGAGAAATTCGTCGCCAACGCTCCTGAGGAGGTCGTCGGCACGGCACGTGAGAATGCTACCCAACTCCGGGATCAAGTTGGGAAGCTTCGTGAGAAACTTGTTGGACTGGGAGAGTAATCCCTTGGGAAGGATTCTCTCGGTCGTCATCGTGATGACGAGTGCGTGTGCTCAGCAAGAGATGCCGCCGGGTGGCCCCGAAGATCTGCGCCCTCCCGTGGTTATTGCCACTACTCCGGGTGCATTGGAGAAGGTCACAGACTTGGGAACGAAGATCCGCTTTGAGTTCGACGAAAGGATCAGTGAACGGGTGACAGGTGGCGTGCTGGAAACCGCGATTGCTGTGTCTCCAGTGGTGGGTGTGTACAAAGTCGAGCACTCTCCAAAGGCGTTGACGCTGACGATCGAAGGTGGGCTTCGTCCGGAGCTGGTTTACCGGGTCACTTTGACGCCGACCGTGTCCGATATGTTCGGAAACACCATGAGAGACCCCTTCGAACTCGTCTTTTCAACCGGCGGCGATCCCGTGCCGACAACGTTGGCGGGTCAGGTTTGGGACCGCATTACCGGGCGAGCAGTGCAGCAAGCCACGATTGTGGCTATTAGCAATGATTCACTGGTTCACAGATCAACAGCAGATCGGACAGGGATTTTTGCTTTCCGGTATCTTCCGGCTGGAACCTTTGATGTAACCGCGTTTGAGGATCAGAATAGAAATGGTGAGGTCGACTCCACGGAAGTCCAAGGACTCATCCCGCTTTTCGTGGAGGAAGGTGATACCGTACTCACGGAGATCTCGATTCTCACACCAGACGCATCTGAGGCCAAGGTTACCGGAGCCGAGGTTTTGGACTCTGTCACCTTGGCACTTCTGTTTGACGATTTTCTTGATTTCGAGACAGCGGTAGACGAGGTAGAGATTAAGATATCTCCGGATGCTGACGACACGCCAATGATCGTTGATGTCATGCATGAGCCCGACTATGTGGTATGGGTCGAGAGGGTGACGGATTCACTGTCTCGAGTTGACTCGATTGAGGCTGAAGAAGTGGCGGCATTGAGACTTTTGTCGGATGCCGAAGCAGTGATGCCCTCTGAGGAGGGGTCAGCCATTCGGTCCGAGGAGCTTGTGTTAGCGTCTGCTCGCCGGCCACCACCATCTCTTCCACAACTCCAAGGTTCTGTAGCAGGACCCACAGCTGATGGGGCACGGGTGTTGCCGGGCAGAAGACTTATTTTGCGGTTATCTGTTCCGCTCCCCTACGAGATAGAGTTCGCCCTCACGGTGTCGGGTGTGACGAACATCTTCGGTTTACCGGGTGGTGGGGGTGAAGCGACGCTTTCTCGTGAGTTGGTAGTGGATTCAGTGATGGATCTGGATTCCGTAGGGATGGCCGATTCTATCTCAGCGTTGGACACGGGCGTCGTGACAGTTATAGGTGTCGCGAATACCTATTCCGGCTGCATCTTTCCGGTCTGCTACTGATGTGTGACCTGCGGAGTCAGATCCCGTCGATCGATGCGCTTCTGGCGTCCCCGGCGGCAGAGAGGCTGTTGGAGGGTACTGGCCGAAGCCAGCTAACGGACGCGTTTAGGGATGCCGTGGTCAAAATGCGCGGAGCCATCGAAATGGAAGATGTCGAGATCATCGAATTAGTAGACAACCTTGAATGGTACACGGAGCACGCTGCGCAAATACTGGCTCTAGCAAGGGTCCCAGGTCTTAGGCGAGTCATAAATGCAACAGGGGTGGTGCTACATACGAATCTGGGGCGGGCTCCATTAGCGGATGAAGCGCTCCAGGCGATGCGACACGCTGCCACATACTCGAACCTCGAATTTAATCTCCAAGAAGGAGTCCGGGGTTCTCGCTATACCCACTGCGTGGACTTGCTATGTGAACTTACGGGAGCTGAAGATGCGCTCGTTTCAAATAACGCAGCAGGAGCCTTAGTTCTCGCTATCAGCACGGTCGGCCTTGGACAGTCTGTAGCGGTGTCACGAGGTGAACTTGTCGAGATCGGTGGCGGTTTCCGGATTCCGGATGTGCTTGAGCGGTCTGGCGCGTCACTAGTCGAGGTCGGTAGTACGAATCGTACGAGGTCAGCAGACTATGAATCGGCAGCGGCTCTTAAAGAGGTCACAGCGATTCTAAAGGTTCACCGCTCGAACTTTCGGATCACCGGCTTCACAGAAGAAGTTTCGGTTTCGCAACTGGTTTCGATTGGCGAGTCTCATGGTATTCCCGTTGTGCATGATTTGGGATCCGGGCTGATGTTGAGGGGCTCGAAGCTTGATCTTCCCGATGAACCAATGGCGTCGGACTCGTTAGCCGCGGGAGCAGATGCCGTAGTCGTTTCGGGAGACAAGCTTTTGGGTGGTCCACAGGCCGGTATCATTGTCGGTCGTAGAGAGATGATCGAGCGTATGCGGAGGAATCCACTCTGCAGGGCATTGCGGGTGGACAAGGTCACGCTCGCGGGGTTAGAGGCGACGTTGCGTCTCTACCGTGATCCAGAGAGCGTCATTGAGCGGATTCCTACCCTTCGGATGCTTGCCCTCAAACCTGAGGGCCTCAAGGAAACAGCAGAAGTGTTAGCGAGCCACCTCAAGATCGCGAAGGTTCCCTGTGAGGTCGTTCCGACGAAAGGCGCAGTTGGTGGTGGCACATATCCGGGAGTCGAACTCGACTCGTGGGCAGTTGAGCTGACTTGGCCGCACGGGGTTGGGGTACTCTCTGACGCTTTAAGGGCCGGAGATACTCCGGTTGTGGGAAGAATTATCGATGAGAAGCTGCGGCTCGACGTCCGTACTCTCCTCCCAGGGGAGCTGGATTCTGTAGTTACTCAAGTGGCTGAAGCCTTTATTGAGGGAGATAAGGCAGGGGTGTGAGTCGACGTGCTGTTTTCGTCGATCGAGACGGAACGATCATCGTTGAAAAAGGCTACCTCGGACATCCCGATGGAGTAGAGATGATCGATGGTGCAGTGGAGGCTCTCGGAGCACTCCAAGCTGCTGGATTTGTAATAGTTGTAGTGACAAATCAGGCTGGCATCGCTCACGGCTTCTACTCCAGGGAAGATTACCAAGCGGTCGCTTTGCGGCTTGTCGAGGAGTTAGAAGTAGCCGGGGTCGTACTGGATGGGATGTACTTCTGTCCTCATCAGCCGGATTCATGCGATTGTCGGAAACCCTCTACCGGAATGTACCTTAGGGCTCAGAAAGAACTGGATATCGACTTGGCCGCATCGTTTTACATCGGTGACAAGATTACGGATGTTAAGCCCGGTCTAGCACTTGGAGGCCAAGCGATCCTCGTGCGAACTGGCTACGGATGTGAGTCCCAATCGGATATCCCAGACAGTGTTCGGGCCGTAGAGGATCTGAGCGAAGCATCGCAGGTAATCATAGAGGAGATGGCAGGTGGGGCGATCGGTTCTTGATGAGTCCCCGAAGCGGTATATTGTGATTGGTTAGACGGGAGTATTCCCACTAGTGATAGCAGACGATACGATGAGAGTGAGCGCGAGATGGTGACGTTGACATCCACGGCCAGCGAAAAGGTCCACGACTTCATTAAGGAACACGGTGTTGAGACCGAAGCAGGTCTTAGGGTTGCAGTGCTTCCAGGTGGGTGCTCTGGTTTTCAATATG
>DEAT01000006.1:3967-35056 GCA_002348265.1 Gemmatimonadales bacterium UBA2975 | reverse complement strand
CAATAAAAAGTGGCCCAACCACGTTAGTGATTGGGCCACAGAGAGCTGGCGAAGGGACTTGAACCCCCAACCTGCTGATTACAAATCAGCTGCTCTACCAGTTGAGCTACGCCAGCACGGAGCACATAAGGTACGAAGGTGCGCGCATCGCGGTACTGCTTGCCAGTTGTGGCTTCAATCTACCCTTCCTCCAGATACCCCGGCTCTGGGAACCTAGTTAACCACCTTCCATCGCGTCCCCTCCGCACTATCCTCGAGCACGATATTCTTCGCGGACAACTCTTCGCGGATCTCGTCTGCCCGAGCAAAATCTCTCGAAGCCCGAGCTTGTGCTCGTTCTGCAATCATTCTCTCTACCCAGGATGATAGGTCATCGTCTATGACACGTGACGCCTGCGCTACTTCAAGCAAGCCAAGCACTTTATCCATAGATCGCAGCGCCCCAAGAGCAAAATCACGATCAGATGTGCTAACTCTTCCTTTCGCATCTAACTCCGCATTGACCTTGGTCACAAAGCCGAACAAAACGCCCAGCGCCCCCGCGGAGTTGAAATCATCGTCCATTGTGCTGCGGAAATCCAACACAACTTTTTTCGCCAAACCCGGGAGTGCCGACTCCTCGGCATCATCGGTTGTCTCAAGTTGAGATAACCGAGCTTCGAAGTCGATTAAGCGCTGAACCGCCACACCCGAAGCCTTGAGTCCGGCCCGCGTAAAATTCAACTCACCACGGTAGTGAGAGGAAATGAGCAAATGCCTGATTGCTGCTGGGTCGTACCCTTCTTCAAGCAACTCACGGACCCTGATGAAGTTTCCGAGAGACTTGGACATCTTTCGCCCCTCTACAAAAAGGTGCTTCACGTGCATCCAGTACCTGACGAAGGGGTGACCCGTCGCGCATTCGGACTGGGCTATCTCATTCTCGTGGTGAGGGAAAACCAAATCTTCCCCGCCTAGGTGCATGTCCAGAGTGTCTCCCAGCTGCATCGTACTCATCACTGAGCACTCAAGATGCCAACCCGGTCGACCGCGCCCCCAGGGCGAGTCCCACGCGGCGCCAACTTCCTCGTCTTCTTCAGTAGCCGCCTTCCATAGAGCAAAATCACGGGCGTCTTCTTTGTCATACTCATCATGCTCCACCCGAGCTCCCGCGATGAGAGTCGAGGTGTCGATCCCTTTCAGTTTTCCGTACTCCGGGAAACTCTCAATTGAGAAATAGACCGCACCGTCTTCCGCAGAATACGCGTGCCCCTTGTCGATCAGCCGTTCGATGAATTCGACCATTTGTTCGATATGCATGGTCGCCCTCGGATAGCTATCAACAGTCCAAACGCCTAGCGACACACAATCTGCAAGGAACGTGTCTCCAAACGGCTTCGTGTGCTCTTCAATAGTTTTACCGGCCTCATGAGCCGCTTGAATCACTTTATCGTCGACGTCAGTCAGGTTCATTACGAACTGCACACCGTAGCCGCTGTACTCTAGGTGGCGATGAACGAGATCGAAGAAGAGAAAGGTCCGAAAGTTCCCAATGTGCGCATGATTGTAGATAGTCGGCCCACACGCGTAGACACGAACCTCGCCTTCCCGAAGTGGAATGAACTCTTGCAGGGAGCGTTCGGCGGTATTGTAGACCTTCAGAGTCATCGGTCGTCGTTGTCTAGGATCCGATCAGTCACTTAAACGATCGCCGGAGCATTAAATGAAGAACAGAGGTCGTCAGAACCGAAGTTAAGCTTTTTCGATTTCTTTTAGCACCGCTGCAAAGGCTGCAGATGGATCATCTGCCTTCGTGATAGGGCGCCCGATCACGAGGAAATCAGCACCGTTTCGGACCGCCTCCCTGGGTGTCGCAACCCGATTCTGGTCGTCAGAGCTAGATCCGGCGGGACGGATGCCCGGCGTCACAATCAAGAAGCTCGGACCAATTTTTTGCCTAATCCAGCTCGCTTCGAGTGCCGAGGAAACGATCCCATCCAAGCCAGCTTCCTTACCTAGATTAGCTAACCGGAACGCTTCATCGCGGACCGAAGATATTTTGCGTCCCCATACGGAAGCCATCTCATCTTTGTTCATGGAAGTAAGCACTGTCACCCCCAGCAGTTTGAGATGACCGGAGCGAGCTTCTGCCGCTGCTGCCATCATTCGTTGGCCACCCGACGCATGAAGCGTTAACAGATCTACACCGAGATCCGAAGCCGCCTCAACAGCTCGCGCTACAGTATTCGGAATGTCGTGAAGCTTAATGTCGAGAAAAACGCGCTTGTCTCGGGAGACTAATTCGCGCACCACCTCTAGCCCACCTCGCGTGTACAACTCAAAGCCAACCTTATAGAAGTCGGCCTCATCTCCCAATCGATCAACCAATGCGAGCGCATCTGAGACCGAAGGCACATCCAGCGGTATGATAACTCGATTCACGCTTCTAAGTCCTCCACCCTACCTAACTCGCTCCACGAAGACACGTCAGAATCTTTGCCCCATCGCATCAGACCGGAAATCAAATCCTCTGCGGCCCTGGGGGCAGCAAAAGTTGCTGTACCCATCTGAATCAGATCTGCACCGACCCTGCGATACGCGACCGCATCAGACACTGAAAGCACACCACCGACACCTAATATCGGCAGGCCCGTTACAGCGCGAGCCTCTTTCACCGCACGAATCCCCATCGGGAAAAGTGCGGGCCCGCTAACCCCTCCGGCTCCCTGTCCCAAGCGTGCCTGCCCCGAGTCTGGATCCAGCAGAAGACCTGGAGCAGTGTTAACTAGGGTGATGGCATTCGCACCACCCTCCTCCGCTCTCTTTATCGTCTCAGGTAGCCGAGGATCATTCGGCGCAAGCTTAGCGGAGATCGGACGGCTAGTGCGTTCACGACAACCAGCGATAATCTTGCTGACCGCGTCCAGATCTAGAGCGAATGGCACCCCGTCACGGCGAGCATCGTTAGGGCATGAGAGATTTATCTCAAAGCCCGCGAAACCGTCTGCTTCGTCGAGCCCCTCTATCAGTTGGAAGTATTCCCCAACAGTGTGACCCGCGATACTCACGAGAACCTTTGCTCGACGAACGTTCGCGGCGATCCACGGAAGCTTGTCCGATCGAGCCTGCGCTAGCCCAGGGTTGGCCAAACCGACCGAGTTGATCATGCCGGATTCGAATTCTGCAACACGAGGAGCCGGGTTCCCTAGTCGTGCCTCAAGTGTGATTGATTTCGTTACGAAGCCACCTAGTGCCTCAATATCAAGCACATCGACCAACTCCATACCAAAGCCGCAAGTGCCCGCAGCTAGCAGAACGGGATTTTGGAAGTCGACGCCAAAAGCTTGGATCGAAAGTTTCACCGCTGGGTCAGCGCTCTGAGTCGCAAGTCCAGTTCCTCCTCAAGCTGTTGGTACCCGGCGGAGGGGCCGCCGGATGCCGCCAAAACGTAAGGGCTGTTGGGGTTAGCCTCCAGTCGTTCCTTAAGCCACGCTCGGTCAGCTGGCTCCGGTGTGATATTGAGGGCTGCTAGTAAAGCCTTTGGCGCCCAGGGTTCATAAGGAGCGGCAGATGCGTATGCTATAAAAAGGCCCCTTGCGACGTAATCTGCTCCCAACCGATCACGGGCTAATTCAGCCGCTGCAAAGAATCCTAAAGGTTGCTCATACCCCAGATCAGTGAGCGATTCCATGATATTGATCGACTCGACTTGCTCGGCTGCACGGCCGTCTCGACCCACCGGAAGCAAAAGTACTCGAACACCATATACAGTGTCTAAATCCCTTGCTTGTTGGAGCTGCCATTTAGCAAGGAGTAGCCTGGCATCGACGGACGGTCTCCCTATGCCCGATGCCACATCAGTTGCTTGAATCCGGGCAGACGACGTATCCCCCGCTTCACTAAGCATGCGTGCTCTTGCGAGTGCCATCTTACCACGGGCGACACGGTCCCACTCAGAGCCGTTAACTCCTTCCAGCATAGACGCAACCTTCTCCTGCCCCCAGGTATCAGCCGCCTTATCAACTAGTCGTCCCATAGTCTCCGTCCGACCACCTGCACGAGGATTTTCCATTAGAACGTCTAGAGCGTCACTCGCTCTCTGCTCCTCTCGATGGACAATTGACCAGCGCAGCACTTCAAGGTCAGCCTCCGCCCTCATCCCTAAACCAGCCTCAGACGCACGATCCAGGTCCCAACCGGCCTGTTCGAACATCCCCTGCTCAAGCAACAGGCGTCCCCGAAGAAAATGCGCCTCAAATCTCGGGAGATCCTCAAGCGTACCGGAAAGCGCCCGATTCACCCCCTCTAGCGCCGACCTCACATCACCGATTTCTGCCTTAACAGCAGCAAGGTATACTCGAGCTTCGTCGCTTTCGGGGGGATTCAATCGAACTGCGTCTGTAAGCGCTGCCTGAGCTTCCCTAAGCTCACCCAATCGAAGCCGGGCCCTGCCATGAAGAACGAGTGCCTTATTCGCCCATTCACTCTGAGGTCGGTCTCGCAGCGCTTCACCTGTCTTTGTAACGACTTCATTGTAGCGCTCAGAAGCGAGTGAATCTCGTCCGGCCAGGCGAGCGCTTTCTCCCCGAAAAAAAAGGTTATTTGCGTTGTGTAAGACGTTTTGATAGGAGCACGCAGCCGCCATGACACTCACGAAAACTACAATGAACTTTGATCTCAACGCCGCCTCTCGTCGCCCCCGCCACTGCTGCCAGGAGGATAACTTCTTAAGAACTTGATCACGGCTTCAGCAATCGCCCTTCCAGAACTCTGATGAAAATCTTTCTGCCTTAGGAGCTGCAAATCAGATTCATTTGAAAGGAAGCCAACCTCGATCAGCACCGACGGCATGAGCGCATTTGTGAGTACCGCTAGCGGCCCCTGCTTCACACCACGATTCGGACCGGGATGGACCTCGGCGAGTTCATTCTGAACAAGAGTCGCTAAGCTCTCCGACCAGTGCGCGTGCTCATAGTTTCTAAGGTCACGGAGTATGAAGTCCATGTCGGCTAGCCGCTCTTCATCAATATTAGGCGCGCTTATATTCAGAGGAGCATTCTCTATCGCTGAAACCCGACGCTCGTCATCTGTCCTTGCGTCTGACAGGAAGTAGGTCTCGAACCCACGGGCCTCCCTGCGCGCAGGAAAAGAATTGGCGTGTATGGACAGGAAAACACCTGGTCGCTCCCCTTTCCATTCAGTAGCGGTCAAACCGCGCGCCCACACATCCACGAAACGATCTTCGTCTCTAATCATGTGAACCTCGAGGTCAGACTCTTCGGACAGAGCTTTCTCAATCTCTAGGGCGATCGCCAAAGCAATCGTCTTCTCGCGAACTCCGGTCGCTGAAAGCGCCCCGGGGTCCTCTCCACCATGCCCAGCATCGATAACCACTACACGGGCATCTTCGTAGCTCGAAGCTAGAACCTGCTCTTCTTCCTGAGTCGTCTCGACTGCCCCCGAAAAAGGAGCTTCGGGTGCAGCTTCCAATTCGTGTGCCAACTCTGATTGCCCTGACACCGCATCGGATTCCAGCTCATCGTCTTCCGCATCTAATGCTATCGGATCATCCAACACCAAAAGCTCAAGGTTCGCGGCTCTTAGTAAGCTTCGTTCAGAGGAAAAGTCATATAGCCCAGGAAGCCTCCTAGGGAGAAAGTCGGTCAAGAATTGAAGTGGAAGCCACGCTAACCCTCCAGTCACATAGGGCGAATCCGCCATCTGCAGCACCACCCCATCCCAACGGAAGAATGGTGAGTCATAACGAAACGAAACTTTTATTTCTCCTGCCGCCGTCAGCACTAATGTCCCATTCTGATCGTTGACCGACCAGCCGATATCACTCAGCACCGACGCCGCAACGCTGGCGTATCCCCGGTCGAACTGAACAGTCACCGTGCTAGTTGAGCCACTCTCCTTCTCTATTACTAAGATCGGTCGATCCTGAGCTTGCAATGGTCTCAATGTGGCGACTGTTAATGCGCCAAAACCCATCGCAATCACAATCCCGAACCTATGTAATGGGCTAAAAGCTCCTCCACCCAAACACCACGAGTTCACCCTCTCTCCTCCATTGCCCGTCGCGCCTCTCGATCTTGTTGCCGGCGTTTCAAAGTCTCCCGCTTGTCGTGAAGCTTTTTTCCCCTCCCCACGGCAATCTGGAGTTTGGCATACCCGCGCGAGAAGTAAATTTCGAGCGGGACCAAGGTAAGCCCTTTCTCCTCTGTCTTCACCGCGATTTGCCTGATCTCTTGGCGATTCAGAAGCAACCTTCTTGGCCTAACTGGATCAACGTTAAACCGGTTTGCTGCTTCGTATGGGCTTATGTGAAGGTTGTGCAGCCACACTTCTCCGGCAGAGACTCTGGCGAAAGCGTCTTGGAACGATACCTCTCCCGCACGAAGAGATTTCACCTCCGGTCCCCTGAGCTCTAGTCCCGCCTCGTAAGTGTCTAGAATCTCAAATTCGTGCCGCGCCTTCCGATTTCGGGCGACTACCTTCCGTTCTCGTTTAACGTTCACCTGTGTGGTCTAATCAGTCTTCAGCTTCCTCGGCCGCAGCCACCTCACGCGCTGCAGCCACACCGGCACGGTAAGCAGATTTGGAACGCTCAAGCCGCTCCTCAAGATCGCCACGGGCATCCATTGCGGCTTCTCGGCCAGCGTTGACCGCAGCTCTCACTTCCTCATAACGGGCCGATACTCCTTCACGCGCAACATCCAGACGGTCTTCAAGATGGCGCTGAGCTTCGCGAACACGCTCTTCGGCTACTACTCGAAGCTTGCGGGCATGCTCCTTGAGTTCCTCTTGAGTCTCCTCACCAGTCTTAGGCGCAAAAAGCAATGCGAGCCCGGCCCCCACCACAGCACCGAGTAGAAAAGACCCGACTCCACCGCCGGAATCTCTCTCAATCACGATGTGGGGGACGTCATTATGGTCTCTCATATTCTTCTCCCGCTCAACTGGAAATCGTCTTTGCGGACGTGTAAATGAAGATAACCTTCGAAAGAGCGACGAGCACCTAGCCTACAAAGAGTCTACAACGTCCACCGGGGGTCAGGTTTCGGAAACGTCGGGACATCATGACCCTCCCGACCCATCATACCGTAGGTCAATTGCTTACTGAGCTCGACCCCGGGTTGGTCTAGGGGATCAAGCCCGTACATCGCACCCGCATAAACTGTCGCTATCTGTAAAAGCATCAGTAACTGACCTAACTCACCCGCACCAACTCTCGGCATGTGGAAAGTCGCATTCGGTCTTCCCTCCCGACGCAAAGCCTCAGCCGTCGCAGCCCTTTCAACACGAAGCAGATGTCCCATGGTGTGGCCAGCGAGATAGGAAAGTGGCCCAGTCGCGACCTCATCATACTCTGGAATGTCAACGTCGACTCCTAGGTCATCGACATCAATAAAGAGTACAACTTTGTCATTTGGGCCTTCCATCAAGAGTTGCAGAAGAGAATGCTGATCCGTCGAACCGAGGGCCGCCAGCGGCGTTGGACCAGTTGAGCGTTTATCTCCCGAAAGCAACACCGATTTCCCAAGACTCTCCGCCCAAAGCTGCTGGAACCAGCGAGCGAGTGAACGGAGGCAGTCCGCATAAGGCATCAGCACATGGACTGACCTCCCAGAATCCACATCGGAGTAGTATAGAAGTGCTGCGAGTACCCCAGCCGGATTTTCTGCCAAATTACCCGTGCGGCATCGTTGCTCCATGTCAGCTGCTCCGCCTAGCAGTGCGTCGAGCTTCACACCGCACATTGCCGCGGGGAAAAGGCCAACAGGAGATAAAACCGAGAACCGCCCTCCCACGTTCTGGGGCACGGGCAGCATAGGGACACCTTCTGCATCACCGATCTGACGCAGAACGCCTCCGAGCGGATCAGTGGTGAAGATGAAGTGACGCGAGATTTCTGATTGACCTACCGACCTTTCAACCCAATCCCGTGCAACTAAATATTTAGACATCGTCTCTGCGGTCTCACCGGATTTGCTGACTACGTTGAAAAGCGTCCGAGCAGGCGTGAGCCGACTCAAGAGCGTCATGAAGGTGTGTGGATCGGGGTTGTCAACTATGTGCAAGCGAGGCAACTGATCCCGCTCCTCATCGGTTTTGACGTTCCATAAGGGTCCGAGTAGCGCCTCCTTCAGCGCCATCGTCCCAAGAGCCGAGCCTCCGATTCCGAGCACAACAACATCCTCGAATCGGTGCACCAAACCATCCGTGATCTGAGTAACGCTGTCCACTGTTTCTGAGGCGTACGGAAGATCTAGAAAACCGAGATCGCCAATTTCACGTCGTTCGGTAAACCTTTCGTGCGCCCTCCCGAACTCCTCTGCAAGAGTCTCATGGAACACAACGTCTGTCACCCCACCGTCAACGGAGGACCTCATCAGATTGCCGAAATCGAATCGGATCCGTTCCATCATCCCACGTCCACAACAAGTCCGTCGTACGCAGGAAGAACCTTAGCCGGCAGCCTCTCCAGAAGTTCTGAATGCCGCACCCGATGCGTAAGGTGCGTGAGGTAGGTCACACCAGCCCCAACCTGAGAAGCTGCCTCTATCGCTTCTTCGATGTTGAAGTGTGATCCATGTGCCCGACCAAACCAGAGTGCATTCAGTACAAGAACATCTACTCCCTTAAGCTCATTGAGTGCTTGGTCTGGCAGGGTCTTGGCATCCGTGACATACCCGAGGCCACCCACCCTGAATCCGTAAACCATAGGTCCGCCATGTGGTACCTGAAGAGGCATGAACTCCTCACCTAAGAGCGTTATTGACTGGTACGCTTCAAAGGTGTTCAAAACGATGCGCGGCTTAGAACTGCCCATAGGGGGCCGCACAGAATCATCGAAAATGTACCTGAAACGCTCATGGAGCTGCTGCACATATTCAGATGCGGTCCAGGTTGGAAGGTCTCCGCCTCTGGTAGTAAGGGCCCGCACATCATCTATTCCGTGGACGTGATCCGCATGAGCATGGGTTAGCCAAAGCGCATCGATTGAGGTGATTCCCGCGGCTAGCAATTGCAGACGTAACTCCGGAGGCGCATCTACCAGAAGTCGCCCAGAAGGCAAATCTACCAAGGCTCCGTGCCGGGTACGCCGATCACGTGGGTCATCAGACGTACACGTGGGACAATCGCACCCGATCACTGGAACTCCGAATGATGTACCAGTACCGAGAAAAGTGAGCTTCACGCCTCAGAAATCTCCTAAAGCCGATCGAGCCGCATGTTGTTTGTAGAGCCAATCTGATGGAAGGGGAACCCTGCTGTGATCGCCACCGAAGCACCCTTTTCCCCAACACCAGCCTCTAATACGGATTGCATACCAACGTCAGATAACTCTTCGTACGTCACTTCAACATCCTCCGCAAGCACGGGATGTACTCCCCATACTGCAGCGAGTTGTCTGAATGTCGTTTGCTCCGTCGTTACTGCAAATACAGGCATTGAAGGACGATAGGAGGAGACCAACCTCGCCGAGAAACCTGACTTCGTAATCACAACGATAGCAGGCGCCCCTATCTGCTTGGCCGCCTCCACTGTCGCTGACGCTATCGCATGTTCTCTGATTGATGCGCCTCCTCTGGTTCGCAGCCCACCCGGTGCGGTGAGATAGCGCGGACCACGCTCAAGGAAACCGCTTCGTTCGATCTCCGAACCGATACAGACAATCGCTTCCAATGATCGCAATGGATATTTCCCAATCGCTGTCTCACCCGACAGCATAACGGCGTCGGAACCATCTAGGATAGCGTTCGCTACATCCGATGCTTCAGCTCGGGTAGGACGAGCGCTCTCGATCATGGACTCCAGCATCTGTGTCGCAGTGATTACTGGCCTGCCATGGTAATTTGCGAGCTGAATGATCCGCTTTTGCACCAGCGGAACTCGCTGAAAAGGAAGCTCAACTCCCAAATCACCGCGCGCTACCATGACCATGTCAGATTCAGCGATCACCTCCTCAATCACTTTAAGGGCTTGCACTTTTTCAATCTTCGCAACGACAAGCGCCCGACCTCCAACGCGCCTTTTCAAATCGACTACGTCTTCAGGTTTCCGTACAAAAGAGAGTCCTATGTATTCAGCCTGATATTGCAGAGCGAAGTCTAAATCTTGGAGATCCTTATCCGTCATTGAAGGAGTCTTCAAATCAACGTTCGGCAAGTTGATGCCCTTCTTGCTCTTTAAGAGCCCACCTCGGATCACTTCGAAGACCGTTCGGTCACCCTCTGTTCGAACACAACGAAACTCGAGTAGGCCGTCATCCAAAAGTGCCGCGTCATTGACCGCAATTTCCTCAGCGAGCTGAGCGTAGGTCGTGGGAATCTCACCCTGCACCGCGCTTGCCTCAGGAGCCACTACTACTTCATCTCCGGAATTCAGTTCGAGTGGCTGGTTTAGTTCTCCCACACGAATCTTGGGACCCTGAAGGTCCACCAGAATACCCACGGGCTTTCCAGTTTCGCGTGCTGCTGCGCGAACACTTTCAATAATTCGGGCGTGATCTTCACGGGAACCATGGGACATGTTGACCCGAGCTATGTTCATACCGCTCTGAACCAGCGCAAGGATAGAACCGCGGCCTGAACTGGCCGGCCCAAGCGTGCAAACAACCTTTGTACGGAGCATGATTGATCCAGGTGTCGAGGAGACGACCGGATGACGACTCGCGAGAATTGTCGCAATGCACCGAGAGAGGAGCAACACCCGGAGGCAACAACACCAGATGGGGTGGCGTATACTTTCCGGTCCGTTTTCTTTCTGAGGTCATAGCTCTTCTCACCGAAGATTCATGAGTCACATCCACGTTGAGCGTCGAGAGGACGCTGGCGAACTTGCCGACGCGCTCGCCGGCGCGGAGAGGATCGCACTAGACTGCGAGGCCGCCGGTTTCCACAGATACTCCGATCGCCTGTGCCTCGTTCAGGTAACGATTGACGGCGCAACATGGACCATCGATCCATTAGCGTTTGATCCTACGGACTTGCTTCGGGACGCACTCGAAAGTGCAGATCTGCCGATTGTGATGCATGGAGCAGACTTCGACCTCCGACTCCTCAGTCGGGATCTTGGCATCCGTGTCAGTGGGCTGCAGGACACACAGATCTACGCCGCACTTCTTGGAGAAGAAGGCCTAGGGCTAGCATCACTCCTCGAGTCACGCTTCGGTGTCGAACTGGCGAAAAAATACCAGCGCGCTGACTGGGCAGAACGTCCACTGACCAAAGACATGCTCGAATATGCGGCGTCAGACACCAGGCACCTCGAACGTCTCGTAGATGTTCTCTCCGAAGAGCTGGATCGTATGGGGCGTTCGGCTTGGGCTACCGAAGAGTGTTTGGCCCTAGAAGCAGTTTCGGCCAAGGCAACTAGTGAAGACAGACAGCCTGTGGATCTAGTGACACGGATAAAGGGTGTGCGTCACTTACCCGTAAGAGAGGTTGCCGCGATTAGGACAGCCCTCTCTTGGAGGGATGGCATAGCTAGACAGCGTGACCGCGCGGTCTTCCGAGTTATTGGCGATAAAACGTTGATCGAAGCAGTAGGCTCTCATCCACGCCGTGTGGAAGATCTATTAGCCATCAAGGGTTTCCCGACAGGCCTAGCTCGGACTGAAGGCAAAGCCTTGATAAGGCGGCTGCGAGCCATCCGCGAATCAGATAAAGCCGATCTCATCCCATACCCAAAAGGAGTACGCCGTGGCCCCGCTCGACCACCCCCTGAGCTAGAGGCAGTTGTCGAACGTCTCAAAGCGGTTCGAAATTCGATCGCCGAACAGCTCGAAATCCCCCGTGGCACCCTTCTTTCAAACGCGGTTTTGCTTGAGATCGCTAGAGTTAAACCTCTGACTCTAGAGGACCTCGCAGGGGTACAAGCCATGCGCGCGTGGAAAATAGATATCGCCGGAGAGGCGCTCCTCGCGACACTAAGGAACGATTAAGACAAAACAACCTGTGATACCCTTATCCCGCGGCTTCTTCCTTCCGTTTGCAGTCTATGCAGTAGCGCGCGTGAGGCAATGCGTCGAGTCGCTCAAATCCCACATCTGATCCACACGTATGGCAAACCCCAAACTGGTCTGGATCAGAGTACATTCTTCTCAGTGCCCCCTCGAGTCGATAGAGATATCGCCCTTCTTTAGTGGCGAAAGCCGCTGCCTTCTCACGCTCTTGTGCTTCGGTCCCTTGATCGGCCATGTGATCAGTGTAACTGGACATATCTGAATCACTTGAGTCGCGGTCCGCCTGTGTCCTTTGGTCAAACATCCCCAGAGCTTTTCGAGCACGATCCCTCTCGGCGAGGAGACGCTTTTCGAGGTGCACCCGCTGCTTCTTGTTTAACGGCATCCATCACCCTCATAACGCGGAATTAGTTCATACTTAGAGAGCCACGCTAAGAAACATTAACGAGGTACAATGCAACTCGTCTACGATGCACTGCTTCACCTCTCTGAAAAAAGGGACCGCATTACAATGGCGCGGGTAATCCATCGTATACGTCCCAAACCACATCGAACATGACCACCGAGACCATCGAATGTCATCGCTGCAAGGCCGGACCCCGCCTCGCAAAAGCCCCCTTCAGGAACGAACTCGGTGAGAGAATCATAAACTCGATCTGCGCGAATTGCTGGAAGGAATGGCTGGAGCACCAAACAACTCTGATCAACCACTATGGCCTAGATCCTCGAGAAGAGAAAGCACGAGAATTTCTCTATGAACAGATCGAGCAAGTCCTACTTGGTGGCGGCGAAGCAAAAGACATCGACACATCTAAACAGGGCTCTATTGAGTGGTAAGGCTCGATCGTTAAATCATTCGAAAGGATGCTTTGGTGACTCGTCTACGATTAGGCGGAACACATCCGGCCGCGCATAGTGGCCAGTTACATCGAAGTCGAAACGACTTCGATGAATCGAGCCCATATCCAGATCTGCGTATACAATGCCCGCCTGATTCCAGAGCGGTTCGCCGAGCACCTCTCCCAGTGGGCCGTATATTGCAGTGCCACCTGCACTAAGAGTTTCAGGCCAAACATCTAGTTCGTCAGCAATTGCCAAGTCCTTCGGGTACATATCGCGCTTGACGTACTGATTGCAACCGAGCACAAAACACCGACCCTCCAGGGCAATATGCTGCAGAGTCGACTGCCACCGATCACGGGAATCCGCAGTCGGAGCGAGGTAAATCTTTACCCCCTTTCCGTACATCGTCATGCGGGCTAGCGGCATATAGTTCTCCCAGCAAATTAGCCCGCCGACACGACCGAAATCCGTCTCAACCGTGGTCAGGGTGCTGCCATCGCCTTCACCCCATATGAGTCGCTCAGCAGCTGTTGGTTTGAGCTTGCGGTGCTTGCCTAGCAACTCCCCATTCGGCCCAAAGTACAGCAGCGTGCAAAAGAGGGTGCCGGTACTGTAAGTGCTGTCGCGCTCAATAACGCCCACGCAAAGCCAAACACCGAGGTCCGCAGCGACCTGACACATCCTCTCTACCTCAGGTCCTGGAACGTCGATAGCGGATTCCCAGTAACGACCGAAAACCCTTCGGCCCACCTCTGAGCGTCCGCCAACTGCAGTCCCGAAAGCAAGCCCCCATGGATAACCGCCTACGTATGCCTCTGGAAAAAGGATAAGCCTAGCGCCCTCCTTGGCAGCTTCAGAAGTCATGGCACAAACTATTTCCACTGCTCGGCTTGTATCGAAGGGACACGCCGTGGCCTGCACAGCAGCAACGCGAACGGAAGAGGTGTTGGTCACGTGATACTCCAATTGATGAAGCGATTAAGACTAGTAGAACTCAGATAATGAATTGACAACAATCAACTGAGGCCTGCGAATATTCAGCCACCTTGTAGCTTGGCCATCACCCACCCGAATAGATGAGTTCAACCACAACTTGACCCACAATCCCCAGAGTCCGAGGGCTCACTTTGTCGGGGGTATCCTCGGGTGTATGCCAGTAGGAATTGTTCGGTCCGTATGTGAAATCAATCACGTTGGCGGTGGGGATTCCATTCTGGATCAACGGAACGTGATCATCTGTTATCGGAGGGCCAATAGCGGTCGGGAAGTAGTCTCGGTACCCCAATCGTTCCGCGGCTCGCCATACTTTCTGGACAACAGGGTTAGCGAACTGCGCTGAAATCTGCTCCACCGGAAAACTTGGCTCAGCGTCACCCACCATATCGAGCAAAAGACCGTAAACTGGTCTATCCCCCTCGGAAACAGTGGACGCATAACGGCGCGATCCAAGCAACATATCCTCTATTCCATGGCCATAATCTTCTCCATCGACCAGTAGAATATCGACCCCAACAGGTGGTGTTTGCGCAGAAAGCAAGGGCGCTAAAGCCAACAATATTGCTGTACCGGATCCACCGTCATTCGCCCCTGGAACGGGAATCACTCGGTCTACTGAGTCTGAAGCTTGATCTGAAATCGGACGCGTGTCCCAGTGAGCTAAGATCACGATCCGACGACTGTGCTCGGGAGCGAAACGTCCGATCAGGTTAGTCAGCCCCAGCGTATCTCCATTCGTAGTTACGTGCGTGAATGTATCGACCACAACCGCCGCTGCATGCTCGCGCATTAGCTTCAGCATCCAGGAAAGCTGTGCTTCGTGTCCCTCGGTACCCGGAATCCTAGGGCCAAAATCTACCTGAGTTTGGACGTGGCCCATAGCTACCGCCCCTTCAAAAACTGGGCTATCAGGTGTTGGGCCAGCCGGCTCGCTCTCCACCACGCAAGAAGACGACAACAAAGTCACGACCACAAAAACGGTTAAATATGTAACGCTTACGAACCGATTGTGGGCGGTAGGTGTAATCTCGTGTCGGCACATAATAATTTTTCTTCTGAAGAATCTTTGCATCAAGCTAACGACCTTATGGCCATCTCACGGCGACGTTTTCTAGGAACTGGAGCCGCCATCTCGCTCGGCTTCACAGGACTCGGTTGTTCTCGTTCCAATATCATCGCAACGGAAGTGGACTCCGGAATAAAGTTTGGTCCCCTGCAAGATGATCCGGACGGAATCATCGCTCTCCCTCCTGGTTTCAGCTACAAGATCTTTTCTAGAGCCGGAGAAACGATGTCTGATGGCTTATTAGTGCCAGCCAGACATGATGGAATGGCTACCTTCGCGGGGCCAAACGGGATGACGATTCTGGTGAGGAATCATGAGCTAGGCAGTAGCGCAAGAGCGGAACTTGGACCGTTTGGTTCAGACCTCGCTCTTATAGATCTTATAGATCGGGAACTACTTTACGACGATGGTGGCGGGAATTCCCCTGCGCTAGGCGGCACAACCACTTTAGTCTACGACACCACGTCCCAGGAACTCGTATCGCATCACTTGAGTTTGTCCGGAACACTACTGAATTGTGCTGGTGGGCCCACGCCCTGGGGCTCTTGGATCTCCTGTGAAGAAATCGTTTCAGGGCCGGAAGACGGGTTAACGCGTTCACACGGATACAACTTTGAGGTTGTGGCTGGACAGCCCGGCCTGCAGCGAGGTGTTCCTCTGACCGATATGGGTAGGTTTAAACATGAGGCAGTAGCTGTGCATCCATCATCAGGTATCATTTACCAGACGGAAGATCTCGGTGATGGAATACTATACCGCTTCATTCCACACGTGCCTGGTAGGCTTACTGAAGGTGGTCGCCTACAGGCCCTTGTAGTATCGGAAATGCCCCGTCTTGATACGCGAAACTGGGAGACAGAGAACGTTTCTCTTCGAACGCGGATGGAGACTGCTTGGATAGATCTCGACAATGTAGATTCTCCGGATGATGACTTGCGATACCGCGGATTTGAGTCTGGGGCCGCCAGATTTGCTCGGGGTGAGGGGATCTTCTACGGTGAGAGAGACGGAAGCCCTGAGGTTTACATCGCCTGCACTGACGGAGGAGCCGCTAGAAAGGGGCAGATATGGACATACCGTCCGAGTCCTTTCGAGGGCACGGATCAAGAAGTCTCCAATCCTGGATCGCTCGAACTGTTCGTCGAACCGAACGATGGTACGATAATCGAAAATGGAGACAACCTCTGTGTGGCCCCATGGGGTGACATCATCGTCTGCGAGGATGGTACTGGAGACGATTACCTGTTGGGGATAACGCCAGAAGGTGAGATCTACAAGCTGGCTAGAGACTTAAACGGAACTGGAGAGTTCGCGGGTTGCTGCTTCTCTCCAGATGGAAGCACACTTTTTGTGAACAAACAGATCGACGGATGGACGCTGGCAATCACTGGCCCGTGGTCATCGAACTCATAAAGCTTTTCCTGAGTACCATACCCCAATCGTTTAGGATTTCACGCGCCTGATCCTGAAGCTTTATGTCTATCGGGTGCACCGCCCCGAGAGAAAGAACCTGCCTGAACGATGCTATTGCTTCTTCACGTCGACCCCGTTTCCGATGTAGCTGTCCCATATCGAAGTGAAACAGAATCAAGTCAGGCCAAATATCCACAGCCTTGGCCAAGTGATATTCAGCGTTCTGCCAACTAGTGTCATCCAACGCTTTGTTCCCCATGAACATCTTCGCGATTGTTCGTTCGAACCAGGATAGACTCATGACCTCATAATTCAGTTTACCCAGCATGTTATGAGCGCCACCGTGAAGAGAATCACTCGCAAGAATGTCATGCGCGTCCTGATGCACTATCTGTGCTAGCGCGACCGCGTACGATGCGCTCGCGTTCATCGCGCGTCTCCCCGCCGCGAAACCACGCCAATACAGGCCCTCAATACCGTCCGGGCGCAGTGTTATCGCCAGCTCAGAAAGACGGATCGCTGGATCAAGCCATTGATTCTGTTCACGGGATCCTTGTCTCTCCATTCCGACCTGTACCGCTGCCCGTGCTGAACGCCAAAGTGCATCGTAGCTGGCTGAATCCCCTTCAATATACTCATGCAGGATTTCATACGAGAGCAGAGGATTGCCTGCCGAGTAGGCTACGTCAGAACGAGAAATTGGAGTACTTAGTCGCGTTAGCTGTGCCGAGGCACCTGCTGTAAAAAAAACGCTAACTAGTACGAAGCAAGCTGCGTTACCAACGAACCGGCCTAAAGCATTGCTAATAATTAACTTGCGAAATCTAATCGCGTTCATCACAGAGACCTTGACGGGTACAAACTAAGAGCGGGGCGACGCATTGTCCGCCCCGCTCTCTAGGCCCTGATCAAAGATCGATTTTCTATGGTCGTCACCCGCACTCGGAGTAGCCGCATATATGGCACTTCTTGCAACCTTCCTCGTAGGTAAGTTGACCCGCACCGCAATCAGGACACGTGCCTATATCAAAAGTCTCTCCTCCGTAGGAGGGGCTGATAGACGCCTCGAACTGAGTGGCTCCCTGGGTCGTCGCTGACACCGCGAGCGGAAGATCCTCCTGAACACCTTCCTTCTCCTGCACGTAGCGCTCGATGGCCTGTCCGATCGCATCGGGAACAGACAGAACCTTGTTCGGACCGAGCCCAACCGCACGATCACAAGATATCCCGCGCAGTTGATCTTTGACCTGTAGGATCGAGATTCCCGAACGTAAAGCCAGCGATATTAGACGTCCAACCGCTTCTGCATCCGCATTCGCCGGTCCACCCGCCTTCCCCAACGTGCAAAAAACCTCAAAGGGGCGACCATTCAAATCTTCATTGATCGTCACGTAGAGGTCCCCTAGAGGAGAGACCATCTTGACCGTATAGCCACGCAACGCTGCTGGACGCTGACGTTTTTGACGTCCCGCTCCGGCTGTTTCATCACGGTCTAGCAACTGGTCCCTCAACTGCGCCACTTCAATACGAAGGTTATGAGCCTCCTCTCGGGCATCGGCCAGTTGGACCTTCATGACTCCTGCTTCGGGTGAGACCTCAGTAGCTCCCGCCTGCGCGGTTGCACCGGTCGAGAGTACCTGGCCATCGCGAGAACCATCGCGATAAACGGTTACGCCTTTGCAACCGAGCGAGAACGCCAATTCATAGATCTGGCGAACATCTTCCTCCGTTGCCTCACGCGGAAAGTTTGTCGTCTTAGAAATCGCAGAATCGGTATGCTCTTGGAAAGCAGCCTGCATCCGCACATGCCATTCGGGCGTGATATCGTGCGCTGTGCGGAAGATCCTTTGAATCTCCTCCGGAACCTCATCAAAGTGGATATGGCCTTCCTGAGCGATTCGCTCCATGAGTTCGTCGGAATACCATCCACCTTCCTCAGCCATCCGAACAAAGTCTTCGTTCACGTCCGGCATGAGTGAGCCAGCTTGGTTGCGCATAAAGGCTACCGCAAATAGGGGTTCTATCCCGCCCGAGCAGCCAGCAAAAATTGAGATTGTACCCGTAGGAGCAACGGTCGTCAGATTGCAGTTGCGAAGTGCCCGTTCAGGACGAATCCGGGTATCATCATTACCGATAGCAGCCTTACCGTCCGGACCCCAAATCGACTCTTCCCATGCGGGGAACACACCCCTAACCTCGGCAAGTTTCTCTGACGCACTCCTCGACTCCTCATTGATGAATTCCATCACACGACGGCCGAGCTCGACACCATCTGCAGAGTCATAGGGCACACCTAGGCGAACAAGCATGTCGGCCCAGCCCATGACGCCGAGTCCGATGCGGCGAATGTTCTGTGCTAGGTCGTGGATATCTTGGAGTGGGTAGACATTCGCATCAATCACATTGTCGAGAAAATGCGTCGACAGGTGTATGACGTTGCGCAGCGCATCCCAATCCACGCCCTCATCCGCTCCTGTTCCTGGACGAGCATCTTCCTTGACAAACTTCCCAAGGTTGATGCTCCCTAAGTTACAAACATCATAAGGGAGGAGAGGCTGCTCTCCGCACGGGTTGGTCGCCTCGTAGCTTCCAAGCTTCGGTACCGGATTATATTCATTGGCGCGATCAATGAAAAACGTACCGGGCTCACCAGTTAACCAAGCCCCATGGATAATCGTGTCGAAGACTTCCCTTGCGTCCTCCTGTCCAACGACCTCACCATTGCGAGGGTTTACGAGATCGTATGACTCACCTTTAGAAACGGCGTCCATAAATACATCGGTGATCGCTACCGAAATATTGAAGTTTGTGATCTGTGTGGTGTCGTTCTTACAGGCGATAAAACTCCGGATGTCGGGGTGATCAACTCGCAGAATACCCATATTCGCCCCTCGGCGCGTTCCGCCCTGCTTCACGACATCGGTACTAGCATCGTACAACTTCATGAAAGACACCGGACCAGACGCCACGCCCATCGTGGATCGCACCATCTCGCCCTCTGAGCGAATACGCGAGAAAGAGAATCCGGTCCCCCCTCCTGACTGGTGCACTAACGCCATAGACCTCAGCGTGTCGTAGATCCCGCTTTGAGTGTTCGAAAGCGCATCATCGACCGGCAACACGAAGCAGGCGGAAAGCTGACCAAGTGGTCGCCCCGCATTCATGAGAGTGGGCGAGTTCGGCTCGAATTTCCCATTAATCATCAGGTCGTAGAACTGGCGAGCGATCTCGTCCACTACCTTCTCAGACGCTCCGTAATCTCCATCCACAGCGGCTATCGTGCGCGCAACACGCCAGAACATGACTTCCGGATCCTCATTCGGCTCACCTGATGCGTCCTTCTTCAGATAACGCTTTCCGAGAACGATTCGGGCGTTTTCAGTAAGCTCCGCAGAAGGCAGGTCTTCGGGTAGAATATCATCGAAGATCACAGACTCTTTGCGAGGGCGCGGCTGGTGAACAAGCGTCATGATCGCTTCGGTGCTCCGTTGTGGAAAAACGCGGGTTATGGAGTTGAAAAACGGCGGGAGTCCCTCTCCCGCCGACATCTTTGTGTGGAAAACTGATCCAAGCCCTACCGGATCTAGGCTATGGCCATACTACCGGCCCTATATCTTGTGGTCAAGGCTCCTCTGCCAATTACCAGTCGTTTTCCCTCAATTAGTCCCGGTAATTGCGATGTCTTCGATCTTTATTCCGCGTTGAGCTTTCAGTCATCTCCCAGAACACCTCTTAAAATGGAAGCCCGACCCGAACATAACCGACTGCGTCACCTCCACCTACCAGCGGCAATGCAAGTCCTAAGCGAAGCCTTATCCGCGCCCGATAAAGCCCAAGCATTTCTGTTGTTATTTCCGCTCCTAGCGATGCCAGAGGTTCCCTCAGAGCGTTCTGAAAACCTGACGCACTCAGATCTGGTCCCCAAGCGTTCCCCGCATCAAAAAACAGAGAGCCAATCATCCTATCAGCATGTAGTGGCCAGACCCGAAACCCGCGATTGATAAACCACAAGGGAAACCGGTACTCGGCGGTCGCACTCCATGCTAGCCGTCCAAACCGGCTACCGGGCGGATAGCCACGCACTGGGAAGAGCAAAAAGCCACCCCCAAACAACTCGAGCCCCGTGAGTTGTTCTAGTTGCCCTGAAGCACCGCCTAAGCGGTACTGAAAGGGACCAGCGCCAGTTCCACTTGCTATCCCACCGCTAGCCTGCAGAGCTAGTACATGCGCGGCGTACCCTCCACCCCATAGCGGGATCGCACCTCGGACTCGACCTACTACTTCGCCCAGTGAGCGATCCATTCCCTCTACAGCCTTTAGACTGTCGGGAAGCTGCATCTCGCTTTTCACCCTACCCTGAAGGAAGAGGTTTACCCCACGTGCAGTACCCATCTGGAGTGCATGGGTACGGGACGAATTGAAATTGAGAGTGACACGTGCATTGCTAAGCCGACCCGTTGGCCTTGTCAGCGAATAATTAGCGCTCTCCCTAAGCGCCGTAGTCCAGAGCTCACGGTGCTCCCACACCAACCCTCCACTCAGGGTTAGGGCCAGATTATAGCGCCACTTCGACACCGGAAAGGTTATCGAACCACTGACATCCCTCGTACGCTCGAGAACGAGAAGAGTGTCCTGTTCTGGAGGGTCCCCTCCAAGAAGCTGCCCCGCACCCTCATACCGCTGATTAGTTGCAACGGATAGAATCGGGCGTCCCAGTCCATAGAAAGAGTAGGAAGCACCCGCCTCGAATTTGCCTCCACTCGTCGTAGCCCTAGCAACCGCCGCCCAAGCGTGCCGCCCAGCTATATCGAACCCAGAAGACCGAACCCCCAGACCAACGCCAAGTAATTGGCGCGATCTGAGATCTCCATTAGACGTCGCTAGCGCAGGAGCTTTTACCGGCTCCCTCCAAGCGATCTCCCAGTGTGATGGCATCAAGGTCGCCTCTGGAGAATACTTTTTCATCTCACCATCGACCGAACCTCGCACGGGAAACGCTTCCCTAACATCAAATCGATCTGCAGCGGGGGCGGCCACTGGGCCTTCTCCGCTTGCAAACGGAACGCGCGCGACATCCCAGCCTTCCGCATTGTATTCCGCGAAATACACCCAAGCGCCCTGCGGGTCTACAGCTGGATATGCTCCCCCGGTGCGAAGGTTCGTAGCGATTAGCGGCTCGGACGCCTCACCAGTAACCGGATCGACCACCGCAGAAAGAATGTTTAAAATTCCGCTTCTGTCTGATGCCCAGACAATGCCCTTTCCATCCGGTGTCCAAGAGGGCGTTGTGTCCAGCGCACGATCGTTTGTAACCCTGTCTATGACCCTACCAGTGGTAGCATCCAGGATGACTACGTCATGCTCCGCGTTAGGCTCCCACCGTGTCACCGCCAGCCAACGACCATCCGGAGATGGCCGGGGAAAGGCCCAGTGAACATCGATGCTCGGCTCCATAAGAGGTGTGACTTCTCCACTGCCCAAATCGACTCGAACGATCGCATTCGTACCGTCTCCCTCCTGAATCGCCCAAGCAGTCTCCTCCGGCCCTACTGATGGTTGGGTAAGCCGCGCACCATGCGTGACCCTTTTGGGATCACCCTCGGGATCGAAGATCCATAAGTCTGAGTAGACTCGGTATGGACCATCCAACTCGAACTGACTCAAAAGAATTCTCCCGTCAGGCAACCACGAAAGCGCACCGAGCCCGTTCGTCCGACCAAGCTTGCGAGAGACACCTGTCTCCAGATTAAGAACTCGGACCTGAGAGTCCGAACGCCCATCCGACTGCAAGTGTGCTAACCAAAGACCATCGGGCGAGACTTGAGGATGGAGACCCCAGCGCGCCCGCTCGGTCAGCCTTTCAGCCTCAGTGATTGCGCCATATTCCAGTAAGCGACTGTCCAAGTTGGCGAGGTCCTCCTCCAGTGTGTCCTTCCACACCTCCCACTCGTCAGTTAACGAAACGCCGAATGCATCACGGCCTGCAGCGTCGAGACGATATGGGACCCATTGGCCAGCAATGGCATCAGCGAACATTGCCATCCGCTCTTCTCCATAGCGCTCCAGAAGGAAATCGAAGAAGAGTGACCCGTATGCATACGGTCGATTCCCCGAAGGCCAGATAGGAGATCGGCCTGAAGCCTGTCCGATATTCTCAAAACGTCCCTCAAGGATGGCAGTCCGGATCTGCATCTCCTCAAAGGTGCCGTGCACACGACCCGCCTGAGTTAGCCTTGATTCGAACCAAGTCGCTAGACCCTCTATAACCCAACGCGGTGTGGTCAATTCCGGAAAGAACGGCCAGTCCATAGCAACCCGACCAAAAATCGCTCTTGATACCCGTCCGACCGGATTGTCGACATGATCAAGATGCACGATGTGGGCCAGTTCATGCAGAATTACCAACTCCAACCATTCGTCAGTGTGACCCAGAGAAAGAGCGTCCACAGGTGGACGGGCGTAGACGGTAATCCGATTGCTAGGCGTAACGCGTGCGTATCCGTTAGAGACGTCAGCGTGATCGGTCAGGAGCAGATCAATCATCCCGTCGGGTGGATCTATAAATGCTTCAGACAGCTGATCCCACGCCCACTCCGCCCGATTCCCTGCACGACGGGCCAACGACTCGAGTCTTTCGGGGAAAGTCACTCGGAAATGCTCGGTCTCAATTGAGCGCCAAGCCTCGTCTGGAGCCTGTGCCTGCACAGGGTGAATCTTGAGTGCGCAGAGAGAACATACGATCAGCGCACTTAGAACCGTGCGCTTGATCACTGCTGCTACCACCACCAATCTTCTGCTACCCAATCTCAAACTCACCGGCTATGGCCTCCAAGAAGAACTTTTGGTTCCAGCTCGGGCACGCAATCGAGCGTGCTCGCCAAGGAATACCCACGAGCCAAGCATCTGTGGCGTCCTCGCCACATCGTTTTGCCGAAGCCGAACAGCAAGAACCACGTACTCAGGAGAGCCGAGCCCCGTCGTCCACTTCAACTTCCGACGAACTCATAGTGGCGGGAATCGCCATGGTCGCGGATCGAGTCCTCCGGAACTGGAATAAGCGCACCGAAGTAGACTTTAAGCAGCTTTTCCGGGCTGCGGTATCCGGAGCAACGGCGGCCTTGATAGTCGATCTTCTGAGGCCACTCGTCCAGGGAAAGCCGGGCGTCCCAGTCCTTGACCTCGAGACAGCCGATCGCCTGATCGCAGGTGCGGGTCAGGGCTTGGTCTACGGTTCTATCGTAGAGCCTCGCGTCCCTGGGCCACCAATCACCAAAGGATTCCTTTTCGGAGCGGCAGAATATCTGGCCAAGCCGCTGGGGGGAGTAAGTGAGTTCCTTGGACAGCACGCACCCCAAAGTCGACTCCCGATACTGAGCCAAGTTCTTCAGAAGAGCGAGGATCATGAGCGACTGTGGCTAGAGCACGTCGCGTTCGGTGTCGCACTAGCCCTCATTTATCAGTCTAAAGACTCTAAGAGCGGGATCCTCAGCGAAGGGCGGTAGGGCCGTCCAGCCGGGTTTGGATTGACGAAACTCTCCGGGCATAGTTGGACTCCATCCACCGATTCTTGGCCACTTGAGACAGACTCCCTTAATTCAGGTGGGAGGATTCCGAGAAGCTGAGCCCCACCGTCTCGCGGTTGTCCAAACCCTTCCACAAAGCAGAACGCCCCGGGCCTCTCATTTACCGCGGCTCCAACGTAACGCGCGGCCTGTCCATCCCACTGATCAAGTAGTACGTATCTAGCTCCAACCGCATCAGCCAGTCGAAGGTGAGTCTCGGGGTCGCCATCGAAGGGGAACGTCCGGCTAGAGTGTCCGCTGAGGAGATAAAAGTGCCGAGGCTTCCTGGTCAATACCGAGACAGACTCGGGAAGACCATCCGAGCTCCAGTTGGCCGCCTGTACGAAATATCCGACCCTCGCTCCGTAGCATGCCCACGGACCTCGCTCTTCTGCAACCAGCTCGCAAGCCCCGCTTTCTTGATTTGTGTCCAGCCAATTCTCGACTGCAGGAAGAAGCAACACTAAGAGCACCAACACACCCAATAGAGATGTCACTGCAGGGGACAGCCAGCGATTGAGTCCGCGGATCGCAACAGCTCCATAAAAGAATATGAGAGGATAAAGTGGAAGCAGGAAACGATCTCCAGCCCATACGACCGGCCAAACCAAGATCAGACCCGAATACATCGGGAAGAAGATTTCAGACGCTCCCACGTGCTCCCGTACCGAGATACCCCACCCCACCAGAGCAGCAATCGCCAGAGCTAAGCCAATCGGTAAGAGCAGGCTCCCTTCACCTGCCCCCACAATGCCGGCCGGGCCATGCTGAAAGATGTAGATGGATGCGTTTTCAACGATGCGTGGGACGAGACCAATCACATCAATCGTTCCTTGTGATGGATCATATGGATTCATCATCCAGAATTCTTCAGAGTACTGTGCCACCCCATGTCCTCTGCCCCTGAGCCACCATGCGAGCATCGGAAGTCCGAGTCCGATTCCACTTATCACCAAGGACCGACGACGACCGCTGATCGCCAACCAAGAGAAGAGCGCGAATACCATCGGTAATCCCGCCGAACGGGTGAAGTAAGCTAACCCCGTCGCTGCGATGCCGATCACGAGCCAGCACGTATACGTTTGTGCCTTCGAGGCTCTCGCTCTATCGATCTCGGAGTAGACCTCGGCCCCCTCAAAATCAGCAGCTTCCGCCATCACGAATGCGGCGAGAGCCAGCATCGTGAATGCTAGGAACAGGGCATCGGACAGCACCCAATGGCTGTAGTAGATGACCGCTGAGGAGAGCGAAAGGATGAGCGCGATCGCGAATCCCGTCCAGGCGCCCAAACGCCGTCCCGCCCACACATAAGTCGCTAACACCGCTACTACAGTCGGGACGGCTGCTGCCAGCTTGAGCGTACCCCAGGTCCTTGAGCCAAGGGCAATCATCATGGCGAGCAGACCAGGAAAGACTGGTGGGTACTTGGTATGCTTCATTCGCTGTGGATCGAACACGTCCAAGTACGCCCCCTCTGTCAGGAGCCCATGCGCCAAAGATACGTAACCCGCGTTGTCTCCCCCTGAATGTGGAATCGAGGTGAATGCGAAGGCAACGACAATTACGCTCACTACTAACAGCAGCCCCCCCAGGCCCAGCCAGGTCTTCCTGGTCTTCACATTCACTACCTGAGCCCTTTCACGACCCGAGCGATAAAACCACCAGCTTCTTCTAGGCGTCGCCGAGCTTCCTCAGCATCTACGTTGAGTCGCTTCATGACTAACGCAGTCTTTACGTGACCGTCTGACTCTGCCAGTAATGAAGCAGCCTCTTCTCCATCAATCTCCAACATGCTGTGAAGAATACGCTCCGCTCGCCCCTGCAGCTTTTGGCACGTCACCTGAAGATCGACCATCAGATTGCCGTGAACCTTGCCAAGCCTGACCATCGCACCTGTCGTGATCGTGTTGAGAACAAGCTTCGTTGCAGTGCCAGCCTTCATCCTCGTTGATCCCGTGATTACTTCGGGCCCAACGAGCGGAGCGATTACGACATCTAGTCTTTCAACGAGCTCCGGCGGAGGCGGTGTGCACATAAGAAATCCCACTGAGGCACCGAGTGCTCTGGCTTGGTCCACCGCTCCATGGACATATGGTGTAGTACCCGAGGTCGCGATTCCCAGAACGAAATCTTTCTCCCCCACACCTAGCTCGTCGATCGCCTTCGCACCGTCCTCTGGATGATCCTCTGCTCCTTCTTGAGCGCGCACTAGCGCCTCGTAACCACCCGCAATTACGCCTCGTACCATAGACGGGTCAGTCCCATATGTCGGTGGCATTTCCGAGGCATCCAGCACCCCCAAACGGCCTGAGGTTCCGGCACCTACATATATGAGCCGCCCCCCGTTCCTAAACGCGTGCTCCGCCAACTCAAGAGCGCGCGCTATCGACTCCCTCTCCTGTCGGACAGCAGCCGCAATAATTCGATCCTGATCGTTGATCAGATCTACTATGCCGAGTGCATCAAGCTCATCTATGTGCTTCGAGGCGAGATTTGTTTGTTCCGTTAGTCGAGGGTCACGCATAAGTGCTTGTGAGGTTGTTTGACCACCTTGATCTTAAGCGGCATCCGAAGCTACGCCACGGCGCCATCACGCGGCAACGAGAGAGTCCCTAGAAAAAGTTCACCTATGAGTCACCACATCAAACCAAAGCAGCTCCGCCAATCTCTGCACCCAACTTTAATGGTGCTCTTGGCCACCGCATGCACTGCGCCCAAAACGAGCGAACCGGCAGGCTTTCCGGCTCAATGGCGATACTCCTCCAACGAAATGGCAATAACAGCTGAGAACGGCATGGTGGTTTCGACCGACGAATACGCAACTAACGTCGGAGTTCAGATACTGCAGGAGGGTGGAAATGCGATTGACGCTGCCATAGCCGTCCAATTCGCACTCGCAGTTGTAAACCCGGAAGCCGGCAATATCGGTGGCGGTGGATTCATGGTTATCCGGACTGCAGAAGGTGAGACAGCCGCGTTGGATTACAGGGAAAAGGCTCCGTCTGCAGCGACTAGGGACATGTATCTAGATCCCGCAGGCAACCTTACCGATAAGTCAGTAGTTGGTCATCTCGCAGCAGGCGTCCCTGGGACGGTGTCCGGAATGTCGGCCGCCCATGAGAGATTCGGCACACTTCCATGGGCAAATTTAGTGCAGCCAGCAGTCGAGTTGGCAGAGGGTTTCGAGGTTAAAGAGCGTTTCCTTGGATCTCTGAGCAAAACTATGGTAGAGGCACTGACCGCCTATCCCACTTCCGCAAGCCAGTTCCTTCCGCGCGATGGATCTCCTCCGGTCGTTGGTGACACGCTGCGCCAAGCAGACCTCGCCTCAACTCTCAACCGCATCAAAGATGAGGGGGCAGATGGCTTCTATACTGGCCGCACAGCAGACCTCATCGTCGCAGAAATGGCGCGAGGCGGCGGTATCATGACACACCAAGACCTCCAGTCTTATGAAGCAGTGTGGCGAGAACCGATCAGCTTCAATTATCGCGGACACACTATTATCTCCATGCCTCCTTCCTCCTCAGGTGGAGCCACTATGGCCGAGATCGCTAACATCTTGGAGGGATACGATTTTGCTGAGATAGGTTGGCACAGCGCTGAACAGATCCACCTTTTCGCCGAAGCAGCCAGAAGGGCTTACGCCGATCGTAACCATTACCTAGCTGATCCCGACTTCGTGGAAATGCCACTCAGCCGGATGATATCGTCAAGCTACGCATCCGAGCGAGCTGCAACGATCTCAACCAGCACGGCAACACCATCGACCTCAGTAGGACCAGGTATGGAAGGTGATCCCGGTGAGAGCGAAGAGACGACCCATTTCTCAATCGTTGATGCCACGGGGAACGCGGTGTCCGTTACGACGACGATAAACTCATGGTACGGAAGCAAGGTCACCGTAGCCGGGGCTGGTTTTGTTCTTAACAATGAAATGGACGACTTCGCCGCGAAACCGGGGACACCAAACCAGTTCGGGCTTGTGCAGGGAGAGAACAACGCCATCGGACCTGGAAAACGGATGCTATCTGCTATGTCACCTTCGATCGTGCTCGGCAAGGACGATGAATTGCTTATGGTCACGGGAACCCCCGGTGGTTCGACCATCATCACGACCGTCTTCCAAACGATCTCGAACGTGGTCGACTACGGCATGAATGTCGTCCAAGCTGTTAACGCACCTCGAGTGCACCATCAGCACCTGCCTGACCAGATATACTATGAAGCTGGCGGACTGCCCGAGTCTGTAGTGGCGGAACTTCAGGACCTGGGGCATACGATGGTGGAACGAAGCGACGTCTCTGGTGACGTACAGGCGATCCTGATCGAAGATGGGGCAATCACAGCGTGGTCTGACCCAAGGCGAGGCGGAATGGCCAAGGGACACTGATCCTTTCGGGGGCTCCAGAAGCTCACTAACACAGTGCAGACTGACTCGGTCAGGAATCGACTTGAACTCATAATGCCTTTACGAGATTCCGTTCAGAACTGACTACTGAAGTCCATCATACCCGTTCTAGAATCCATGCCGGTGTGTATTGGCTCAACCACGATGCCAGAAGCGTGAACTGCCCGGTAAGAAGCAGAATACCCAGAAGGATCAGGAGAACACCTGAAGCCCTCTCGACTATAGGAATCCATGCACGAAACTTCTGAAAGGTTTGCAGAAACCAATCAAGTGCGAGTGACGCCAACAAGAACGGAATCGCAAGACCAAGCGAGTAGACCGTCAGCAAGCCAACCCCCGCCCACATCGTGTCCTGTGCCATACCGTAGGTAAGAATCGCTCCGAGCGCTGGACCTATGCACGGAGTCCAACCCGCCCCAAAAGCAACGCCCACACCCAGCGTACCAAGATAGCCAGCAGGCTTATCATTGAGATGCAACCGTTTTTCGCGTAACAGTGGCGTCATCCTGAACAGACCGGCGAGGTGCATCCCCAACAAAACAATGACCATACCGCCAATTCGAGTGATCCAAACCTCATAGGCGCGGAAAAACTGTCCTAGGAAGGAGGCAGACGCCCCCAGCATTATGAAGATCGAACTGAAACCAACAACAAAGAGTAGTGAATGCGCAAAAGTCGTCTTTCGGTCCACACCCTCCTGAAGGTCCTCCAGACTCATCCCTGTCACGAAGGTCAGGTAACTGGGAACTAAAGGGAGAACACATGGAGAAAGGAATGAGAAGATCCCTGCCGTAAAGGCGATGAAAACGCCGACTTCTACTTCGTTCACAATTCGCTCATTCCTATTTCAATTCTGATTCGATTCGGACTCCCGGCCCTAGTGCATTTCGAAAAGAACTTCGGCCAATCGCGAAATTATCCGAGGCGGCCCTGAAATCGATACGATATCAACTTGTAGACGAGTTTCCCAACGAGGAAGTCTGGCGCTGAAAGACCCGGAGTCGGCGCAAGTTCTACGATATCCGCAGCTATGACCTTGCGCTCCCGAAAGACGCGCCTCAAGAAACGTAATGTCCGATACCAGTCGCCTCCACCGGGCTCAGGCGTTCCGGTTGATGGAACCATCGACGGATCGAAGTAATCGACATCGAACGTCAGGTAAACGTGTGACCCCAACGCCCCCAAGGCCCGATCCATCCAAGCATCGTCTTCCCACATCTGGTCGGCCCAGATCAAGGTTGAGGCTTTTGCTGACCTGGATACCTCAACCTCTTCTTGACTCACACCTCTTACCCCGACTGAAACCACATCCGCTCTTTCAAGCACACGGGCCATGGCCGAAGCATGGGAATTTGGAGTCCCCTCAAACTCTGCTCGCAAATCCGCATGGGCATCCATCTGAAGTACTGAAAGCCTCACGCCAGAGTCAGCTTCAAGACGCTCCGCTTGAGCTAGAATCGCTGGCGATGAAACAGAATGCTCACCTCCGAGCATCACCATAAATCGATCCCCGGCAGCCTCTACGATCCGAGCGTACGAGTCATACAATTCCTCCATCGCAGGCGTAGGACCGGCCCGAGTCAATTCCAGCGCAGGAAGAGTGTGGATGTGAAAGTGGTTACTGGGCTCACACCCAAACTCCTGATCGTACAGCTCGACATAACGAGACGCCTCAAGAATCGCTCGTGGGCCCCACCGAGCCCCTCCCCCAAACGACGTCGTCGACTCGTAGGGAACCGGCAGGATGAGCGCGTCCGCTCGCGCGAACGAGTCCATGGTCTGATCGAGCCCCAAAAACGTATGGGGTAACTCCCACGGAAGATCCCCAAGGAGAGCAGGAACACCCTCGGGTGCATCTCCCTCCAGACCGCGTCCCGACGCGTCTGGATCGCGCCGGTTGGGCATTAGATAATCTCGATCGGGCAGATGAGACCTTCATTGGTAAGCTGCACTCCAGCCTTCTGACATGACCTGCAAAGCCCATATATCTCAAGGCTATGACGCACCGGCATAAATCCGTGCTCTTCCCGGACACGATTTTCTATTTTGTAGAGCTCGTCACTTTCGAACTCGGTAACCGTCGCACACTCAACGCAAATCAGGTGCTCGTGCACGGGTTGGTTGGAAAGTCGATGTTCGTACCGCTTGAAGCCTTCCCCGAAATCGTGTTCCTCCACCAATCGACTCCGCACAAGAAGGTCGAGAGTTCGATAGATCGTGGCCTTTCCTATGCGCTCTCCTAACAGACGTAACGCGTGTTCGATGTCATCCACTGAGAGGTGCTCCTCAGAGGTGAATACAACCTTGGCTACAGCTTCTCGCTGGGAAGTCACGGGAAGACCCTGATCACGCAGGTATCTGCCGAAAAGCCGAATGAAGGGAGGGGAACCCTCTTCGTTACGACTAACGCCTTTATGGGTCTCAGTCATAGTTCTGTCGCCGAGATAAAAACATCATCGTACTCTGAAAGAAGTTCCTCAAACTTGGACGCGGAGCCACTGATCGCTACTGCTCTGGGCTCAGCTGCGCCCTCACCAGAGCGTCGCACAACCCCCTGCATTACCGGCGGGAAAATATCAGCCGGAGCAGCACCTTCCATCGTGAAAATTGGTTCAACAGTAACACCGCTGCCAGTGTGTTCCGCAGTGTAGGCCACCGTTATCATCACACGTCTTTCTTGAGCGTTCTGAAATGTACTGACTGCGACAAGTCCCTGCTCGCGTCTTCCGCTACGCACTGGCTGAAAAATCCAGAGCTTATCAATCGTTTCTACGTCTAGGCGATCCCTCACACGCATCAATATTCTGGGAAGTGCTTCGGGGACACCCGGATCATCCTTCCTCAG
>DEAT01000006.1:0-3584 GCA_002348265.1 Gemmatimonadales bacterium UBA2975 | reverse complement strand
GCATCGAGGACCCTCGGAACAGCCTCCTCAATTGGTCCCGTCACGACGGCGCCTGAGGCCTTCACATGCCCTCCGCCCTTGAAGACTCGAGCCAAAGCGTTCACGTCCGCCTTCCCATTGGATCGAAAAGAGATCTTCACGTCGTCGGAGGCAGTCATCCTAAAAAGAAGTCCGACTTCTGTACCTTCGATCGACCGAGGAATATCGACGAATCCCTCCAGATCCTCCGCATTAGCACCGACTTCTTCGTACCGCTCTCGCGGGATAATCATCCATGAGACTCCGTACTCCTCATCATGTTCAAGAGTAGCCAGCGCGAACTGTAGCAACCGATAACGGCGAACTCGCGACGACCCAAAGATGCGTTCATGCATCACCTCCGGATCAACCCCTCTCTCCACAACCTCTGAAATCACGCGGTGACAACCCGCAGTGGCATTGTCAAACCGGAACCCGCCGGTATCTGTGAGAATGGCGATATAGATGCCCTCGTCCATGTGGCTGGTCCAAGGCCCTTTCGACTCATGGATGATATCGTGCACGAGTTCACCCGTCGCTGACGCAGTTACGTCGCGGAGCGAAATCCCGCCTATTGCACGGTCCCCGATCGGGTGATGATCAATAACAACAGCTGGGAGGTGCCGGATCATCTCCTGGACTCTCCCAATCCGAGGCACTTCGCTAGTGTCGAGTACAACCGCGAGATCAGCGGAGTCGCAGAGTTCACGAGCTCGGGATGATCCAGCGGGGACTACCCAGTCTTGTTGCTCAACAAGGAATCGAAACGAATCTGGAAAAGACGTCGGGTTGATGATCCAGGCTTCTGTGCCATTGGCCCGGAGCCATGCTGCAAGAGCAGCCTCCGAACCCGCACCATCCCCGTCCGCATTGAGATGGGTCGTGAGCACCGTCTTACGTGATGCAAGAAGCGCGTTGCGAACCTGATTGACCGCCGTCGCCCGATGCGATGGCGTCCGGTAGATCAAGGATTTGTCCTAACCCTAAGGTGAAGTGCAGCCGCTCTCAAGCGGCTCTCGATGAAAGATACGCTCTCATAAGGCCAAGCCGCCACCTGAGGTGTCCGAGATTTTTTTTCGGACCTTTGCCCACGCAGAGCCCAGATGAACCAGCCGTGAAGCTTCGCGGCCACCGGTATTAGCTACCTCAAGCGCAGCCAGCAACGCAGTGGGTTCGTTCGAATGAAAAGGTAAATCGACCCAAGCGTTTCCTAGCTCCCCTATAGTGTGAGCATCAGACCCTGCCCCCATCAGCTTACCATGTCGAAGTGCCAGATTCTCCGCCTTTCCGTTCATCGACGCATTGTGGAGCCGTGCATTAAATACCTCGATGACATCGCATACTTGTCCTAGTTGCTCCGCATACTTGCCACCGCCGCCCTTCCCTGCAGCGTAGGGATGAGGGAGGTACGCGATACCTCCCTGTGATCGGATCAGCCCAATCGTCTCTTCTGCAGGGGTTCCCTCGGGGATCTCTTCAGAGAGGTACAGGCCAATTACGTCTATTCCCTCTGCGGTCTTAACCTCTTCACCCGGAATCACTAGATCCGGATAACACTCTGCCATACGTAAGCCAACATGCACCCTATTGTGATCCGTAATCGCTATACGCTGAAAACCGCGCTCCATCGCTACCTCAAGGACACGCTCGGGATCAGACAAAGAATCCCACGATCCCAGGGTGTGTATATGCATATCGATCTTCATTCTTCGGCCGACATAACGACTCCGTACTTCCTCTAGTACACTCCCGGCCTTCTCATGAAGCTGCTCAAGTGTCCCATCGTTACGGATCGAAACATCGGCCAGTTGACGCTTCTGATTTGCATCCATCTGAGCAGTCATAACCATGCGAGCCTCTTCCTCGGAAAGGCCCCGAAACTCGATCATACGGGAAAGACGAGTGTCGTAAGGAGCATCCACAAAAACTACACAGTCGAAGTCCTCGGCTCGTCCAGCCTCAAAAAGTAAGGGGATCTCGGAGACGATTAGATCAGCACCTTCGGCCTTTTTAGCTTGAACCCAAGTCTCTCTAAGGCGCCGCACGATGGGGTGAATGATGTTCTCTAGACACCGCCGAGCATCGTCGTTTCTGAACACGATACTCCGCACCCGGGCCCGATCGAGTGAGCCGTCCTCCTTCAGAATCTCTGAGCCTAACGCATCCACCACGGCTTCGAGTCCGGCCGAGCCAGGTTCCACCGCAATTCGAGCGAGTTCATCTGCACTAACAACTGGGACGCCAGCTCTTTGCCAAGCACGCGCAACCTCTGACTTCCCGGACGCTACGCTCCCAGTCAAACCAATAGAAATCATCGGACATCCGACCGGCTATCATCTGCGGATACCAGAAGCGGAATCACATGTCCCTCTTCATTAAGCTCCGCATGCGAGCAGTCCAGACCAAATAGCTTTCCATCTCGTCGATAGGCGGAGTTGCGTCAGGGTCTCCGTATGCAGTGTCGAGCCTCCAGCGCATATAGGATGAGGGTGGCAGAGGCAGAAAAGGAGGGTGCCGATACCAGTGTCGTGATCGGAAAGCCCAAGATGCCCGGATCAGATAGGGAATCATCCTTGGGCGTCTGATCACCATGAAGGCGATTCTTGAGTACAGCATCAGCTCCTTCGGATCGAACGTCTTTTCCAGGAGTATCGTTTACGTGGTTGTATAATACGAAAGATACTCTCAGAACCCGTTATAACCCACGACTTTCTTCTGTCCATCGAGTCTTCGACTTCTGTGACCGATCATGCCCAATAGACTCGCAGCCGAAACCAGCCCGTACCTTCTGCAGCACGCGGGCAATCCCGTGGATTGGTATCCATGGGGACAAGAAGCACTAGAGCGCGCAAAGGACGAAGATCGTCCAATCCTATTATCCGTGGGGTATTCCTCGTGCCACTGGTGCCACGTAATGGAACGCGAGTCGTTCGAAAACCCATCGATCGCTCGTCTGATGAACGACCTTTTCGTGAACATCAAGGTGGACCGAGAGGAAAGGCCTGACATAGACCAGATTTACATGAAAGCGGTGCAGGCAATGTCCGGTCGTGGAGGCTGGCCAATGACGGTTTTTCTGACGCCCGACGGCATCCCTTTTTTCGGGGGGACCTACTATCCACCAGAGCCCAGACCTGGTATTCCCTCGTTCCCAGACCTGCTCAACGCAATTCATGAAGCTTGGCAAAATCGTCGAGACGAGGTTCACGAAGGAAGCATTCGACTCTTGGCAGCACTGAAGAAAGCGAGCACCCCTAGTAAAAGCGGACTAGCTGCCTCACTGCAGCTTGTAGACTCGGCAGTCTCAACTCTCAGCCGGCGCTACGATTCCGAATACGGAGGCTTCGGGGCAGCACCCAAATTTCCTCAGCCCGTCACACTAGAACTTCTGCTACGACATTATGCGAGAACAGGTGAGCAAGCATCTCTGATAATGGCAGTTAACACGCTAAAGCGCATGGCCGCCGGAGGGATGAGGGATCATCTAGGCGGCGGCTTTCATCGCTATTCGGTAGACGCCCGCTGGCTAGTACCACACTTCGAGAAGATGCTCTACGACAACGCGC
>DEAT01000084.1:52800-57169 GCA_002348265.1 Gemmatimonadales bacterium UBA2975 | reverse complement strand
ACCGCCCTGTCGCTTCAAATCAGCTTAGAGATGACAATCACGGACTCCATCTTCGCAACAAAACTCAGGTTTGTATAGTTCTTTCAGGCATCTTTTGGTCGTCACCTCGGGAACCCGCGGGAGAGACCCGCCAACCCAGGGAAACAACTAGCAGTAGATCTGATCATCAGAACTGGAGAAGTCTCGTCACCTTAAGCGTGAATCCCCTGTCTATGACCGCAACTTCTTTCGGTCCCGGTTGCATCCGACGGCGTTCGGAAAAGACTACAAACACATCGCTGAGAGGTGCGTGGATGAGGTTGAATCTGACATTTGTCAGCATTTCACCCGCGACGCGATTGTACTGCACAAAAGAAGACAGAAACGCTCTTGTGCTGAAGCCCAGTTGCATACGTCCGCTAAAAAGATCTGCGTCGATGGGATCACCCCCAAGCTCAATCCTATTTCGCTGAGCAGTGCCTTCTAGGAGAATGTGTTCATTGGGCCGAATCGTGACCGTTCCCGAAAGCGACGATCGATCACCATCAAAAAATCTGCCAGTGCTGAACGAGACGTTCCCCGAGACCACTCTTCCACCGTTGGCACTATAGCTCGCCGACATCAAATCAAAGGCATAATCTCCAGGCGCCATCGGAACCCCAAGGATGGTGCTGGTGTGGACAAGGCGTTCTTGGCGTCGAGAATAGTCGATACTAAGTCGCCCTCCATCATTCGCTATCACCGTAAGGCCAGGCTTTATCTCTCGACTCTCAAAAGCACCAGTCACCGAATAAGACTCTGTCATGTCGATGTAAGGATTGAGCTCAGTCAGCCAAGATAGCGGACGCTGCAGGTGCACCCCTCCAGACGTGAACCACTGGTTTACGGCGACCCTATTGACGAAACCGACATCTGGCCGAAAGTCGGCCCCGACGTGCTTGCCGAGTAGAGAGAAGTCGAAGACAGGGTCCCTCCACCCCAACTGAACTGACCCAATCGAGCGATCCCCCTCGCTCCCAGGATCATCGGTTATCGCGGCGTAAGCGTTCACTTGGAGTCGATCAAACCGGAAGTTGGCATCTATGCCACCAGATCTGGAATAGTTTGCCATGTCGGCACCACCAGTGACTTGGCGATTGACAAAGATAAATCCGATATCAGAACGGGTTAAAAGGCTGCGACGGACACGTGCCACTGCAAAATTCTCTGCTGGATCCGTTCCGTCACCTAGCGTCTGCATCTCCATTAGACCTACCTCAAAGCGGCCGATCCTACCCGATAGTCGAGCACCACCCGCGATTGGTAGAGGCTCGCGCTGATCTGAAAGTCCGATCCGGCGCGAATGAAACAGCTTAAACTTTTGTGGACTCGAACCCGACCGGAACGCCCGCGACGCATCGTCTGCAAAAGTGAAGATCCCGTCGTTTTCTAGGAAAAAATCTCGCTTCTCAGGGAAGAACAACGAAAAACGAGTCAGATTGATCTGTTCTTCGTCCACCTCGACCTGAGAAAAGTCCGTAAGTGCAGTCAGGTCTAGTACCAGTCGGGACGTTACGGCCCACTTAGCGTCGATTCCAACATCGTACTCTTGCGCAGGACCGTTGGGGTGCTCTTCCCCACCTTGACTTGACCCCGAAAAAAATGGCTTGACCTGTACATTTCTTCCTGGCCGAAAAGCAGGTAGTCCCTCGACCGTACCCGCTTCAGACATTCTGAAGATTCTGAACTGACGCGGGATCGCTGCCCATGTAGCGTACTCGTTCCGTCGACGTACCTGGCGACTGAAGTTCAAACCCCAAACCTGCTCACCTTCTCCCGCTGGGAATCGAAGAGTGCTCAATGGAATCCGCATTTCCATTATCCACCCTTCGTCAAACGTACTGGTACTCACATCATAAATGCCTTCCCACGCTGCGTTGATCGCAGCACCGTCATTAAAAGACTGAGCATCCCATTTCGCTCCCGCCGGGTTTGCTCCAAATACGTAGGCACTCTGCTTGTCCCGACTAGCGTCAATCGCCATACCGAACATATCTGAAGCCTGCGGATTGAAATCCGGTTCAAGGCCGGCTGAAACAAGTCGATGGGGTTCAGGATCATAAAGAACGGCACTCATATACAAAGCATCATCATCGTACATGATACGGATCACTGTCCGATCGGGTGCAGGTAATCCGGCGGTGGGCTGCGTCAGCCAAAGAGTACCATCCGTGCTATCGGCCAAACTCCACGATGGCTCATCTAGGATCCCGTCAAGAATCACTTCCTCCCGCGCCGGAAATGCGATCAGCTTCGGCCGCGGCAAACTCTCCGGAGGGACTGGTTCCCTTCCCATATCGTGTTCTTGGGCAGCAGCTTCAGTTGCGGGAACAAGGGTTGTGATGCAAACAGCGCAGATGATGATGGCTCGCGGCAGGCCAGAGTCGAGAAACAATGAAGAAAAGGAGGAAAGGCTTGAGGATTGAATCACAAAGCGATTAGCGAATCCAAGAGAGCTGCTCCACCAAACACATAAATCGCCATAAGAACTGCCTCGCCGGCAAGCACGGACGCGAGGATGATCCCGGTACGAATCCGGATCAAAGTTGCTAGGTAAACGATCAAATCAGTCGGGACCAGCGGGAAGAAACTCCAACCAACAATTATCGGTGGGCCGAATCTTGCTAACTGCGACTCGAGTTTCGTGTACCTTGAACTAGATGATCGAAGACGCTCAAGGGACGAGCCAAATCCGAAATGCTGAATCGCCATTATGACAATAAAACTCGACAGGACTATTCCGACGAGGTTAATCCAATAATTCTGCCAAGGAGGGAAAATCACCACACCAATCAACAAGACAGGTGTGCTCGGGATGAACACCAGCCCTCGCAGGCTTATCAGCAGAAGGTAAACGGTTACCACGATCACAAAATTTTGCTGTACCTGGAGCCGAACCAGCTCTAGGGTACTCTCAAAATCAACCGCTAAGTACTTCCAGTTAAGATAGAGACCGACCCCAATGACCATGGCCCACACCACGAGTATCACGCGGCGCAGGCCATGATCGTCAGGGCGGCGCCATGAGTCACTCATGCGCGATGCCTTGAATGTCAGCGGGAAACCAACAGCCCCCCATCGGTGCTTAGTTGGATTAGAGCATTAACTCTAACGACTAATCTACGCCGTTACTCTCCGTGCCTAGCTGTCTCGACGATAGCTCTCCCAACTGCCGCCGCCTCAGCATCCTCCAGCACCGGACGCACAGTCACCTCCATGTGCGGATTCCAACGCCCGAGATAAGAGAAAACCGCTTCGATGTGGTCCGACTCCATGACGGCCATACCAGACTTGTCGGCTAGATCATGCCAGCGTCCCTCGATGGTTACTCCCTCTCCCGCATCAGCCCGCTCATCAGGGCTTAGCGAAGAAAAGACGTCAAGAATATTGATCCAGTTTTCGTCTGGAACTTTCCAAGTCACCAAGAATTTCATGCTCTCTGTCCGATTAAAGGTTCTGCTTATAACGATTTGCTCAGGTGTAGACCTATTTCAATCAAAACAGATTCGGCGACCTCAATAACGAAGCCGTTAAGACCGTATCCCCTGACTACGAACTGTCCACCCTGTACCGCTAAGGATCTAGGCGTAGGGATCGCTATCTCTTAAAGGAGTGTCCTGGTGGTCACCTTCCGTCGATGCGTCTCCTCCAGAGTCTTCGTCACCGAATGCTGATGAGGAGGCTTCCTCTTCAACGGGGGTAGCTTCATCGGAAGGGGTAGCCATTTCTGATGGCTCACTTGCTTCCTCGCCTCCCGCTTCGACCGCCGACGGCGCAACCTCTTCGACCGGCACCGGAGCGTCTTCATCGGAGGCATCAACTTCATCTACGTGCGATTCACCAGCATCTTCTTCCACAGGCGCAGATTGCTGAACTACTTCTGGTTCGGACTCCTGAGAGTCACCGGCATCTGTCGCGCTTTCGGTGGGGGCGCCTCCTCCCTTCTTCTTGAGGAAGAAAAATGCGACTAACGCTACGGCGAGAACTATGAGCAGAGTAGTAGTATCCATACTGCGCAACCTCCGTTTTATGAGCCCTATAAGTCCGATCATACTTACCGGCGCCTCAGCTTACCCGCAAGCGACTGTGGGCCATCCCATTAACCCCATAGTCCAAAACTACAGGGGACTTTGGGCGTGCGAGTGTGAACGGGATATAGTCGGATGCGGAGCTTCCGTTTCGGGACAGTCACGCCATGCTCGGGTGCCGGTCGCGATCCTTTTGACTGCCGTCTCGGAAAAACTTAGAGTGCGTGAGCGAGCAAATGCGATCATCACGGCGAAGGGGCCGTCAACCAGAACCGACGACCCCTCCTCCCGAGAGCGGGAAACCGGACTCGAACCGGCGACCC
>DEAT01000084.1:0-52479 GCA_002348265.1 Gemmatimonadales bacterium UBA2975 | reverse complement strand
CGACCCCAACCTTGGCAAGGTTGTGCTCTACCAACTGAGCTATTCCCGCAGATCCCGCGGAGACCAAGCTAGAAACATAGATTGGGACGGTCAATGCCGTTTTCGGCGTCGCAACTGTGTTTCTCAGATCGACTTAACTTCTTATGTTGAACGCTTAAACGCCCACTCTACCTGGGCCCTTGGAGTGCTCCGTTCTTGAGACTTTTCACACCTAGGCCATGCGTCTGAGCCTCCTGCACCTACTAGTGTCTTCAGTGTTCCTGATGGCGCTATCGGCATATCACATCCAAGGACAAGCCCTGGACCAGGGGTTGGTCCCAAGAGGTCACCTTCGCCTGCAAGCTCAACCGATCTATACGACATGGGATAGCCGTTTTAATCAGGCATCTGATGGCTCAGAACGTATCGAAAAACTGGGCGACGACCTTTCTTCACATAACGGAGCGAATCTTTTCCCCGATTTAGAAATCCTGCAGTCGTCGCTCCGTGAACTGATGGAAGCACCCAACTACGAACCCAGCCTTGGTCCAACTACTGGTAGAGTTCAACAAGAGATGACTTCGATCAAGTTCGCAGCAGAGGTTGGAGTGTCTGAATGGCTTACAGTAGGAGTGTTAATGCCGTGGAATCAAACACGTACTGTGATCGACCTAATTCATACACCAGACACACTCAATGCAGACTTGGGCCTGAATCCGACCATCCAGGATCCTAGCGCAGTCCAATCCTTCCTAAGTTCGATCAATTCGGCCAGTTCCGATGCACAGGCGAGAGCAACCGAGATCTGTGCTGGGGGAGCTAACGCCTCTTGTGTAAGCGCCCTCGAACTTGCTGCACGGGCCAGCGCCTTCGAGTCAGCCATCTCGTCCGCATACACTGCTACCGCCTTCTTTCCGCTGGCTGGCTCTAACACGGGAAGCCAGCTAACTCAAATATTAGCCGAGCTTAATACCGCACTGAGCACAGCTAACCTTTCTAGCATCCTTCCGTTGGTGCTAGCGCAGACGACACTGAGCAGCGGTGATTTCGCCATGATGGCCGTGACGCCTGAGTCTGGCATTGGAGCGGTGTCACCCGTCCAGAGCAGGAGGGGGCTCTGGGGACCAGGGGATGTCGAAGTCTCGGCCAAGCTCCGCCTCGCTGACAACATGACGTACCCTGAAGTCTTAGACGACCCGGGAATTGCTTACCGAGTCACGGGGCGAGTAGGCGTCCGCCTTCCGACCGGAACTCCTGAGAGCCCAGATGTCCTTCTCGATATCGGAACAGGTGACGGACAACTTGACCTAGAGGCTGGGTTGGCAGCGGAACTGCGAGTGAACGGGCGCTTCGGGATCGCCACCTCTGGTTCGTTAGTGAGTCAACGCCCCACCACACTTGTGCGACGTGTAGCGCGTCGCAGTCAGGCTATGCCCGCTTCCCGCACCCGAGCAGAAGTGCGCTGGGACCCCGGACGCCTAGTCGGTATCGAAATCTCTCCTTATCTCAGAATATCATCAGTTCTATCGATACACGGCGAGTATCGGTATTTCCAAAAGTTCCGTGACAAGGTCGAACTTATCGCATCTGATACCAGCTTAAATCCCTTTATCCTAGAATCGGAAAGTGGCATAAAACTGCACGAAGTAGGGGGAGGCCTGCGCTACGACACTGTCGAACCCTGGATTCGGGGGGATGCCCCTAAACCGATGGAGGTCCACCTTCGCTTCCTCCACGCGATCGAGGGATCCGGCAGTCACGCTCCGAAGTGGACACGAGTCGAAGCTGGGATCAGACTCTTTCGTCGCTTATGGGGGCAGACGAAATAGCTAGGAGCTCCCTCGCATGCTCTCGGGAAGCATCCGACTCAGCGTCTCCTCCCAACATACGCGCTATTTCATGAACACGGGAATCTTCATTGAGGTGCCGAACCACAGCAGTCGTTATATCGGTGTCCACCCTCTTCTCAACCACCAGATGAGCGTCTGCTCTCGAAGCCACCTGCGGGAGATGCGTAACAACGAAAACCTGATGAGCCTCGGCAACACGGGCTAGCTTTACTGCTACGGATGATGCAACCGCACCGCCCACTCCCGAATCTATCTCGTCAAACACAAGCACCGGAACCTCGTCTACCGATGCGAGAATCGCTTTGAGCGCCAGCATTATCCGACTGAGCTCTCCACCGCTCGCGATTCTGGCCAGGGGCATGAGATTAAAACCTGTGTTTGGTGACACGACAAATTCAACGCTCTCTGCCCCTGATGCCGATAATGCGTCGCTCACGGTCAACTTCACCTCGAATTTTCCTCCGACCAAACCCAGGTCAGGCAAAGCCTCACTCACCGCGACTCCCAACTCCGTCGCCGCCCTTCTCCTTTCTGTGCTTAAAACAGCTGCCTCTGAAAGAAGCTCCGCCTCAGAGACTCTTATCTCCTCCCGGATCCTTGCTAAATCGTTCTCGGCTTCATCATGGGCATACAGTTCAGTACGGACGCGCTGAGCGGTCTCCAGAACGTCCGCAAGCTCCGGTCCGTACTTCCTCTTCAGTCTGAAAATCCTGTCTAATCGGACGCGCACTTCTTCAAGACGTCCTGGATCAAACTCCACAGCAGTCGCATAGTCCCCAAGCGCGCGCGCCACATCCGACACCAGGTGCAGCGCCTCGTCGACACGTTCTGCCTCAGACCGCAGAGAAATGTCGAATCCAACTAGCCGTGACAAGATATTTTTCGCCTCAGCCAATCGATCTGTGACGGCACCCTCGGAAGAATACAAATCCGCGTTGAGTGCCTGAGTTGCCCGAGCAAGTTCTTCGGAGTGCTCATGGCGCCCCATTTCGACTTCGAGCCTATCATCCTCACCGGGCTCAAGACTAGCCTCATCAATCTCGTTGAGTTGAAAGCGAAGAAAGTCCTCGCGAGCCTCAACGATCCTCTGCTGCTCCTCACGCTCTTCTAATTGATCTTTGAGGGCTTGGAGCACCCGGTATCGACGAGCGACCTCTTTCGCCAAAGCCGTCGAGGCACCATAAGCATCTAGGATTGTAACTTGATCGCGAGCTCTTAAGAGGGTCTGATGCTCATGCTGCCCGTGTAGATCGACCAAAGATGAGCCTAACTCACCAACAACTCCTGCTGTAGTCGGGGATCCGCCCACCCATGCACGGTTACGCCCTGCTGCAGCGACCTCTCGCCGCAGGATTAGAAGACCATCCTCTAGCCGAAAGCCCAACTCCTCTACCCTCTCACGCAAAGCTGGCAACCTCTCCAGATCGAAAACAGCCTCGACCGATGCCCTCTCGGCCCCAGTTCTCACCACATCTGACGAAGCCCGCTCACCTAGCAGTAGAGAGAGTGCGCCAACAATAATCGACTTTCCAGCACCGGTCTCCCCTGTCAACGCATTCAATCCGGGCCCCAAGGAGAGAGTCAGGTCGTCAACTATTGCGTAGTCTCGGATGTGCAGTTCGACTAGCATGATTCTTTAGGTAGAGGGTCGCGTCAGAGGCGCTCCGATTTCCACTCAGGTGCGATCCGGCAAGCGGTTTGCCCAATTGAGTTTCCGCCGCAAAGTGTCAAAGAAACTTTGCTCGGGAAGTCGAATCAGTGACAGTGGCACCGGCTCACGCTTGACCACGACTCGATCACCTGGCGCCAGTCGTCTGACGACCTGCCCATCAACGGTGACCTGATGATCTCCACCGGAATCTAGTCTTACGCTGATCATTACCGTTGACGGTAGCACCAGCGGTCTCACCGAGAGTGAATGTGGGCATATCGGTGTTACTGCGATCGCCTCCACTTCCGGGCCAATGATGGGGCCTCCGGCGGACATCGAATATGCTGTCGACCCGGTTGGCGTTGAGATGATCAAACCGTCCGCCGCGAAACTCCCCACCTCCTGCATCTTACCGTCCCGATCGCTGACTTCAAGCGAGAGTGGCGTTACGCGCGCAGCGCCCGTGGTATGGACGACAATATCATTCAGCGCGAAGAAATCATCCGAGTGGCCTTCATCTCTTGCCTGGATTACGGCGCGCAATCGGAAGCGTGGCTCAATCATCGCTTTTCCGGCTATGACTTCGGCCAAGCCTTCTTCCAGGGATTCGAGTGGAACGGCCGTGAGGAAGCCGAGCCTTCCCAGATTTATGCCGAGGACAGGCGTCTCCGTACCCACCACCAGCCTACTGGCTCTCAGGAACGTTCCGTCACCTCCCAAAGCTACGAGCAGGTCGAAGGCATCAGTGGTCACGTCTAGTTGGCGCTGGCCGTCCTCCCCGGCGCCCCCCTCCAAGACTAATTCAATCCCTTCCGAATCACTCCAGATCCTCAGTCGCTCGATGATTGAGAGGACTTCAGGACTCTCATCACGATACACTACGCCAAATCTCCGGAATGGACCCTCAAAACTCTGCCGTATGTTCATGCCGTCTCCAACTCAGCCCCAACACCCGTGATCACTTGCACCTGTCGGGCGATCCCTGACGGGTCTAGATCCAACTCTTCGAGAAGAACATCTCTGTTACCATGCTCTATGAAATCATCTGGGATACCAAGAGCCGAAACACGTGGCGGATTGGCTAGGCCAAGCTCTGCTACTTCCCGCGCCATAAAAGCCCCGAAGCCATTCGTGATCTGACCCTCCTCTAGCGTTATCACCACCGGATGCGATCGGACCGTCTCCTCGAAAATTTTCCGATCAAATGGTTTTAGGAAACGGCAATTCACGACGGACGTCCGTACCCCGATAGCATCTAGCCTACTAGCTGCCTCCAGGGCGCTATACACCATGGTTCCAGTCGCTAGCAAAACCGCATCTTCTCCTCTACGTAGCACCTCCCAAGTCCATGGCTCGATCTCATCAATCTCATCTAGGTGAGGAACCTCTTCAGGCACCGCCGCCCGAGGCCATCTCACACTCCATGGCCCATCTCCTGCTTGTGCAGCCGCCCGCAGAAGCGCCAGCATCTCGGTCCCATCTTTCGGAGCAGTCACAGTCATACCGGGGACAGACAGCATGTAAGGGATATCCAACACGCCATGGTGTGTTGGCCCATCCTCTCCAGCAATACCGGCCCGGTCCATCCCGAAAATCACAGGAAGCCCTTGAAGAGCTACGTCATGTACGATGTTGTCGTAGGCCCTTTGTAGAAAGGTGGAGTAGATCGCCACGATTGGCTTGATACCCTGGGTTGCGAGACCGGCTGCGAAAGTAACTCCATGACCTTCAGCGATCCCTACATCGAAGTACCGTTGCGGATGAGCCTTTGCAAACATGTCCGTCGACGTCCCATCCGGCATCGCTGCCGTGATCGTCACAACGTTAGGATCGGAGTCCGCTAGTTCTATGAGCCCCTTTCCAAATACTTTCTGGTAACGTGGCAGGCCACTCGACTTCTTAGAAACCTCACCGGTCATCTTATCAAACGTCCCAGGAGCATGCCCCCACCAGGGATCATCTTCCGCTCGACTGAACCCTTTGCCCTTTTGAGTTAAGATGTGGACCAGAACGGGTCCCTTCATTTTCCTTACGCGCCTTAATGAATCGACGAGTTTCTCCACATCATGCCCATCAATCGGGCCTACGTACTTAAACCCGAGCTCCTCAAAAATAAGTCCTGGAGTTATCAGGTGCTTGAAGGACTCCTCAATACGACCGGCCACTTCTTCCATCACATCTCCCACCGCTCCGGGCGTGCGGTGGAGGACCTCCTTAACTACCTGCCTAACTTTGTTATAAGCAGGATTCGTGATCATGCTAGTGAGGTATTTGTTCATAGCTCCCACCGCTGGAGCAATGGACATGTCATTGTCGTTCAATACGACAACAAAGTCGCGGTCCGTATGACCAGCGTTGTTTAGCGCCTCGTATGCCAAACCACATCCCATAGCACCGTCACCAATCACCGCGACGACATCAAAATCCTCCTCCTTTAGGTCACGTCCAACCGCCATTCCCCATGCTGCAGAGATTGATGTCGAAGCATGACCAGCCCCGAATGCATCGTACTCAGATTCGTCTCGACGGCAGAAGGGAGCTAGCCCATGGCGCGTCCTAATCGTCGGGAGTTCTTCGTTGCGGCCCGTTAAAATCTTGTGGATATAGGCTTGGTGTCCGGTATCCCAGACCAACTGGTCCCTCGGCGTATCGTACACGTAGTGCAGAGCTACTGTGAGTTCAGCCACTCCGAGGCTCGCTCCGAAGTGTCCACCCTTCGCGGCTACCACGTCAATGTGACGCTCGCGAACAGCATCCACGACTTCGGGAAGCCGCTGCTGATCAAACGCGCGTAAATCGGCGGGGTATTTGATCTGATCCAGAAGGGACACCCGGACCACTCCTTTGTATCGAATCTCTTGCAGTCAGAAAAAGATACCTGCATAGACCGTGCCTGAAAGTCCGGTCTCGTGTTACCTACCCCGCTCCACGACAAAATGTGCGAGGGAGGTCAGTTCGTCACATTCAATCCTTGCGGTCGCGAGTGCGTCCAACGCCCGCTCAATCTCAGCACGCGCACTGATCTTTGCGCTATCTAATCCATGGAGGCTCGTATATGTAGACTTTTGAAGTTGAGCGTCACTCGGATTCTTCCCCAAAGCCTCCGAGGAGGATGTCTCGTCCAGGATATCGTCCACAATCTGAAAAGCGAGCCCGACCGCCGACCCGTATTCCACGAGTGCAGCTCTTACTTTGTCAGATGCCTCCGCCGCGACCGATCCAACCTCAAGTGACGCTGCTAACAAAGCTCCAGTCTTCATTTGATGGAGTCGATTCAATTCTTCAGGACCTAATGCTCGACCCTCGCTCATTAGGTCCATCCACTGCCCGCCGACCATACCGCCACCACCCGCTGCTCGCATGAGAGTCTTTGAAACCGAGCGAGCGAGTGCTTCTTCACAACCCAATAGTCTCGCAGCCTCTAGGGCCTGGATAGCCGCTAGTGGGATAAGTTTGGCCGCTCCCCACACGGCAGTAACCACTCCATGTTCAATATGGGCCGCAGGCCGTCCTCGTCGGAGTTCAGCATCGTCCATGCAAGGAAGATCATCGTGCATGAGTGAGTAGGCATGCACCAATTCGACTGAGGCGGCTAAATCGTACACGCTAGCGCTCCGGCAACCTCCTGAAGCCACATAAGCTGTAACGCAGAGAATCGGACGGAGTCTCTTCCCTCCCCCCATCACCCCATAGCGAATCGCTGAAGCCTCATCAGCAGTTACATCGTCACGCCGCTCGATCTTCCTAACTGCTCTCTCTAGCGCCTCTTCGACTTGTAAGCGTTCCGCCTCAAGATATCCATTGAAATCGACCGGGGTTACTTCGCTCACTCCTCTTCGATCTCCCTTTCTAAGACCTCACCACCTGCTAAAAGCTCCTCTACTCTTAGCTCTGTCTCAGCGAGTACCTGCTCAGCTTCCCGAACATGGCCCACCCCTTCTTCGAAGAGCTGAAGTGCCTCATCAAGAGCTATATCTTCAGATTCCATTCGATCAATTATCGCCTCGAGTCGCTCTAGACGTTCCTCAAGACCTACCTTGTTCCCATCTCCTTCGATCATCGCTCCTCCCTTCCCGGTTTCGCGGGTCCTACCGCGTTCGCCTCCACTGTTCCATCTGTCACTTTCAAATCAAACTGCAACCCGGGATGAAAATCCGTTACTCGACGAAGTACAGTCCCGTCAGAGGTACGCGCCACAGAATAACCTCGCGCCAGAGTGGCTAGAGGAGACAATGCCTCGAGCCTTCCAGACAGCATAGAAAAGGCGGCACGTTTCTGGTCGAGACTCTGCTGAATGCTTCTTTCGAGCCTCTCGGAGTCCATCCCGACTGATTGGCGCGCCGGCCGTATACTGCGCTCCATCGTCCGGGATAGGACCCTCATACGATCAGTCACCCGCGCTCTGCGACGCTCCGCCGCCCGCCTAACTCCGCGGCTCAATCTGAGAGGTGCGGCCCGCACATCCGACAGAAGCACCACTCCATCTGGCACTACCAATTCCGCGGCTGCGGAGGGTGTCGGTGCCCTTACATCCGCGACGAGATCGGAGATAGTTATGTCGACTTCGTGCCCGACGGCAGACACTATCGGAATCGGACTCGCAACAATCGCTCTGGCCAGCGCTTCCTCGTTGAATGCCCACAAGTCTTCGAGAGAACCTCCTCCTCTACCCACAATAATCACATCAGGTACTTCCGACTCAACCAGACGGTCTAGTGCTTTAGCCAAATCCTCTGATGCTCCTTCCCCTTGCACACGAGATGGAGACAGTACGATCCGGGACCATGGGGCTCTCCGCCGCAGGACCGTCACTATGTCACGCAGCGCGGCTCCTGTCGGAGACGTGACCACTCCTATCACCTCAGGATATGCCGGGAGCGGAAGTTTGCGTTCATCTGCTAAAAGTCCCTCACCGGCTAGACGTCCCTTGAGCTTTTCGAACGCCTTACGCCACAGCCCGTCTTCACCCTCAGCCTCTACCCTCCTTACGATCATCTGATAGTTCCCACGCCGCTCGTACAGCGTCAGATCACCGAAACACCGGACCTTCATGCCCTGCTCTGGATCCGTCGGAAGGAGCGACGCATCGCGAGCGAACATTACCGCTCTAAGCTCAGCTTGCTCATCCTTGAGCGTGAAATAACAGTGCCCGGGTCGTGACCGTGTCCACTGCCCAACCTCTCCACCGATCCAAAGCGCATCTATACTCGATTCCAGCATCTCCTTCACAGCGCGATTGACCTGCGTGATCGACCACACTTTGGGCCCGACTGGTGGGCCTGAAATCACTTCGGCCGTATTTCCCTCATCACCTCCGAACGAGTCAATACCTCCGTCCTCCGACATCGCTCAGACTACGCTACCAACGCTGATTCCCGCTGACTTAACCGTGTTGGCTAGAAGCATGGTGATCGTCATTGGTCCTACTCCTCCGGGTACGGGAGAAATCGCCGCGGCCTTTACTTTGACCTCGTCAAATAGGACGTCACCGCATACTCGATAGCCCTTCTCACGCGTCTCATCATCAACTCGATTTGTGCCAACATCTATCACTACCGAGCCCTCGGCCACCATATCGCCAGTGATCATTTCAGGTCGACCCATAGCTACCACCAGGATGTCGGCCGTGCGAGTAACTGCCGCGAGATCTTTAGTCCGCGAATGTGCTATCGTGACCGTGGCATTGCCCCCGACCGCTTTTCGCATAAGAAGCGCCGCGGCCGGTTTCCCAACGATGTTCGATCGACCTACAACGACAACATGCTTTCCTGCGGGATCATGGCCAGAACGGACAAGCATCTCGACGACACCAGCCGGAGTACATGGAGCGAAGTAGTCTCCGGATCCCGTTGCAAGACGGCCGACGCTAATCGGGTGAAAGCCATCAACATCTTTCGACGGATCGATGGCCTCAATGACCCGAGCCTCATCGATATGATCAGGCAGAGGAAGCTGGACTAGAATACCGTGAATTTCAGGGTTGCCATTCAGTTCCTCCACAGCACCCAATAACTCCTCTTCAGAGGTCTCAGTCTCAAGTGTCAGCTGTTCGGAGTGAATACCCATCGCCTGGGCCGCCTTGTTTTTCATGCCCACGTACATCTGAGAAGCCGGATCAGATCCCACTAGAACTGTCGCGAGACCTGGCGTGACCCCATAGTCGGATTTGAGGACTGAAACCTTCTCCCTCAGTTCCGCTCGAATTTCGGTGGAGATATCGCGACCAGAGATAATCTGGGTCATTGCGTACCTTTCTCTCGGAGGAGTTGATGGGTCCTTAACTCAGAAAATTTAACGTGCGACATCCACAACACGAGTATCGCGGACCACAGTTCCCGGAATCTAACTAGGGTAATGCAAATCCCTTTCGCTACGGGGAGCAACCGTCTCCGAACTCCCCACTCAATACGAGTTTCCACATACACACTTTCATCCCATTGCCCGAATCGTGTGCTATAGCGCACACAAACATCCGGAGCGTCAGAGTCGGGTTATTCGGGAGGGATAACCCCTTCTAACTGAGCAGTTAGCCCCTCCAATCGCTCCATAATTTCCCCGACCGAACGGTCTCGCTGATCTTGGGCCTGAAAGAGTTCATCCGCTATCGATAGCGCTGCTAGGATCGCCGCCTTGTGTCCTTCGATCAATCCAGCCGCAACCCGGATATCGTGAATCCGGTCATCTACCAACTTCGCACATTTGCGAGTGTACTCCGGTTCAGCATTAGCACGGATGTTGTGATCCTCACCGGCAATCCGGACGGTCACCGAACTCTTATCGGAAGTCATTTCTGATTCTCCAGAAAACGGATCCGGGTGATCATTCGTTCAATTCCTTCGCGGCCCCGGTCAAGTCGAGTCCTGAGATCATCGTTCTCGTCCTCTAGTCGCTTCAGTCGCGCCATGAGATCTTTGGCGTCTATTGGGCTTTCTGTGAAACGTTCCACCAGACCAGCCATTTCCACATTCTGCGTTTTGACTTCTTGCACTTGGGATTCTGCCGAAACCGCACGCCGAGTAGACTCCTCGACTGAGCGGACAAGACGTGCAATAGCCGATTCAAGGCGCTCGAAAGCCTCCACCTCAACGGAATTGTCACTACGCTCGAGCTTCGACACCTAGATCCTCCTCAAGACGTTTAAGAACAGCGCTCATGTTCTTGTCGACTTGCTTGTCCTTGAGGGTCTTTCTTATTGACCGAAAACGCAAGCGAAACGCTACAGACCGAACCCCTGCAGGGATGCCCTCTCCCACGTAGAGGTCAAAGACCTCTAACGCCTCTAGGTCAGGCCCGGCAGAACCGCGGATCGCTTCAGCTACCTCTCCCGAAGTCACCGCAGGCGGGAGAAGAAGCGCGAGATCTCTCTCACTAGCGGGAAACTGCGGTAGAGGGATAACCACTACCTCTGTTCCCTTTGATGGATTACGAGGTAACGCCAGTTCGAAGGACCAAACATCCCCGGCCCACACCGGCAGATCACTCGCCTCATCAGTTACCCGACCAGCATACCCGACTATATCTCCTGAGCCTTCGCGCACATAGATGCACATATCATCGTCTAGGAGAGTCGGGCATTTAACACCACCTGACTCAATCATCACCTCTTCCCCGTATACCCGACCGACTATATCCACTACGAGAGCTTTCAGGTCCCAAATTGAGAACTCCTCATCTTCCCGGGACCAGTGCGGAGGCTCACGTCGCCCAGTTAGAATCCCTGCGAGATGGGGTTCTTCTAGTGGTGGCTCTCCCGAACCTCGCTTATGAAAAGAAGTTCCAAGTTCAAACAGACGGACATCCCTGTTCCCTCTTGCCATGTTGTACTCCACCCGCCTCAGCAGGGAGGGCATCAGCGAGCTTCGCAAGAAAGGCTCAACCGTTGTCAGGGGATTTGAGACCTCGACGTCCCCCTCTCCCTCCGGACAAAACGCGGGCGTTTGGACCTCAAACATACCGTGCCCCACTAAAACCGCCCTAAGCCGGTCCTCGAGCTGAAACAGTGGATGATCAGCCACCGAGGACACTCGCTGTGGTCCTAAAGTATCTGGAAAGTTGTCGAACCCATGGGTCCTCGCGACCTCTTCAATGAGATCAACCTCTCGGGTGACATCATAAGATCGGAAACCTGGCACACGAACATGGAGCACCCCATCTGTTTCCTTTTCTACGGTGAAGCCGAGCGGTGCGAGGAGATCCCCCACATAACCTGCCTCGAAGGGAATCCCCAGAAGTTTTTCGATACGCGAAACCCTAAGCTCAACTGTGCTGCTTTCAAACGGAACTGGATTACAATCCAGTATCGGCAACTCCAACTCACCACCTGCGGTAGAGAGAACCAGTTGAATGCAGCGCTCCATCGCACTCCTCAAACCTTCTGGATCTACACCCCGCTCGTAGCGGTAGGATGCATCAGTAGACATTCCAAGCTTACGTCTGGTTGTCCGAGTAGCTTTCGGGTCGAACAGTGCGCACTCAAGAAGAATGTCCACCGTTCTATCACTGACTTCAGAGTTATTACCACCCATCACCCCCGCAATCGCGACTGGAACCTCCTCGTCACATATCATGAGCATATCCGAGCTGATTGGGCGGGTTTCTCCGTCCAACGTTACGAATTTTGTTTCCTTTTGAGATGCTCCGCGCACAATGACCGATTGCCCTCTCAGTTCAGCTAGGTCGAACGCATGCATCGGCTGACCCAGCTCTAGCAATACATAGTTGGTCGCATCCACAATATTATTGACCGGTCGTGCTCCAGCTCCACGAAGTCTTGCCTGTAGCCATTCCGGGGACGATTTGACATTCACTCCTCGAATCACCGCACCGATGTATCGATGGCACAGATTCTCATCTTCGATCCGGACAGAGAATCCAGCGTGCCCGACCTCGGGGGCCCCCGTTTGATATTCGAATGGCAAATCGGATACATCAGGTATTTCCGGTAGCTCAATGTGGCCTTCACCCGACGCCGCGAGCTCCCTTGCGATCCCAACATGCGAGAGCAAGTCGCCTCGATTCGCCGTGACCTCGACGTCTAGCGTGAAATCATTGAGCCCCACAGCGTCGATGAACGATTCCCCAGGAGTAAAATCACCGACCAACTCCATGATTCCCGAGTGATCGTCTCCAAGACCTAACTCTTTAGCAGAGCATAACATGCCATGAGATACTTCACCACGAATCTTAGATCTCTTGATTTTGAAGTCACCCGGGAGGATTGACCCTACCGGAGCCAACGGGTAACAGGCCCCGTCCTTCACCACCGGCGCGCCACATACGATTTGAACTGTCTCCTCTCCGTTATCGACCTCACATACCCGAAGCCGGTCCGCATTAGGATGCTGCCGCGCCCTAATCACCCGACCGATAATGATATCACTCAGATCTCTACCCGGAGACGTGATATCGTCAACCGGCGCCCCACGTAGTGCCAAGTGCTCCGAGATCTCCTCGGGTCCGCCCGCCAGGCCGGGCACCAAATCAATCAACCACTTAGTTGAAACGTTCACCGAGCGAATTGTTCGAGGAATCGTATATCATTTTCGAAAAAGGTCCTAAGGTCTTGGACGCCATGCTTTAGCATCGCAATCCGGCCAGGGCCCATTCCGAATGCCCAACCTGTATATCGTTCAGGATCATAGCCGGCGTTCGCGATCACATTCGGATCGACCATCCCAGAGCCCATTATCTCCAACCATTCCGTCTCATACTGAGTACCATCTGGGCGAGTTATAATCCGTTTAACATCGACCTCTGCGCTCGGCTCGGTAAACGGAAAATAGGAAGGGCGAAACCGAACCTGAGTATCTGGTCCCCAGTAGCGCCGGGCGAACTCAGCGAGCGTGGCCTTGAAATCGACGAAGGTGATCCCCTCATCAATCACCAACCCCTCAATCTGCATAAACGCTGGAGTGTGGGTAGCATCGTAGGTGTCCCGGCGATAAACCCAGCCCGGCGCTATAATACGGATTGGAGGCTCGTTGGCCTCCATTGTCCTCATTTGGACTGGGGATGTGTGACTGCGAAGAAGAACCGAATCGACCAAGTAGAGGGTGTCTTGTTCGTCAGCTGCAGGATGGTCTAACGGTGTGTTGAGTGCCTCAAAGTTGTACCACACCGTATCCGCCTCAGGCCCCCGGGCACGAGCAAAACCTAGGTCTCGAAATATATGCCAAATCTCATCAACAGCTTGGGTGATGGGGTGCAGCCCCCCACGCCAGCGAGAACGCCCCGGCATAGTCAGGTCTAATTCGCTTTCAGCGGATGGTGCGACTAACTCCGACTGCCGTGCCTCAAGTGCAGTAGAGACCCTTTCCTTTACTGCATTCGCAGACTTTCCGACCTCAGGCCGACGCTCTACTGGGACCTGAGACAAGCCTCTCAGGATCGCTGAGAGTCTACCCTCACTGCGCCCAAGGTACATCACTCGCACTTCCTCAAGTGACTCGCGATCCTGGGCCGACTTCACTGCTGCTAGTGCCTCTTTTTCGAGCGCCTGCAGGTCCGCAATCGGATTTGACTCACTCATAGAGCTCGGCCACGGTGATTCGTTGGGCGCATTACGCGCAGATTCTTCGGAAAGCTATCACTCTTCCGCGCTCCCATACAACGGGATTTCTGCTAGGCTCTGCTTACTCCGAACAAAGATACCGCTTCCTCGACCGACCTCACGACCGTCTTGGTTAAAAGCGACAGCCTCGGCAACGATCTGACTACGATTACGATTCACAATGCGGCCCAGTGACCTCAACTCGCCCTCTGAGACCGGGCGAGTCAGGTAGCTCGTGAACGAAGTGGTCAAAACGAACACATCGTCAACCACACTGGCGGCGGCAAAAAAAGCCGCATCGTCCAGCATTTTCCACGTTACTGAGCCATGGATTGCCCCAGCCGCGTGGAAGAATCGTTCCTGTATCTGGATCGATATCTCTGCGCTCTCGTGACTCACTGAAATACTAGGCTCGTATATAGTGTTGATCGGCGAACCCAAATACATGCGCTCGAGAGACCTCCAGTGAAGCTCCTCAGTTCTGTCCACTCTCTCCTCCATAACGCGCTGAGGGCCCCGCAGTCACACGCTGCGGAGCCCTCAGTTTCAGCGTTCTCTGATGTGGTCAGCTGGCCTTAGCTGCCAGACCTTCCTTAGCCTCCCGCACTATCGCCTCAAACGCTTCGGGGTTCTTGACCGCGAGGTCAGCCAGCGCCTTGCGATCAAGTTCGATACCCGCCGCCTTAAGACCGTTGATGAAGCGAGAATATGACATGTCGTGCTGGCGTGCAGCCGCGTTTATACGAGCGATCCAGAGTCGTCGAAAGTTTCTCTTCTTCTTCTTTCTATCCCTGTATGCATGCTCCCAACCCTTCTCCACCGCATCTTTTGCAGTTTTGTAAAGATTCTTTCGTCCACCGAAATAACCCTTGGCGGCCTTTAAGACTTTTTTCTTCCTCTTATTACGCGCAACTGCGGAGGTTGCTCTAGGCATTTTTCTTCCTCCTCAGGAGCCGTAAGGTAAAATCTTGTGCATCCGCTTCTCATCGGACTTACTCACAAGTTCAGGCTGACGCAGCCGACGTTTACGCTTCGTCGTCTTCTTGTTGAGGATGTGGCTTTTGTTCGACCTCATCCTCTTGAGTTTTCCGGTGCCAGTTTGCTTCAAGCGCTTAGCGGCTCCCCGGTGGGTCTTCATCTTCGGCATACTACAAAACTCCAATCCGCATCTGTACGTGCGGGAGTCAGTCTTTTCAGTCTTTTATTGGGGCTAAGACCATAGACATGATCCGCCCCTCCATATTCGGGAACGATTCCGGCTGCCCGAGTTCCTGGAGGTCCTCCATGACCCTCGCAAGAACTTCCTTTCCAATCTCTGGATGGGTTATCTGACGACCCCGAAACATCATCGTCAGTTTGACCTTATTGCCCTCCTCCAAAAACCGCCGAGCATGTCCGACCTTGAAATTATAGTCATGGTCCTCTATCCCCGGCCTGAACTTCACTTCCTTCACCTTAATTGTGTGCTGCTTCTTCCGCGCATCTCTGCGCTGTCGGTCTGCCTCGTACTTGTACTTCCCATAGTCCATCATCTTGACTACAGGAGGCCTCGCTTCCGGTGCTACCTCGACCAGGTCCATTCCACGAACCTCAGCTCGCTCACGAGCCTCATCAATGGAAACAATTCCGATCTGTTCTCCATCATCCTGGATCAACCTTATCGGGCTGATCCTGATCTGGTCGTTAACACGAACTCGATCTCTGCTGATGTCCCTTCCCTCCGATAGATTCACTGTTTGAGGCTCTTCCGAGGCTCAAATCCCTAGACACAAAAAGCCCGAGACGAGTCCCGGGCCGCGACCGGACCGTTTGAGCAATTGTGGCCTGCCCATCGATCCGTACGACCCTCAGCGCAGCGTAGCGCCATGAAGGTGGAGCCGCTGGTCGCACGACTCGCTTCCTAATTTTCTATCTGTCTCAATTAAGACGAGTGGAAAAATGGCCCTCTGTGCAGTAGTGGTCAACTGTGCCCACTCAAAATTGGTAGGAAGGCCCTTGGGAAACCGCACGCCCAGTCGTCAGGAGACAGGCAGGACCTGATCATCAGGTTAACGATCGGGTGCTAATCTTTTCCTTAAGAAGACTCACAAAGCTATCTCGCGACATCACCTCTTGCTTCTTTCCCTTCCCACGCTCACGCACTGCTACAGTGCTGTCTAACGCTTCCCTCTCTCCAACGACCGCCATGTAGGGAATCTTGTGCAACTCTGCCTCCCGGATTCGGTAACCCAGCGTCTCTCGAGATTGAAGTGTGGCCCTAATACCAGCCCCCACCAGAACATCGACCAACTGATGAGCACTCTCATCCCAGTCCTGCCCAACGGACATGACTCTAACTTGCTCGGGTGCCAACCAGGTGGGGAACGCTCCTGCATAGTGCTCTATGAGGATTGCGATGAATCGCTCGAAAGAGCCGCAGACTGCACGGTGGATAATGACCGGACGATGAGGCTTATTGTCACTACCGACGTACTCCAGGCCAAATCGCTCCGGTGCACTGTAGTCGAGTTGAATCGTTCCCAGCTGCCAGCTACGTCCAATCGAATCGGTGACATGAAAGTCAATTTTCGGGCCATAGAATGCCCCGTCACCCTCTTCGACATCATACTCACAACCCGTCGATTCTAAAGCCTGCCTAAGCTCAGCCTCAGCATGATCCCACTGCTCGTCGCTTCCTATACGTTGTTCAGGTCGAGTCGCGAACTTAACCCGAGACTCAAGCCCGAATGCCGCATAATGGCCCAGGATGAAATCAGTCAGGAACTGGACCTCTTCAGCGATCTGATCCTCACGCAGATATACGTGACAATCATCCTGAGCAAACTGACGAACCCTCGTCAGTCCAGAGAGTGCTCCTGAGAGTTCATTACGGTGCAGAACGTCAAGTGTCACAAAGCGTAGCGGCAGTTCTCTGTAGGAATGAGTTTCCGACGCATAGTACAGATGATGGGAAGGACAGTTCATTGGCTTGAGCGACATGTTGTGCTCACCAGACTCGTTGTCCAGCACGAGGAACATATTCTCTCGGTATTTCCCCCAGTGACCTGATTGCTCCCAGAGCTCTTTCGTATACATGAGAGGCGTCCTGACCTCTAAGAAATCCTCACGCTGCCGCGCACGCACGAACTGCTCTAGGGTGTTGTAAAGGATTGTACCCCGCGGAGTCCAGAACGGGGCCCCTGGTGACACTGGATGAAACTGGAAAAGACCTAGCTCACGTCCCAGCCGACGGTGATCTCGCCTTTTCGCTTCCTCTAGGCGATGAAGATGCTCCTCTAGGTCGTTCTTCCTATGAAACGCAGTTCCATAAATCCTTTGCAGCATTTGCCGCTTCTCATCGCCCCGCCAATACGCCCCGGCTGCAGAAGTCAACTTGAAATGCTTCAGTCCCCCAGTGCTCTTGATGTGCGGACCTTTGCACAAATCCAGAAACGGACCGTTCGCATATACCGTTATCACCTCATCGTCTTCGAACTCTTCTAGCCGCTCCAGCTTTAAGGGGTCGTCACTGAAGAGGTCTCTCGCTTCAGATTTGGATACCTGCCGACGCTCAAACATCTGATCCGCCGCAGCCACATCACTCATCTTTCTTTCAAACGCTTCTAAGTCTTCGGGCGTGAAGGGCTCGTCCACCTCGAAGTCATAGTAAAATCCATCATCTATCGCTGGACCGAACCCAATAGCGGCCTCCGGACGCAACTCTCTCACCGAGGTTGCAAGAATGTGAGCAGCCGAATGCCTAAGCACTGGCAGAGCGTCCGAATCTCTATCAGTTAGGATCCGTATCTCGGCGTCCTCAACGATGGGCTCCATCAGGCCCACGGTTTCGCCGTTCACCACAGCAGCCAAAGCCGCCTTCGCGAGCCCCGGGCCAATGTGAGCGGCCACCTCACCGCTGGTGGTCCCCAAGGGCATTTGGAGAACATCACCGTTGGGAAGTGTGATCTTAAGTTGTTCTGTGGACATCAGGCGTTCGCCTCTTAAATGGCAATGCGCTCAATCATTCTGATAGTCTAAACGGCATCAAAAAAAAGCGGCTCCGGGGTGGAGTCTCAGACACCGCGTCTCCTTCTTGGTCAGGACAAGCCTAACCAGTGTGTGCAAATCCCTGACCAGTTTTTTTGGTCAGTAACTTCGGTGTTCAAAGTGTAAAAACTACAAGCACGGTGATATTGATTGTTAGGCTCACGCCAACGATGGCGGGACGCGTAAACTGGGTCAACCGGGTACGGAACTCGGTGTCAGAGCCACACCACTCATACCTGAAGTATCACATCGTGTCGACTTGTTCGATAGCATCCAACACTCGTCCTACATACTCGTTCATGTATGTAGCACCACCCCCGGGACTGGGGCCTAAGCGGACGATTACCAGGTCCCTGGACGGTATAATCACTGTGTTCTGTCCCATAAAACCAGACGGCCAAAAAGCATCTGTTGGGATTCGATCATACGCTCCACCCGCATTGAGCCAAAACTGCCCTCCATAGTTACTCGACTCGCTAGCTGGTGCCGGGGTTCGGACAAAGTCGACCCAACCCTCCGGAAGAATCCGCTCTCCCTCCCAAATACCGTCCTGCAGGTGGAGAAGCCCGAAACGCGCCCAATCTCTCGCTGACATGTAGTCATAACCGGTCAGAATAAAGTTACCCCACGCATCCGTCTCAAGGACAGCATTTTTAATCCCAATCCTGTCAAAAAGTGCTACCCAAGGGAAAGCATGGTAATCCTCACCCCTCCCCTCCACAGCCTGTCGGATAATCCGTCCAAGCATAAGAGGATCAGAGTTCAAGTAGCTCCATCGGGTCCCTGGCTCAGTAGCAAGCGGGAAACTGACTGCATGTTCGAATACGTCTATACCATCGAAATAGATACGGAAATGATGGTTATCAATCGAAAGAGAGTTCTCGTTGCCGAGTCCATAGTTGTTGAAATCCAGACCCGAACTCATTCGAAGAAGGTTCGCGATTGTAATCTTACCGCGCTCGTCACCTTCCCACTCAGGTACAGGTGCAGGCTGGTGAAGTGCGAGCGCACCTTGTTCTATCAAGACGCCTACCAACGCTGACGTGATCGACTTCCCTTGCGACCAGGAAAGGTGAGGCATGTCTCTTGGAATATCGGGAGCGTAGCGCTCTCCGATAATTTGCCCTCTATAGAGTACCAAAAACGCTCGAGTGTTCTGACCGTGTTCATGATTCGCCATCGCCCAATCAAGCGCTTGCTTCAACTCAGAGACGTCCACTTCCGCCGGCAAGTCACTACCCGTAGGGACTTCGCCCATCGGCCAAGCCATCTGTGAAGAATCCGGCCAATCACGCCCTACATCAGACGGAGTGAACTGTATATCACTCATACCCCTAGGAAGCACCGAGCAGCCTTGATCGCCATTATGCTGAGCGATCCGGGCATGCTCTGAACTGGGTGACGACAGAGTCACCTGTTTGCGTTCCTCGTTTATCTCATAGTCGAAGTCGTCGCTCCACCCAAAGTGATCGAATCGACGAAGATCAGAAGCGATGTGGACCTCAGGGTCACGCCCCTGCACCCAGATCCCAGAACACAGAATCTTAGCGTTCATCGCAAGGTTGAACTCGGTTGGCGTTGCGTCATCAGACGGCCATACCAGGACGGGTAACGATTCCTCGCATCCCATGGCGCAAACCAACAAGCCTGCACCGACTAACACTTGTGTACACACTCTTCTTGTCATTGCAACGGCCTCTTCAGTACATGCCACGCCCCCACCGGGAGCAGGAGCAGCCAGCTCAGGATCAGGCCACTCCTAAGTCCACTCCTGTCCAAAAAAGCACCAATAGCAAGCATAATCACAAACGCCACCGCCAAGTAAGCGACGAGTAACTTGAGCCGATCTGCTCCTATAAATCTGCTTTCCGGCACCTATCACCCACCCCTAGAGGGTATCTGAAGCAAATTTGGAAGGTCTGGCATCGCTATCGGAGCGTATACCTGTCTCAGAATCGATTCTACATCGCTGATGATCGCGTTCACACCTTCCGTGAGACCGGGGGCCTTCGCCCAAGACTCATCAATCAGATAAAGGGCATCTGCAGTCGGCATCGCTCCAGAATTCTCGACACCTCTCCATGCAGATCCGCCACCTGACGAGTCATCTAGCTCTTCACTGAGAGCAGCGAGCTTATCGCGGACTTCCTGGATCTCACTCATCAGCCCTTCATCATCTCGACCTTCGACAAGCTTATCCGCAGCCACTAGTTGAGCTGTAGCCTCTTCAAGCGTTCTTTCCGCCTCCTCAAGAGCAAGTCCGATTCTGTACGAATCCATCATCACCTGATGCCGGGCCATAAGCTCCCGGCGGCCGATCTCGACCCTCGGATCCATACGAACTGAAATCTCGCTCTGCACAATGTCATCACCAGTCTCGAGTTCGACTATGTAGGCGCCAGGCAACACTCGTGGGCCTAAGCTGCCGCTCTCCAACGCTTCATCCTCTAGATGCAGGCGAAGGTCCCAGATCACCTCGTGCACGCCAGAAGTCATCTGCGCCTCGAGATCTCGAACGAGCTTTCCAGTGGCATCAGTCACCCGGAGTTCCAGTTCGTCCACATCACTACTGAGGTGATAGCGGATTCGTGCACCCGATGGAGGATTCGGCGCTGCAAAAATACCTGGTGTCCAACCTTGTGGAGTATATGGATTGAAGGACGTAGCCCTGCGAATCGGAAAGATGTGAGCATTGGAGGCCATCACGTTCGTGCTGAGGTGCTCAAGCGGGCTAATGTCATCTATGATCCACACTCCTCGGCCGTGTGTCCCAATGATCAAATCATTTTCGCGAGGATGAATCTTGATGTCGTCGACAGGCACGGTGGGAAGACCCGTTCCCATCTGCACCCATGTCACCCCAGCGTCAGCAGACACATACACTCCCACTTCGTTACCTACAAAAAGCAACTCGGCGTTGTCCGGATGCTGTGCTAGCGCATTCAGGGAACTGGCCGGAAGCCCACTGCCAATCCTCTTCCAATCTTGGCCGAAGTTTTCGCTGTGGTACAAGTACGAATTGAAGTCGTCATTTCGATGGTTGTCGAACGCAGCGAAAACTTCTCCATCCTCACCATGCGAAGCGACGATCCGGGTCACGTACGCATAACTTGGCAGACCTTCTAAGCGATCGGTTACGTCCGTCCACGTTTGTCCGCTGTCTCGAGTAACGTGCACCCTCCCGTCGTCCGCGCCCGTGTAAATGACTGCTTCATTTAAAGGAGACTCTGCAATCGCAGTCAGATTGCCATAGGAAGACTGACCGTCATTTCGAGACATCTGAGCGCTGCTTCCAAGCACTCCCATAATGCTCAGTGTGTCTCGATCCACAGACCATGTCAGATCATCACTGACGGCTGTGAAGCTTTGCCCTAAGTCATTAGACCGGAAGAGAATATTGGAACCGATGTACAACGTGTTCTCGTCATGGCTAGACAGAACTACTGGGGTATCCCAATTCCACCGAAGTTGGGGCATTTCACCATCCGCATCAGGGCGACCAATAGGCCGCATTCGGGTCCGCTCCATGGTCTCAAGATTTACCCGGATCAGATTGCCCCCCTGAGACTCTGCGAACATCAGTGACGTGTTCAAAGGGTGCATAACGGTAAAGAACCCATCTCCGCTACCAACGTTATACCAGTCGCGTGTGCGAATTCCTTGATTCGATCGGGTATCGCTAGGGGCGCACCACGAACCGTTGTCTTGCAGTCCCCCACAAACGTGATAGGGATCGCGCATGTCTACACCTATCTCGTAGAACTGACCAAGCGGCAAATTCCGGAACTGATACCAATTATCGGAACGATCCCAACTGATGGAAACACCACCATCACTGCCAAGGATCATATGGTCCGAATTGTCCGGGTTGATCCAAAGAGCGTGATGGTCTAGGTGCACGCCAGCCGCGGCATCGGACGTAAACGTGCGTCCACCATCCGACGTCCGATACATGCTGGATCCGCCCAAATACATTCGCTCCGGATCGTTTGGATCGATCCGAATCTGAGAATAGTACATGGGTCTGTTGTTCGTAGTCGATCGGTGTTCCCAACTCTCACCCCGATCCATGGAGCAGTATACACCATTCCTGACAGTACGATCACTGTTGTTCTGTCCAAAACTCTGTCCCGGAAGACGCGCATCAGCCTCCACTATAGCGCATAAAAAATTTCCATTTCGTCTGTATACATCCAACCCGATCCTACCCTTGTCCCCTTCCGGCAGTCCTTCTGTCAATTCAATCCAGTTTTGTCCACCATCTGTCGTACGATAGACACCACTCCCCGGACCGCCGCCATTGAACCCCCATGCCTTTCTCTGGCGCTGGTACATCGCGGCGAAGAGTGTCTGTGGATCACTTGGATCCATAACCAAGTCGATAGCTCCCGTATTTTCATCCACGAACAGCACTAGTTCCCAGTTCTGACCTCCATCCTTCGTGCGGTACACTCCTCTCTCTGGGTTGGAACCCCACAGGTGCCCCATCGCTGCTACATATGCTATATCGGGATCATGAGGGTGAACTTGGATACGCGATATATGATGGGTATTAGCCAGTCCCATATGCACCCAACTCAAGCCCGCATCCGTAGAGCGATAAACCCCATTGCCCCAAGGAGAACTCTGCCGGTTCTGGGGTTCACCTGTACCCACCCATATCACATTTGAATTTGACGGAGCCACCGTCACATCGCCGATCGATGCTGTAACCTGATCGTCAAATATGGGATCAAACGTGATACCGGAGTTTTGGGTTTTCCATACGCCACCGGTTGCCGTGCCGACGTAAAAAACCGCCGGGTCACTCTCGACCACAGCCAAATCAGAAATGCGCCCACCCATTATAGTTGGGCCGATCTCCCGCCATTCTAAGGCTTCAGCCACCCTCGACACTTCGGACTGAGACTGAGCCTCGACTGCAACAGGTATGAAAATAATGACCGTAAATGTCGATAGTAGACTGCTAAGTAGACGCATCTGAAAAACCCTTTGACGACAGGCTGTAGTGTACGGATCCTGTCATCCTAGAACGTTAGAGACCTGTCCGCACCCCAATGCTAACTCCATTTTCCTCTACCTGTCTTTTTTAGTCGATTTTTCAGACCAAAACCGACATCCCGATACTCAGGCAATGGTCCAGTCGTCCTCTCTATCCTACAATGCATCACTTAACTCACCTCTGCCCCTCACCCGATCAGATCATCATGAAGAAGCTTCTAGTCTTCTTTTCTTTGACCCTCATAGCATGCCTACCTACTGATCCCGAAGTCGTTGCCTGGGAAACGATGGCATCAGAGATAACCATAACCCGTGACGACTGGGGCATAGCTCACGTGCACGGACCTACAGATGCACACGCCGTATTCGGTGCAGTGTTTGCCCAGGCGGAAGACGACTTCCATCGCATCGAACGCAACTTCCTATTTTCACAGGGACGACTAGCCGAAGCCTATGGTGAAGAGGAATTGTGGGGAGACCTCCGCATGAAACTCTTCATCAACCCCACTGAGATTAAAGCGACGTACGACCAGAGTCCTACGTGGTTGCAGGACCTGATGGATGCATGGGCTGGGGGTCTCAACTATTACTTGCATACTCACCCAGAAACAGAACCCATGGTTCTAGATCGTTTTGAGCCGTGGATGGCACTCACTTTTTCAGAAGGGTCGATCGGTGGCGACATCGAGAGGGTGAACACTCGTCAACTCGAGGCCTTCTATGAAGAGGGGCCAATGGGTATAGCAATGGCGCAGTTGGACTTAGAACAACCTCTAATCGACTGGGAGGAACCGCGGGGCTCTAACGGAATAGCGATATCCCCAGAAAATACTGTGAATGGGAATTCATTACTCTTAATCAATCCCCATACTTCATTCTTCTTCCGTTCCGAATTGCACATGAGCAGCGATGAAGGATTGAATGCCTACGGCGCCTCGACCTGGGGCCAATTCTTCATCTACCAGGGGTTCAACGAGCACGCTGGATGGATGCATACGTCTAGTGGGGTCGACAACATCGACGAGTATTTAGAAACAGTAGTCGAGCGTGATGGTCAGTACTTCTACATCGTCGACGGTAAAGAACGACCCATGCAAGTTCGTGAGATAACAGTTCCATTTCGGACCGAAACCGGCATGGATTCGCGCTCATTCACCACCTTCCGCACTCACCACGGCCCTATAGTCCGTGCGCAAGACGGGAAATGGGTGGCTACTGCGCTTATGGAAGAGCCCATGTCTGCGCTCATACAGTCGTGGGACCGGACCAAGCGTAGAAATCTCGCCGGATACCGTGAAAACATGTCCATGCACACCAACTCGTCGAATAACACGGTATACGCAGATTCTGAGGGGAATATCGCCTACTGGCACTCAAATTTTGTACCGCAGAGGAGAAACGACATCGATTGGACGCAGCCAGTAGACGGAAGCATGTCGGAAAACGACTGGGGGATGCCTCATTCCATAGATGAAACTCCTAACGTTTTCAATCCTCCTGTAGGCTGGATTCAGAATACCAATAATTGGCCATATAGTGCTGCAGGTCCCGACAGCCCCCGAGAATCAGACTACCCCAGATATTTTCAGAGGAGTGGCGAAAACGCCCGCGGAATCCACGCAATACGTGTTCTAGCGAACCGATCGGACTTCACGCTCGAAAGACTCCTAGAGGTAGCATACAGCAGTCAGATGCCAGCCTTCGAGCCCATAATTCCAGCACTAATTCAGGCATACGATAATGCTCCCACATCGAACTCATTAAAAGCTGAACTCGTAGAACAAATCGAAATCCTTAGAAGTTGGAACTACCGTTGGGGTGTCGAATCCGTAGCCACATCATTAGCGACATATTGGGCCGAAGATATGATGCAACGCGTGGCACAGAAGGCGAGAGACAATTCCATGTCTGCCCTAGAGTACATAGAAAAACGCGCAACAAGAGATGACCATCTTCAGTCTCTAGCCGCGGCCACCAGTCTACTGACAAGCGAATTTGGAGACTGGAAGATACCGTGGGGGGAGATCAACCGTTTTCAGCGCATCAATGGTGACATCCAACAACCATTCTCAGACAGTGAACCGAGTATCCCTGTAGGCTTCCACTCGGGTCGGTGGGGTTCGCTCGCTTCCTTTGGTGCACGTCGATACCCCGGAACGGCTCGGCGTTACGGTACAAGTGGGAACTCTTTCGTCGCAGTGGTCGAGTTTGGAGAACGAGTGACCGCTCTTGCTGTCACTGCAGGAGGAGAAAGTGGCGACCCAAGCTCCCCTCATTTCAACGATCAAGCAGAACGTTACGCCACTGGAGCCCTTCGTCCGGTGTATTTCTACCCAGAGGACATTTCGGCTAACGCTGAGGAAACCTACGTGCCGGGGGCGCGTTGACAGCGACCGGCACAGTAGGTCCTAACTCTAAGTCACACTTAGCAGTTACCTAAAACAATGGCCCGGTCACCTGCTTGGTGACCGGGCCATCTACCGAACCGACTTTCGATTCGACTTGCCTGAGGGCGACAGTTACATCATCCCGCCCATGTCCGGCATACCACCGCCACCAGGCATTCCAGCACCTTCGGGTTCCGGCTGTTCGACAACGACTGCCTCGGTCGTAAGCAATAGACCGGCAATCGAAGAAGCATTTTGCAGCGCTGACCGCACCACCTTAGTCGGGTCAATAACTCCACACTTGACCAAGTCCTCATACTCGTCGGTCTGGGCGTTGTAACCGAATGCGCCCTCACCGTCGCGGACCTTCGCGACTACTATGCTTCCCTCGACTCCAGCATTTGCGGCGATCTGACGAATCGGATGCTCTAGAGCCCGGTAAAGTATTTGGACACCAATCTGTTCGTCTTCGCGATCGAGTGTTAGATCGTCGAGCTTCGCCTGAGCGCGCAGCAGCGCAACGCCACCACCTGGAACGATACCCTCTTCGACGGCTGCACGCGTGGCGTGCAGCGCATCTTCCACTAGTGCCTTCTTCTCTTTCATCTCGGTCTCGGTCGCGGCACCAACATTAATTACCGCGACACCTCCAGCGAGCTTCGCCAAGCGTTCCTGAAGCTTCTCCCGATCATAATCCGAAGAGCTCTTGTCGATCGCTACCCGGATCTCTTCGATCCGTCCCTTGATGTTGTCACCGTCACCGGCACCATCAATCACCGTCGTGTTGTCCTTATCAATCACAACACGCTTAGCCGATCCTAGGTCACTAGCAACTGCATTCTCTAGCTTAAACCCGACCTCCTCGGAGATCACCTGGCCACCTGTTAGGATCGCTATATCCTGCAGCATTGCCTTGCGCCGATCACCAAAACCTGGCGCCTTGACCGCGGCTACCTTTAACGTGCCACGAAGCTTGTTCACGACGAGGGTCGCAAGGGCCTCCCCTTCGACATCCTCTGCCACGATCAACAGCGGACGACCGGTTTGAGCGACCTTTTCAAGGATCGGTAGAAGATCCTTCATCGAACCGATTTTCTTGTCGTGTATGAGAATCATTGGATCCTCAAGCACCGCCTCCATTCTCTCTGGATCGGTCACGAAGTAAGGTGAAAGATACCCACGGTCGAACTGCATGCCGTCTACCGTATCAAGCGTGGTCTCGAGTCCACGAGCCTCCTCGACGGTAATCACACCATCCTTCCCAACTTTCTCCATCGCATCCGAAATCAGCTCACCGATTTCGGCGTTGTTGTTAGCGGAAATCGCACCGACCTGTGCGATGTGATTCTTGTCTTTAGTCTCGGTTGAGAGCGATTGCAACTCTCCAACCACGACCTCAACCCCCTTGTCGATACCGCGACGGATCCCCATCGGGTTTGTCCCTGCGGTAACGTTCTTAAGGCCTTCACCGAAGATTGCCTGTGCAAGTACGGTTGCTGTTGTGGTTCCATCACCCGCCACATCGGATGTTTTAGTGGCGACTTCCTTGACCATCTGAGCACCCATGTTTTCCACAGGATCCTCAAGCTCCACTTCCTTGGCCACGGACACTCCGTCCTTGGTTACGGTGGGGGAGCCGAACTTACGATCAAGAACCACATTCCGGCCCTTGGGGCCGAGAGTGACTTTGACCGCAGAAGCCAGCTTGTCGACGCCGGCCTTGAGACGCGCACGCGCCTCGACGTCGAATCCGAGCTCTTTCGCTGCCATGATTCGTTATCTCCTAGTCGATTGCGAATGCGTTACGAGACGATGGCGAGGATGTCGGACTCACGGAGTATGAGATACTCCTGTCCATCCAGCGTGACATCCGTGCCGCTGTACTTACCGTAAAGGACCTTGTTACCAACTGAGACATCCATCTCAAGTCTAGTACCCTCATCGGAAAGTTTGCCGGGGCCAACAGCCACGACCTCACCCTGAGACGGCTTTTCCTTCGCCGTATCGGGAATATAGAGACCACCGCGCATCTGCTCGGCTTCCTCTAGCGGCTTCACCACGACGCGATCCGCGAGCGGCTGAACGTTCACATCTGCCATATCCGAATGTCCTCCTGCGTACTTCGCTCAGTCGTGAGTTTAAAAATACAATTCCTGGCACTCTAATACGCTGAGTGCTAAGAGCCATAAAAGGTCGAATCCTGGGTGATCCTGTCAACAGGTTGAGTCAATTAACATGCCTTTATCAAACCTACTGTCAGTCTCTGGCTTCTCCGCCCCCGGCAAGTGCCTGCATCCGAGAAACTCCCTCTAACCCAACTATTGCATGCACAACTTCGTCTGCCAACGAGTGTTCGAACCAGTAGCCCAGGTCTTGCAGTGACTTGAACGAGGCACGTGCTTCTACGTACGCGAGTTGAAGCACCTTTCTGGCAGAGTCGGCGAACGTCTCTTCGACAGTCCCATCCGGGCAGAGTCCGCTTTCCCAGATTCCAGCTAACGCCAGTTGTTCTTTCTCAGTACCCATGTGGTGGACCTGAGACACCAGCAAATTATGAGATCGTCGCGCAATATCGAATTCGAAATCAGTGAGATCGTCGACAATTTGGAACGCGGTCCCCAGTCGGGTAACAGCCTTCTCCGCGACACTTATCCGCCCCCTGAGATCCCCCTGTTCGAGAACTAACGGAGCTTCAAACGCAAGCGCAAACAGTGAACCTCCTCGAACCCTATGCACCCGATCAAGCATCTCTTCCGGTGTCGGTATGACATCGACCCCACCCTCTTCCGACCCCTCCAGGGCACCTATTTCCGCCATCCGATCCATGAGTGCACGCTGGATCGTTAGCACTGACCCTCTCTCTATGACACTAGCTGCGACCGCGCGATCCAATACTGATCGAGCCAGACGCTCGAACGACATGAGTTGAAGAATCGACATAAACCGCGATCCGGAAGTCGGAGCCAATGGAAGCAGTTTTTTTGACTGATCGTCGAAAATATTGTCCGCTGCCGTAATAGTGCCCTTGATACAGAAATTCAGCTCTGCGTAAGCCTGTAGTCTCCTTTTCTCTACACCTAGTGACCGAAAGATCGAGCGGAACAGGATCAGGAAAAAATACTCTTGGAGAAAGCTCAATCCCTCCGACGTCGTGACCTCTAAAGTCGGCAGTGACGGAGAAGAAGATTTGCGGAAACTACCATCTATGACGTCCTCGAAATCCATATGCACTGCCCTGACGGCTTCGGCCTGTGCCTCAATGTCCGAGGCAAGCCGAGACCACACCCCTTCTTCCGCTAGGAGTTGGACAGCCTGTGGAGAGCGAAACACGGGGGAGAGAGTCATAGCATCAGGTAAAAGCCGCGCGAGGAATCGGAATCTAGCTAGTCAAAGGTGAATCAAGGGAGGCCAGATGCTCACCAGCGATCGCGAGACCATACAGAGTTAGAAGCGGCTCAATCACATCTACCGTCTTCAGGTTTGGTGCAATCGTACTTGCAAACCCTCCCGTCGCGACAACTAACGCATCAGGTCGCTTCCACTCTTCTTTAATTCTGGAAACAATACCGTCGATGGATTCGATGGCCTGATAAAAAGCTCCGCTCTGAATACAGGCCTCGGTCCGGCGGCCAATAACCGCCACGGGGGACCTTAGCTCTATACGAGGCAACTTCGCCGTGCTTGCCGCCAACCAATCCAATCCTGCTCTGATTCCGGGAGAGATCACCCCGCCCAAAAATGCTCCACCCGCCGTAATACAATCGAATGTCGTCGCCGTCCCCAGGTCGACTACTATCGTGTCCCGACCAAACATTTCCTTTGTTGCCAAGGTGTTCACCACCCTGTCCGCACCCACCGTAAGTGGCTCCTCTACTTCCAGTGAAATAGGCAGATCGGAATTAGGTCCTACCGTTATAACCGGAACCCCGGTTATGGTCCGAATAGTCTTATTCCAAACATAGTTCACGGACGGAACGACCGAAGCCAACACTCCCCGGACAATCTCCGATTCGTTGACATTCTCTCCGGCTAAAAACGCTCGGATCAGAGCAGTCATCTCATCACCCGTGCGTGGAACGCTCGAACTGACTCTCCACTCAGCAACAACCGTTGTTGCTGATGCAGTGAGTCCCACTACAGTCTCAGTATTTCCAACGTCCACCACCAATTGCACGGCTACTCCTATTCCTCCGACGATGTGATACAACGAACGCTCCCCGAGCGCACTTTCACGATGGAGCCGTCCTCTTGCTCAAGCAACAACATGCCAAACTCGTCTATGCCACGCGCAATGCCAATTCCAAGCTCGTCGGTATGAACAGGAAGATCCCTTAAAATGTCCCGAACCAAAAAAGAATCGACTACTCCATCTTGTCCCTTTCCACAGTCAAGTCGCTCAAGAATCCGCTGAGCAAAGCGTCCAGCAAGGCCCGGGATTTCCGAAATCCGATGCGAATGTTCTGCAATTGAGGTCGCAGGTATTGTGCGATCACCAAAGGCTTGAAGCGATTCAGATGGGCTCCGCCTCACATTGATGCCAATTCCAGCGACCACCCATCCATCGCCCATTTCGACAAGAACGCCACCCACCTTTCTTCCCTTTATCATCAGGTCGTTCGGCCATTTGATCGATACTATCACGCCTGTTAGCTCTTCGATAACTTCTGCACACGAGATACCCACGAGAAGTGGTAACTGGGTCGTCACATCATTCTCTCCCAGCACCAACGACATCCATACTCCGTCTCCCGCTGCGGAAAACCATATATTCCCCTGCCTGCCACGCCCTTCCGTTTGTTCCCAACCGAGAACTAGCGAACCCCGTGGTGAGCCCTCGACGGCTAGCTCCCTAGCACGGTCGTTCGTCGACCTAATCGACTCCCACACCTCGAAACGTGGCAATCCGTATTCTCGTTCTCGATCGGGGTCCAGTGAGTATGGATAAATTGCTTTCAATTGACTAACAGATAAGCGAGATACAGAAGTCCGACCGTCCAGCAGTACGGCGCAAAGAAGTGGAAAGACCTCCTAGCCAAGACCCCCACGAACGTTCGAATTGCGAGGACTCCGGTCACCCCCGCTGTTATCCCGCTGATTGCCAATAGACAAATTGACAGTCCCTCCTGACCAGGTCCTACAAGATCAGGAATCTGAAGCATTGTAGCTCCTGCGATCACCGGGACAGCCATCAGGAATGAGAAGGCGGCAGCCTCACGCGCCTCCATACCTAGCCACATCGCCGCTACAACCGTTGCGCCAGATCGTGAGATTCCAGGGATCAGAGCACATGCTTGCGCCACTCCGATCAACAATGCTGCGGTCAAAGTGGGTCGAGTCACCCTTTGCCGACCTATCGCTGACCGGCTACTCCACAAGACAACCCCGGTTACTAGCAAAGCTATACCTGGCACCGCAGGGGCATCAAACAACAGTTCGATCGGTTCCTTCGCCAAGATACCTATAAGGCCCGCGGGGATCGTAGCTACAAACAGTAGGCCCGCATATGAAAGTGAACGTCGGTCATTCCTGAGCACTCCAACCGTAAGCTCATTAATCCTACTAAAGTACACGAGCAGGATCGAAACAAGGGTACCAAGGTGGACGATCACCTCGAACGCCACTCCCTCAACATTGACAGAGAGCAAACTCTGCACGATGACGAGGTGTCCAGAGCTCGAAACGGGAAGAAACTCGGTCGCTCCTTGGACTATACCTAGTAAAAACGCGTCCCACTTTGTCACGATGAAAGTATTCGCTCGTAATATGCCTCGTACTGTGGAACGACCATTTCAGTAGAATACCGGGATTTAGCCACGTCTAGCCCTGCACTAGAGATGCGCTCTCGCAAATCTTTATCCTTAAGAAGCTCAACCCCGGCTTCCGCCATCCCTGAAACATCACCGACATCCAAAAGTCTCCCGCTTACACCATCCTCCACAACCTCGGGCATCCCCCCCGCACGCGTTGCTATCACGGGCACACCACTCGCCATAGCCTCTAAGGCTGCAAGGCCAAACGATTCCTTCTCGGACGGAAGCAGAAACAAATCTGTGCAAGAAAGTAGGTCCTCGACCGCCGGGTGTTTACCAAGAAACAAAACTCGATCCTCTATATCCAGTTCACGCGCTAGTTGACTCGCCCTTGGGCGATCTGGGCCATCCCCAACCATAACCAGACGAGCAGGCACTCGCTCTTGGATTCTTGAGAACACGGAAACCACATCTTCAGCCCGCTTCACCGATCGAAAATTCGACACATGCATAACAATACTCTCACCCTCAGATGCGAACATAGCCTTTTGACACGGTTGACGGTCAGGCCGCCATACATCTGTGTCAATAAAATTGGGGATCACCTCGATCCTCTCTTCTGGAACCGAGAAACCTTCAACTGTCTGTTCTTTCAAATACTCTGAAACTGCAGTGAGACCGTCGGATCCCAAGATTGAAAAACGCGTGATCTCATGGAACGAGGGGTGAAGCCCGACTAAAGTGATATCGGTGCCGTGCAGCGTTGTAACGATCCGCAGACCCCGCTCATCTCCAAGCATTTGCCGAGCTAGGTACGCTGACACCGCATGTGGAATGGCATAATGCATGTGCACGAGGTCTAACCCGTGCCTTAGAGCGGTGTCGTGAAGAGCTACAGCTAATGCGAGAGCGTAAGGCGGATGCTCAAATAACGGATAGTCCTCCATCTCGACTTGATGGAAGACCACTCTCTCCCGTAAGCCCGCTAGTCGGAAGGGTTGATCGTACGAAACGAAATGCACTTCATGCCCGCGAGCCCCTAGAGCTAAGCCCAATTCAGTAGCAACGGCTCCGGACCCACCGTACGTCGGATAGCACGTGATCCCTATTTTCACACCGACACCTGGCCAACTCGGGCATTGAGAGCTTGAAGTACCATGTCGGCTTGGAGATTAACCGGCTGAGTCGCATCTATCGTCACAGCATGATCAGGAAGCTGATGCCTAATCCAGGTGAGCTGACGACGCAAATACTTTTTCGTACCGGCAACAATTTCCCTTTTCGCCTCCTCTAATGACACATCTCCGCGCACATACATAGACATCTCTCTATATCCAGTCGCAGTCATCCCTGGGTCTGTATCTCCATACCCGCGAGCGAGCAATTCTCTCACCTCACTTTCCAAACCCCTCTCTATCATCCGACACACACGCTCTTCGATCCGTCTATCGGTCTCTTCTCGGGGGAGGTTAAGCACGATCACAACCGCGGGCAGGCCTGGCGCCTCCGCTGGCGCCTCAACGTGCCATCTTGAGAGAGTCTTACCAGTCAGAAGAGAGACTTCGATAGTTCTAGCCATCCGCTGGGGGCCGCCAGCAACGGATACTGCGGCTCTGTCGGGATCTAAAGCACCGACAAATTTCGAGAGGGTGTCGTTAGATTGGGCTCTTAGCCATTCCCTTAGTCGTTCCCTACGTAACGGATCTAAAAACGGTTCGGTGAACATAGGACTCAACAGTGTTCTAAGAAAAAAACCGCTTCCCCCGACTATCACGGGCAGGCCCCCACGTGACGAGATGCCATCGACCCAACGACGAGCATCCCGACCAAACTGCCCAGCCGAATATCGCTGTCGTGGTGTCACTAGATCTAGGCCATGGTGCGGTATCATGTCACGATGTTCGGCCCTGACCTTATCAGTCCCTATGTCCATCCCTTTATAAACCTGACGGGAATCCATCGAAATCACCTCGATCGGAAACCTCCGCGACAGCTCAACTGACAGAGCTGTCTTCCCAGACGTAGTGGGTCCTGTAAGAACCAGGGAAATTCCCTCGAACGGAGCGAGCGACCTCTCACGGATACTCACTTGCGACCGAACTTCCGCTCCAATTCTCCTTTTGAGAGCCGCACAATCGTAGGACGTCCATGCACGTCATGATGGGGTAATTCTGTCGCAAATAATTGATCAAAAAGCTCTTGCATTTCTGACTCAGACAATTTCTGCCCCGCCTTGATCGCGCTCTTACAAGCGAAGGTGCTCGCAATCCTCTCATGTTGATTGCGAGCGGCACGGACTAGGTCCGATCCATGCGTCAATTCGTGAATCATTTCGCGGAACGCTCGCTCCGCGTCGAAGTATCGATGTGGATTGGGAACCGCATGCACTATGACAGTATCACCTCCAAAATCCTCGACCTCGAATCCCGCTCCCGATAAAAGACCTCCAAGGTCTCCAATCATGGCCACCTCAGGCGCGGTCAGTTTTACCGTTAACGGGAAAAGAAGTCGCTGACTCTCCTGCCCTCCCGACTCAAATCCATCCATAAGACGTTGAAACAAGATCCTCTCGTGTGCGGCATGCTGATCTACAATGAGGACCCCATCTCTTGTCTCAGCAAATACGTACGTATCAAGCATCTGCCATAATCTTGGCTTGGTCCCCGGTTCAGGGAGGGGCTGGACATGATCACCTATGGCACTCCTCTCATCAACTCCTGACTGATCAAGCCCGCCATCATCCGGAGCTACCGATAGGAAAAATGCCATTTGATCATTCGCCCCAGTATCCTTATCTACATGCTCGACCTTTCCGATTTCATCCGCAACTGAAGGCAATTCGCCTCTAGGCTGGTCGAAGGTGGCAGCACTGGCCTCACCATCCAACGCAGACCTAACCGCGTTTTCGATCAAACCCTCGATGCAATTCTGCTCTCTAAAGCGCACCTCGGACTTGGCGGGATGCACATTCACGTCAACCTGATCACCAGGAACCTGCAAATACAGAAAGAGCCACGGCCGAACACCCTGTGGAATCGTTGTTCGATAGCCCCGCTCTGCCGCCCTTACCAAAGCTGGAGACCGGAATGGGCGTCCGTTAACGAAAAGATGGCTGCGTCGAAAACCTGGCCTAGCCGCGTCCGGGCGTTGAATCAACCCCGCCACGGTAAGGCCATCTTCGTCCCTCGACGTTGGGATTAGCGTGCTCGCATGCTCTCTTCCCCATATCTGAGCTATCCGAACTGCAGGCTCTTCTGCAGGCGAGAGATCGAGTAGCATCCGGTCATCAGAGGTGAGTACGAATGAAACGCTCGGATTCGCCAGACTGAGCGCAGTCACGATTTCGTTCACAGCCCTTGTCTCGGCACTGACCGACTTAAGAAAACGAGCGCGTACCGGTGCATTGTAGAAAAGATTTCGAACCTCTACAGTGGTCCCACGCCGACGGGCTACATCGCTCATCTCACTGATTCCGCCAGCGTTTACGTTAACGCGGGTTCCAACTTCGCCTCTTCCATCCCACGTCTCAATAGACATCCGTGACACAGCAGCGATCGAAGGTATCGCTTCTCCCCTAAATCCGAACGTCGGCACATCCGTAAGGTCTTCTGTAACCTGGATCTTGCTGGTTGCGTGACGGTCCAGGCACAGGAGAGCATCCTCTCTTCCCATTCCTATTCCGTTGTCACTTACTCGGATGCGCCTCTTACCTCCGCGTTCGATCGCCAGTTCAACCCGCGAAGCGTTAGCGTCAAGCGCGTTCTCAGTGAGTTCCTTAACCGCTGACGCAGGGCGTTCTACCGCTTCACCCGCTGCTATCTGATTTGCTACCGTGTCGGGTAAGATCCTGATTGTTCGGCTCATATTGCCTCTAACCCATAAAACCGTCGAGCATTCTGTGTCGTCCGTTGGGCCACTTCTTCATCAGACAGTTCAAGTAACGAAGCAACGGCATGCGCAACGTGGACCACGTTCGCTGGCTCGTTCCTTCGCCCGCGAAACGGTACCGGCGCTAGATACGGAGAGTCTGTCTCTATTAACAGGCGATCAGGTGGCACCTCCCTGAGCAAAGATGAAGCTGAGAAAGACTTAAATGAGGCGATACCAGATGCTGAAACATACCAGTCCGCAGCCATTGCTTCGGTAAAGGCCCGATCTCCACCAGTGAAGCAGTGCAGGACACCTACAGTTCCTGACGGCATAGCACGTATTGCCGCAGCAATGTCATCATCCGCCTCGCGCGCATGGACTACGACGGGAAGTGAGAGGTCGCACCCCAGTTGAAGATGTGCGTCGAATACTGCTCGCTGCGCCGCTCGCGACGCATGCTCGTAAAAATAGTCGAGCCCCGTTTCTCCAATTGCGACAACCTCAGCCCTGCAGGAGGCTATCTCGCGAACCCTGTCTAGATCATCGGAAGCAACTACACCTACCGCATGTGGGTGAATGCCGGCTGTGCTGTAGACACCATCCCTTTTCTCAGCGAGATCTAGAGCGCGCATTGCATCAACGGCATCCGATGAGATCAGGGTCATTCCTTTGACACCTGCTTCGGAGGCCCTGAGGAACACCGCGTCCCGATCGTCTCTAAACGCGGCGTCGGTCAGGTGGCAGTGACTGTCGAAATACTCCGTCACACCGTCGCGGGCCGAGGCCGTTCCTTCTTCTTCCGCGACGGATCCGCAACACCCCAACGATTCTGGATTTCAATGAGCGCAGGAGAAGCAACAAAGATCGAGGAATACGTTCCAATGACGACTCCCAGAATCAGAACGATCGTAAAGTCTCGGATAACGGCACCACCTAGCACCAATAGCGCCGTCAAGACAGCAAGCGTCGTCCCGGAGGTAAGCACTGTCCTGGGTAGTGTCTCATTGATCGATGCATTAACCAGCTCGATAGGGTCGCGCTTTCGGCCTCCCTTCGCCTTCATGTTCTCCCGGACCCGGTCAAATACCACGATGGTATCGTTTAGTGAATATCCCAGGATTGTCAGAATCGCAGCCACGGTCGGCAAAGAGATCTCCGTACGAAACGCAGCAAGGAATCCGAGGGTGATCAAAATGTCGTGCGCGGTCGCTATCACTGCTGCTAATCCAAATCTAAACTCGAACCGGACCGCTATGTAGACTAGCGTAAGGAGGAACGATAGTAGGACTGCCAGCAACGCCTTGGTCTGCAATTCGCCCCCAACCTTTGCACCAACCAATTCTGTCCGAACGACCTCTACACCGCTGTTAGGAAGGTTCGCCGTTACGTCGCTCTCAATCTGCTCTGCTACTTCAGTGATCGATGCATCTTCGGACAGCGGAGCGCGGATCACAAATTCATTTTCGGATCCGAACTGCGTGATCGGCGGAGCCTCTGATCCACCTAATGCATCACGGAGTTCACCAGCGGTTACCTGTTGTTCAAATCTCACTTGAATTAGAGATCCCCCGAGAAAATCCACACCGTAGTTAAGCCAACTTCCCAAGGAAGCCACATTCAAGAACATGGTCGCAATGCCCATGGCAATAACGGTGCCCGACACAAAATATGCGCCTCGGCGCTTTTCAATGAAGCGGTACTGAGCTTGGCTGAAGAGTCTCATAATATTATCGGCTCAGATACTAATAGGATCCGATGCCTTCTTTCCTGACAGATAAGCCAGAAAGAAGGAGCGGGTCACAAAGAGTGCGGAGAAGAACGACGCGACGATTCCTATCGAGAGTGTTACGGCAAAACCTCGAACAGGCCCCGTACCAACATAAAAGAGGATCAGCGCGGTGATGAGTGTGGTGATATTTGCGTCAACGATCGCAGATAGGGCATGCCGAAAGCCCTCATCTACAGCAGTACGAGTCGCACGCCCCTTATCTAATTCCTCCCTGATTCGCTCAAAGATCAGCACATTGGCATCGACCGCCATTCCGATGGAGAGAATCAGGCCTGCAATGCCTGGTACCGTGAGCGTTGCCCTCATCCCGACCAGCCCTCCAAGTACCAAAAGCACATAAACAGCAAGAGCGCCAACCGCCAAGAAGCCGGCCATCCCGTAGTAGATCATCATAACAACTACCACGAGAGCGAGCCCCACGAGACCGGCAATCTGTCCCTGATCAATTGAGTCCTGCCCCAAAGAAGGCCCAACAGTTCTCTCTTCTATGATATTGATCCGAGCTGGAAGTGCACCTGCCCGGAGAACGAGAGCAAGATCACGAGCTTCTTCCATTGGTGTTCCCTGACCCATTTCAATCTGGCCACGAGCACCTATTCGATCTCGAATCACCGGCGCACTCATGACCTCGTTGTCGAGCACAATCGCCAGGTAGTTGCCAATGTTGGCCCCTGAAAAGCGCGCAAATTGGCGCCCGCCCGCCCTGGAAAACTGAAACTGTACCTGAGAAGTATTGAACTGCGGATCACGCATCGCAGTTGCGTCCTCGAGTTGCTCTCCCGTCAGGAAGGAATCCTCCTCTAGCACATAGAGACGGTAGTAGGTCTGGGCTGCCTGACCCACCAATTCCGACCCCCAGAGCATGATCTCCTCACGAGGAAAGGCTCTTTCGACCTCGGGCATCGCTAGAAACATCTCAGCCACTGGACGATCCGCAGCCGAAACTAGGTAAGTGCCTTCTACATCTCCCACCATAAGAAGCGAGGAGAACGGACGAAGAACAGTCTCCTCCGCCTCAATCGAGTCGGAAACAGCAGCGGCACTACTAGCCGCGGCAGCAGCGCTATCTCCTGCAATTGCGGTGTCAGCACCAAAGAGAAGACTCTCCAAGTTGCTCGTTTCCTGCGTGACCACTGCTCTCCCTAAAGCTGTGATCGAATCGACACCAAGAGACGCCACTATAGCTCTGTCGATACGACGAAGTGCACCATCCATATCAGAGGTAGGCAGTACCTTCTTGAACTCCAGAAAAGCATTGCGCTGGACAATGCCCTTCGCCTGTTCCTCGTCGTCGATTCCTGCCAATTCGACGATCAGACGCTCACCGCCCACCTTTTGGATTAGGGGCTCCTCTACACCAAACTCATCGATGCGTGTACGGATAATCCGCTCGACTCGATCGATCATGTCTGATTTCGCCTCGGGCGTCATGGTACCGTCAGGATCATCGACTTCCAGCACCAAATGCATCCCGCCTTGGAGGTCGAGCCCGAGCTTGAGCCACTGGCCGGTTTCCGACTTGTGTGAGTATAGCTGCCAGCCAGTCATCAGCACTACGAGTGCGATAGTGACCAGGCGGCCCCGAAGAGACTTGAACATGGACGCGAGGGGTTCGACGAAAAAACAGCCCGAAATAGGGCTCAGGCCAAGGACTTAGACCAAGAAACGAAGCCCGTAAAGCTGTCCCGCGACCTTTAGCATGTCAACGGAATCCAGTGGATAGTGCGAATACCTTAGTTGGGCACCCGCCGATCGCGGCAAGATTCAGTAGTATTCTCAGAATCCACTCAGAAGTATAGCAGAGTCCCAACCCGCAGTGCCCAGAACGTGCCGTCATGAGATGACCGATACATGTCGAGATTTGCACTAACCCTACTACGGCCTTGGAAGTATGCCGCGAAACCCGGTGTAAAGAGCATTCCCCCTTCGTTGGATGAGCGCTTATTGGGATCAGCTATACTAACCCTGACCATGGGCTCTACTCCCACTATCCGATCGGAATTGTGCGACAGATACCAAGAGGCTTGGATCTGTTTCGCATCGAACCAGGGAACGGTGTTACGAACTCTAGTAGCCAATCTCCAATTTTGCCCGCGCATGTACGCAGCCTGTATAAGCAACCCATCACGCCACGTGCCGTGCTGGATATCCAGTCCCCATGCCTTGGCATAATCAACTCGGTGGAGTTGCGTTTGGACGTCATAGTCCTTGAGCGTAACGTTAACCCCAACTGTCAGCGCTTCCGCAAGCCCTAGGGTCAGCCGCGCCGCGGACGACAAGTACCCGTTATCGCCCAAGGCACCATTCTTGGTCCCGTTGGTTAAGCTTGCCTGATACCCGAACCAGTCGACTTGTCCGTCGATACGGATACCACTGTCTCTGTTCGCGAACAGCAGACCTTCGCTAAGTCGTCCGTATGAGCAAATCCCTCCTACTCCATCGCACCGATCATACCCAGGGATCCCCCCTGCCCGCTCTAGAAACTGAACATCTGAAATACTGTTCAATACAAAGACGTCAAAGGATCGCTTGAAGCGACCGAACGTGACTCGCAATCCTGGGTCAAACCGAAGCCGAATCTGAGCGTCGAGAACAGTCGCGTCATTAGGCAAATCCGTGACAAATACTGCTTCTAAGAAATCGCTGTAGCTCGCGTTTAGCGTTATCCAGCCCCGTCGAACACGAAACGTCTGAGAACCAGCGTCGGACGAGGCGTTGATATAGTGGAGATCCAACTGCCCACCAACCCGTAATGTGGCGTACCGACTCGTGACCTCAGTCTGTCCTTCTAGTTTCCTAGGGACCCAGAGCACACCAAACAACGCTAGCAAAAGCGTTAGAAACCCTAACCTCATAGCTCTCCTAGACGATGATAGTAAAGTTACCCGAGATACCATCCTACATGCCATAAGGTGTGAATTTGATGACTCAATGAGTTAGCTGTCATAAGAAAATAGCTTGGCACAGAGTTTGTAGGTGTACATCGCACAGATCTTAATGATCGACGACCGAAGGGGAGTGTTCATAAACCCAAACGATCGGACTCTCAACCTGTCGTAACGACTCAAAAAGCTAGTACGCCACTAACACCCGGACTATCTTTCGACATGCCCACATCGAATGACCACAAGCGAAAACTAGAGGTCGGGCTCGGTAGCCTTGCTTTGGAAGAAAACGTCCCTCTCGCTCCGATGACCACGTTTCGCATTGGTGGGCCAGCTGACTTTCTTGTTCGGGTTCGAACTGCAGACGAGCTAGAGCGCGCAGTCAGTACAGCTCGCGCGAATGAAATTCCATGGTTCCTTCTTGGCCATGGCGCCAACATTCTCGTAGCTGATGCAGGTTTCCGGGGACTCGTGATTCGTTGTGAAATAGACGGTATCGAATTCCTCGAACATGATAGAGTTCGGGCGGGAGCCGGTGTTGAAATGTACCCCGATCTAATAAACGAAACGCTTATAAGGGGCCTCGGGGGCCTACACCACTTCGTTGGGATACCAAGCACTGTGGGTGGAGCGTTGTGGCAAAATCTACACTTCCTAGCGCCGGATCGTCAGCGAACTTTATTTATAGAAGAGGTACTGGAATCCGCTGAGATCCTTACCGAGGAGGGTGAGAGGAAGACTGTGGACGTGGATTATTTTGAGTTCGAATACGACCACAGTGTGCTCCATCATCGATCAGATATCGTTCTTTCCGCGACGTTCGCGCTAGTAGAGGAACCAGTCGAAGAAATGCGGAAGGTGGTCAGGAGCAACCTCGAGTGGCGAGATGATCGGCATCCAGATCTCTGGCTATACCCCAGTGTTGGCTCGATTTTCAAGAAGATCGACGGTATCGGCGCCGGACGTCTAATCGACGAATGCGGACTGAAGGGCCATTCCCAAGGAGCAGCCGGAATCTTCCACCGCCACGCGAACATCATAGTAAATCACGGAGGGGCCACAGCGTCAGAGGTTCGGGCACTGATCGACTTAGCTCGGGATACCGTAGCTCGCGAGACTGGCCACCAACTAATGACCGAGATCTCTTTTGTCGGAGACTTCAGTTGATCCTGTTCGTCACAAGCCCCTAAAACACTCAGACAAAATCGGTTCTCTACAGCAGCAAGACACTGCTTCAACTGGACTCAATGGTAGCTAAGGTCAAAAGAGTCTGTTCGTCGATGTCGTGTCCACCCGAATAGCTGATTATCCTGTAATCGATTCCGGCCTCGCGAAGGCGCTCCTCTTCTTGCTGTTTCAACATAGGAGACAAAGCCCGATCTTCAGTTCCGCGAACCATAACCAGCTCCGCGCTCTCTAGACGCTGGCGAGCAAGTTTCAAGTCAATGTCAGGCGGCGAGAAGTCTCCCCAAAGAATCAAGCGCGACGGAGCCCTCGACCCACCTATCGCCCACCGCGTTGCGGTTGCGACACCCTGACTGAACCCTACAACCGTCAAAGGAACTTTACCGATCTCCCTCTCAATCTCTCCTACTAATTGATCTAGGTATTCAACGTAATCCCGGATCTCATTTAGGCGATCCTCTCTAGTCATCCATGTCGCGCCAACCACCGAAGCCACACCATGCCTTCCCTGCTCTTGTGATACATAAAATCGAGACAGTGCCTCGGGGGCGACAATCATCCTGAGACCGTTGTCGATTGGCTTAAATCGGCGAATGAAGCGACGAGCGAGTTGTTTGTATCCGTGCAAGACCAACCATAGCTCTTTCGCAGACTCCGGTGTTCCCAGCGTCCAATACCGAGCAGTCCGCTGGACTCTAAGATGGTGCTCTGTCGCACCGGTCTTGGGATCAGTTCTTTTCATCTACAAATACACCCGGGCTGGGTAAGTGAGAATTCACATATGGAACGGATTCTCACACTCCTCAAGAGCAGGTTGGTTAAGATCCATGTCCGATATTTTAGGGGTTACCAAAGGCCATCGGATGGCCAGCAGATCATCATTCCAACGAATACCTCTGCTTAGCTTTGGCTCGTAGTAACCAGTGACCTTATAGAGCACATCGGCGGTTTCGGAGAGCACACAGTACCCATGAGCAAATCCAGGCGGGATCCAAAGCATTTCTCCTTTCTCCGCATCAAGCTCACGACCTAGCCAATGTCCAAACGTTGGTCCTCCTTGTCGGATATCGACGGCAACGTCAAAAATTCGACCCTGAACCACTCCAACCAACTTACCCTGAGCCGCGGGTGGCAACTGATAGTGAAGGCCACGTAAAACACCGCCTGACGAATGGACAATATTTTCTTGCACGAATGTCGGAGCGATCCCAGCAGCGGCAAACTCTTCTTGCCGGTAGATCTCCGTAAAAGACCCGCGACCATCTCGATGCTTCCCAGGACGCACCACAATCACGTCCGGGATGTCGAGCCGCTCAAAAGTGAAAGACATATCGGAAAGCTAGGTCTGGGCACTGTCTATGACGAGACGCTGTATCGATTGAAGGAACCGCTTTCGCACCCGCCATAGCAACAATACAGCAACCACTCCTATACCAACGGCAAGACCCCACCAGATTCCTCGCGGCCCTGCGCCTAACTCAAACCCTAGCAAAGCAGATACAGGAAGTCCGATGAGCCAAAAACCCACAAAATTCATGAGCATTGGAACCCGTGTATCAGCAATGCCACGAAGAGCCCCGGCCGACGCGACTTGCAGACCGTCAAAGATCTGGAATACTCCGGCAATCGGGAGCAGCGTGGCTGCCGCGGCGACTACCATCTGATCATTGGAGAAGATTCGGGCGAGCGGTCCTGGGAGTGCAATAAACGACATTGCAGTGAGCGTCATGAATGCCGTCACGGTAACCAACCCAGCGCCCACTGCACGGCGGGCGGCTTCTGGCTCTCCCCTACCGACAGCCTGACCAACTACAACACTAGTTGCCTGGGCCACTCCTACGGGAATCATAAAGGTTAGAGCCGCGAGTTGCAGGGCAACCTGATGGCTAGCCATAGCAACCGTACCCAATAATCCCATCAGTAATCCTGCCGCCCCAAAAACTCCAAATTCCAAAAGCTGCTGAGCCCCTATCGGAGCCCCCAAGCGTATGAATCGGATGATCGGTCCGAGACCGAAAGAGGCCTTCCTCCAAGGACGAATAGTGGGTCGAAGCTGAGACCACGCTAAGGCAACGAGGAGAACCAAGAGGAAACAACGACTTAAACTAGTGGCCCACGCAGAACCTACTGCACCCAGTCGTGGAATCCCGAACTTTCCAAAGATCAGAATCCAGTTTAGTCCGGCGTTGATGACGTTCGCCACCAGCACTGTAAGCACTATGGCGCGAACCCGACCCATGGCCTGTAAACTCTGCCGGAATACTCCGAACGCATAGAACGGGAACACCCCGAGGATAAGTCCGTGGACATATCGCACGGCAATCGGCACCACCTCTTCCGGCTGACCAGCAAGCGTCAACAAGGGGCCCACCGGGATCATTAGGAGCATCGCCAGTGCAGCTAGAACCACTCCAAGGATTAAGCCTCTCTGTACCCCGTGCGCCACACCTACTGAGTCGCGGGCCCCAACAGCCTGAGCGATAACTGGATCCAAAGCGAATAATACGCCCTGACCAAAAACCGCCATCATGAGGAAATAAAGATTCCCCAAAGCAACCGCCGCTAAGCCCGCGGCCGACACACGGCCGACCATGACGGTGTCGACGGCGCCCATCGACATCAGGCCGAGCTGGACCACTGTCACCGGTGCCCCGAGCTCGATCAGTGCCTGTAGGTCAGCGCGTTGAGGGCGAAACTCCTGAACACGAACTCCAAAGGATTCTCGCTTAACGGATGAGGATTCGTCGGTCACTCCGACCTACCAAGATCATCACACTTCATTACGGAAGTTTCCCCACCCGTTTTCTCGAGAACACGATCGTATTTGGGCTCTCCGAGAAGCATGACCTTGAGATTCCCGGAAAAAGGCTCTCGAGGTGAACTCGGACGCTCAGCACAAAGCAATCGACTTCTCAACAACCTTCTGTCCACCCAAACAACGTCTAGGACGAGTTAGACAATCGCTACTATGGCTCATTGTTGAAAGCCCGTTGGGCCCAATAAAGTGAAGCGGCTGTTCCTAATACGACGAGAAAAGTTGCTGCTCGACGTTGCCTCACATCAACAAGATCAAGATGATTGATACCGCCTAGATGAACAGACGAGTCCGATGTCTCAAAAGAAAGAACCTCCCAGCACTAAGCTGAACAGGTGGTGGAATCTCCTCTCGAGATTCCCGGGTGGTCGATGGATTTTTTCCAAGCTTCTTGGCTTGATGGTTCCTTACACGGGGTCAATCAAATGCACCGTGGTCCAATTCGAACCCGGATACGCGGAAGTTCTACTGCAAGACAGATGGCGCGTAAGAAACCACCTGCGCTCCGTGCATGCTATAGCTCTGGCTAACCTAGGTGAGCTAGCCACCGGCCTTTCACTCATCAGTGGACTCAGCCCCCATCTCCGGGCAATCCTAACTGGTCTTGACGTGCGCTATACAAAAAAGGCGCGCGGTCCACTTCTGGCTGAGGCCATATGTACGGTCCCGGAAGTCTTCTCTGAAGTGGATCACACTGTAGAGGCTACTATACGAGACAGCGATGGAGACACCGTTGCTGTAGTAACAGCGCACTGGCTGCTAGATCGCACCCCAGAACAAACATGAAACCCAATCTAGAAACTAAACTGACTTACGATGCAGGTATCTCGGTACCCTTGATCTGTGGACCAATGTACCCGTGCTCCAACGTTGAGCTCGTCGCGGCTGCTTCAAATGCCGGAGGGTTGGGTGTCGTGCAACCAGTAACATTGACATATGTCTTTAAAATGGACTTTCGTGAAGGTCTTAAGGCCATCCGAAGGATCACAGACCGACCTATTGGGATGAATGTTCTTATTGAAGGTTCTTCAAACGCATACCGGAAACGCATGGAAACATGGATCGAAATCGCTCTGGAGGAGGGCGTAAGGTTCTTTATAACCTCACTGGGTAAACCCCAGTGGGTGGTGGATAGGGTTTCCAAAGTTGGCGGAGTCGTATATCACGACGTCACAGAACGGAAATGGGCCGAAAAAGCAGTGGATTCAGGCGTTCATGGGCTGATCGCCGTCAACAGGCGCGCTGGAGGACATGCCGGGGGCAGGTCCGCCTATCAATTACTGGAGGAAGTTGGAGACTTTGGCCTCCCGGTCACGTGCGCAGGAGGCATCGGGCGACCTGAAGAGTTCGCAGACGCGTTGTCTATGGGGTATGAAGGCGTCCAGATGGGGACGCGTTTCATCGCGACGGAAGAGTGTCGAGCCAGCTTGGCGTATAAACGCGCCATCGTCGGGGCCCAAGAAGGAGACATAGTGTTGACCGAACGTCTGACGGGTGTCCCAGTGGCAGTGATCAACACACCCTACGTGCAGAGACTCGGCTTGAAGGCCGGCCCTCTAGCTCGACGAATGCTGAAGGGCCATAAAACCAAGCACTGGATGCGGAACATATACTCCATGAAGTCCGCTTGGACCCTAAAACGAACGGCCTACGACGAGGGCGGTACCACCGAATACTGGCAGGCAGGGCGTTCAGTTTCAGGTATCGAAGAAATTCTGCCTGTCTCTACGGTCATCGAAACTTGCGTAAAAGCGGTCCAAAACCGCCTCAACTCTACTGATCAGTAACGCGCTCGGATCCTCCGCCTCCGTGTTGTCCAACCCGTGGCAAATTCCATGCAATCAAAAGCGCGCATGGCAACCCTAAGCCGAGGCCCCATCGCAGCAACGTCTCGAACAGCACTGGAAGGGCGAGTACAGTAGCTATCCAACCACCCATTAAAAGTACGATCCAGGCCGCCACCGTGTAACCAAGCATAACGCTCAGAACTCTGCGGAGGCTCTCGCTTAGCATTTCACCCCAACTCAGGGGATGGGTGGCTACCAGATCCGACGACCTCGAGTTGAGGGTGTTGGCTTTCAGTCTGTGGAGCGACCGCACCCGCTTCCGAAGAGGTGTAGTGCCTGCGGAAAAACTCCGTCGCATCATCCACTAACGAATATAAAACGGGGACCAGGACGAGTGTCAGAAACGTGGCGAACAAGATCCCTGCAATAATCGCCACGGCCATTGGTCCCCACCATGCTGCCTGCATGCCACCCCAATACAGCTCAGGAGCTAGTGAGCCATAGAGCCCGAAGAAGTCGAAATTCAGTCCAATTGCTAAAGGGACCATACCCAGTGCGGTCGTCAGCGCGGTTAGAACCACAGGCCGCAAGCGCGTCTTGCCCCCCTGAACCAGAGCTTCCCGGCGATTCATACCGTCTCGGTTTCGCAGGATGTCAATATAATCGATCAAGATGATGGCGTTGTTCACCACTATTCCGGCGAGCGAGATGATCCCCACTCCGGTATTGATGATTCCAAACGGCATCTGAAAGATCATAAGTCCAATCAAGACTCCTGCTGTTGACATTATCACAGACGTTAGAATAATCACCGGCTTGATGACCGAGTTGAACTGGCTAACCAGTATGAAGCCGATCAACATAAGAGCAGTGAGGAAGGCACCACTGAGGAATTCGGTAGCCTCGTCTTGCTCTTGGGACTGCCCGGAATATTGCATCGTATATCCGGGCGGCAATGTCTGATCGAACTCAGTCAGCTCTGACTGAACCTCAGTAAGAATGGCATTGTTTGAATAGCCAGACGCCACATTGGAAGTAATCGTGGCCATACGCATCCGATCCTTTCGGCGGATCGCTCCCGCCCCATCCTCCACGCCCCATGTGGCAACCTCAAGGAGTGGAACCTGAACACCTTCGGCCATCACAGTCAGTTCCCGAAGACCCTCAAGTTCATCTCGGTATTCTGGCGCTAACCGAACAACAATGTCGTATTCGTCGTTACCTGTGCGGTATTTAGCTGCTTCGATACCGTTAATCGCTCCTCGGACAGCCATCCCAATCTTTTGTGTGTTCAGATCATAGAGAGCGGCTTTTTCACGATTTACGCTGATCGATAACTCTGGGCGTGCGGCGTCCAGATCGCTATCGAGACCGGTCAGTTTAGGGAATACCGGTGAGTCCTGGATAATGTCCATGATCTGATCAGAAAGCCTTTTTAGTTCTTCCGGATCCTCACCCACGATTTCAATGCTCACAGGAGCGCCTTGGGGCGGGCCCTCACTGACCTTGTCCACCGTGATTGTAGCTCCGGCTATTTCCATCCCTATCGTCGCCTGCATCTCTGCAAGCGTTACGAAGGCGTCAGATTCACGATCTTGAAAATCGACCAGAGAAATGGAGACTCGGCCACCCTCAGGACCCGAGGGGCCACCCCCCATAGGATTTCCACCACCGCCGCCGCCGCCCGAAACCGCCACGACTGATTCCCAGTCTGTGCGTCCCGACATTGCCTTGAGCTGACTCTCGAGACGCTGAACGATGCCATCGGTCACAGAAGCTCTGGTTCCAACAGGGGTTTCCACGTCTATCAGAAGCATCGGAGGTGGCATATCCTCCGGGAAATACTCTAGACCTGACCCCAGTGGAGTCGCTAGATACGTTACGAATGTCGCGACGAACAGCGCGACCGTCGATCCGATGATTCTTGCTCTGTTATTGAGTGACCAACGCAAGCCGCGCTCATACCGGTCCATCGTCCTCGGTAGAAGCGAGTCTTGAAAAGAGCGCCCGGCAGCACGTAATACAAAACGGTGCAGGAACCAGATCCCAAAGACCGTGGCTGTAAACATGACTGCTGTCAGTGGGTTCGTACTCGCTGTTCCTAGCAGTATGAGTGCGACACCTACTAGCAAAGTCCTACGAGCCGCAGCTGTCAGTGGTGACCTTGGCCTTCCATCTAGCCGCATAAACATTCCGCACAGAGTCGGAATGATCACCAGAGCGACGAACAGCGAGCTAGTTAGAGTGATGATCAAAGTACGTGGGAGATAACCCATGAATTCCCCCACCTCTCCCGGCCAGAATAGAAGTGGTGCGAATGCTGCCAGCGTCGTCGCCGTAGCTGCGATGATCGGCAGCGCGACCTCTCCGGTCGCCTTTTTTGCGGCCGTGAGGCGATCCCAACCCTCTTCGACGTACCTGTATATGTTCTCGACGACCACTATCGCATTATCCACCAGCATCCCCAATGCTAGGATCAGGCTGAAGAGGACGATCATATTCATCGAGACGCCCATGGCCTTCAGCACCATAAACGAAAGGAACATCGATGCCGGTATTGAAATCGCGACAAATGCTGAGGTTCCGGCACCAAGGAAGAAGAACAGCACTCCCACGATCAGGATCAGGCCTGATATGATGTTGTTTTCGAGGCTGGAAACCATAGCCTCGATCTCCTCTGACTGATCTGACGTGATCCGAATGTCCGTCGTAGGAGGGAGCGACGGAACAACCATCTCCACTTCAGCACGAATCGCCTGAGCTGTCTCAATAATGTTCTCACCGGACCGCTTGATCACATCTAACGTCACTACCGATCTATCGTCCATACGAGCGAAGCTCTCACGCTCGGCAAAACCGAAATCGACCGTGGCGACATCACGCACATAGACTGGTCGTCCCTCCTTCATGGTGACTACGAGATCCTCTATCAACATGGGATCATCAAATTCACCATCTATGCGGACTAAGTATTTAGTGGAGCCGACGTCGATCGCTCCGCCGGGGATATTCACATTCTCGTTTCGGATCGCGTCGATCACGTCTTGGAGAGCTACCCCATAGTAATTCATTCTGGAGAGGTCAACTTCGACCTTCACCTCTCGTTCCAGTCCACCCCGGAGATCGGCTCGGAGCACCGCGGACAGCGTCTCGAGTCTTTCTTGGAGTTCCTCTGCGATCTCCTTGAGCCGAACCAATCCATAATCACCGGAAAGGTTGACCTGAAGCACAGGGATCTCGGAAAAATTGAATTCTAATATGCTCGGCTCTTCGGCATCCTGCGGAAGATCGGGCTTTGCCAGATCGACTTTCTCTCGAACCTTCTGAAGCGCTTCGTTTAGGTCAATCGACGTATCGAATTCAGCAACAACACTCGAGTATCCTTCTACTGACGTAGATGTCAGTTCCTTAATATCGCTTATGGTCGCGAGATCTTCTTCGATGATCCTCGTGACTTGGCTTTCCACATCGGCTGGAGACACACCGGGATACACTGTGTTTATCGCAAGAACTGGAACCGCCAACTCTGGGAAAGACTCCTTAGGTGTGGTTCGGTAGGCGATGCTGCCCATGATTGCAATGATCGCTAGTAACGCCAAGATCGAAGTTCGATGCTCCACCGCAAAACTGGTAGCAGCAAACTCCTTAAAGCCTTCAATCCTTCGACTCTGCCGCTCCGTTTGAATGTCTTGATTTTCGGTCATCTTAACCCCTACCGCTCCCGACCACGTTAACCCGGTCGCCATCGGCTACGGATTTTTGACCCATGACAATCAGTCGATCCCCCGGTCTTAGCCCATCAGTCACCACAACGAGGTTTCGTCTTGTAGGGCCCAAAACTAAATCACGCCGTTCGGCTACCTCGACCTGGCCACGATCCACGGCGACGAAAGCTACATAGCCTCTTTCAACCCGGATCAGCGCGTCCTGAGGTACTACGATGGCATCCTCCACCTTCTGTCGGGTAATCGACATGTTCGAAACCATCTCCGGCTTGATGGCACCGTTTGGATTCGGCACTTCTACTTCAATTGAGAAAGTCCGACTTCGAGGATTGATCGTGGATCCGACATAACGAATCGATGATGTGTACACACCCTCACCAAGCGCTTCGAACTTGAGCTGAGCACCTGCTCCAACACGGACATCCATTGCGTAACGCTCAGGCACACCCGCAAAGACCTTGATTGGATTGAGATCTACAATCCTTCCAACTGTCTTACCCGGGCCGACCATCGTACCCACATCAACGTGACGTTCATCCAAGACGCCAGAAAACGGAGCGCGAACCAGCGTCCGAGCTAAACGTTCCTGTAAGCCCGCCAGTGTTGCCGACGCCTGCTCAGCTGCCGCGCGAGCTTCTAGATAAGCGATTTCTGAACCGACCTGATCTTCCTCAAACAGTCGCTTACGTCGCTCCCAAGTCTGGGTCGCCAGGTTTGATGCAGCACGTGCTTGGTCTACCTGTGATCGTAAAATCGTATCGTCAATCTTTACAATCGCAGCTCCCCGACGGACCTCGTCCCCGCGATCAGCATAAAGTTCTATGACACGACCACTTTCTTCGGCCTCAATCATCACATCCTGATTCGCCGTAGCGACCGATGTGAGTCGGATTTCCTCAATGAAGGGCTCCGTGACAATCGGTGACACCTCCACGTTTATTACCCGAGCGAACTCCGTATTCAAACCCGCGTCCATAAAGCTTTCCGCCTCCGGTGACCCGCACGCAGACAGCACCGTTGCAGCGCTGACTAAGCAGAGCGAGGCAGACATCTTGCACTTGTGTCCCATTATCCACTTCTCTGTATAGTTCACCGTTGTACTCTCCATCAACCCTCGCCCCGCTGCTCAAGAAGCACATCGACAAGGGGTACCTGACCTGTTGCTTCGTCGAACTGAGCACGTGCGATCAGATAGTCGAACACGGCCTGAGCATAGTTGAACTCAGTTTGCCTGAGGGCTACTTCCGCATCCGTAAGTTCAAGCTGGCTCACCAGCCCTTCAGTGTACTGTGCACTTGCAATCTCAAAGCCTCTTTCCGCACGTCTAACCGCTAGAGCCTGAGCTGATGCCCTAGAATAAGCCTCTTCTATACCTTCGGAGATTGTCCGAATCTGACTGAGAGCAGCCCTTGCTGCTTGTCGAGAGTTGGCCTGAGCTTCTCGGAGAGAAGCACGCTTTTGATCAACACGCGCATCCCGACGCAGCCCCTGAAAAATGGGCACACTCACACGGAGCCCTAGAGCACGGGACGTAGCACTCTGACCATCCCCTCGTCCGAAAAAACTCGGAGAGCCATTATCTTGAGCGTTTACAATATAGTTTCCAAAAACTGAGATCTCGGGAAGATAGGCGGCTTGCTCCAACCTCATCTCTGTTCTTCGAAGCTCTTCCGTCAGAGCGAACTGTCGCAAGTCTGAGCGAAACTCAGCTGCACGAGCCAACCCCGTTTCCAGATCTACGCTTTGGGCTTCAGCACTTCTGAGTCTTGCACCATTGAATTCGAGGATCACGCGATTCTGTGGGCTGTTGGCCTCTAGGTCGTCGAGATCCATCTCCGCTAAGGAGCCCTGCACCTCAAGTATCTCATGGTCCGGGTAGTCGACCAAAACTGCCAAGGTTCGCCTGGCTTGAGACACCGAGTTCTCTGCCCGACGCATATTGGGCTCTAAATTCGCGAGTTCTACTTCAAGCCGAAGGACTGCGTAATCGTCAGCCAAACCAACCCGATTTAGGGCCCTCGTCTCCTCAAGGGACTCACGCACTCGGGTTACAGACCTCTCGGTGAGCCTGGCCTGTTCTTGAGCGAGCAGAAGTTGGTAATAGGCGTTGCGCACCTGTGTTACCACCGCCTGTTCCTGACCGCGTACCGCCTCGACCTGCAAATTTTCAAACCGCTGGGCAGCCCCCAAGGCGACAATCACACCAGGCCTGAATAATGGCTGCTCAAGTGAGATCGTTGAATTCCACTGGTTATCGGCGCCAAACTGCACAGGCAGGTAATCATCAGGCCCCGCAGAGGGATCAAATATCGCGGCCGGAAGGAAGTTCACCGGCACAGATAGATTACGCTGGTATGAAGCGTTGAGGTCCACGGTAGGCATTACATTACCCCAAGCCTCGGAAACCTGCTCTGACGCCAAGTTGTAGCCCTCTCTTGCAGCTACCAGCTGGCTGTTCGAACTGAGAGCCTCACGAACTAAAGTGGGCAGACCAATATTCCCGCTTTCCTGCCCTGAAACAGTCACTACATCGGTCGCTAAAAGAGCGGTGATAGTGATGAAGTTGGTGAGGGTCGGCCGCCTAAGATGGCTAAATATGGTATTCATTCTGTCTCAATCTTTACGCTTCGATTCTCGGGCATGAGGGTTATTTCTCCATCTAGGGGCGTAACCCTGTTACTGAATTCTCTGGCGAATTCCTCTGTTGCTACGCCTGCCATCACTCGCGCTCCGGAAGCCTTAAAGAACCATCGGAATTCATCTTCCGTCATTGGGAGCGCGGACTCGTGATACAGCTGCACCAGACCGTGTGCGTGTGCCCACATTGTGATCGACGTCATCATAGGATCTCCCTCCTTTATGATCCCTGCGTCCATGCATTCACGAACGCGATCGACCCAGAACCGATGTACCGACGAGATCAAAGCCTCGATGTCCTCCGGTAAAACATCCATGCCGAAATGCTCCGGAGCGGTGTGCATCATCCCGTACCAGCGAGGATGATCTATGACAAAGTCCAAGAAGCCCTCACCCGCCCCGCGAAAACGCTCGAGCTCACTGGGCTTCGCTAAAGCCGAGTACAAATACCGAGAGAAGGTCCGGTGAGCCTCACGTAGCACATCGGCAAGCACCGCTTCCCTTCCTTCATAGTGCCTGTAAATCGCCGGAGCGGTCACACCGACCTTTCGTGCCAGTTTCCGCATTGAGAAACCATCAAGGCCCTGCTTTAG
>DEAT01000020.1:17481-28473 GCA_002348265.1 Gemmatimonadales bacterium UBA2975 | reverse complement strand
AGGTCTACATGGTCGAACTCCCCACACCTTGGACAGCTTGCAGTTACGAAACTTCTAACAGATCCAAACCTTGCTTCCGCAGTTCGCGAGGAACGGGCAGTTCTGATGGACCTTCTACAAACTCGCATTGATGCGTTCAACACCAGCGCAACTCAACTCGAACTACCCACTCCTAACTTTGACTCAGGGTTTTTCGTCTCGGTCTTCACACCCGATCAAGATGCCACAGCCGCCGCAATGAGGGAACTCGGAGTCTATGTAGTCCCCATCCCAGGGGCAGTACGTGTAGCCGTGTGTTCGACACCTGAATCGACACTGGAACGACTCACGAACGCTCTTGAAGTAGGCCTCGCGGCAGCGCTCTGAAAGTATCGTCGCGAATCGGGATCAAGTACGAAGAGATTCTCCTAACGCCCAGCCGCAGCCCTTCCAACCGCAATGTGCTCGTCCGCGTCAGGGCCACTCATAAGGAGTCCGAGAAAACCCTCCTCAATTCGACGCACAACGTCTTGGTCATTCGCTGTGATCATATCCGGGAGACCGACCCTCTTAGCTTGAGCTAGAACATCTTGGTTGCCTGCCTCGCCAGCTTCTCGGTCCCCTAGCGCCCTTGAGAGACTCCCAATACCGCACGCTAGAACGCTATACCCCGGCACGTCTGCGATCTCAACTACCTGCTTCAGCGCGCCCGGATCCTCAATCATCATCATAGCCAAGACCGTGCCGTCGGGATTTTTCGGCGACCAGACATTCGCATTCACCTCCTCGAAGAAAGAGACTGCCAAACGAGCTTCCTCTTCACTGCGCACGTGAGGCATGACGACACCATCGGCTCCCGCTTCGAGCGCGGCGTGGACACGCTCACGTGCGGCCTGCTCTCCATCTTTTGAAATTGGAGGAATCCTGACCAGAAGAGCTTTTTCACTGTCACGTTCCGCGCTATCTAGTCCCTCTCGAATAGCTGACACCGCATCCAGATCCCATGCTGACTCCAGGTTAAGGAACACATAGTCTAGTAGAGGATTCGCTGCCAGACTCGCACCACCTTCGGCAGAATATACAGGGGTTTGGAACTGGCCATCTGATGCCCTCATCGGTCGATCACTCGGCACAAAAACACCGAAAGCGGGCATTCCAGACTGCCAAAGCGAAAGCAATGGAAGCTTCTGTGAGCCGTCAACGCTAGTTTCCGCCTGTCCTACTTCGAGTCGGTCGGAACTTTCAGATCCACCTGAACACGCGGCGATGATGAGCATGAGCGCGGGGGTCGTTAGCCTGCTGGACTGTCTCAAAAAAGATCTCCGTCAGAGAAAAAGAGGACTCTGAGGCCGACGAGAGTAGCTCGTCCTCCCCCATCAAGATTTGCTTGTCAATTCGACCAAGGTGGGACCACTTCGTTCAAACGGGCATACGCGATCGACTGTCCGAGATGCTCGTTCATATGTGTAACTAGCTGAAGTAGAACAGCCCATTCCCCTACGTCTCGACCATACAAGGTGGTCTTTTGGTCTAGCGAATCAGTGTCAACAGCTTCGACTACATCCCGGACGTATTGCATGGACTCCTGAAGAATTGCAACGACTTGATCCTTGTCCGACACCTCGTCTTCCCATCTCCCGTACTCGTCCGGATGTACCGGACTCACTCGTCCCATATTTTCATGCAAATACATGTAGTTGTATCGGGCGATATGCATGTACACCCGTGCGACGCTGGCGACACCCTCGCCTGGACTCCAATCGTACTTTGAAGCAGGCATAGCTTCGGCCAGAGATACGAGCTTCTGAGCAGATGCACCGAACTGCCTTTGGAACTCACCCAAGAAGTTATCTGGGGCCTGCGCCTCTGCTTGGAGCGCAGAGAGTATCGTGAGCGTCGTGACAAAAAACACCACTGCAACACGACGCATTCGTAGCATCATTGGTCCGATACTGGGCGCGGATCCTCAGCCTCTGTCTCAAGTGTTTCGAGCACCTGCTCCCACTCAAACTTATCACCGATGCCACGCACATAATGGTCCATCCATGCCATCTCACTCACCGACTTCACCAAGCGATTGCGAGGATTCGGAATACCGTGGCTCCGACCTGGGTACATGAAGAGTTCAGTGGGGACATCGAGTTTCTTCAGTGCCATGTGAAGCTCGACCGACTGCGGACTTGGAACCCGGGGATCCCCTTCGACAACATGGATCATCGTCGGTGTCTTGGCATTTGTTATGTACTTAAGCGGTGACTGATCAAAATAAGTATCGAAGTCTTCGTAGAGGAAACCGTCTCCGACGTAGAACTGTCGATTCCTTTGCACATCACTCTGAGCGTACATGCTGATCCAGTTCATCGTGCCCGCACCCGAACTGATCGCCTTGAAGCGGTCCGTCTGGGTAAGAATCCAGTTAGACCAGTGTCCGCCGGCACTCCAACCGAGGGCCCCCATCCGGTCCCCGTCGACTATCCCCTCTTCAATCAGGTAATCCACACCAGTCATTATATCGTCGTACCCTAGCGTGAAGTAATCGCCGACAATGTCGGTCCTGTGTGCATTTCCGTAGTTACGCGACCCACGGTAATTCGGCTTAAGGATTGCGTACCCCGCGCCCGCATAAACCTGTGCACCGTAACCACCATTGAAGCGCAGGACATCCGCAGACGCAGGTCCTCCATGAATCGCCACGATCAGAGGATATCGGGTTCCTTCCTCATAGCCCACTGGATACACCAGCACACCACCTACTGTCCTACCGTCGGTCGACGTCCAGTTAACCTCGACCTCGCGGCCCAGCGCAATTTCGCTCATCTGAGGGTTCACATCGACGAGTTGGACCCAGCGGTCACGGTCGTCAACATTTTCTATACCATCTACGGTAAATACAGTTGGTGGAGTTACCGGATCTTGATAATTGATCAGGATCGCACCGGAAGACTCATCTCGTGCGACAGAAAGGGAGGCCCTCTCTGCCGTAATCTGGTGTACCTCATCCTGCTCAATATCCAGAGCCCATAGCTGTTGGGTAACAGTCACACCGGCATTGAAATAGATGGTCCGAGAGTCCTCGGACCAAAAACCAACCGACAGGCTCTGATCAAAGCCAGACCCAAGCTTCCGAAATTCCCCACCTCGGTCACTAATCTCACGAATGTAGATCCTGTTTTCGGTCATGGAGTAGCGATCCATCTCGTCGGGCGCCGAGAAAGCGATCCAATTCCCATCCGGAGAGAACTGCGTACTACTTTCTCCAACCTCGTAATTATGAGTCAATCGTTCCACATGACCACTAGAGAGTTCCAATAGGTACTGGTCCGCATAGAGCCGAGACGCAGTGATGTTACGCTCATAGCGCTCTCCCGAACCTCCCGTAAATGAAATCCATAACCCGTCATCCGAAACGTTGAAATTGTCGACGCTGTAATCGTCGGACTGCTCCAGTATTCGCTCTACCCCTTCGCCCATCGACACCTCCCATAGGCTCGACAGCGCTGTCACCTGATTCCGAACGTCTACCGTGAAGCCTGCATCCCGACGTCTATAATCAGCACCGTCGTACGCATCCGGTCGCACGAAGTACACAGTCGATCCGTCAGGGCTCCAACTCCACTCCTCCACTCCGGCCTCACCCGACGTAATCTGCTCAGGTTGACCGACCGAAAGAGCGGTGACAGGCATCCGAAAGAGCTGCTGCTGACCAGCATCCCCACTCCGATAAACCAGCCAAACGCCATCTGGACTAAAGTCGAAGCCTGTCACTCCGTCTTTAGTATCCGTGATTTTCCGTGCCTCACCACCATCGTGACGCATCATGTAAAGCTGGTCATCTCCGTTTTCTGAATCACGATCGGACGCGAAGACAAACCACGTGCCATCCGGGGCCCAAGTGGGCTGTGCCTCATCTTTATGATCCGTGTACGTAAGCTGACGACTGGATGACATACCGTCTTCCATTGATACGAGGTGGATATCCGTCTGGGATGTCTCCTCCTGCCAGTCTGGCGTTCGGACAGTATAAAGCATCGACCGGCCGTCAGGGCTCGGTGTCCAAGACCCTGCCGAGCGTTGGAGCTGGACATCCATAAATGTCATCGGCCGCTGCTGAGCTGACGCGGGAATCGCTACGAGAATGATCGTAGCGGCGACTATGACAATAGAACGGAGAAACTGAAGAGAGATATCAGTAAACATAAGAGAACAGAAAACCTTCGAATGACGTCTAGGCGGAGCGAATCCCCACTGGTGTTAGAATCGAATAATGGGGTGCAATGGATGATCTGGCACGGGTCAGACCAATTCACGCTTTTTAGCCAGCTGATCAAACAAATAAACTGACCGCTGGCACAGTCGTGAGTGTGTTCGTTAACCGACTACAGAAACCCGGATACACGACAGACACTAGATGGACTTTTCTGGTCTATGGGAGACGAGGATTCCAAGCGATCCAATAATCGTCGATCGAGTCGTCATCCGTCGCCAGCTCATCCTCACCTGCTGGAAGCTCGTTTAGCTTGAATATGTATGTCAGGACGTCAGTAGTCTCCTGGCGCGAGAGGCTCCACGGATTGTCGTATGGCATCCTCTCGTTGACGTAATACCACAGCTGGTAGACTGACTGGTCTTCCCAGCGACCCCTGAAACCAGTCTCCGTCCAGTCAGCCGAGTCATGGCATTCACTGCACGTCGACTTAAAAAGGGCTTCACCGCGATCAGCTTGGGCTAATGTAAAGATACCATCGGCTGTCGTCGGGTCAGCACTCTCGGTTTCCATCTCTTCGAGCATAGGCTCCGGAGTCGCTGCCGGGCCAGAGGAACTCGCAGAGCACGCGCCTAGGAAAGTGAACGCGAAGACAGTTGTGGCAGAGCGGGAGATCTTGACCATAGCAAGTGGCAGAGAGAGATATTTTCACTAAATAATCTAGTATCTATGACCCCTTTGACGTTCATTTTGCTGATCAGATTTTCTAGTACGAAGATCCGGAAGTTGGACCAATAGCAGTATACTGTCCCGGAGATACTGAGAGACTATACCTCAAACGGCCTGAAAAACTTTGAGCACACACTCATCCGATGTTGTCGTAATTGGTTCAGGTATCAATGGCGCCTCATCTGCGTGGCATCTAGCTAAACGTGGCCTGACCGTGACCGTACTTGAAAAGGATGCGGGCGCGGCAATGGGGTCAACCGGGAAGAGCGCCGCGGGAGTTCGTGTTCAATTCACTACCGCCCCCAACATCCTGCTATCACTCTATTCCCTCCCTATTTACCGCTCGTTTGAGGAGCGGTACGGTCGTGATATTGGATACAGAGACATCGGCTACTTGTTGTTAGTACCCGAAACGCGTTGGGACACGCATCTAGAATCAGTTCGTCTCCAGCACGAACTGGGGGCACCCGTAGAGGTGCTGGATCCAGATGAAGCACAGAAGTACATACCTTTCTCTACCGAGGGACTGGCCGGCGCAACATACGGGCCTTGGGACGGGATCATTGATCCGCACATGGCGTGTCTGGCCTGGGTTGACATGGCTAAAGAACTAAGTGTCAGCTTCAGGATGAATACGCTTGTGACGGGGCTGAGACCTGAAGGTGAAGGTTGGCTTGTAGAAGCCGGTGAGGATCGCTTCTCTTGCAAATGGATCGTCAATGCGGCCGGCGCGTGGTCCGGAGAGATCGGTGCCCTAGCGGGGCTGAGCGTGCCTGTAGGGCCTAAGCGTATCCAGATCTTCCTTTCTTCCCCGATCACGGACAAGCGTGCCTACCCGCTTACTATCGACTTGTCCACGGGCGTCTACGTCCGTTCAGAGCTGGACCGGGTGATCTTCGGACTCGACAACCTAGATCAAGAGTTTGGTTTCACCGAAGGCATAGATCAAGATTGGCTAGAGCACGTACTTCTGACTGGAGTCGATCGGTATTCGTGGTGGGAAGATATGGGGATCGATCTCAGAGGAAGCTGGTGGGGCTATTACGGGGTTAGCCCAGACAACAGCCCCATCATCGGTCCGCATCCGGACACCCGAGGGTGGATTGACGCCTGCGGATTTTCCGGACACGGCATCATGCATGCTCCCGCTACCGGAGTCGCCGTAGCAGAGATGATCGCCGACGGAGATACTAAGACTGTGGACGTCGATCACTTCCGGCATAATCGCTTCGCTGAGAAGCTTCCTGTTGAACAGAATATTTTCTGACTAATCCAAAAGTCTGACTGGCTCCGCTCACTTCCTTTCAGCGCACATGGATAGCTCCCTTCTCTTCTTCGAGGAGATACCCACGTGGCAGAAGCTTTTTGGGATAATGACCTGCTTAGGACTCAGCTGGATCCTGGAAGCAAACTTGCCTTTGGTTCAACTCCAGTACCGGAAGTAGCATCACTGCGCCGAGAGAGAGCGAGAAGCTCATTTACCCAGAGGCATTTTGAACCTCAGCGAGGTGAACAATAACCGACCCAGCATCATGCAGGGGTGTCGGGATGCCGCAGGCACGGCCAAGGCGGGAGATCTCCCCTCCTAAATCATCCATCTCAGTTCGCCTTCCCTGATTTAAGTCATGGATGACGCTAGGAAAAAAGTCGTCCGGAAATCGATCGAGTGTTTCGCTAATCTTCTTCTCTGTATCGGAAGGGATTGGCACTCCGTTAGCTCGACCAACATCAAGGACCTCTGCGATGACGCGGTGCTGCAATTCAGCTCCATAAGGATGACCTCGCACTGATCCCATATTCCGCTCCCCAATCGCACACAAAACAGCGAGGGAACACACTACAGACATCTTTTCCCATAACTCAACCTTGATGTCTGGAACCGTTGTGATCTCGACGAGCGTTCCTTCGAATGCCTGCCTCATTCTTGAAACAGGTCCAGCTGACGCGTCTAGGACAATCCTCTGATGGGCTGCCTTACGTTCCACAACCCCAGGCTCAACTCGAAACGACGTCATGTACGCCACGCCATCGGCCATCACATCCCGAGAAACTCCATGCAATTCCATACGGTCAAACGCGGTTATCCCGTTGAGCAATGAAACGACATGCGCACCTGAGCCCGAAAGGTGCACCAACTGATCCGCCACGTCGTCTAGGGAAAAGGTCTTTGTTACGAGCAAAGCAAGATCCGCCGCGTCTACCTCCATTGCGGAGGCGACACAATGCACCTTTGCATCAAAGTCACCAGCGTGACTTCTCACCCTAAGTCCGTTCTTCTCAATTGCAGTGCGATGAGCTCCGCGGACTACCAGCGTAACGTCGTGACCGGTCTGCGAAAGAACCGCCCCGATGTAGCTACCAAGGCCCCCGGCTCCAACAACCACCACTTTCATATGTCGGTCACACACCCGAGAGACGCAGAGGACACGGAACGGATGTAACGTTGAAGCACTCCTCTTTTAGCAGCCAGCGGAGGCTCTGTCCAAGCAGTTCTTCTTCTTTCTGCCTCCTCAACATCTACTTCCCAAACGATGTCATTTCTCTCAGCGTCAATCGTAATCCGATCCCCATCTTCAACTAGTGCAATCGGGCCACCGTTCTGTGCCTCTGGTGTAACGTGCCCGATCACAAAGCCATGGCTACCTCCGGAAAACCGCCCGTCAGTGACCAATGCAACCTCAGATCCGAGTCCTGCACCCATTATCGCAGAGGTTATCGTTAGCATCTCCGGCATCCCAGGACCACCTCGGGGACCTTCGTAGCGGATTACGACCACATCCCCCGACAGAATCTCGTTACGCTCAAGTGCAGCAAGCGCTGCTTCCTCTCGGTCGAAGACACGTGCCGGCCCTGAAAACTGAACACCTTCCTTGCCGGTGATTTTCGCAACCGCCCCCTCTGGGGCCAGAGAGCCTCTCATGATCCGTAGATGCCCCGTAGCCTTAATCGGGTCACTGAGTGGCCGCACCACCTCCTGCTTAACACTAATCGGAGCGACCTCACGGAGATTCTCCTCTACGGTACAACCCGTTACGGTCAGGCAACTACCGTCTATTAGACTCGCATCCAGTAACATACGAAGCACGGCCGGCACTCCTCCGACACGATCGAGGTCTTGCATTACGTAACGACCGCTAGGCTTTAGATCAGATAGATACGGTGTGCGGTCACTCACCGCCTGAAAATCATCGAGAGTAAGCTCGACTTCCGCTGAGTGAGCGATAGCCAAAAGATGCAGCACTGCGTTGGTCGACCCTCCCAAAATCGTCACCAACACCATCGCGTTTTCGAACGCAGCCCGTGTCATGATGTCGCGAGGCCGGAGATCTTCTTCAAGCAGACGTCTCAAAAACACACCTGCCCGTCTGCATTCATCTTTCTTTCTATCCTCGGCCGCTGGGATTGACGAGCTGTAAGGAAGAGTCATCCCGAGAGCCTCGGCTGCACTGGCCATAGTATTGGCTGTATACATACCGCCGCAGGCTCCAGCGCCCGGACAAGCGTTTCTCACCACTGCGTCGAACTTTTCCTTGTCGATAGAACCTGCTACGAACTCCCCGTATGCTTCGAAGGCGCTCACTATGTCGAGTCGCTCACCATCCAGATCACCCGGAGCAATCGTCCCCCCGTACACCATCAACCCTGGGCGATTCAGTCGCGCCATCGCCATAAGTGAGCCTGGCATGTTCTTGTCGCATCCTGGAACTGTCACAATGCCGTCATACCACTGCGCGCTAACCACAGTCTCAATAGAATCGGCGATCAGATCCCTAGAAGGAAGTGAGTAACTCATCCCAGCCGTACCCATCGATATTCCATCACTGACTCCGATGGTGTTGAATCGCATCGGGACTAACCCTGCTTGGGTCGCGCCACTCGCAATCTCGGTGGCAAGATTTAGCAGGTGCATGTTGCACGGGTTGCCGTCCCACCACATCGAAGCGATTCCGACTTGAGGCTTATCTAAATCTTCGTCCTTCAAGCCGGCAGCATAAAGCATGGCCCGAGAACTCGCCTGAGCGGGCTGCTGCGTAATCCGTGCGCTGTATTTGTTAAGCGTTGAGAGCTTACTGGTCACGACGGCGGTGGTCGAGACTCAATAACCTCAAGTGTAGTGCCCTGCTGACAGGCGCTCACTTCCACGTAACGGGCTTCAACAACAACTGGGTCCCCCTCGGAAAGACCATCTAAATTTCCAACAAGCGTATAGAGAAACTCGTCCTCATCCCTCATCGCCAAGCATTCCACACCCTCTTCCGTAATTCGTCCGGTGCGCTGAAGCGTACCATCTGAGCGAGTGACGTGGAACGGATCCGACAGCCCAATCGGAGCGAAAATTGCATCGAACGCCACGATCAGAAGCGCACGGTCATACGGTGCTGTCTCCGGGATTGCAATAGTACCAGAAACCTCACCCCACATGCCCTGCTCTCCCTCAGAGAGTGCTTCGAATCCTGTCCGAGTCGCACCGACTCCAACGTGGACTTTGGCCTGAAGTGGAAGGTTCTCAGTGTAAACCGTAACCAAAGTCCCTCGAGTACCGTGCAGTGGTTCGATCTCTTGAATCATTCGAAGTGAATCTGGCGCTACTCGCCTCTGGCCCTCAGCGGGAACGGCAATTGAAAAAAAACATATCGTGAATAACGTCGTTGCGACGATTGATCTAGCGATCTGAATCATGGGATGTCCCTCCATCTACCGAAGCTCGGGCTTATAAGCCGCAACCGCCAGATGAATCTTCAGTTGACTCTTCGATGCTACTCTCAGAGCTTGGCCTAACATTTGACTTTGTTAGGGATACTCCATCCACCAACGAACCTCCATGGCCACCCCACTCGTCGCTCGTCGCCTCCGCGAAGGCCAGCTCAAGCAGTCGCCTATCCGCGAGATCATGAAACTCGCCGACCGAAGCAACATCGTCGCGATGGGATTGGACCCCGACGATGTAATCTCGTTCGCAGGCGGTTGGGTCAATCACAAGGCGCCAGAGAAACTGAGAACCGAGTACTCTGCCATATCAGACGACCCTGTGTTGTTCCATGAATTAGGAGCATACTCCCCAACACGCGGACTTCCCAGTCTGCGCGAAGCCCTGATCTCTGTTGACGCTGCGCTGTACGGGACTCGTGACTTATCAGATGACAATATTCTGGTGGGGGGGAGCTCGACCCAAATTACCCACACGCTCTTTACCACTCTGCTCGACCCAGGAGATCGAGTAGTTCTGTTCGATCCATCTTACGCGAACTACGGACCGCAGCTAAACCTAGGGCCGGAAGGAATCGAAATCATTTGGCTTCCCGTATTCGATGCCGAAAAATGGGCATTTATGAGAGACAGAGAGTCGGTCGTCTCATCCTTCCAGGAACTCGTGTCGGAATACAATCCACGTCTCTTACTTTTCTCATCACCAGATAACCCGACGAGTCGTTTGATCCCAGACAATGTCTTCGACGACATACTCCGTATAGCGGAACAAGCTGATTGCTTCGTAATAGTGGACTTCGCATACCGGGCTCAGTGTTTCACCGAATTGGTTCCCGACCACTTTTCGGCCAGTCCGTCTGAACACCCAAACCTGATTCGTCTCCACTCCAACTCGAAGTGGTGCCGTGGACTCGGGCGTCGCCTAGGGTGGGTCGAGGCCGCCCCCCATGTGATCGAAGCGCTCGAAATCGTTCAACAGAGCACGGCGCTGTGCCCAGACAGTGTCCACCAATACGCGCTCGCCGCCTACCTCAAGAAAGCACTATCTGATGGTTCTCTTCAGTCCTATATGAATGAGACCAATGAACTGTACGAAAAAGCCGCCCGTCACACGACCGAGTGCATAGATCGTTACATAGGAATGCCGCGCCTAGACCCCCAGGGTGGCCTTTACACAGTCATGGACGTAGGTAGGAACGGCGACGAGTTCGTTCGCGAGGTCTTGGCCAGCACCGGGGTGATCTTTGTGCCCGGTAGCGGTTTCGGCCCATCAATAACGAACGGTGTACGGATCTCATACGGACCACTCGTTAATGACCTCGACAGGATCGAAGAAGGTATCCGACGCGTGGGCGATGTTATTTAGCAATAGT
>DEAT01000020.1:0-17162 GCA_002348265.1 Gemmatimonadales bacterium UBA2975 | reverse complement strand
CAGTGACCCCACACTACCGTATCGCACTTCGACTGACCTTCGCCCTCTTCTTGGGCGCCGGCTCGGCTACAGCACAGTCTACAGAGGACGTCAGAAGGCTAAGCGGGGTCACATCAATAGACGTGCGTGTCGAGGCGAATTGGGATGAGGCGATCACCATGGACGTCGGAGGAGCTACGGCTGATCAGTTCAGTCAAGCACTGCGGATGACGTTCGAGGAAACTATCTCTTCAGCAGAAATAGCTCCTGTCTTCCAACCAGGTGCCCGATACACCATCGCCTGCCATGTCGACACGTTCTACGAGCCGGGCCAGATCATATACTCGCTCCGAACACAACTTGAAGAAGACGACAGCGACGGGGCTCCGGTAATCCACTGGATTCGATCATGGGTAGGTTCGTTCAGCATGCAACAAATGCACGTAATGTTCACATTAGGGCAAGCGTGCGCGGAAAGGTTTCTTGGCGACTGGCAAAGCGCAAATTCACGATGAGGTAGTAAATCGTCAACGTGGAGGGGCGTGCAAAATAACCCTCGGTGCACTTATCATTCGGGATCTTAAAACCCAAGAAGATCTCAGCCCAAAAGGTCCAATGAGAAAGCCCTCACTCTTTATCGCGCTGGTTTATATCGTGTTTCCTCTCAGTGCTGCCGGACAGTCGATCTCAGCAGACGCGGCCTACGGTGACATAGCACTGTCAGCAGGCTTCAACCCGGACCCCTGGGCAAAGCATCTGACGGCCGGTGGCTCGATAAGCCCCGACCATGGATCGTGCTCATATGGATATGTAGCCAACGCTCCCGATATCGAACTCACATGGGAAGGCGGAGGATCCACCCTATACATCTACGTGATGTCCAAGGGAGGAGCAGACGCAACACTCCTAGTAAACACACCTGACGGCTCTTGGTCCTGTGACGACGACGGCTTCGGAGACACGGACCCAATCATCCAAATAGCAAAGGCGCCATCAGGCGTGTACGACATCTGGGTCGGTACATACAGCTCCTCTACCTTCGGGGCCACACTCTTCGTTTCAGAGTTGGACCCACGCAACGCGCTCGGTTCCTTCTTCGAAGACGCTGAAGTGATCCGTAGGTAGTTTCTAAAGGAACTGGGCTAGGATCTCTGCGTGTTAGACAAAGATTTCATATCGGTTAGAAGCGTAAGAATCTTGATCTCGAGCGGGGAAAGCAGCGACAAGTAAATTCCCCCGCCGAAACAACGTCCGTGCCACTGACTACCCAAGGGGAAAATGGAAATCTCAGCACGCTCGTTCTTAGAGGACCTCTTATCCGCGCCTGGCGTATCTGGCTACGAGCAGGCCGTCCAAGAGATCGTTCGTGAATACGTCAAACCGTTTGCTGAGGAAATCCAAACAGACCTGCACGGCAACGTAATCGCTACTACAAATGCAGGTGGAAGTCCTACCTTGATGTTCGATGGGCACTGCGACCAGTTAGGTATGGTAGTCTCCCATATCGATGAATCAGGATACCTCTTCTTTCAGACGGTAGGAGGGTGGGATCCACAGCAACTCGTCGGTCAGCGGGTGAACGTCTGGGCAGCGAATACTACCGTCGCCGGAGTAATCTCCCGCAAAGCAATCCACTTGCTCACCGATGACGAGAAAAAAAAGGTTGTTGATCCTGAGAAGATGTGGGTCGATATCGGTGCAAAAGACCGAGATGATGCAACTTCAGTCATTTCGATCGGTGACCCCATAACCGTTCAACTCGGCATTCAAGAAATGTGGAACGGGATTGCCAACGCTCCTGCGATGGATAACCGTAGTGGTGTGTGGGTGGTTTTCGAGGCGATGCGCCGAGCGGCAGATAAAGGACTGTCCTGCAAATTGGTAGTAGCCTCCACAGTGCAAGAAGAAATAGGGCTCCGAGGCGCGCGGACCGCCGCCTATAGCATCGACCCTCAAGTAGCGATCGCAGTCGATGTCACACACGCAACTGATTGTCCCGGGGTCGACAAGAAACAGCTCGGTATTATCGACTTGGGTTCAGGACCCGTGGTTTCACGAGGGCCAAATATCAATCCGCGGGTGCACCAACGACTGGAGTCGATCGCAAAAACCGCCGAGATCCCTGTCCAAGTAGCGGCATTAGGTCGAGCCGCACCCAACGACTCAAACGCACTCCAAGTCACACGTGCCGGTGTAGCTACAGGGTTGGTCCAAATCCCCAACCGCTATATGCACAGTGCAGTCGAGACGGTGGCCCTCTCCGATCTCGACGCTGCGGCTAACCTACTCGCTCAGTTCGCATGTGGGCTCAGCCCTGAGGATTCGTTCGTTCCCTAACGGCCACGCGTTTGGAATGAACCGAATCCGCGTCAGCCAATCTACTCGGTGTGTCGGAGAACTTTTCTTCTCCGGTTCAATCTCGAACAGGCAATCGATCAATATCACGTTTGGCGTCCAGGAGATCCCGATTCTCAGACATTCTTGCTACGACGAGTGTGATCATAGCAGCGACCGCACCGCCCACACACAAAGGTCCCAACAGTGCCAAGGTGATTTGTCCTATGGGGACATTGGGAGAGATCAATCCTAAGCTCAGCAGTAAAGCTGGAAAGCTGCTAGCTAAGGCTCCTCCTATAGCACCGAATATTGCAAAGCGACCTAATGAGAACTCTTCAAAGTGGGTATTTTCCCCGGCAAGTGCTAGAACGATAGAAAACCCTGCCCCACCAAAAAAAGCGGGAATAGCTAGCGCTGCTGGCCATATATCGACTGCGTTTGTGACTGAATTTGGCCAGATATTTCCTATTAACTCAGGTATCCCGCCTAGTAGAAAAGCAACCACGGCCCAACTGAGACCCATTCCGATTCCCCCGCGGATCTTCAGTAAAAGGTCCATGATCATCAGTGTTTAATCGTCTCAGATATACCCCTTTGGAGCTTTGAAATACTCCAATTGCATCCCTTGTTCGGAATGGTCACCTCATCGGGGCAAGTCCTCTTCCAGCTCTTCCCATTGTTCAGACAGTTCGGCAAGCTTGTTCCTCAAGAAGAGGCTCTGCATTTCCTGATCGGCCGCCAGTGGTCCGATCCATCCTTGAATCGAGCTATACAATCGGTTCAGACGACTTACGAGCTCGCCTGTCGTCCGTTCTAGGTCGCGCAAGCGATCCTCAAGCGAGTCGCTCACACCGCTACCCGTCCCCATATCTAAGAGGTTTGTCCTGCTACCCACGTCTTGAGCCAGTTGCTGGGCTTGGTCAACCAAGTCCCATACATCGAGCAGTGTCTCGGTCCACTCCGCGCGAACCTCTGGCTCGAAAGCCAGTCTAGGGTCCTCACGAACCTCCACTCGCTCTTCCGCGATGATACTCCCAATCGACAGCCGGACTGTGTAATCACCAGGGATCACGAGTGGGCCTCTACTACCTCTGCTAAATCCACCGGATTCAGACGCTACACCCTGTCGAGTATGACGGAGGTCCCAAACAGCCCTATTAAGTCCACGACCAGCCTCAAGCTCCATAGACGCCACCTCGACTCCTTCTCCTGAAAGCACAATGATCTGTGCCATCTCACGGTCCTCAGCTGACCAGAAATCGATAATGGCGCCAGCTGGTGGATTCTCACCTTCGTAGACCATGTTTCCAGTATGTGCTTTTTCCGCTCTATATCGTATCTGCTCAGCGGGCTCGATAGAGAAAAGATGCCCATCCGACACCTCTATTTCCGGCGTCATCTCTTGCAATGCATTTAACTGATCAAAGATCCAAATTCCGCGTCCATGAGTGGCCAAGACAAGGTCATTGTCCCTTGGGTGCACGACTAGATCATTCACAGCTACAGTCGGCATGTTTCCATCTAGAGGCAGCCAGTTTCGACCACCGTTCCAGGACCAGAACGCCCTCATTTCAGTCCCGAGCCAAAGGACATTAGGATTTCTCGGGTCTTCCCGCACAACGCGGACGACCTGATCTGGGGGGAGGTCTCCCACGATTGAGCGCCACGAACGACCGCTGTCTTCTGTTACCCAAAGGTAGTTCTCATAATCGTCGTTTCTATAGTTGTTAGCAGCTACATACATACGGCCATCTATCGATCTCGACATGTGAACCTGATTGACCCACATGAGATCCGGTGCTCCAGGTATAGAGCTGGTCACGTCCATCCATGACCGGCCATCGTTCGTCGATAATTGCACCAGGCCATCGTCTGTTCCTACAAGCAGAACACCAGGCTGGTGCTCTGATTCCGCAATTGCAGTCAAAGTCGGCCAGTAAGGAATACCGTCGTCGAGTGACAGGACAAAGGAATCCGCCGCCTGATCCATTATCACTAGGCCCCGTCTATCTGTCCCGCTTGTCAGGTCTCCTAGCGAGGTCCAAGTGTCACCGCGATCTGTGCTCTTAAAGAGTTCGTTCAAACCGGCATACAGAGTATTGGCATCATGTGGGCTGATGATGAAAGGTCCGTCCCAGTTCCCGGGCGGCATCGCATTACCAAGCTCCATGTAGGGATCATCGAGATCCGGCCAAGTCGTCCAATTGCGCCTAGCCCCTATGAAGCCTTCAGGTTGATTTGGACGAATGTTGCGACTCGCTCCAGTTTCTAGATCCCAGCGTATGAGTCCCAGATATTGGCTCTCTGAATACAGGATCCGATTGTTCGTAGTGTCTACGAGGCTCAGGAATCCATCGCCTCCCCCCCACTTATTCCAGTCCTCATTGAGAATTCCCTCTGACCGGTACGTCTGGCTCGGTCCACGCCAAGACCCGTTGTCCTGAAGCCCGCCATATACGTTGTAGGGGTGGGCCATGTCGACAGAGACACGGTAGTACTGGCTCAATGGTAGTGCAGTGTGATAGAGGAAGTGATCACCGCGGTCGTAACTGGTACCTAATCCTCCATCGTCTAGCTTGATGACGTGATCAGAGTCGTGCGGATTCACCCAGACAAATCGATCATCCCCGTGAGTCCGGTGATCCCGCGGCACCGAGAATGTCACACCGCCGTCGTCCGAGTAGCTATAGGAGTTCAGCATATAGATCCGCTGGTCGTCGTTTGGATCCACCATAGGCTGACTCGCGTACATCGGGCGGGGATTCCAGTCACTCTGATACGTCCAGCTATCACCGCGATCGTCTGATCGATAGATGCCCGCTAGACGCTGCTCATATGCTGTTGATGCATTAAAACGCTCACCCTGCTCGAGACTGATGTATACAATGCGTGGATCCGATCTGTAGATCGTGATCCCAATACGACCTATGTCCCCCGTGGCGAGTCCGTTATCTAGCCCGGCATTAGTAAGCAGCGTCCAGCTGTCACCCCCGTCCGTACTCTTATATAGACCACTTCCCGGTCCTCCACCGTGAAAACCCCAGGGCCGACGTTGGCGCTGATACATCGCCGCATACATGATGTCGGGATTAGACGGATCCATCGCTACGTCCACCGCACCGGTCATCGGATCGACGAAAAGTATTCGTTCCCATGACTCTCCACCGTCCTGTGTACGGTATAGGCCACGTTCGGGATTAGGCCCCCATAGGTGTCCCATGGCGGCCACATAGACGACGTCTGAATTGTCGGGGTGCATGACAATGCGGCCGATGTGGTGGCTCTCTTCCAGCCCCATGTTCGTCCAGTTTTCCCCTCCATCCATAGACTTATAGACACCGTCCCCCCAGGACGAAGATTGACGGTTCGCACGTTCCCCGGTTCCAACCCAGACGACGCTAGTATCTTTCTGGTGGACTGCGATGTCCCCCACCGAATGGACTTCCTCGTCTTGGAACACCGGCGTGAAACGCAACCCATTATCCGTCGTCTTCCAGACCCCACCCGTTGCAGAAGCGAGATAGTAGACCCTTGTATCCATCTCAACGACTGCGATGTCGACCAATCGACCACTCATGTTCGCTGGGCCAATCTCCCTGGGACTCAGCCCATCCAGATGTTCTGGCAGCAGCTGTGCTGACAACGGCACTGCGAGCGTGAATAAGAGTACGCCCACCATCTTGAGAACTGTATAATGGCGACGGTATCTCATAGACAATGACAACATCATGGTTTGCTCCATTGAGGATCGAGCACATCTTCGGTTCGGCCGTCCGGATTAGGCCGGATCGAAAAGATGTTATCTAGTCCGCCCGACAGCCAACCCCCTCGTTTAAGATCCGTACCTCCTATCGATCTAGAAATGTCTAACTATTGCGGGAACGGTTCTGTGCTGAAGGTTGTAAGCCATAAGTGCCTCTTACCCCTCAGGTTCGAAGCACCGAGGCACCTGAGTCCGTTTGAATGACATGACAAAGATCGACATCCTCAAAACCCCACTGATTGCCCTTGTCGTCCTATTGGGCGCGTGCTCTACAGGCGCATCAATAAAAACTGCTGATCCCGCACCAGAGAATGATGATCCGCGGATCGTGCAGCCCGGGGCTCCTGGCCAATCGAGTAGGACCTTCTCATCCACAGAACTGGATGAAGTCGAAGGGGTGTCCTACACGGAGGCTGATGTCAGCTTTATGCAGGGAATGATTCCGCATCACAGGCAAGCGCTCGAGATGACGGCTCTGGTTCGCCAACACGCTGTTACCGAAGCCGTTCAGCGAATGGCTCTTCGCATGGAGATCTCTCAGCGAGATGAGATCGGATTAATCTCGGCGTGGTTACGCGATCGTGGAGAGACAATTGAGATGTCCAGCATGGGTGCTATGCATCATGAAATGATGGGTATGCTGACGCCTGAACAGATGCAAACGCTCTCTGAAGCTCGAGGCATAGATTTTGACCGGCTTTTCCTAGAGGGAATGATCCAGCATCACCGGGGAGCTCTCGCGATGGTTACAAAGCTCTTCAGCACGTCAGGCGCAGCGCAGGAATCCACGATCTTCAAGTTTGCAGAGGAAATCGATGCCGATCAGCTCATGGAAATCGAGCGAATGCAGGGACTTCTCAATCAGATGGCTCGCTAACTCAACGTGAGGTTCACTAGATCGGGTCTTCTCGACAGAAGGATCAACCAAACTCCAATCACTAACTACGTCCACCAGAGGTGAGGTATGAAGGACATGGGTAGAACAATCACCGCAGCATCCGGCCTCCTCGCCGCGGCCACAATGGTCGCGGGTGCTATGGTTGCACCGGAAAGCATCGCGGCACAGCAGCAAGATCAGGTCTCGGCGGCGGCACCAGCACTGGAGTGGGACCCTAACGACCCTCGAATAGGCCTTGGTGCTGGTTGGATGGATGCCGAGTCAGCGATTAATGGCATGGAGTTGCTAGCAGCTATCCCACGCCCTGACGGATTCTTCAACCCATCTACACCGGCTGACGGACGGTTCAGCAATACAGACCTAGCTTTTCAAGACAATCTGCTGATCCAGGGCAACTACAACGGATTCCAGATGTACGACATCTCGAATCCGGCCGACCCGACACTCGCAGTGTCGGTCGTGTGCCCTGGCGGCCAGGGCGATGTTTCCGTATTCGGAGACCTAGTGGTCATGTCAGCGCAGGAGACGCGTGGCCGTCTCGACTGTGGAGTGGAAGGTGTAGCCGACTCCATAAGCGCCGAACGCATGCGAGGCGTTAGGATCTTCGATGTGTCGGACATGAACAACCCCGCACAGGTTGCGGCAGTGCAGTCCTGCCGCGGCTCCCATACGCACACAATCGTGACCGACCCCGCCGACTCGGAAAACATATACATCTACATCCAGGGCACCAGCAGAGTCCGCCCGGGTGAAGAACTCGCTGGTTGCTCAGGTGGTGGCCCAGACGACCCGAACACCGCGCTATTCCGCATCGAAGTAGTCAAAGTTCCTCTCGCTAACCCAGGGGCAGCCGAGATCGTAAACATGCCCCGGATCTTCGCAGACGAGCAGGGCAACCTCGCTGGCCTCTGGCAGGGTGGTGACCACGGTGAAGGGACCCAGAGCTCTCGTATGACCAACCAGTGCCATGACATCACAGCATACCCCGGTATTGGACTTGCCGGTGGCGCATGCTCCGGAAACGGTATCCTGCTGGATATCTCGAATCCAGAGAACCCGACCCGAGTCGCCGAAGTCTCGGATCCCAACTTTGCTTACTGGCATTCGGCCACCTTCAATAATGACGGCGACGTCGTTGTGTTCACTGACGAATGGGGCGGTGGTGGCGCACCCCGTTGCAGAGCAAGTGATCCCGCGACATGGGGCGCAAACGCCATTTTCCGTATAGGAGAGGACGGCCAAATGGAGCTGGCGGGCTATTACAAACTCCCAGTTCCTCAGACGGAAACAGAGAACTGCGTGGCACACAATGGCTCAATCATACCGGTTCCTGGGCGCGACATTATGGCCCAAGCTTGGTATCAAGGCGGTGTTTCTCTCATGGACTTCACCGATCCCGAAAATGCATTCGAGATCGCGTTCTTTGATCGAGGTCCGCTATCCATTGAATCGATGTTTACGGGTGGATATTGGTCCGTGTACTGGTTCAACGGCCGCCTCTACGGCGCAGAGATCTCCCGCGGCATTGACGTGTTCCGCCTTACACCAAGTGAGCACCTGTCGGCAGCTGAAATCGCAGCTGCGGAGGCTGTCATGATGGACGAGTTCAACGCTCAGCTTCAGCCAAAAGTGGAATGGGAACCAACTCGTGACGTCGCACAAGCTTATCTGGATCAGATGACTCGTGCTAACCGAATCCTCAACGACCGAGCAACCGAGATTCAGAACGCGCTCGACTCAGGGGCATCATCGACGTCCCTGAACAGCCTCGCCGCTGAGATCGAAGCAGACGTAGTCCAGATTGAATTGGGCGAGCTTGGCGGTGATGCTGAGCGCATGGCCAAACTAGCTGCGGTACTTCGAGGGATGGCAGCTCAGCAGTAGAAAGGAACCCTTAGGGCGTCCCATTCAGAGAGAACCGCCGAGAGTTATGCCTAAAGAGGGTCCGGTACCGATCGGTACCGGACCCTCCGGCACAAATGACCCATTAACTCTTGAGCCTCCGAGAAAAGAGATCTTACAATGGACCTTGGACACATTTATGGGCTGATCTTCCAGCAATGATATTGATAACAGGTGGATCTGGGTTCATAGGCTCAAACCTCTTGGGCGCACTATCAGAAGCCGGCGAGCGCGTATCTATCTGCGACACGCTTGGCACCGGAAAGAAATGGCTCAACGTCGCAAAGCACGAAGTTGACGAAATCGTCGCGCCCGAATCGCTAAGTGGGATCCTTACTCGCAGACGAGATGAGATCTCGTTCGTCTATCACATGGGCGCTGTTACCGCGACGACCGAGACGGACGTCGATCTGATTCTGGATTCAAACCTACGGCTCTCACAGAAGATTTGGCATTGGTGCTCCCAGTACCAGGTGCCACTAGTATACGCATCCTCAGCGGCAACGTACGGCGACGGACGACAGGGCTTTTCGGATATCCAAGACCGGGGCTATCTCGAGACCCTGCGACCAACCAATCCATACGGATGGAGCAAGCACGTTTTTGATCGCTGGGTAGTGCGTGAAGTAGATGAAGGTCGAAGCCACCCCCCGTTCTGGGCTGGGTTAAAGTTCTTCAACGTGTATGGCCCAAACGAATACCACAAAGAAGACATGCGCAGCGCCGTTACAAAAGCATACGGAGACGCAGCAGCAAACCGACCGGTAACCCTGTTCCGATCTCACCACCCTGAATACAAGGACGGGGGGCAAAAACGTGACTTTATTTACGTAAAGGACTGTATAGACGTCATCCTCTGGCTGAGCGAGCAAACTCCAGCCAGCGGGATCTACAACGTAGGGACGGGGCGCGCCCAAACATGGCTAGAACTGATGTCTGCTCTTTACGCTTCAGTTGATCGGACACCAAACATTCAATGGGTCGACACGCCACCCGCTATTCGTCACGGATACCAGTACTTCACGCAAGCCGACATGACGAAGTTGCGCAGGGCTGGATACACCAACCCCTTCGCTTCCGTTGACGAGGGAGTGTCGGACTACGTCCAACACTTCCTATCAAAAAAAGACCCGCACAGGTGACCCACACGGCTAGTCCCCGAACCAATCACCATGGATCGATCCGGGGACTACGCCTCTAACAAGTGCTTAAACTTCTAGTGGTCTTCAACGTGAGCGTGGACCGCGGCTGTAACGAAATCAGCGTGCCCGGAACCAACCGCTCCATGCATCAGCTTGAAAACAACGTCAGTCTCTCCAACCGCTACACCGTGAAGATGCCCACCGAACTCCCCAGGTGTGTCCTGTTCAAACTCGGCGATTGACTCATCCTCGACGTCAACTTCCAAGTACATGTCGTCATCTAGCATCACCTCCGCTCCGTCATGATCAACGAATCGGACATCCATATGAGCTGTTTCTTCACCCTCATGCACCTCCAACTCACCGGTCCAAGATCCGGTGTCTCCATCGTAGGATGCAATCATTGCTCCGCTGAGCCAGATTTGGACTCCTTCCACCTCTTCCCCGTGGTCGTCTTCTATCCCAGTGGTATCACTACAAGCCACAACTACAAACGGTAGCAAAAGCGCTGCGAGTAGCCGCCCGCCGAACCCGACCTTCTTCATTTTTTTCCCTTTTGTGCCGGCAGGGTTAAAGACTGAAGCACGTTCTACGCCGGTTTCAGAACGCGACTCGATAATTGACAGTTACTCCTCTTCCCGCTTCAGGCATAAACTCCTTTACTCGGGAGAGGTGATTGCGATAGACCTCGTCAGTGAGATTCTCCAGTGAGATAGTCAGCACATTCAAGCGACCCGCGATCGTTCGGCTTACACCCGATACGAGGTCAAAACGCTCATACCCATCAGTCGCTGTCTCAAATTCCCCAATCCGATCCTGCCTCGCGGCAAAAGTCGACTCAAGCCGCACAAACCAATCAGCAAGCTCATAGGCAAGCGCTATTTGTCCACGAAACGGAGGGATTAGCGGCAAAGGCTCCATGGTCTCTCGAATCTCACCACGGACGTAGGCCCCACTTACCGCCGTCTTGAAGGCGCCAGCGACTACCCAATCAATTTCGGCTTCGAACCCTTTGAAATTCGCGTCATCACCGAAGAACTGATAGATCGGAAGTCGGGTTCGGCTGAGCTTGCCTGTATCCTCCCCATAAACGTACCCGTTGATCCAATTAGCAAATCCGGATAATTCGGCGTGAACCCGATTGTTCTCGTCATGGAAACGCATGAAGATGTCGAGGCCCCTACCGATTTCCTTGTCGAGATCCGGGTTTCCAACCTCGAATGAGTAGGCAGCCAAGTGTGGACCTTCAGAAAACAGCTCATTCACATCGGGTGTCCTGAAGGCTTGAGACACACTCGCACCCATCACAAACCCAGGTTCTAGGTTGTAGAGCAGTCCAAAGGATCCCGACAGGGACGAGAAAGTCCGTCTCCGCACGTGTCCGATATCCGAGTTTCGGTCTTCTCTCTCTGGGGTGGTCTGGGTCCAATCGTAGCGTATGCCCGCTTCCAGTCGGACTGGATCGAGATCGATCTCCTGATATGTAAACACGCCGAGGTTGAGTCGTTCAGAGTCCGGCGTGTAAAGACCTCCACCGAAACCGAACGACTCCCATGAGGCACGCCCTCCTAAGGCCCCAGAAGAAATCGGCCCGATGCTTCCGAATCTTGCGATAACATCAGATCCGGCTGACTCCCTCTGAAATCGAGTTCCCAAAATGGTTGGGGTTTCCATCTCAAGCTGGTCAAAATACGAAAACGATGCATTGGCATTGAGAGTCGTAAATGGTCCGCCTAACTCACGGCGCTCCGTCACTGCCTTGAAGGCTAGGCGCTCCGATTCGATTCCGACCCCGGCTTCGTGTCCACCTACAAAGCCTCCAGGGATACCGTAATTGTTGACGTGTCCTAACCCAGAAAATCCGACGTATCCACGATCTCCAACCCATGACGTTCCCGCTGCAAAACTCCATGAGTCAACACCCGTATTTTCCAATTTCCCCAAAGGAGTCTTGAGATCACCGGAGGTCCGATAGGAAGCTTCGAGTCGGAGGGGGACGCGCTCGGCAAGAGGAAGAAACATCGAAGCCGCTCCCCCCGCTCCTGAAGTGACAGATTGCCCCTGTAAGGTCACCGTTCCGGTAACGTTCTCGGGAACGAAATTAGGGATCTCATCTCGGATCACGTTGATGACACCCCCTATCGCATTACTTCCGAAGATGATGGCACCCGGACCTCTCACAACCTCAATACGCCGTGCTGACATGGGATTGATCGCATTCGCGTGATCCGCACCGGTATTGGACACATCGGTAATTCGGATGCCGTCCTCCAGAACCAAAAGGCGGTCCCCTGACAGCCCCCTGATGACAGGTTGCGAGGCTGCAGGGCCCATGGTACTCACCGCTATGCCAGGCTGAGACTTAAGAGTTGAGGCCACTGTGCCCGTCAGCTGCCTCTGGAGCTCAAGTTGGGTAATGACACTTGTGGGCCGGATTGCTTGGTCTCGGTCCCGCTCAGAAAGCGCACCAGTGATTACTAGTCCCTCGAGTTCCAGCGCTGATTCTTCCAGATCGATCACCAGACCATCAGTCATTGATAGACCGATTCTCATCATCTCCGAGATCACTAGCTCTGTCGGTGCGTAGCCCAAACGCTCCACCCGAATCATGTCTTCACCATCGGCCAACTGAAGTCGAAAAGAGCCATCCCCGTCGGTGATCACATAAGTGTTGGAATTAACCACAGATACGCGGGCACCAGCGAGTGGCCGGCGATCCACCGCGGCTCTGACGAGGCCATCAAGCCCGGTAGGGGCCTCCTGACCCTGAGCCGAGGATTGAGCACAAAGACATCCAACGGCACAAGCCGTAGCGGTGCACAATGCAGGAAGTCGATTAAGTCTGATCCTCATAGGGTATTAAGAAGAAAGTTCGGGTCGGACCTTACAGATGAGCTGGAGCAGATGATTTAGGCGCACAGGACAGCAGAAGAGGCCAGCGTTCCCTAGGCTGACCCGTTATTCTGTCGAACAACTACAGTTTAATAATATCTGCTTGAGAACAGATTCTCAATAAGGACAACCCTACTAACTCAATTCCGTGTCATTACGAGGTACTCAGAATCCCGCCACGTTGAACTGTCGAGTGAACTTGATGAACAGCGAACGCCCCTGTGGACCCCGAAGCGTGTCGAAGCCTTGAACGTCATTATACACGACAAACAGCCCAGTACCCGCGGTGTTTAACCAACCAAAACGTAGATTCGTGGACCATTGATCGACCTGATCTGAGTACTGGACCAAACCCTGCACGTAGATCCGTGGCGTGAAGAAATATCCAAGCTTAAGGCTTGCAAGTGTGGCCGTAAAAGCTCCTTCGGGGAGATCAACATCGTTGTAGGCCACAGCCGCGGTGAGGCTTGAGCGATCGCTGTATCGATAAGTCACGTCCCCACTAGACGTCCTCTTGCTCCCGGACAGAAACGTACCCCAGTTGAATCGCGAGTTGAAAGACACCGCACGCGACCGATCGGTAAAGAATACAACCTGAGACTCCCAGCCCCGATATAGGCCGGCCGGAACCGTCACATCCACACCTGGGATCCTGAATGGCTCGTAGAGACCCTCCGTCACATAGTTCGCTCCCGAGTGAAGCTCCATTCCCGAATCCCACTGCCAATGATTGTCGATATGCCACCGGGAGGAAATCTCAAATCCCTGAGCCGCAACATCAGAGCGGTTTCTGTAAGTGAAGTATGAGATGTGGGGCCTTAGTTCACGAAAAATCGAGGTCGGCCGTATGTAATACATCGCAAAAAGTTGGTAGTACTGATGGCCTCGACGCGGCACAAACCCAATCTGTGCGTCGAAATCTTGGTCAACCTGTTGCACGGTGGCATTCCCACGGAAGGTTCGAGTTGTAACGCCACCAGTGAGATCAAAAGCGTTGCCAGATGGAGCGCCCGTAGTTTGCGAACGAGCGAAATACGACGTGAGTGTTACCTGGTCACCGAGACCCACCTGAGCATCTACGGCATAGACCCGATTTCCATCTCCTGTGAGGTCACTACCACGACTGGTGAAGATCCCACCGACTCTCGAGCGGCCGGGCAACTCTTTGGCTACACGGGCTACCGACCACGAACTGCGGTCACTTCCTTCAAGTAGCCCATCAGTTTGAATGTGCAAAAGACCAACGTTAAGTCCTGCCGCTCGACCTGACAGTCGCCCACCACCCTTCAAGGCCACAGGCGTCCCCGCGTCGATTCCAATCCTTCGGCTGAAAAACAAATCAACGCCTCCACCACCAACAGTGAAGAACCCTGCGTTTTCGAGGAAGAACGGTCTCTTCTCTGGAAAAAGAAGCGGAAACCTAGTCAGGTTCACTTGAGCATCGTCCACTTCAACCTGGGCAAAGTCAGTATTCACTGTCAGGTCGAGGGTGAGCCCTTGAGTGATCTGCGCCTTCACTTCGCCACCCACTTCCCCACTCTGTTCGAATGAGGATCCTGCGACCCTATAATCCCTTTGGTTTGAGCCGAGTATATAGGGGGTTGCAGTTACAGCTCTTCGAACTGGTGTCTGAAGACCGCTGATAACACCAGCGTAATCGAGCCTGTAGAGATTGAACTCTCTCGGCACCGCCGACCAGAACATTTCCTCGTTCAGGCGACGGACGCGGCGTGCAATATTGAAACCCCATTCTTGAACATCCGAGCTATACCGGAGCGTATTAAATGGGATCCTGAACTCCGCGTACCACCCATCTCCATCCTGGCTAGAGGCCACGGTCCAGCTACCATCCCAGTTCTTGTTGAAGCCCCCTCCCGCACCTGCCTGGAAGCGCCGCGAACTGTTTGAGCCACCACCCAGGAAGAAACCACCTCCAGATCCCGCTGACGCTACCTGACCGTCGTATTCGATACCTGCGGGCGTTGTGCCAAAAACAAAACCATTCTGATCATCATTGAACGTATCAAACACCATGATGATCGCGTCCGCGTCTGTCACCTCAAAGTCACGTATGGCCTCTCCCGGGACGATCTCGCTCGCCTGCGAGTCATATGCCCAGACCCCTACGTATACGGCATCCGAGTCGTAGAGAAGCCTCACCTCAGTCCGTTCGGAAGCAGGCTCACCGTCTGCTGGCTCCCTTTGGGTAAAGCTGGTGAGTGGGGTTGCTGCCTGCCACACTGCGTCATCAGGCCGGCCGTCTATCAATGGTTGAGTATCTGTCGGGTGCGCATAAGCAACTGGGCCCCATTGCTCGTCCGACTGTTGCGCTGATATCGGCTCAGCGTGTCCGACAACTGTCAAGAAAGCTGTGAGCGCGAACGCGATGCCGATCAGACTCATCAATGAAGGCGTCTGGTATTCAACTGGAACAATCCGGTCTTCACTGTTGACCTTTATTCGCTGATTCAACTTTAGTCGGCCTGATTCAGCTAGGTAGATAGATGTTCTTTTCACTCTTGAGTTTTTCCTAGAGCAAATGGGTAAATGGGAGACTTGAATCCAACCTCTCGTAACAGTGCAGCTACCACAGTTATGGTCCATCCCGAATCAAAAACATCATCTATCAGAAAGACCGGCCCTTCCATTGGCGAACCGTTTATGTGGAAAGCTCCGTCTAAGTTGCTGCATCGTTCCGCGGTCGAATTCATACTTTTCTGAGGAAAATTCTGGTGTCTTTTCGCGATGATCTCATTGAAGCGGATGCCTAGGAAGTCAGCTACACTTTTGGAGAATTCCGTCAGTGCGCATGATAACGTGTCTGAAGGGACACAGGTCACCCAGCTTGGAAATGGTCGCGGATTCCAGATATCAATGATTCTAACTGCTTCTTTTACTATGCTTGGAGGATATTGTCCTGCGTCTCGTCCTTTCTTAATGACCTCAGTCCAGGAGTCATCATCCCACAACGTGAGAGCGTATCCCCTGCATGCTGACAATCGTCTGGGGAGCGGAGAAACCGAAAACAGTTCTCGGGATATCTCCTTATGCAACTCCAGTGGTACACCAGAGGAATAATTATTCATGCTCACCGCTTCGAGCGACGGGAAGTGCGCTCTTAGAACCTTCCACATACGGGACAACTCAATGTCCGAGACCGTTGATGTTACCCTATGTGGTCTGAGCTTCAACCCACCGACTATCAATTGAGCATCTCACCGTATTGGATGGGCCGCACCGAAGAGCTGATCCTGGGCTTCTTCTTTTTTGCGTCACTAGCAATCGCACCCCAATCGCTCAATGCCCAAGTCAACATTGAAGTACTTCGAACTGACAGTTTGTCTATGGGCCGATCAGGGTCAGTGGGCGGGGACATGACGTTTCAGACAGGAAACGTAGACTTCATCGCAGTCAACTTTAGAGGGCGCGTCTATAATGTGACCCCCACCCAGACCCGATTGATTGTGGGAAATGGTGGCCTAGGATTCCTCTCTCGAAGCCGATTCGCCTCAAACGGGTTGTTGCACTACCGACGCTCCTACACCGATGTCTCGTTCTACTTCGACCCTGAATGGTTCGGACAAATAAACTACGACCGGTCGCAACAGTTGACCTTCCGTGCTGTAGGGGGCGCGGGGGCTCGAACAGCATTCGCTCAGGGTGGCTGGGGACAATTCGGAGCCGGGTCTTCAGCCATCGTTGAATACGAGCGCTTAATGCTCCCAGATTCAGCTATTCACCCTAATAGAACGCTCAAGGTAAGATGGAGTAGCTTTCTCACTCTTCGTGTGGTTCCATCGGACAACTTAGTCATCACCTCGACGACATATTTACAACCAGCACTAGATGATTTCGATGATTACCGCGCGGTGGAGAATCTACGACTCTCCACGTCTATCACCGAAACTCTGGCGCTGACCATTAGCTTCGACCTGCGCTATGACAGTGGCCCCCCAGACGGGCTGTCGGCGCTAGATACACGACTGCGAACCGGCGTTACTTACACCTACTGACCACTGACGACAATGCCAGATCGTCCCCTGAACAAGGAATCCCAGTCCTCAATGTCGCCTCAGAGCGCAATCGACGAGTTACGCGCAGGTAACCAGCGCTTTCTAGATAGGTCCATGCTCGAACGTGACTTGGGCAACGACATCTCGAAAACGACGGGTAGCCAACACCCCTTTGCAATAGTGATAGGCTGTATCGACTCACGTGTCCCCACAGAGGTGATCTTCGACCAAGGCAT
>DEAT01000063.1 GCA_002348265.1 Gemmatimonadales bacterium UBA2975 | reverse complement strand
GCTTAGGGGGCATATCTTAGTGTGACAAAAGCAAAGATGACACGTGATATGACCAGATGGCTCTGGGTTTCCGCCGCAGTTGCATCTGCATTACTTATTGCGGCATGTACTGATGGACCGATCACCGGTGAGCCCTTCGGCTCCGATTACACGGTCCCCGATGACCTCAATGATGGACTCGGTAGTGCTCACCCAAAGTCCGTTGGTATGGACGAGGCACAATTGGCCGCGATGGTAAATGAAATCCGGGACGGACAGTGGCCTAACATTCACTCCGTACTCGTTTACCGACGCGGTCAACTGGTCCTGGAAGAGTATTTTCCGGGCGTAATGCTATCGGACAACGTCTACCGAGAATTTGGCCGTGACACACTCCACGACGTGTTCTCAGTTTCTAAGTCTATTGTATCCGCAGCAGTGGGGATGGCTATTGAATCGGGAGTCATCGAGAGCATTGATCAAACCGTAATGGATTTTTTCCCCGAGTATCGTCACGTGGTAGATGGACCTGCTAACGACCTCAAAATTAAACACCTGCTCTCCATGACCACTGGACTAGAGTGGGACGAAAGCAGCGCTTCATATGCGGACGGCTCCAACTCCCACCGGCAGATGATGGAGGCCTCTGATCCTATCGAGTTCGTCCTGAGTCGGAGATCTGTGCACACTCCAGGCGAAGTTTTCACCTACAGCACCGGAGTCAGTTCTCTTCTCGGAGAGATAGTGGCTCGAGCAACCGGGGAAAGCTACGCAGACTATATGGCCAGATCACTTTTCAATCCTTTGGGCATAGAACGATCCAACTGGTTGCCGTTCTACCAAGGCGATCTCGAGTCGGCCGGTGGTGGCCTACAACTACGCCCCAGAGACATGGCCAAATTCGGGGTTCTTTACCTAAATCGCGGCCTTTGGCAGGAGCGCACAATAGTGCCCGGCGATTGGGTAGACGAGTCAACCAAAACTCAAGCTCCAGGTGACTTCTACGGTTACCAGTGGTGGCTGGGCGTAACAGATACCGAAAGAACCAATCTGAATTTTTTTCGGGCTGCTGGTTTAGGCGGTCAGCACATATTCGTTTACCCTGAGCTCCAACTCGTTGCCGTCTTCACTGGCAATCAGTCCGGAACAGGACCGCATACGCTCTGGCTAGACTACATCATAGCATCCACATCATGAGGATTAAGCTTAGCAAAAGCCTATGCAATAAAGCCTAGAGCAAACTATAAATAACTAGAGCCTTTCGAGGTGCTGTAACTAAGCTTATTCCTCGTTAAGCACAAAATAGGGGAAACAGAGATCGATTCGAGATGAAATACGTTTTAGCGATGGCAGTTGTGAGCGCATTACTAGCGGGCGGCGATAGGCATAGGACCGTTCCGCCACTAACCCTCGCACATCAGCAAACTGTTCTGAGTTCCTCTCTTTCGACCTCAGCAACGGGCAGCACGTCTACACCAGCTTCTTCCATGACCGGAGTGGTTCAAGAGTACTGCGTGCGGTGCCACAACGATCGACGACTCAGGGGAGACCTTTCACTAGAGGACTTCTCCGTTGAAAACGCTGCAACAGAAGCTGATGTGTCAGAGCGAATGATAAGAAAGCTCCGAGCCGGTATGATGCCACCTCCGGGAGCGCGACGCCCAGAAGGTGATAGCCTACTCATACTGGTCGAAACGCTGGAGAAAGTTGTCGACGAAGCCGTTAAAGATCGTCCAGCTCCCGGGAATCGACCATTCCAGCGTGTTAATCGGGCAGAATACGAGCGGGTTGTAGCTCAGCTTTTTGACCTTCAGGTAGACGCCTCCCGCTGGCTACCGGAAGACCAAATCAGTGCGAGTTTTGACAACGTCGCAGATGTGCAGGTGCTGTCTGCGACGCTGATGGACGCCTATCTATCTGCTGCGTCCGACGTATCGCGTCAAGCTGTAGGACAGTCTGATGCACCAACAGCCTCACATACATACTCGAACGACCCCTCAGTTTCTCAGCACGAATGGGAAACAGTGGAGGGTGCCCCGTATGGAACACGGGGAGGAGTGAGCGAACTGCACACCTTCCCAGCAGACGGCAAATACATCTTCAGTCTCGGCTTCATGTCAGGGTGGGGAGAGCGTTTCCACGACATAGACATCTCGATCGATGGTGAGCAAATCGCCCTCCTTCGCTACTCAGCAAGTACAGGACGTCTAATAGACTTCCAAGGACGCCTCGGGTACCCCATGAGAACCGACTCTGTCTTCGTTAGAGCGGGTCAAAGGCGAGTCGTCGCCGCCTTTGTGCGTCAGAATGACGGTCCTTATGAGGACTTGATCCGGCCTAACGACTGGTCATTATCCGGGACAGAAACGAGCTACGGTACGACCTCCCTACCCCATGTGATGCACCTAACGATCGAGGGTCCTCACGAATCTACCGGAATTTCGGAAACACCGAGCCGTAGTAGAATCTTCTCCTGCCGTCCAACGTCACAGGAAGAGGAGCGCCCATGTGCTGAGCGGATTATAGGCCGCCTCGCTACCCAAGCTTACCGGCGCGAACTTGAGGATCGAGACATAGAAGCGCTCCTGGACTTCTACGACCAAGGAGCATCCGAAGGGGGTTTTGAGCTCGGCATACGCACCGCGATCGAAGCTATGCTGGTAAGCCCTTACTTCCTCTTTCGGATAGAGTCTGAGCCCCATGGAATTGAAGCTGGTGAGATCTTTCCAGTCGATGATATTGACCTCGCGTCTCGCCTTTCCTTCTTCATATGGGGTGTAGGGCCAGACGCTCGCCTTCTCTCCGCGGCACATGAGGACCGACTGTCTGACCCGGATTTCCTAGAAAGTGAAACACTGCGCATGCTCTCTGACCCGCGATCTGAATCACTCTCGACGAGATTCGCTCATCTGTGGCTCAGGCTGCAAGATCTTGAGCAGGTTCAGCCCGATGCTTTCTGGTTCCCCAACTATAGCAAGCAACTTTCTGAAGACATGCGACGGGAGACCGAACTATTTTTCAACAACCTTGTTAGAGAGGACCGAAGCCTGCTTGAGCTCCTCGAAGCCGATTACACCTTCGTCAACGAACGACTGGCTGACCATTACGGATTCAAAGGGGTGACTGGTGAAGAATTTCTCCGGGTTAACTACCCTGAGGGAAACCGAAGGGGACTTCTTGGGCACGGAAGCGTGCTTGCTCAGACGTCACTGGCCAACCGCACGTCACCCGTCCTGAGAGGAAAGTGGGTTATGGAGGTCCTTCTAGGAGTACCTCCTCCCCCACCTCCACCTGGTATTCCAGACCTGGAAGAGACAAGTAACACAGATGGTGCTCGGGTTCTCACGACCAGTGAGCGGATGAGAGTTCATCGTTCGAATCCAACATGTGCATCCTGCCACAACCTGATAGACCCAATTGGCCTAGCACTCGATCACTTCGATGTAACCGGAAAGTGGAGAACTCGAGAAAACCGAATGCTGCTAGACACTCGAGGAACCTTCTACGACGGGACAGAGATCTCTACGGCTCCGGAACTTGCTGATGCGCTGCTCAAGAGACCGATTCCTCTGGTACGTAACTTCACCGAAAACCTTATGACATACGCCTTGGGTCGTCGAGTTGAAGTCAGCGATCAGCCGACCGTGCGCAGGATCGCAAGGGAGGCGAAGAAGGATGATTACAGACTTTCATCCTTCATAGTTGGCGTCGTACTAAGCGACGCTTTTCGCATGAAACAAGCTACGGAACTAGTATACAATTAGATTAAGCACTGAAAAACACGGATTCCCGTATGCAGTTTATAACAGGCAAAAGCATTGAGCGGCGGACTTTCCTGAGAGGAATGGGTGCAACCATTGGCCTTCCTCTGCTCGACGCCATGACCCCAGCCGGGCGAAACCGAGCCGCGGCCGGTGTCCCCAAGCGCCTAGTGTGCATTGAAGAAGTCCATGGCGTCGCAGGATGTAACGAATGGGGATCCTCGCAGCATCTGTTTGCTCCCGAGACCGTCGGTCGCGATTTCGAGCTTCTACCGGGTAACGTCCTTGCTTCCCTCGAGCCCTACATCGATGACCTCACCATCGTAAGCAACACCGACGTAAGAATGGCAGAAGCGTTCGCTCCCCCCGAAATCGGTGGTGACCACTTTCGCTCTAGTGCAGTCTTTTTAACCCAATCGCATCCAAAGCAGACACAAGGCTCCGACCTAATGGTTGGAACCTCCTTAGATCAAATCCATGCCCGACGCGTTGGTGCTAATACAGTCCTCCCATCGCTCCAACTCTGCATTGAGCCTACCGACAAGGGCGGAGGTTGTGACTACAACTATTCATGCTCATACACCGACTCGATAAGCTGGTCGTCTCCAACCACACCGCTTCCAATGATACGGAGCCCTCGAGCTGCGTTTGACCTGCTTTTTGGAGCTGGTGGGACAGAGGAAGAGCGTGCACTGCGACGTCGAACACATAGCAGTATCCTGGACTGGGTCGCGAGGGAGGTCGCTTACCTCAAGCGCGAGGTTGGTGCTCTCGATCGCCAGAGAATCGACCGATACCTCGATAGCGTCCGAGAGATAGAGCGGCGAATCCAGTTGATTGAGGCCCGTAACAGCAGTGGAGAGCCTCGCGAACTTCCAGGAGCACCACCTGGTGTGCCGGATTCGTTTAGCGAACATATGCAGCTGATGTTCGACTTGCAGGTGCTGGCGTTCGAAACCGATATCACCCGCGTTACGTCGTTTAAAACTGGTAGGGATGCCTCTAATCGACCCTTCCCGGAGAGCGGATCGGACCGTGGATTTCACCCAGCATCCCATCACGGTGGAAAAGAGGAGAACATCCTCGAATTCAACAAAATTTGTCAGTTCAGAGTTGGCCAGCTCGCTTACTTCATCGAACGCCTGAAAGCCACAGCCGATGAAGAAGGGTCTCTACTCGACAACACCGTCGTGCTCTGGGGATCACCCATGGGAGACGCGAATCTGCATAACCACCGCCGTTGTCCGCTGGTCCTTCTTGGGGGAGGAAACGACGTATTCGAAACTGGTGTCCACTACAAGGCTCCGGACGGAACGCCTATGGCGAATGTCTTCCTGTCGCTTCTCCACGGCTTGGGGCATGATGACATGCGCAGCTTCGGAGACAGTACCGGCGAATTCCTTCTGTAGAGGGAATCAGAGGCTAGCAAATGATACATGTGACCGAACTGAGACGGATCGTGAGAGCATCGCTCCCACTCGGCTGCGTCATCCTGATGGTTGGGATGACTAACGCAGAAGCTCCTGTCGCTGATGCGGCAATGCACGGTGATATCGAAGCGGTCAGATCCTTACTAAGGTCTGGAGCCGATGTAAACGCTGCACAGGGCGACGGGATGACTGCGTTGCACTGGGCAGCGCAAGCAGGCGACCGACAACTCGCTGAAATCCTCGTCTATGCAGGAGCCAGACTCGAAGCTGGAACACGCATAGGTCGATACACGGCCCTGCACATCGCTGCGAGAGAGGGTAGACACGAAGTGGCGCGAGTCCTAGTTGAAGCCGGGGCTGACCCAGAAGCGACTACATCCAACAGTGGTGTAACACCATTACACCTTGCCGCTAGATCTGGAGACGCTGGCCTGATCTCACTACTGATCGAACACGGAGCCGATCCAGATGCGAAAGCGGGCAAATGGCAACAACCACCCCTAACCTTCGCCGCGGCCCTAAACCGTGTTGACGCAATCGAAACTCTTCTAGGTGCTGGTGCGGATCCCAACGGCACGTCAGCGGCAATCGATGTGGTAGAAATGGCCGCGGCTGATAACGCTGCTGAGCAGAGACTGCAGAGAGCCCTCGAAGAGTTTCGCGAGCAGCAAGCAGGTGGCTCTGATTGGCAACCAACACCTAATCAAGTACAAGCTGCGGTAGATCTGGCGCGGCAGGTTCAAAGTCGATGGACAGAGATCTCTGCCGAAGAAGAGGCGGCAGCAGACTCCGTCACAGCTGCGGACAGTGAAGACGAAAGTGAGAAAGCTGAGGAAGAAGCACAAATAGAGAACGACGTGGCCGAGTCAAACCCTGAAACCAGCGAACAAGACGCGGAGGTCAGTACTGCGAAAGAGGATGCCGAAGTCGAAAACGCAGAAGAATCACGCCCTATGTCCTACGCCGAGCAAGTAGGATCTTGGGGCGGCCTAAGTCCTCTACACCACGCTGTTCGACAAGGGCACATGGAGGCGAGCACGGCTCTACTTTCGGGCGGCGCGGAGATCAACGTCGTAACCGGAGACAACACGACGCCGTTATTGATGGCCGCTATCAACGGTCAATGGGATGTAGCCAAACTTCTCCTCGACCTCGGTGCAGACCCAAACCTTTCAAGTGACGCCGGCGCCACACCGCTATATGCCGTGCTTGAGCGAGAATGGCAGCCCAGAGCATCATACGCCCATCCCACCGAGCACCAGCGCCAAAAAACGACTCACCTCGAGATGATGGAGCTCTTTCTTGAGGCCGGAGCAGATCCCGACGCAAGGCTAACAAAGCATCTGTGGTACATGGAGTACACGTTCGGCGTCCTCCGCGGAAGTGGGATCAATCTTGAGGGCGCAACACCGTTTTGGCGTGCTGCATATGCACTGGATCTAGAGGCAATGAAGCTCCTGTCATCGTACGGAGCTGACCCGGATATCCGCACGATCAAACCTCCACAGAGACGCCGCCGAGCAATGTCCACAGAAGAAGAAAGTGAGGAGGTGGAGAGTGGACAGGAGCCCGAAGCTCTGGAAGGCAACTCTGAACTCGACTCCGAAGAAGCTCCCTCCACCGAATCAGAGGACGAAGTGGCAGTTGAGGATGAGAGCGAGGCGGACAAGGGTAAAGAAATTGATGATTCAGGGCTTCCACCCATTCCAACGGGTGGACCAGCGATCCACGCAATCCATGCCGCATCAGGTGTTGGCTATGGGCAGTCTTTCGCGGGCAACGCTCATCGCTACCTGCCCAATGGCTGGCTCCCGGCCGTGAAATACCTCGTAGAGGAGATGGGCGCCGATGTAAATGCACGAGACGCGAACGGCTACGCGCCTCTCCATCACGCAGCCTCCCGGGGCGACGTCGAAATGATCCTATACATGGTGGAAAAAGGCGCCGATGTAATGGTGGTCAGCCGAAAAGGGGAGACCACCGTGGACATGGCCAACGGACCAGTCCAACGAGTGCAACCATACCCTGAGGCGATTGCTCTCTTGGAATCTTTAGGTGCAGTCAATAACCACAACTGTGTCTCCTGTCAGTAACTCGGTCAGCTACTAGCAGTCCCGTGATCGGCACGTAAGGAAACATCCAAACACCTTGCTGATGCGCATACCCAACCTGGGATTAACACTACCTCTCACATCAGTTAATTGCTCAAGTCCGTGAGCCTGTCATCTCCATGAGCGCTGTCTCCATTCTCTCGAGCCTGCTTCGCTTGATCACTCCGCTCGGCTGAAAGCCTTCTTATGTATACGTCATCAATGTCACCCGTGACGTAATCCCCATCAAAGACCGAACAGTCGAATCGAGTAATCATTGAGTTATCGAATCGAGAACAGTCGATAAGATCATTAAGATCCTGGTAAACGAGCCAATCGGCGCCAATGTGCTCCTGAACTTCCTCCGTTGTTTTCCCGTGTGCGATCAGTTCTTCGGGAGCAGGCATATCTATCCCGTACACATTGGGAAAGCGAACCGGGGGGGCGGCAGAACAAAAATAGACCTTACTAGCACCCGCGTCTCGCGCCATCTGTATAATCTGGGAACAAGTTGTCCCGCGAACGATGGAGTCGTCGACCAAACAGACGACCCGATCTCTGAACTCAGATTCGACCGGATTGAGCTTATGCCGAACACTTCTTCGACGCTGTTCCTGACCAGGCATAATGAAAGTCCGACCGATATAACGATTCTTTATAAAACCTTCCCGGAAATGAACACCGAGCGATTTGGCCAATGCGATAGCAGCAGTTCTTCCTGAATCCGGAATAGGCATCACCACGTCAATGTCGTGCTCGGGGCGGAGTCTCTGAATCTTACTCGCTAGCGCCTCACCCATTCTTAGGCGGGCCCTATAGACCGACACCTCATCTGTGACCGAATCAGGTCGGGCCAAGTAAACGTGTTCGAAAATACAGGGACTGAGTTGAGAATCCTGAGCACACTGTTGGGTATGACACCGACCTGAAGTATCAATGAAAACCGCCTCGCCTGGGGCTACATCTCGATCCAACTCATAACCCTGAGAGACCAAAGCGACCGACTCGGAAGCAATCATCCAATCAGGCTGCTCCCCTCCCTCCTGAATCTTACCGAAGCACAGTGGTCGAATCCCGTTCGGGTCTCTGAACCCCACCACTCCATAACCTGCGATCATTGCTACAGCAGCATACGCACCTCGGCACCTCCGGTGTACCGCAGATATAGCAGTAAACACATCATCTGGAGACAAACCATCTCGTCCACGAAGGACTTCATCCAATTCGTGTGCGAATACGTTGAGCAATACCTCGCTGTCACTGGTCGTGTTAATATGCCGGCGATCCGATAGGAACAGTTCTTCCTGCAACTGATCGGCATTGGTGAGGTTCCCGTTGTGTGCTAAAGAAACCCCCAAAGGAGAATTCACGAAAAACGGTTGAGCCTCAGCCGAGCTGGAGCAACCCGCGGTAGGGTAACGAACGTGTCCTATCCCCATACACCCCGATAGTCGCTCCATGTGACTCTTCCGGAAGACATCTCTCACTAATCCATTGGATTTGCGAAGAAAGACCTTCCCCTCATCACAGGTCATGATTCCGGCAGCGTCCTGTCCACGGTGCTGAAGTACTAGTAGTGCGTCGTAAAGACGCTGTTTTACGTCCTCGCACCCGACTAGACCTGCTATACCGCACATGTCAGACTCGGTTCTGGAAAGTGAATTGAGATGCTGGAACAACATTCTCATTCGTTACGGATCTCAAATCTAACTCCTGACGGGAACACAAACAGAGCGAGGGTCACTGATCGGTCTATGTTCAGCTATCAGCCCGGCCAAGCCTCAATCCTATCCAGCGCGTCTAGCACCTCTTCGACTAAGTCAGACCCACCCGCACCATTCGTGAATACTACCGCTCCATCACCACTCTCAAGGAATACACGGAAGTATGATTTATAGGACTCATTCGATCCACCATGGCTGAAGTAGCGAGATCTTCCGCTCCCTCCTAGGTACGGGCCTAAGCCATAATTCCCTGGTCCGACCTTGGTCATGACATCCTGTCCGAGATCATGACTTATGTAAGAGCTAGGTGTCCCCAACCAAGAATTCCTAAGCGCAATCAGAATTCGAGAATAATCGCTTGGTGATGTCCAGAGTCCAGAGGCTGCAGCTTCTGGCATCGCTTCCCAACCGCGAGGCAGAGCTGTCGGACGACCTCGGTCGTCATGTGCTCGTGCGATATTTCCGTGCTCAGCAGGGAGCGGATTTACGAACGAGCTCCGACTCAAGCCAAGCGGATCAAAAACCCATTCCACAGCTGCGTTAGCTAGTGGGCTGCCCGTTATATCTTCGATGACAAGTTGTTGAATGGTGGTTCCGCCACCTGAATACCTGAAGATTGTTCCGGGCTCATTACTGACCACGACTGGCGAGTTCTTGGCCGGTCCACTGCCTTCAAGGATTTGCACGGTCGTCGGAAGGGGCTCACCCGGCTGGAAGTCAGCAAAGCCATGCACCGTCGTCCCCGCCGTATGAGACATAAGTCTTCTAAGCGTGATGGGACTCTCAGTCGTATACGGATTTTCCGGTATACTCCAAGAGATGAGATAATCCATAACATCTCGATCGAGATCGAGTAACCCAGCGTTAACGAGCCTAAGTGTCGTCGCAGCAGCAGCCACCTTGCTAAGGGAAGCGACTGAAAAAACAGTTGACGTATCTACGAGGTCGTCGGTTCCCGTAAGCTTTACTCCAAAACCGCGAGCCCAACCCACCTCGCCGTTCCGCAAAACCGCGACACTTATCCCAGGCACATCGTAATAATCCATGCGCTCTTTCAGAGTCGCGCTAGCTCCACCCTCTTTGGGGATAAGATCATAGACGAGGCTGTCAATATCTGAGTGGATCTCAACTACAACGTTATCATGAGTAACTGACGTGCACGCAAATACAACGGACCCCACCGCAAGAAAAAACAATTTCTTGTATGGGTAGTGCGTCATAGTTTTCCACCTTGAAAACAAGTAGAGCTCGTTAACCGACTCTAGCCTGTAACTCCCTAACTGCACGGAACGCTTCATTGATAGCAGCGTCTGTGTGAGGACTAGCGGCCGCATCGGCATTAGCAATCGCTATCCGTCCATAAGGCTTTCGACCGATCACATTCGGCCTGTCGTCCGGCGTCCCTAATGCCCAACGCGGATCGTCAAAAAGCGTGTTGTATGTGTATGCGTATCCATGTGGCCATCGGTTTACCGTGATACCCAGTATATCTCTATCTGGATCTAATCCGCCTGGCCCAAATGTTCTTTCGAGCTGAGATCGGATTTTTAATTCGAAGGTTTCGAAACTCGTGGAAATAAGCTCTCGCCTCCCACGCCTATGTTGCTCTGCCTTTGAGTATCCGGACTCAAATGGATATCTCGACATGCGGAGAACAATCGGGTCTCCCGGGTTTTGTGACGTCTGATACCCGCCAAACGAAAGAGATGTCCCAAGCCCTAGGCTCTGGTGATACCCACCAGGTGCAGACACGCTCGACACCCCACTCTCTATAAGCGACTGCCAGTTCCTTAGAAGCACATTGGTGTAAACAAGCGGGGCCTTTACCCCATAAGCTAGAGCCTCACGCTGCCTCTGTGGCAGCTCGGGACACAGGTATGGGATTACCCCATTCCAGCAGGCCAACACAACGGCACATCCACGAATACGGCTCGCCTGACCATCCTTCACGTATGTAACTTCGACACCTTGATTTGAGTCCGGGTCACCCAAATGTCTCACGTTGACGACCGTGCTATTCAGGCGAATTCGAACCGGGGAGCTAGCGTTATCGAGACGCCCATAATCGGCCGCGGCCAAAACTACATCCTCCATGGACGAACCGGGGATGGAGCCCGGAATTAAGCCGCGCACAAGTAACCTTGTGATGGTCGCATTTCCGTCAGGGAAGTACATCGTCGGGTCACCCATCGAAGCGCGCCATTGATTTTCACGTCCGTGAGCTCCTCCAGGTTCACCGATCAACTGACTCGGTGGAGTTGGCTCAAGATTTAATCCATCGAATCCAGGGTATCCCGAGTTCCATGCGTACAGGGCTGGGACGGCATCAATACCCGTGCAATAGATGTACCCCGCCCCATCATGCATGAACGCGACCTTGGGATCTATTCCAAGTAACTCGGTCAGGTAGTTCAGATAGCTAATGCCCGCCAGCCGACGTTTCTTTTCGTCTGACGATTCCTCCGGCCATGGATCGATAGACGCCGAAACATCACGTAAGCGCATTAGATCCTCACGAGCTTCCCGCGACAAAGGACTCTCCGCTGCGATTTCAGCCCAGGGACGGCGTCCGTATCCAGCGCTGAGATGATCTCTTCCGAACGTCTCGCGATCGAAAAAGAATCCAGAGGAGAGTCCGAGTTCTGAATACCGGCGTCGGACGTCCGCTATCGCATCGTAGTAGCGTGTCCGATCTATACCGAGGTCCCAGAGCAGACCGGCTGCCTCGGGACTGTACTGAGAAGGCGCCTCTATGTTGAGCGTCCCACCATTCATTAAGTACATGCGACCGTCATGATGGAATTCGTTGCGCTTGGCATGGCCACCGAAATCATCGTGGTTATCCAGAACCAGGATTCGGGCGTTCGGTCCCCCGACTTGCTTTCGAAAAAAATGAGCAGCCGAGAGACCACTGATCCCCGCTCCGACTACGATCAAATCGTATTCCTCGTCTAGGCTTGTCGCCTGATCCCAGACAGTACCGCGGACGAGAGAATGGGCCGCCTCCCAGGACCCGTCATGGCTTCCTCGCAAGCCAGTTAGTGCTGGTGGATACGGTGACTGAGGAGTGAGCCATGTACGGAATTTCTCAACCGACGCCGTTGGCAGAAGGGAGCTCGTCAGGGCCACCCCAACGCCATTCACGAAGTCACGTCGAGGAATGGATCGCTTCATACCCAAATCGTGAGCGTCACCTTCAGATATAGTTTTGTGAGGCATGCCGTTTCTCGATCGAATATTGAGTCTTCCCGCCGACTCTCGAGGCTACTCAACGATATACTACCTCTTCAAACGTCTAGTAACGAGCAAACGTTCTTCGTAGCGCATCCCTTCCGGTGGCGGTAACCTGCGCCTTTGACCACTGAATCACCCACAAAGAGCCAAGAGGGCCCGATGAAACCCAGCGTTCAAAAACTCAGGCTGACGTTCGTCTGCGCGCAAATCGCAATCCTGAGCCTCCTAAGCTCTCCTTCGGTATCACTTAGCCAACAGACACGCGTCTCAGATAACGATGCGGGCCTTCACCATCTAGCAAGAGAGGTCTCTCGTCTCGCCGAGCATGCACTCGGGACGGTTGGGGTGGCCGCATACCATCTCGAGACCGGCCGGTGGATGACCATGAACGGCGAAGAACGTTTCCCGATGGCTAGTACCTACAAGGTACCGATTGCTACTCAGATCCTTACGATGGTGGATAAAGGGGACCTCGCGCTCACGGACATGATTGAGATCGAGCGAGAGGACGTCTACCTGACTTCCAGCGCCATTAGCGACCTGCTCGACGACCCAGGAGTTCAGCTATCGATCCACAACCTTCTGGAACTCATGCTTCAAATCAGTGACAACATCGCGACTGATATTCTTTTCGAAATCGCTGGTGGTGCAGAAGAGATCACTGGTCGTATGGTGGAAGTCGGAGCAGATGGCATCCGGGTAGACCGGACCACATGGGCATTGATCGCCAACTGGCTCGGACGGGACGACGTGACGGTCGAGAACCGGATCTATCCCGATGAATACAGAGCATTGCTCGAAACAGAATTAGCCAATGGATACGCCGGTTCAGACAACGCTGCATTCAACGCTGACCCACAGGACACGGCAACACCTTTAGCGATGGCCCGACTCCTGCGTAAGATCTGGGATCAGGAGATTCTTTCGGAGAAGAGTTCCTCTCTTCTAATCGACATCATGTACCGCTGCCAGACCGGTGAAGCGCGACTCAAGGGCGCTCTCCCACCCGGAACCCAGGTAGCGCACAAGACAGGTACGATCGGGGAAACTACAAACGACGTTGGCATTATCGACCTGCCTGACGGGGCCGGTCACGTCATCACCGTAGTGTACATCAAGGAATCGAAACTCCCGGACAATCCAGCGATGGAGCCCGTTATCGCAAATATCGCACGGGCGATCCACGACTACTTCACATTTAACCGCGGTTGAGAAGACTTCTACCGTGAGCACCCGTACCAAACGTCCCATTACCGCTAGTCGGCTGGCCGTCGGCGCAATTCTAGCGATGTGGGTAGCGGTAAATGCATTCTCAACGGACCAAACCCCGGTCATCGACTCTGAACCAAGACTTTCCGACCTCGGACAATACATAGAGTCCTCACTGCTCGAGTGGGATTTGCCAGGTCTAGCAGTAGCGGTCGTGCTCAATGACAAGGTGATCTTCGCTCAAGGATTTGGTGTCAAAGAGTTGGGCAAAGACGACCCAGTGGATGCCAAAACTCTCTTTCAGATCGGATCCACCACAAAAGCGTTTGCTGCAGCAACCCTCGGAGCACTAGTAGACGATGGCCTTCTCCAGTGGGACGACCCCGTAGTAACACACTTGCCTTGGTTCGCGCTCAAGGATCCATCGGTGACCCGGAACGTGACAATCCGAGACCTGTTAGCGCACCGCTCTGGGATGCCCGCCCATGCATTTCCTGCGCTTACACTGCTAAACGCAAGAGAAGTAGCCAAACGTGCGCATATGTTAGACAACCAGACGCCTTTGAGGGAGGCATTCCGCTACAGTAACCAAGCTTATGGAATCGCTGGGCTCATCGTAGAAGAGGTCACTGGGAGAGACTGGGGCGATTGGCTTAAGGAACGCCTTCTCAGCCCGCTCCACATGTCAAATAGTGAAGGCAGCCCCTACAGCATCTGGGAAGACTCTTACGTAGCTCCTGCTTTTCTTGGGACAGCGCCCAGTGGGCAAGTAGGTATAGAAGACGCTCCAGGGATGAACGTAGCAATGCCACACGGTGTGGATCGAGATGGAGTCAGACGCGTGCTTGCATGGCAGTCATACGACAACCTGCAAGCTGCCGGAAGCATGGCATCCAATGTGATGGATATGGCAAATTGGCTCATCATGCAGGTCAACGCCGGGGACTTTGAGGGGGTGCAGGTCCTGAACGCCACGACTGTCCAAGAGATGCATGCGCCTCAAATCAGCAGCCAAAGTACCTTCCTGTTCACGGATGAAGGACGACCTGTCTCCTACGGGATGGGCTGGACGCGTGAGACCTTCAAAGGGAAGACCTACCTCTCACACGGCGGTGGTATCTTCGGTTTCCCCGCTTACGCAGCTCTACTGCCAGAGATAAAGGCTGGGATCGTCGTGCTCGCAAACGGCAGCACCTGGACCCCGTATTATCCACATCAAGAGATCACGGCACGAGTGTTTTCTCGTCTACTCGACCTAGAGGACGAGGACTGGAAATCTCGGACCATGACGCAGACCCAAGCTATCCTCGAGCAAGTGGATCAGATATTTGCCGCGCAGGACGCGGCGCGCGTGAAGGACACCGAACCGACCCTTCCATTATCGGAATACCTAGGCACGTATACGAGCGCCGTAAGCGGGCCATTCAACATCTTCATGGATGGGGACCGCATGAGGCTCCAATTCGAAGGGGTAGGCGCATTCTCAGGTGAACTCGAGCATTGGCACCACGATGACTTTCGCTTGTTTTTCGACGGAGGTGATGGTCAGGCTTATGGTAGTTCTTTGGTGACCTTCACGGTCGATACTCAAGAAACCATCCAGCAGCTTGAGTTAGGCGCGTTCGGCGTGTACCGGCCAGCTAATCAATAGTGCCAAGGAAAACCTGAGAAATCTTTCTCACGCTTCTCCACGAATGCATCCCTTCCTTCTCGCGCCTCTTCGGTGCCGTAGGCCAGACGCGTAGCCTCACCAGCGAAAAGTTGCTGACCAACCAAACCGTCATCGATAAGGTTGAAGCCGTACTTCAGCATACGCATCGCTGTGGGGCTCTTCTCATTAATGGTACGCGCCCAGTCCAGAGCCGTGCTCTCAAGTTCTTCGTGCGGGATTGAAGCATTGACCATTCCCATCTGTAGCGCTTCATCTGCCGAGTAGTCGAACCCGAGAAAGAAGATCTCACGGGCACGCTTCTGACCCACCATTCGTGCGAGATACGCCGATCCGAATCCGCTATCGAAACTCGCTACGTCAGGGTCGGTCTGCTTAAACCTCGCGTGTTCTTTACTAGCCAGAGTAAGATCGCAGACCACGTGTAGGCTGTGCCCGCCACCAGCGGCCCAGCCCGGCACTACCGCGATAACGATCTTAGGCATGAATCGGATCAGGCGTTGAACCTCGAGGATGTGAAGTCGTCCCAATCGCGCAGGATCGAGTTCCCCTTCTTCACCTTCATACTTATATCCATCTGCACCACGGATCCGCTGATCACCACCAGACGAGAAGGCCCAGCCACCGTCTTTGGGTGATGGCCCATTCCCGGTCAATAGCACACATCCAACGCTCGATGATGTTCTGGCATGCTCTAGCGTTCTGTACAACTCATCTACCGTTAACGGCCTGAAGGCATTTCGACAGTCAGGCCGGTTAAAAGCTATCCTTACCGTCTTATCGTCTACGGACCGGTGGTATGTGATGTCACTCAGGCCCTCGAAACCAGAGACCTCACGCCAGGCTGACGCATCAAAAATCTCTGATACCATTGAAGAATCGGCTGCTGTCATTTGGGGGGTGCCTTGTGTCTCAGTAACTGCGACGCTCTCAACAGTGCTGAATTTGTGATCTGATTCTATAGTCGTACCATCGCCCCTCGAAGCACCTATCCGCAATCTCTGACTGATCGATGCTTGCAACGGGCGTGAAATCATCGGCATTATGCCCCGTCATTTAACTGACGGTATCACAGTCATCATGTACGTTTTCAGCCATAAGAAACTCGGCTTCTTCCTATTCTCGGCTGCTGCTTTTCTAACAAGCACCGCTTGCGGACGAGCGGCACCCGAACGACCGAACATCCTTCTTGTCTTCACAGACGACCACGCAGCTCACGCGGTGTCGGCGTATGGCTCAATCATAAACGAAACGCCCAATATTGATCGGCTCGCCGCGGAAGGCATGCTGTTCGAGAATGCATTCGTCACTAACTCAATCTGTGCACCGAGTAGAGCGACGATCCTGACAGGTCAGTACGGACACCTGAACGGGGTACCAACGAACTACGACACCCTCCACGCATCGACCGTCACGTTTCCAGGACTTCTCCAAGAGGCCGGCTACCAAACAGCGATCATCGGGAAATGGCACCTGAAGGTCCACCCATCGGGCTTCGACCACTTCGAAGTGCTGAGAGGTCAGGGTCCCTACTACAACCCGGTCCTATTCTCAGCTGATGACAGCGTTGCTTACGAAGGCTACACAACCGATGTCATTACTGATCGAACCCTTCATTGGTTGGAGGAGAGCCGCGATCCTGACCGGCCCTTTCTGCTGATGTATCAGCACAAGGCCCCGCACCGTGAATGGGCACCCAGTCCGGATCACCTAGATCTCTTCGCCGACCGAGAAATCCCGGAACCAAGCACACTCTTCGATGACGCATCTGGTCGTACCTCTGCTGCCCTGACGCAGGAAATGACAATCGCGGATCACATGAGTGCCCGGGATCTGAAGTTCGTGGCGCCCAACAATCTCACCTCAGGCCAGTTAAATACTTGGAATGACGCCTACGGACCAAGGAATGCAGCTTTTGACAGCGCGGGGCTGGAAGGTGACGACCTCACCTCCTGGATGTACCAGCGCTACATCAAGGACTATCTGCGGGCTGTCGCATCTGTAGACGACAATCTGGGGCGAGTTCTTGAGTACCTCGACCTGGAAGATCTCGCTCAGAACACGGTAGTGGTCTACATGTCGGATCAGGGTTTCTTCCTAGGAGACCACGGTTGGTACGATAAGCGGTGGATGTATGAAGAATCACTGAAAACGCCGCTGATCGTACGCTGGCCGGAAGGCGTGGAAGCTGGATCCAGAAACAACGCGCTTGTCCAGAACCTAGACATCGCTGAGACCTTCCTCGATCTCGCAGACGCCACCATACCCGCATCGATGCAGGGAGAGAGCCTTCTGCCACTTCTGCGAGGTGAGAACCCCGACGATTGGCGTGACGCAATCTACTATCAATACTTCGAGTATCCAGGTCCACATATGGTCCGCAGGCACTACGGCGTTCGCACACACACACACAAGCTCATCCACTATTACGAAATCGGTGAATGGGAATTGTTTGATCTCCAGGCAGACCCCGAAGAGCTCTCTAGCGTCTACGGAAAACCGGAATACGCAGAACTACAAGAGAACCTCAAGCTCCGAATAGACTCACTCCGCAACCACTTCTCCGTTCCTGCGGCTGATCTAGTTCCGTACGAACGCTGATCCCTACCCCAACAGCTTTCGCCCCATGACACCGTCCCGCAAAGATTTTCTGCAAAGTACCGGTGCCATCGGCCTTGCCATCGCAGCACCCTCATGGCTAACAGCCTGCTTGAGCCGGCCTCGTCCCACGAACGTAGTCGTGATATTTGCTGACGATCAGGGCTATGCCGATGTCGGAACTTATGGCGCGGTCGGATTCAAGACACCTCACCTCGACCGCCTAGCCGAAGAAGGGATGCGGTTCACCGACTTTTATGCATCTGAAGGAGTTTGCTCAGCCTCTCGTGCTTCTCTACTGACCGGATGCTACGCCCCGCGCGTCTCCATCTTCGGCGCATTGACTCCAGCCGCACAGGTCGGACTAAATCCAAGCGAAGTGACAATTGCTGAGCTCTTGAAGCCCCTCGGATACGCCACCGCAGCCGTCGGGAAGTGGCACCTCGGACACCTGCCAGAATTCCTGCCACTAAGCCATGGTTTCGACGAGTATTTCGGGCTGCCGTACTCCAACGACATGTGGCCAGTCGACTTTGACGGCGTCCCGATAGCTGATGGGCGAAAGAGCCAGTATCCACCGTTGCCGCTCATCGATGGAGAAGAAGTGGTCGAGACTGTGGACGAGTTGGCTGATCAGGACCAACTAACTGTTCGCTATACCGAGCGGGCAGTCAGCTTTATCGAGCGAAACGCAAAAGAGCCCTTCTTTCTGTACCTAGCGCACTCAATGCCGCATGTCCCTCTCGGAGTCTCAAGTGCGTTCCGAGATTCGAGCGAACAGGGTCTCTACGGCGACGTCATGCAGGAAATGGACTGGTCCACAGGACAAGTGCTCCAGGCATTAGACGAAAACGGGATCGCCGAAAACACACTAGTGATTTTTACAAGCGATAATGGACCATGGCTAAACTTCGGAAACCACGGCGGTTCTACGGGTCCTCTACGGGAAGGGAAAGGGACAGCCTTCGAAGGGGGGCCGAGAGTACCCGCAATCATGCGCTGGCCTGGACATATCCCAGCCGGAGCAACATGTGACCGTCTCGCATCGACGATTGACATTCTTCCCACGGTAGCGGAGATCACGGGCGCGCCACTACCTGAAAACGAGATCGACGGCGTCAGTATTCTGGAAATGATTCTGGGCGACGAGAACGCAACCCCTAGGCATGACTTCTGGTACTACTACACGGGTGAACTAAGGGCAGTACGCGACGGCCGCTGGAAGCGTGTCTTCGAGCATCGGACACGGTCATACGTCGGCGTCGAGCCAGGCGCTGATGGTCACCCGGGAGCATACGCTTTCCCAACCGTCCTTGCGGCCTTGTACGATCTCTCCACGGATATAGGAGAAACACAAGACGTGTCAGCTGACCACCCTGACGTAGTGGCCCGAATCGAAGTAGTCGCTGAGCAAGCCCGAGCGGCTTTGGGTGACCGACTTACTCAACGCCAAGGGTCTCACGTCCGTCCACCAGGGCGTTATAGCCTGGAGCGTGAAGACGTCGTAGGGCATGTCGCGGTCGGAGCGCATCTAATGAGCTTCACACCATCCGACCCCCGTTATCCGGGTGCAGGGGCAGACGCATTGATCGATGGCCGCCTTGGCTCGGGAGACTTTAGGGACGGGCGATGGCTAGCGTACGACGGAGCCGACTTCGAGGCGACCGTAGACATGGGCACAACTCGAAACATCTCTCGGGTTGGCTTGGACTGTCTGCAAATTCAATCAGCATGGATAATGCTGCCAAGACGAATCACGTTCTCAGTTTCAGAAGATTTGGTTCACTGGCGTGAACTGCCCAGCATAGAGCGCTCACCCAGTCCTGATCCAGAAGTGAGAGCCCATCTTTTAACGGTCGATACTGATGAATCAGCGGTTCGCTACATACGCGTCAAAGCAGAAAACCACGAGCCACTCCCTGATTGGCATGCTGGTTCAGGAAACACCGGATGGATATTCATCGACGAGATAGTGGTCGTAGACTAAGTAGCCCATAGGTCCGGTTCTATCCTCCGCTAAGACGGACCCGAGCAGCCTCAAATTCTGCTAGAATCTTAGGTGTGGCCGTATCCCCATAGGAGACGCGGACCTTCGCTTCTGCAGCGTCAACAAGCGGCATCAACTCTTCGGCCGCTCGCCGGAATGCATCGGGATGTACGCTTCCGATCGACCCGATCCACACCGGGCTAGTGTGAGCAAAGCTGTAACTATCCGCAGCTGGCCACACCGTTTCGCCTCCACGAGCACGGACAGCCACCCAGCCTGCAGTCGGAAGTTCTACCGAGCCCGCATAAGTGCGACTTCCGGCACCATCTAACCCTGACGCAGACCACACCACTAGACCATTCACAATCAGTTCAACGGTGTCGACGGAAACCGCTGCGGCTAGATCGATCTTGAATTCAGCCGATCCCTCCCTCGACACGACATCGCCAGGTCTTACACCACCTAACTCGAAGTCAAGCATCGGGCCTGTCGTCACAAAGGATCGTCCTTCTTTCATAGCCTTCATATATGCAGCCATGCTGTTCTCACCATCGGTCTGTACGTACAGACGGCTAACACCCAACGGCATC
>DEAT01000043.1 GCA_002348265.1 Gemmatimonadales bacterium UBA2975 | reverse complement strand
GTCCCATAGCAAAAACCCCACAAGCTTGTAAGTGCTTGTGAGGCTTCACTTTACTGCAGTGCCCCGCCAGGGACTCGAACCCCGAACCTACTGATTAAGAGTCAGTTGCTCTGCCAGTTGAGCTAGCGAGGCTTTACCCGTATGCAATGAGGCATCAAGTGGCCGGAAAAACTACCGAGAGACAGAAACAGATCAATCAAGCCGTCCTAGTTTGCATCAGAATGCGTTAAGTCCCGTCAGTGTCTGACCTAGGATGAGCGAGTGGATATCGTGAGTTCCCTCATAAGTGTACACCGACTCCAAGTTGGCCATGTGACGCATCGAATGGTACTCCACCAAAATCCCGTTTCCACCAAGTAGTCGGCGCGCCTCGCGGGCGATGTCCGTCGCCATATCGCAGTTCGCTCGCTTAGCAAAAGACACCTGCTGAGGTGTCATCGTCCCGTCATCCTTCATCCTACCCAAGTGATAGTTAACCAATTGGCCGTGAGTAATCTTCGTCAACATGTCCGCTAGTCGAACCTGCTGTATCTGCTTGCCACCAATCGGCTCGTCAAACATGACGCGCTCTTTCGAGTACGACAGTGCCTCGTGGAAGCATGCCATAGCCGCCCCCACAGCGCCCCAAGCGATGCCATACCGAGCTTGAGTCAGGCACATGAGTGGATGCTTGAGGCCACCGGTCGTCTCTGGAAGCATCGCGCTTTCAGGCACATCGACGTCTTCGAGCACAAGTTCGCTAGTATCAGAGGCGAGGAGAGACAGCTTTCCTTTTTGATCCCGGGCACTGAACCCAGGTATATCAGTCGGAACCACAAATCCTCTGATACCCTTAACATCGCCCAGGTCACCAGTCTGAGCCCAAATGACCGCTACATCGGCCATTGAGCCACTGGTGATCCACATCTTGGCCCCGTTGAGCCTCCATCCATCAGAAGTCTTTTCGGCTCGTGTGACCATACCAGCCGGGTTCGATCCATAATCCGGCTCCGTTAGTCCGAAACAACCGATAGCTTCACCAGTCGCAAGCTTTGGGAGCCAAGTCCTCTTTTGCTCCTCACTCCCGAAAGCAAAGATCGGGTACATCACGAGTGCTCCCTGCACGCTTACGAACGAGCGGATACCTGAGTCACCCCGCTCAAGTTCCTGCATGATGATCCCGTAAGAAACGTTGTTCAGACCTGCACAGCCATATTCTTCGGGTAGGTTAGCACCTAGCACACCCAACTCACCTAACTCTGGTATAAGGTGTTTAGGGAACTCGCGGTTGATGTAGGCATCACCGATGATCGGCATCACAGCGGCCTCAACCCATTCGCGAACGGTATCACGAATCATGCGCTCCTCGTCGGAGAGGAGTGCGTCGAGGTTATAGAAATCAATCCCTTCGAAACGTGTCATCGTTAGCGTCTCAATTAGGTCTCTTAGTTACGTGTTCGGGTACTACTACCCCAGGAGTGCCTGAAATGTCGCCCTTCAGGCATCCGGGCTGAAGGGCGGCTTATTCACTAGGGGTATCCTGTGCTATGAAGTAAGAGCAAGTGAGGCCAACCACACTTCAGCCCAACCCGTTGTCGAAGTCGACCTTCACGACCTTCTACTAACTCGGTGGCACTGCCTCAGCCGCACGAGAGTTCTTGAAGCGCATCACACCATAAATAAACTCTCTCGCAACCTTTTGCCCAATCCAGACAGCCGTGACTAGGGTCGCGACCCAGGCGCCAACGATAAGATCTGTCGGACGAATGGCTATCCACACGTAACCAGCACAAAAGATTCCGAATACCAGGCCTCCTATCCAGCCATAGAAGGCCGCACGCTCCCTCGCTCGAAATCGACATGGATCACACCACAACATGCGATCTAGTCTTCCTTGGTCGTATACCTCAAGGCACCGGACACATGTCACTTCGTTGTGGTACCCGTCCCGCCATGAAACCTTCTCTGGGGATTTCATGACCGACTACTCAACTTCTTCACTACTAAGTCCGTCATCCAGATCAAGCGCAGCCGAATTGATGCAGTAACGCAAACCAGTAGGCTTAGGACCGTCGGAGAACACATGTCCTAAGTGCCCATCACACACAGCACAGACGAGCTCGGTCCGCATCATAAAAAGTTGTTTGTCCGACTCAGTGCGCACGTTTGCATCATCTAACACATCATAGAAGGACGGCCACCCCGAACCTGAGTCGTACTTTGTCTCGGACGCGAAGAGAGCCGCCCCACACCCCCGACACATGTAGGTGCCTGTCCGCTTCTCATTGTTGTACTTCCCAGTGAAAGCGCGTTCCGTGCCCTTCTGGCGGAGCACCCTGTACTCTATTTCCGACAGCTGAGCACGCCATTCCTGATCGCTCTTTTTAATTCTTGATGTCATTTGAGCCCCCTACTATTTGTTCCTGAGAATGAGACCCCATCCGTTGAGAGTAGATCCTCCGTCAGGTCGTATATCGCACCACTCAGATAAAATAAGAGAACCTAATCCGTCACCCATCCAACAAGGTCCGATCTCGGGATCTAAAGTGGAAGTGCTGGTATCCCATTGACATCCGTCGCCCGGACCCGCCGATTGGCCGGTCATTTAGTAAACACTCGGAGTAATCATGAGCGACTCATTGGTCACCCATATGAAGTGGGACGACGTAGAGCGTGAATCCGTCACCCACGACATAGCACGCAAGCTCTTCACGGGAAAACGGATGATGCTCGCCCAAGTTTTCTTAGACAAAGGCGCTATCGTTCCGAAGCATTCGCACGATAACGAACAGCTCACATGGGTTGTTGAGGGAGCTCTTAAATTCTGGCTGGGGGACGAGGGTGAATCCGGGTACGAAGAACGGATTGTTTCCGCCGGAGAAGTCATGTACATCCCTTCCAATGTGCCACATAAGGCTGAGGCACTCGAAGACACTCTCGATGTAGACGTTTTTAGCCCACCTCGACAAGACTGGCTAGACGGCACCGACTCGTACTTCAAAGATCGCTGAACTCAAAGGCAAATCATGGATTTAGGAATTCGCGGTCGAGTGGCGGTCGTTGCCGGGTCAAGTCAGGGCTTAGGGCGCGCCATAGCTGATGCCCTGGCGGCCGAAGGGGTCGACCTAGTGATCAACTCCCGTTCTCGTGAAAAACTCGTGACCGTACAGTCAGAGATCGTCGAAGCAACGGGAGCCCGAGTAGAAGTTGCTGCATGCGACCTGACTCCTGATGACGGAGCGGCGGAGTTGATAGCTGCCGCGGAAAGTGCATTCGGGCAAGTAGATATCCTAGTCACAAACACGGGTGGACCACCCGCAGGAATGTTTGAGGACCATTCAGTCGAAGTATGGGACGAGGCCATCCAGCAAAACTTCAATAGTGTGGTCAATCTTGTGCGTGCAGCTCTACCGGGCATGAAGAAGCGCCGATGGGGTAGAATCGTGAACGTTACGTCAATTTCAGTGAAGCAGCCTGTAAAAGGGCTAATCCTATCAAACGCGATTAGGGCGGGAGTAACCGGATTCGCTAAAACAATCTCAAACGAGGTTGCCGAATTCAACGTTACCGTGAACAACGTCTTGCCGGGGTTCACTAGGACCGAGCGGCTTATCCACTTGGCCGAAGCGGTCGCCGAGCGGGATGGGATAACGGTCGACGACGCTTACGCTGGATGGACTGAGGAAATTCCCATGGCAAGACTCGCGGAGCCGTGCGAGCTTGGATCAGTAGCTGCTTTTCTGTGCTCAGAGCACGCATCTTACGTAACAGGTCAATCAATTGCCGTCGACGGCGGCTGGATAAAGGGACTTATCTGATGGGAGCTGTGGGGTTTCAGGAGGCAAATTGGATCTGGAGAGACGGCGAGTATGTGGGCTGGCACGAATGCAAGGTCCACCTTCTAGCAACAGCGGTGCAGTTTGGTACATCTGTATTCGAGGGGATCCGAGCATATGAGACGCCTGAGGGTCCGGCTGTTTTCAGACTCGATGCACACATCGACCGGCTGATCGACTCGGCGACAATATATCGGATGGCGCCTGATTACTCAGCAGATGACTTGGCTGAAGCGTGCCTGGATACCATCCGAAAGAATGAACTCAAAAACTGTTACATCCGCCCCATGATCTTGCGCGGATACGGCACTCCAGGACTTAACCCAATTCTCAGTCCTATAGAGACGTATGTTGCCGCTTGGGGGTGGGGTACATACCTCGGGGCTGAGGCACTGGAAGCCGGAGTGGATGTCTGCGTCTCCTCATGGCAACGAATGGCTCCGAATACATTTCCAGCGCGAGCTAAAGCAGGCGGTCACTACGTGAACGCTCAACTGATGAAAATGGAAGCAGTGCAAAACGGCTATTCAGACGCCATTGCACTTGGACCAGGAGGGCTCGTCTCGGAAGGCAGCGGAATGAACCTGTTTATCGTTGACGGGGGAAGAGTCATATCTCCGGTTCTCGACGGCACCTCATTAGTGGGGATAACCCGCAGTGCGGTAATGCAGATCGCCATGGACCTAGGATACGAGGTCGAAGAACGTCCAGTTCCAAGAGAATCCCTCTATACGGCAGATGAATTGTTCTTTGCCGGCACTGCGGCCGAAGTTACCCCAGTGCGCAGCGTAGACCGGATCGAGATCGGTGAGGGTAAAGCCGGACCGGTCACGCTCGACATCCAGAGGCGATTCCTACAGACCGCCCAGGGTAAAAATGATGACCCACATGGATACCTAACACACGTTTAGAACTCTAGAGCCATCAGCAGCACTAGCATTTGGATTAAGTATCTACTTCGCCTGGCGAGAGCGCTTTCAACAGGAAAAACGCCCGAGAGGAAATAACCGTCCTGAGGTGGTTAGGAACGAATACGTTGAGCGCAAAAGTACCCCTCAACCCACTCGGCGTGGACACCACTTCGCCAACTTCCGGAGAAACGGTCCCCTTCAATTAGGCCAACGTCCAAAACCGTAAACGCAGCGTCGAACATAGTTTCACCCGACCATCGATTCGGCTCTCTACCAAAACGAAGTACGATGCTTGGGCCAGACGAGCCCTCACTCTCTAGAACCAGTACACCCGGTGCCTCTGGATCCCGACTATCCAGGCCTTCCATCTGCTGCGCATCCACAGCATCGAATCCCACGTCGGCCCTTCCAAACAGCGTAGCCGTCGAAGCACCCCAGTCCCGGTACGCTTCCGGCATTTGCTCGAGGTCGATCAAGCCAACCGACCTATCGTTCTCGTCGTCACTAACCATGACGAGGCGATATCGCCCAGCCATATACGCCATCGTTTCCTGAAATTGAAGCGGCACACCTACTGGGGAACATGACGCGACCGGATCTCTCTCGATTCCGAGGTTCTCCTCAGCGGCGTTCCCGACGCACGCAACGAGAATCGCACTCGCGACAAGACTTAAGGCCCCGTGGATACCCCTCCTAGTCAACGCAAGATTTTACGAATCTGGCCATCCTTACCAACGACATAAAGATTCTCATCCCATATATCGTCGCTGAGGTCGAGTGCCCCTTGGCCCGACGACGAACTCTGATCAGCCTGTTGTGACGCAGATATTGGGGGAAGGAAGTAATTATCACCCTGAGTCAGATCGACCCCGTATCCAATGTCCTTAAGTGATGCGATTGTGACTTCGCTCAGCGGGTTCGGGACATCACGGTCAAAAAATGGCGTCATCAATTCCGTATTGAATACGGATTCACGCCAGTGAGCGTCACCTGATCCCGGTCCTGCCTGATTCTCGACCGGTACAACCGAGCCGGTTGTATATGCACCACCGCCTACGTTGTCGAATGCGATGATCGTGTTGCGTCCCACGAAATGTGTGTCCGCTCCCGTATTGTCGGGGAGAGAAGGATTGATGAGCAGATCGGCATCATCCCAGCGCGTTCCGATACCCAGCACGTGACCCATCTCGTGCAAAATCAGCCCTTCTAGCTGACCGCGTGCCTCGACCTGCACCAAATCGGCATCATCGAACCGCATGACTCCTACTACGGTGTGATTTGAACCTCCTCGTATCACACAAGGGCCTGCACTACCCAAAGTGCCACCCTGGCCATCGATGTAACCGAGATATACGTAGATCACGACGTCATCGACGTTCCTATCCAGCAACGGCTGTCCGTTGATGCAAGCATCCGCCGGAATCGGATTGCTGGAGAAGTCACGGTCCTGAACGTCAGCAACAATTATCTGTGACCAGCGCGTTGCAGCCGCCGTAAACGCATCCTCTTGGCTCTGGGTCCCAGAATCGATATAGACAATTTCAATATCATAAGGGACTAACGCTTCACTCGTTGTGACCGTTAGCGTGCCTCCAGTAACTGGCTCACCCTGATCGAATGCATGAACGAGTATATGATACTCCCCGTCCGCGAAGGGAACCTGACAACTCTCAACGCTAGTTGGCCCAGTACTGACACAACCCACGTATTCTTCTCGGGAGCTAGGTCGTATGCTCTCCGACACGTAAACATCAGCGTCACCCGACGGGGCAGTGAACGAGACTGTAAGCGTTGTTGGGCCAGAGACATTTACCCTGAACAGCATCTCTGTGTTGATGCCCGCCGACAGACCCGTGATTGGCACATCTAAATTCGCCTCAGCCTGATCTAGGACATTGATGCTCCGAGTAACTTCATTGTTTGATTCAAAGAGCTCGACGACCGCCTCATCAGCATCCGTAATCAACGCGAGTTCGTTCGAGCCAGTGTTCAGCGGACCTACGTCAAAAGCTAGTTCCGTCGTGTCGTTAGGCTCTAGAGACGGAAGGTCAAAGGTACCTATTTCAGCCGTGTTGGAGGTCAGAGAGACGCGTGTTGGGCCACTAGCTAGATCACCGAGGTTGGTGACCCTCCCCGTAACGGTCACAGTCTCGAGGCTAGTGGGAGCCACGCTACTAAGTTCCAAGAAACCAACCACTGCGAGATCGGGGGTTGGAACCTCAGCGCGCGCAATCGCACTCACCGAAATCGATTGTCCAGGGACAGACACGAGCATTTCCTGCTCCCCGAAAACCGGTCCAAGCGTCCACTCCGTAGTTGCTTCACCATTGGCATCAGTGCTGGCCGTCTGCACTGAAACGGTCCCATTCTCAGATCCCGGCAAAAACGTCACTGCCAGACCCGGAATTCCTGAGCCTCCCAAATCGGTCAATGTGACTGTAATCGGGTCCGCCAACGTAGAATCTCTTATCGCTTCTTGGTTGTCACCCTGTGTAACCGTAAAGTTGCTGACCTCTTGAACCACTTCTAGGTTGGCAGTAGCCGTCAAACCAAGTCCGCGAGCCGTCAGAGTGGTACTGCCAACCGCCACCGCAGTGATCAGTCCATCGGCGCCGATCGATGCTATCGTAGGATCCCCAAGAGACCACTCAATCTGGGTTGGCATAACGATCCCGTTCTGATCATTGATCCGAACGGACACCTGAACGGACTGGCCCAAGTAGGTAAAATTCACGTTGTTAGGGGTAAGCGTGATCGTACTCGGAACACGCTCGGTTACCGTGGGTTCGATCACACGATCCCCGCTGCAACCAACTACAGCTATGAGGGCTAGCAGTTTTATCGGTGATAAAAACGGGCTATAACGCATCTCTACAAGATCCGGAAAGCAAAAGAACATCGTGGCGTTGTCATACACGAATCACATTGAATTGTGGCAAGTTAGCCTATTGAACAGATACAATGACGACATGCTCACGTCACGTTTTAGCATAACAGAGCCCAATTGTTCAAGGGCCCCCAACCACTCCCATGGAAATCTAAAGTGATTTTGTGGGTCGACGCAGACGCGACACCACGGCCTGTTCGCGAAATTATTTTTCGTGCTTCGAAGAGACTTGAGCTGGAAACTGTCCTAGTGGCCAACCACAGGATCGGAATACCAGCAAGCAGCGAGCATATCCGATTTGTTTTAGTCGAACACGGCCTGGACGTTGCAGATCACCACTTAGTATCAAATGCAATGGCTGGCGATGTCGCCGTCACAGCCGATATACCTCTAGCAGCCCAGTTGGTAGAAAATGGCGTTCACGTCATCAGTCCCCGTGGCGAAGTGTTCGACAAAGAAAATGTAAGAGAGAGGCTTTCTATTCGAGATTTTATGGATTCTCTCCGCGGTACGGGAATCGAGACCGGCGGCCCTCGACCTTTTGGAAGCCGTGAGAAGCAGACGTTCGGCGCAGCCCTCGACAGAACCCTAACGAAGGCGCTAAAACATTGACGCCAGAATCAACCTGCGCTCCGCGACCACCCATGTTCTCTCGGCTCTGCACTGCCCTACTGATCCTCACCGCCCTTTATACCACAGCCTGTAATTCTCCAGGCACCCAGGGGGACTCACAGGCGGCAATAGACCTGCCCTTTCCCGACAACCCGGACTTATGGCCCTCGATCCGCAAAGAACGAATCCATACGCTACTAGGACCGGCGATGGCTCGAGCAAGTGTAGATGCTTGGCTCGTGCTTGCACGAGAGAATGCAAACGATCCAATTGCCGCACACATCGGAGCAGAGAATGCCGGCGGCTTAGCAGCCTTTCTTTTCTTCGCAGATGCGCAAGGAAATCTCGAGTCATTAGCTATATCTCCAGAGACCGAAGCCACTGCGCTATCTGAAGTAAGCCCGTTAGATGAGGTCCGATCAGTACGTCGAGGAACTAGCATCTACATGGCAGCAGCGGCTGAGCTCCGCACCCGGGAGCCCTCGTCTATAGCAATAAATAGCAGCACGCGA
>DEAT01000068.1 GCA_002348265.1 Gemmatimonadales bacterium UBA2975 | reverse complement strand
CGATCCAATCGACAGTTCCTGATTTCTCAGAAGACCTGTCTACCTTGCTGCTCAACGACCGCACCAACTACGCGCCCCACTCCGTGGGAGAGCCGGTGGCGAGGCTCCTAGTGTGCTCAGTTCGCATCAACGATCTACGCCGAATCAATAGATTCCTGATCGCCCATGCAGATCGCCTGAGAATGGGGGGACACTTCGTGTGTCGATATGAGTCTCTCAAGGAAGTCAGAGAGCGTCTCGAACTGCGTTGGGGAGGAATCTCGAATGCAGCGTTCCTAATTCACTTCGTTTGGTATCGAGCCCTCCCAAAAATCCCAATACTCAACAAACTATACTTTCTCGTCAGTGGTGGCTGGAATCGCAATCTCTCTCGGGCGGAGGTATGGGGCCGTCTTTCGTACTGTGGCCTGACCGTTATTGCCGAACAAAAGACCGAACTCGGCAGATTAGTTGTGGCAAAGCGCATCGCACAACCCATAGAGAACCGAAAACCGTCATATTACCCGGTGGTCGGCCTCACCAAGGTCGGCTTGGATGGAGAGCTCGTTCGAACACACAAAATTCGGTCCATGTATCCGTTCAGTGAATTCCTGCAGAAGCAGATATTCGAAGACAACGGGCTTGCCAGTACAGGAAAGTTTAAAGACGACTTCCGCCTTACTGAGTATGGCCGCTATTTGAGGCGTTACTGGCTAGATGAATTACCTCAAATCTTCGACTGGCTTCGTGGAGACATAAAGCTTGTTGGTATCAGAGCAACTAGCCCCCACTTCCTAAGTCTATATACCGAGGACTTCGTAGATATGTATACGAAAGTTAAGCCAGGGCTAATCCCACCCTTGTTTGACGAAGAAACAAGTGGTTTCGACCAGATCGTCGCGGTCGAAGTAGACTACCTCGAAGCCTACGTTAAAGAACCTGTTCTCACCGATTTGCGCTACTTTTGGGCGACGATCAACGACATCGTCTTCCGTGGCGTGCGGAGCAAGTAACAAAGACTATGTGCGGAATCTTCGGATTGGTCGCCCGACGCCATGCCCCCTACAATGGGACCTTTCTGAGTCGTTCCTTAGAGACCCTAGGCAACCGTTCACAATCCAGGGGCCGAGACTCTTCCGGACTAGCTGTGCGCAGCGACGGTGACAGTACTATCACCGTATTCAAGGGCGCAATCCCTATCGGCGAGCTACTAGACGACAAAAGGCTTGAGCGCTGCGTTAGCGAAACGCTCAACAAATTTGAGGGAGGGAGCAACAAAACATTCACAGCACTAGGTCATTCCCGACTAGTAACAAACGGATCACAGCTCAACGACGAAAACAACCAACCGGTTATCAAAGATGGGATCGTTGCCATTCATAATGGTATCGTCGTCAATGATGTGGAATTGTGGGGCGATAACCCTGAACTGGACCGTACTTACCAGATCGATACCGAAGTCCTCGTCTCCTTGATACGGAAGTACATGCGTGAGGGCTGGCCCTTGACTGGTGCGATGGCTCGAGCAGAGCAAGACGTTAGAGGAACAGTGGCAACAGCAATGCTTTTTGATGATGTCGATGCATTACTGCTAGCCACGAACAACGGGTCGCTATATACGCTAACAGACCACGAGAACATCCTGCTGTTTGCTTCGGAGAAACACCCGCTAGCATTCGTGTCTGAAAAGATGGGCCTGAACGACACACGTTTTTCGTTAAGACAGGTGAGAGCGTGGAGCGGGATAGTAGCACGACTAGACACATTTGCGCTTGAGCCTTTCGAGTTCGACACCGCTCTAGCTGCCGGCCGGTCTCAAAAACACCCGGAAAAGCAAGACCGCTGCAGAATAAATGTCACGCCCATCGAGAGCGAGTGCGATCAGATCGAGTTGGTGCAGGATACAGCGCTGATCTCAAAGGCCCCAGAGGCGGCTGAGAATAAGGCGCTCTTAGAGTATCATCCCGAACTTATTGCTGAATTGAAGAGGTGCTCCCGGTGCGTACTTCCGGAAACGTTTCCGTTCATCAGCTTCGATGATTTAGGGGTTTGCAACTACTGCAACAACTACAAAATAAAGAATCAACCCAAGCCCCTGGACAACCTACTAGCTGTCATAGAGCCATATCGCCGGAAGGACGGTCAGCCAGACTGTATAGTCCCTTTCAGTGGTGGGCGGGATAGCACTTATGCCCTGCATCTCATCAAGAACAAGCTCGGATTGAACCCGATCGCATTCACGTACGATTGGGGAATGGTGACAGACTTGGGACGGCGTAACATCGCCCGCGTCTGTGGTAAGCTCGGTGTAGAGAACATAATTGTCGCTGCCGATATCCGTTGGAAACGTTCAAACATCCGCAAGAACATTAATGCGTGGCTACGACGGCCTCACCTCGGCATGATCCCACTCTTTATGGCCGGGGACAAGTACTTCTACTACTACGTTGATCAGGTCAAACAACAAACCGGTATCAACCTAAATCTTTGGGGCATCAACCCGATGGAGAATACCGACTTCAAGGTCGGTTATATGGGAGTTGCTCCTGATTTCGAAAAAAAACGGATCTACACACTATCAGCAGGCCGCCAAATTCGACTGTTAAGGGGAGTGGCCGGAGCTGTTCTCGCTAATCCGGGCTATCTCAACGGGTCGCTCCTGGATACGACGGGCTCATTCTTTGTCCGAATGCTCAAGCGTCACAGCCACTACCATCACCTCTTCGACTACTATCGATGGGACGAGGAAGAGATTGATACCCTTCTTTTCGAAGAATACCAATGGGAAAGAGCCATCGATACGGATACAACTTGGAGAATTGGAGATGGCACGGCCGCGTTCTACAACTACATCTACTACACCGTTGGTGGATTCTCGGAACATGACACTTTTCGCAGCAACCAAATTCGAGAAGGGATGCTGTCCCGAGAGAAAGCGTTGCAGTTAGTCGAACTCGAAAATCAGCCACGCTATCCCACCATTAAGTGGTATACCGACGTCGTCCAAGTGGACTACCGGCACGCCATCCAGACGATCAATAAGATCCCTAAGAGCTACCCTCGTGGCTAAGGTTTTCCACCTCACAACAGTCCATCCACGATCAGATATTCGGATCAGGGTTAAAGAGTTGGGTAGCCTCGCAAAGGGAAACCTGCATGAACTCACGTTAGTGGTTGCTGATGGCCAGGGGACTGCTAACCTCAGTCAAGAAGAGCAGCTCAAAATTGTCGATCTCGGAGTTCTTCCCGGCAATCGGATTCGAAGGGCCCTTGCTGGAATTTGGCGTGCATCAGCTCTGATCCGCCGTGAACGTCCCGACCTGGTTCACTTCCACGACCCGGAACTAATTCCAGTTGGATTCTGGGCTAAAGCCATGGGTTCGACAGTCGTCTACGATATTCATGAAGATGCACCTCAACTCGCTCACAGTAGAGCTTGGGTACCAGCAGCAATTCGTTATCCACTGGTTTGGTTTATAGCATCAACAGAATGGCTATTGGCAAGGTTTGCGGACGGCTTAGTTCCAGCAACTCCGCACATTGCTCGGCGCTTTCCGAGACATAAGACCGTAGTCGTGCAAAATTTCCCATTGATCAGTGAGTTGAGAACGCCACAGGAGAGGACCCACTCAGAACGCGACGAATGTTTTGTATATATAGGGGTGATCTCTGCAGCTCGTTGCGCCGTAGAGATGACCCGAGCTATCAGCCTTCTCAGACGTGATGAAGTCCGTTTAGAGTTGGCAGGCATGTTTGAGTCTGCGGAACTGCGGGCAGATCTGGAATCAGAGTGCGGATGGCGGAAAACAGAGTACCACGGGACAATATCACGACCACAGGTGGCGCACGCGCTGAGCCGCGCTAGAGCAGGCTTGGTCATTTTCAAACCTGCTCCAAACCACATGCGAGCACAACCAAACAAAATGTTCGAGTACATGTCCGCAGGGCTTCCGGTTATTGCTTCGGATTTTCCGCTTTGGAAGGAAATCATCTCAGAAAACGAGTGTGGAGTTCTCGTCGATCCGGAAAATCCGGAAGACATCGCTGAAGCAATGAGATGGATCCTGAATAACCCCGAAGAAGCAGAAGCTATGGGCCTTCGAGGTCAGAAATCAATCTCTGAAACCTACAATTGGTCAGTTGAGGAGGGAAAACTTACAACTCTATATGATCAGCTCCTTGCCATCCGAGGCTCAAACCTGTGAGCACTAATCTCCATGTATCTCTGACTTCGTTCGAAAACGAAAGCCGAATCCTCAAAGAGAGCAGTAGCTTGATAGACGCTGGTTTTGTCGATCGTGTGCGAGTCACAGCCTTGGGCGACGGAAAACTCAACGAATATGTCGACTTTGATAACGGTCGGTCTTCTGCTTGGCGGATAGAGCTAAGGAGTCGCAAGTGGCCAAGGAATCTCTTGTTTCAGGGCGCAAAGTACTTCGAGTACGCTGCGAGAGTCTTGAGTCATGGGCGTGACATCCAAGCAACTGTTATCACAATACACTCTCTGGCACTTCTTCCCTTAGGAGTGGTTGCGAAGTGGTTACTAAAAGCTCGATTGGTGTATGATTGTCATGAACTGGAAACGGAGACGTTTGGGTTAACCGGACTCCGCCAAAACCTCTCTCGTATCGTGGAGCGTCTACTCATCGGTCACGCGGATCTGGTTATCGTCGTCAGTGAGAGCATCCGACGATGGTATGCTGACTCGTACGGCATAACCAATATCGTGACCGTTCTGAACTGCCCTCCGTATCGAAAACCAAGGCGCACTAGGAGACTGCACGAATCACTCAGTATTCCAGAGGATCGCAAGATCGTGATCTATCAAGGAGGGATCATCAAAGGGCGGGGGGTAGAAAGCCTTTTGGAAGCCTTTGCTGGCCATGACGACGGAGAGCACGTACTCGTTTGCATGGGATACGGTGACCTAGAGGGCATGGTCAAGGATCACGCAGACCGATACGAGAACATCTACCTGCAAAAAGCTGTCCCACCCGATGTAGTCCTCGAGTATACCGCCTCAGCAGACTATGGCGTCTCGTACATAGACAACCCGAGCTTGAACGACAGGTACTGCCTGCCGAACAAACTCTTCGAATACATCATGGCTGGATTGCCCGTTATCGTGAACGATGCACCAGAACAAAAGCGCCTAGTTAAACAGACTGGCATCGGAGTCGTACTCGGAGAGTTGTCCAGCGATTCGATGAGCGGAGCCCTGGGAAAACTGGCATCGCTAAACAACGAGCGCCTAGAGGCCAGTATCGGAGCGACCGCTAGAGAGTACTCATGGGAGAACCAAGCTGATGTTTTGATTAAAGCACACCGGACGCACTTGAGAAACGGAACCTAAACTAAAACGCAGCCACCCCTTGTCGGCCCCGTAATCACCAATCAACCAAAGAGGTCCTCGAGATCATCATAGTCCGGATAGGTGATAAGTACCGCCCGAAGCTTCCCATGGTAGACAAACATACTGCCAGCAGCCACCGCAGATGCTCCTCGATCTACCGCCTGCCGAAAATGCTCGTTTCGCCCTGCCCCACCCGAGGCTATAACCGGGATATCGACGGCCTGAGAAACAAGCTCAACTAGATCGAGATCGTAGCCCTCCATAGCGCCTTCATTATCGATTGAGTTAAGCAGGATCTCCCCCGCTCCCCTTTCCTGCATTTCCTGAGCCACTTCAACAGGATGTCTTCCCGTATTCACCTGACCCGAGCGCACAAACGTCCGATATCCACTGAGCAGCTTTTTTCGCACATCAATGGAAACCACCACGCTTGAACTCCCTGCTACTTCCGCTACCTGGGTGACAAGTTCCGGATTGTGTGATAGCACCGTATTCATCACAATTTTCTCGACACCTAGTGTGAAGAGCTTACGCACCTGTTCGATCTCAGTGATCCCCCCACCGTACGCGAAAGGCATAAAAGCCTCGGATGCAATCCTTTCCATGAGTTCAAAGTTCGGCCCACTGCTCTTGGTGGTGGCAGAAATATCGAGGAAAGTCATCTCATCGACTTCTTTCTCGTTGAAGATCCTAACGGCGTTAATCGGATCTCCGATGTACCTTGCATCCTCGTAGCGGACCGTCTTCACCAGCCCATCATTACGGAGCAAAAGTGACGGAATGACCCGAGGCTTCAATCTGCGACCCCCGCAAAACGCCTTAGTAGCTCCATTCCGTAGCGGTGACTCTTCTCAGGGTGGAACTGCACCCCCATCACATTTTCTGCTTGGATCATCGCGGTAAACTCGACACCATACGCCGCAGAAGCGACGACATTTGATTCGTCCCCGCAAACCATGTGGTACGAGTGGGAAAAGTAAAACCGTGTCTTCGGTCCGACTTTATCCAACAGCACCCCTGGTCGCTTCAGATTAGGTCGACCCCAACCTTGATGGGGCACTTTTAGTCCCGAATTTTCAGGAAGTTGAAAGCGCTCACACTCAGCGTCCACCAAGGAAAGTCCTTCACGCTTCCCCTCTTCCGAGGCTCTTCCCAAGAGTTGCATCCCAAGGCAAATACCCAGGATCGGGGTACCCCTCGTTAGCACCGCACTTCGCAATGCGTCTACAAGGCCTCGTTCCATCAGATGAGACATCCCGTTATCGAAAGATCCCACACCAGGAAGCACAAGTTTTCCAGCCGATCTGACTTCTTCTGGGGTTGAGACTCTCTCGGCTGGGATCCCACACTTACGATGCATATTCATTAGCGAACCGATGTTCGCGACACCATAGTCAATAACGGATACTAATCCGTCTTTCCGCATCAGGAGTAGGCCGTAACCCGGCGACCTAACAAACGCTCGAGTCCTGCCTGGACTCGCTTCATTCCCGAATAATACGCATCCCAGTTTGCATAGTCCGTATAGTGTTTGTTGGGCTGAGACATATAAAAAGCCAACTCATCTGTTGAGATGCCCAGCTTTTTGCAGAAAAATTCCTTGTCCAACTCCAACTCTTCGTTCGTATACAATGGCTCTTCGAGTTCAGCCATCGCTTCTTCACGAGTCATCTGTCCCGATACAATCAAGCTAGAGAGATGCGGGCGCCGTTTATCAAAACCGAATTTCTCTGGTAAATAGTAATTCTGGAAAAATCGTGTAAACAGCGATTCACCGTGCTTCCGGCCATACGGGCGATAACCACATTTCTCTTCAAGCTCCGAAATCGCTTCGTCTCTATTGTACGGCATCAGGTTCAAGGGCCGGAATACTCTCATCTTCCGAAAAAACGGGTACACGAGATAATACTGCCAAAAGCTTATGGTACGATAAAATCCAAGCTTCCCATCACCCCATTTTTTATGGATCGCCTTAAGGTTAATCGCATCCATCGCGCTGGCGTGCCAGGATGCAGGAAAGATAGCTTCGGTGGCGATGTTACCTCCGCTGAGAACCGTACGTATGTTGTTTTCGATGGCGAAGTGGTAGAGGTTGGCAAAAAAAGCGTGGTCTTGTGGCACATCCTGGTTAGACACACCCGCTCGAAGATAAGCAAGCTGGAGATCTCTCATGTCCTCCCAATCCATCACGTGAGTGTACAACTCAAAACCACAGTGTGTCACAACTCTTTCAATGTTGCTGACAGCGATCTCACTGTTCCAACCCCCATCGACATGAACCACTAGGGGACGCAATCCCAGCTCGGCGATCTTAATCGCCATATAAGAACTGTCCACACCTCCACTTAAGCCTAGGATACAGTCATACTCCTGGCCTCGTCCTAGCTCTTTGATTCGCGACACTTCTTGGTTTAGCCTATTCAGATCGTTCTCATCAGGGTGCCATTCGTGCAGCGTTACCCGGTCGAAATATCGACAATGGTTACACACACCGCTCTCATCGAACGAAATCTCAGGATCTGATGTGTCCATCACACACCGGGTGCACACACGGTATTCTAGGCCTGCCAGGTTCAGAGTATCCGGATGGCTAGCAAGTGACATCGAGAGATGCCCCTATGTGGCCGGACGATTTTTGATGGGATCCGCTATGGTGATCACCATGATCCATCCGTACTTACCTATAAATTGATTACTGAGTAACAACTTATCGATCTGATTAAGTACTGCTCGCAACGGTCGGAACAAAAATGTTCGCCGGAACGGCACGGCTGCCAGAGCCGCGAGATGGAAGAACTTCACTTCGACCCGACCGAAGTACTGTCGCATAAGATCCAAGCTCTCGACACCTAAGATGTGGTCAACCTCCCACTCGGTCCGAAGGTGAGGAGTGCGTTTTCTATATGCGTGAATTAGTGGATTATGTCGCATCGCTTCTACGCAGATCATTTCCGCTCCGGGCTTCAAAACCCGAGCCAACTCTGAGAGTGCAGCCGGAAGATCGACATGATGCAAGGCTCCATACTCCACTCCCAAGTCGAAAGTGTCATCCGCGAATGACATGTTTTCTCCGTCCATGACCTCAAATCCACAATGCTCCCTAACGCCAGCCTCTGTCGCATTCTGGTTGGCATTCTCTACGCCTTCCGGAGAAATATCTATTCCCATAACCGTCGCCCCACATTGTGCCGCAAAGATCCCGTTCTCCCCATTACCACAAGCAAAATCAAGTACGGCGGCTCCGGGGGTACAGCGGCTCCTCATCCAGTCAAGCTGGTAGTTTTCGCTGAGTTCAGTGATCGAATAAAATTTGATATTCGCAAAATGCTTCTTGAAAGCCTCTTTGTCCCGGATAAGCCTCTCAAGGTCGTCAGCTTCGTCCGCACGACTAGTGTCTGCATGACGCTCAGAGCCCTGCAGTATCTTCCGACGAACCCTGGAGTGCTCTATCTCTTTAATCTTCCGCTCTTCTAAGCCTTCGAGCGCAGAATGCTGCTTTTCATCCATAGTAATGACCGCTCGCCATGCTAAGGAACAGAGTGTTTGAGGTGGTTTCCGACAGGAATACGGAGGACAGGCGGGCAGTTCATCTCAATAAGCCGCCCCGCTTAAGGCCGAACTCTAAAAAGAGAACGTCTGCCGGGCAACGCTGACCGATCATTCACCGACATTCTGCTGCTTCTATAAGTAGCTCTGCCATTTTCTTGCCCAATACCTCCATATCAAATTTTTCCTCCACGTAACGCCTTCCCTTCAGGCCCATTTCCTGCCTCTCCAACGGACTGAGTAGGCGGACACGATTTATCGCTTCCGCTAAAGCCTCAGGTTTCTCCGGTAGCACACTAAATCCCGCCCCGCTTTCAGCGATCGGATCGTTCGGCGCATTCCCCGAAAAGACTACTGGCCGTGCCGACGCCCAGTAGTCATAGATCTTGTTGAGGTTTAGCCCAAACCTGTATGCCTCAGAATCAGTGACCGCGGCGAGCAACAAGTCCGCTTCGGTTTGAGCCCTTGGCACTTCCGCCTTCGGTATCGGCTTGCGGAACTCAACATCCCTTAGTCCTAGCCTATCTGCCTCAGCAACACAATGCTCTTTCCTAGGACCACCACCAATAATCACAAAACGGAACTTTCCGGGGTGTTTTGACTGAAGGATACTTGCTGCGTGAACTACGGAAATGACATCATGCGCAACCCCAAACCCCCCAACATACATGACCGTAAGTCGCCCTGCTTCACCTCCGTCGTATGTTTCGAAGCCTTCGAAACGGTCTAAGCTCACCCCGTTGGGCATCCACTTTACCTTAGCAGGATCTCCACCGCTTTCTTCAACATGATGGAAAAGAAATGGCATGGTTGCTGAGATCCTATCGGCTTGCCGATACAGGTACTTCTCAAGAAGTCTGAACCCCCAGTAAACCGGATTGGAACGAGATAGTCCGCCGTCATCTACAAGGGAAATCGGCCATACGTCACGAACTTCATACACGAATGCTGCTCCTCTCCCACTAGCTATGCGGGAGGCGGCCCAACCAGTGCCGGGAGGCACGGACGGACCTACAACAATATCTGGCTTATCGCCAAGCACTCGATCGACTTGAAGAGCCCGGACAGCATTCGTGATCATGTTGATTCCCCGCCCAACACCGTTGCCCACATAGTGATGGGTTTTTAACCAAATGACTCTTATCCCGTCTATCGACTCGATTCGCCATTTCTCACCCTCATCAAGTCGCTCCGAGTGAGTCCAGTGGCAGTAGCTGTTAGTCATGAGCGTCACCTCATGGCCCAGACGCACTAGTTCGCGAGCAAAATCATAGGTGCGCGAAGACTTACCACGTGGTTGGTCATGCGCCGAGATATACCAAATGTTCATTGCTCTAGAGAATCCTAAGATGACATCACACGATCTAGAATCTTTGCTATCTCCTCAGCGGCAGCTCCATCTCCATACGGCCTACCCTCTCTCCCGTGAACTCCAATGGAACCGAGAATCGCCTCGCGTATTTTATCGACACTGACGGGAGAAACGAGCCGGTTCCAACCAAGGTCGACGAGTTCCACCCATTCCGTCTCGTTCCGCAAAGTGACACAAGGCGTTCCATGGAAGAATGCCTCTTTCTGTACCCCTCCTGAGTCAGTCACGACAACGGCGGCGGCCCGTTCAAGAACCACCATCTCAAGATAACCCACCGGATCGATCACTCTCAGCCCCTTTCGCTCTATGATCATCCTGCCCAGGCTGGTGAGTCGCGCCCTTGTCCTTGGATGCAGAGGAAGAATAATCGGGATATCGGAGGCCACCTGTTCCAACGCGTCCATCACAGCAAGCAGAGAGTCCGGGTTGTCGGTGGTACCCGCTCGATGCACCGTGGCCAGAATAAAACTGTCCCGCTCGACACCTAGTTCTGCGAGAACCTCGGTTTTTTTTCCCTCGGCTTTCGCAGCCATAGCTAGCGCCACATCGTACATGACATCGCCGACCAAACTTACCCCCTTACCGGACACGCCCTCCCGAGACAGGTTTTCGACCGCGATCGTCGTGGGAGCAAAGAGAAAATCAGAAACATGGTCTGTTATGACCCTGTTTAACTCTTCCGGCATTTGACGATTAAAAGAACGAAGGCCGGCTTCCACGTGCCCAACTGGGATGCCTAGCTTCGCGGCAGCTAAAGCTCCGGCTAGAGTAGAGTTGGTATCACCGTAGACTAGCACTAGGTCGGGATTCTTCTTTAACAGCAACGCCTCTAGCTCAATCAGCATACGACCCGTCATGTCTCCGTGCCCTCCCCCATGGATACCTAGAAAAGCATCCGGGGCACTCAGTCCTAATTCTCTAAAGAACACTCCCGACATATTGTCGTCGAAGTGCTGACCTGTGTGGACCAAATACTCTTGGAGGGACTCTTTCGCTTCTAAGGAACGAGAAACAGCACTGGCTTTGATCAGCTGGGGTCGAGCCCCAACAACAGTGATTATGTTCTTGCTCATAGGAGACACCGGAGAAAACCTGACTTAAGTAGTTGCTCTGAAACTGACTGACACAGTCGGCTTTCTGGAAGCGCTGGGCCGAGTCACACGCCTCGATCTCCAGATGCGTCCTTTCCGGCATCCAAGTACAAGGGCCAAAAAGGTAATGGCCAAGATCACACCTAACCTCATGTCGAAGAGGTAGCTCGAAACCCCAGTCGCAGTAAGAAATCGGTAGTGCATGGCCAGGGCTACTGTAGTAGCTATCATCGCTGGGCTAAGGGGAAGGCGGCCTAGAACATGGCCAAGAATGAATAGAGCTACCCCCAAAACGAAACTGGAAACCAAAACTCCTGCTAACCCAAAGTTCGCATACATCTCGCCCCAGAAAACAGTGGGTGCCGAGCCTATCACTCCGTCGGCAACGCTACCCGGGTTAATCACGCTCGCTACGTCGATCGTCAGCGGATACGAATCGAAAGGAAATATTCCCGCTGGATTCGGAAGGGAGAGGCCCCAAAGGTAATCAACCTCATGGGGGAAGCGCTCCAAGTAGAAATACGCGGGAATGATCTGACCGGTTAACACTCTATATGCGAGTTGCTCGAGCCCTGTCACAAGATCAAATGCTCCCATGAACAGCATGTACATAAGTGCTGCCAACCCTAGAACTACTGGCGCAAAGTACTTGAGTTCAGGCTGCCAATATCGTCCACCCCTCAGCAGAACCAACACTAGATAGACGGAGACAAGCAGCATGACTATCGGGCTCTTCTCTATCGACATAACAGCGGTGAACGAAGCTACCGCTAGAGAACTTGCCGCCAGTGACCCGGATCGCACTCCCGGACGCATCCCGAAATCCGCTACGAAATAAAGAACACACAGATCCATCACATATCGGAAAAAGAGCTCGTAGCGCCAGTAGTTTTCAAAAGAGGTTCCCATGTTCGTCCGAGCGACTGCTGCAGCTACCAAATCACCACTCAAAGCTGCCGTAATAGCTACGGTTTCGATCTTTGAAAGATAAAGAGCTAAAACCGCACAGCTCACGGCAAACAACCCGATGAAGAACCAGCGCTGTTGAGCAATAGAGGGAACTAGAGTAATGCGAGCGGGAGCCGGTGGACTGACACCTATTGCCTTATTCGCAAACACGAACCCTGACAACACCATAAGCATACCGATACTGCTAAATCCAAATAATTTGAGCACTATGTCTGGATTTCGAACACCGATAGACAGTGCGTATTCGTCTAGCCCAAAGAGAAGAATTACACAACCAGCGAAAACCGTTACGAAGTACATGACCACGAAGAAGGACGGGATCGTGAACTCACCAAGTCGGAGTCCAGCCACTCGGATTAAGGCTGTTACCACTAGCAGCGCGGCCGAGATAATCAGCAGCAGTGACAAGTAGACGGGAAGATGATCCATTTGATCAGGTCACCCGGTTAATCGTCTTTGATGCTGCCCACCATATGAATACGTAGTAAAGTGAGTATAAAGAAGCATCCATAATCACGACCGCCCGAAAGAGGCCAATAGCATCTCCTCTCGGAGAAATCGCTAAATAAACCGATACTGTAGTGAGTAACGCTACAACTCTCCAAACTGCGGCCAACCTGTTGTGTTCAGTTGCCTCGATCGTGGTACTCAGAGTTGAAGCAATGAAACGAATCGCGAACGCTGGCATCAGGATTTGCAGGTACACTCCCGCCTGACGCCATTCACTTCCGAAAACGAACTCAAACAGGTCAGGAGCGACGCTGACCAGTAATATAGCAGGGAGTAAAACTACAGCAGCTAAAGCCAATGACGCCTTGAGAATATAGGGTCGCGCATCGATCCCCCGATTCGCCAATTCAGCAACCTTTTTGAGGTTGACTTGAGAAAACGGAGTCGAGAGAACTGACAACGGTGTTTCTACGACACGGGTTAGCACCGAAAAGTGGCCAACTACACTCCCCGGAAAAAAGTAATTCAGAAAAAAGGTAGGAAGTTGGGCAGTGATCCCATTAATCAGGCTGCTCGGCGCGTTGTATAAAGGAAAATCAGCATAACGCTTCGCAAGGTTTCGGTGTGCCTCGGTCCAACCAAGAAACTCAGATCGCAAAGCCGAACGATACACGAAGAGAAAGTATGTGGCGGTGACTGCTGAACCTGCAAGCCAGCCCATTAAAAGACCTCCAAAACCAGCTCCCAGATAACCTAGGGTAATCCCAAGAGCAGCCGCTGTCGCTGAGTTAATCATCTGGCCGCGAGCTACGTTCCCGAAGTCTTCCCTTTGAATAGCGAAGTAACTCAGTGCTGTTCCAATTCCCGTGGTCAAAACAGCCATCGGGAGCACGTAAAGCCAAAGACCAACAGCCTCAGCACGCAGCAATCTCGCCAGTGACCCTCCACTGAGAGCAAATAACACCGCGATGAAGATCGTTAGGCCTACCGAGACCCGAATCGCGATACCTAGCACCCGTGCGCTATCATCACCGTCCTTGGGAAGGACTAAGGCGACTTCATACTTTCCACAGACAGCTGGAGTTACTGCGGAGATCAGCGCCAAGAAGACGGCCGCCAACCCAAACTCTACAGGTGAGTACAACCGAGTGAGCAAAGGGCTCGAGATTATTGGAATGACTCTAGCGAGTGCGGTACCCACTGAGAGTGTGGTCAGGCCGCGCACAAACGGGCTGATAAATAGCCTAGAGACCATAAAGGCCCATCGGTCTGATGTCACAGGCGGAATCTTCCCCAGAACGAGCTACACGTGCCTCCGGAGTAATTATGCCGCTAGACTCATTGAAAATACTAGCGTTCCTCAGACCTGTACGAGTCATACCTTTGCGTCCCTCTCGACAATCGATCTGACAAAGGCGCCTCTTCATCCAAATCTAGGCAACGCATCACCCCTTCTGGCTCCTCTAAATAACGCAAACCGCTTTCAGGGCACTCAATCGGCTCACCGCACTTACCAATCAAAGGTAGTCCATGCCGGCTCATCCACCCGACATGGCGCGCCGGGGCCCCAACGACCAAGGAATAGTCGCGAACATCTCGGGTGACGACAGCCCCAGCGCCCACGAAAGAGTACCGGCCTAGAGTGACTCCGCAGACTACTGTCGCGTTCGCTCCAACAGAGGATCCTCGCCTAAGTAAAGTCTCCTCGTAAAGTTCTTTACGGTTAACCTGAGCTCTGGGGTTAGTCACGTTGGTTAGCACACAAGAAGGACCAAGAAAAACGTCATCTTCAATAATTGTACCCGAATATATTGAGACGTTGTTCTGAACCTTCACGTTATCCCCGATCAGAACGCCATTACCCACGTTACAGTTTTGGCCGAATGAACAGTTCTGACCTATCTTGGCACCCGCTTGAATGTGTGAAAAATGCCAAATCTTTGTGCCATCTCCGATCTCACAGGGCTGATCCACATAAGCGGACTCGTGTTTGAAGAAAGTCAATGTGGCATCCCTAAACCATCGGGTGTTGCGTATCTGGATTTAGTACGCCCGGCGCCGTGCTGATCGCATAAGCCAACTCAATGGACGGGCGGGCGTCTCCGATCCCAAACCCTCCTCCTGCTAGTGTCTTCTCGTACACTCTCGTGTGTAAGTCAGTGAAACCTCCAGTAAACTCGACTTCGTCCTCATCCACTAGGATCGACCGGAACGTGGTTCTGTTGCCTGGCTCCGCCTCAAATGGGAGGTCTGACCGCTCGGAGGATAAAAACCATCGAACGTCGGCATTCTCAAGCTCCAAGAAGCCAGCTACGCGTGTCGGCTCGTTCAAATGAACCTCAGACTTTCTGACGCCTCCAAACAGCCACAATAGCATGTCGAAGAAGTGTATCCCAATGTTGGTCGCCACTCCTCCAGAGTGATCCCACGAGCCCTTCCAAGACACACTGTACCATGGCCCACGTGACGTAATGTAGGTTAGGTCGACTTTGTGTCTGGTGGATTTGTCAGCCGCCAAGCGCTCCCTGAGTGCCAGGAGAGCGGGGTGAACCCTGAGCTGCAGGAGCGTAGCTACGCGCTGTCCCGTCTCTTCCTCTAGCTTTTCGAGCGCATCTAGATTCCACGGGCTTATCACTACGGGTTTTTCACAAAGAGCGTTCGCACCAACTCGCAGTGCCATGCGGACATGAGCATCGTGAAGATAATTCGGAGAGCATATACTGACCCAATGAACACGGTCTGCTTCAGGTCCGCGACGGAGCTTCTCCAAATGACGGTCAAAGCGCTCTATCTCTCTGAAAAACCGGACATCGAATGAGTAGCGATCTAATATACCGACAGCATCATGTGGGTCGGTGGCGGCTACTAGGCGATTGCCGGTCTTCATGATCGCTTCCATGTGACGTGGTGCGATATACCCCGCCGCACCCATCAGAGCAAAGTTCAATGGTGTCTTGGTTGCAGAGACTTCACTGGTTTCTGGCGGCAGCATGGCCCCCTCAATCTTTGAGGTCTTAGATGAGACAAGGCACTTAGATTAACAGGAAAAGAAGCTCTCTGGAACGAATACAAACCTGGTATAGCCAGTCTAGCGAGCATACAGCTTGTGACCATCTCCTTCAGCATATGGAGCAAATGATTGATGCGTTGTAGACGGTCACGACTGCGGGAGAGTATGTCTTCTTTATTTCAAGAGGTTAGAAATCAGGTGTTCAAGACTTCAGGGCTTGCGTAACAAAACGTCTCACTTGTTCCAAGTCTCCCTGATCCAAAGCCGTTTCCAAGTCAGATGGAAAACCTGAGTCTTCCTCGACCGGTCTTAGGATGGCAACCCGATCCACTTTAGTAGGAAGGGAGCGTTCACGGCCGCCTGACAATTCTTCATGCAGTTTTTCGCCAGGCCTGAGCCCAGTGATAACAACATTCTCACCCAGTCGATACGGCAACCCCGACAAACGGAGCATGTCCTTAGCTAGATCCAGAATCCGCACGGGCTGCCCCATGTCGAGCATAGCAACAGCACCTCTTAGATCCGGCAGCATTGAGGACTGCAAGATGAGCTGAACAGCCTCTGGGATCGTCATGAAGTAACGAGTGACATCCTCATGAGTTACAGTTAAAGGATCACCGCGCTCGAGCTGCTGGGTGAAAAGCGGCACTACACTTCCATTGCTTCCGAGAACGTTGCCGAACCGAACCGCACCGAACCGACATTTCGGAAAGAGCTCCTGCATCTGGAGCACAACCTTCTCCGCTACAGCCTTTGACGCACCCATAATATTCGCTGGATTAACGGCCTTATCTGTGCTAACTAGAACAAATGCTTCGCATCCGTTCCGCGCCGCGGTTCTGGCAACCAGGTACGTTCCTAAAACGTTCGTGCGGACCGCTTCCGATGGGTTCTCTTCCATTAGGGGTACATGCTTGTACGCTGCGGCATGAAAAACCCACTGGGGTCGGTATTTCTCCATGACCATATTGAGTGTTTCAGCATTAGTGACACTGCCAACCACTGTTGTGAGATCCAGCTCAGGGAACCGGCTCTTTAGCTCTAGATCTACATAGTAGAGCGGCGTTTCAGCCTGATCGAAAATCACTAGTCTTCCAGGGGAATTTAGAGCGATCTGCCTGACGAGTTCCGATCCGATCGAACCAGCAGCGCCCGTGACCAGAACTGTATCGTCAGCCAGAGCCTCTACCAGTTCAGGCAAAGGTATCACCACAGGATCGCGACCCAGAAGATCCTCAATGCGTACTTCACGGAGTTGGCCCGGCGTCACACTTCCATCCAAGACTTGACCGATCCCGGGGAGAATCTTGATCGGCCGGTTAGTCGACTCGCATTCTTGAACGATTCGTCGAATATCTGATGCGGGCGCGCTGGGGATACTTAGCACGATCTCGTCCACTGCGATCTCAGCAATAACAGAATTCACAAGCTTAGTATCGCCCCTGACCTCAATGCCGTGGATCGAGGTCCCCCGCTTGAGCGGATCATCGTCTAGGAGCGCAACTGGTCTATAACCCCAGGGTGACCTCAGCATCTGGCTTATTAGCGCCTCCCCCGCAGCTCCAGCTCCTATTACAAGTACATCTCTGGCCTGTGGGCCTTGGCGCATCTGGAAGTACTCAACGCTGATTCGATAAGCAACCCATGCCAGCATGGTGAGGTAGCCACTCAGGGCCCACTCGATCGCGATGATGGACCTTGGCACTTGAAAAGGGAAAAGCGGAAACCGCGTAACCCCAAAAAAGATTAAGGATCCGGCAGTCTGTGCCGCACCCAATCTTAGAAAGTCCCGGCTTCCCACAAAGCGCCACCGGCCCACTGGAATTCGCAACCAAGTGTTCACTGTTAGTCGGATAGCCAAAAGAGCCAAACTCGCCAACACCAGGTCTCGGAACGGTAACACTGCTAGCGCAAAGTCAGCCCAAGTCCAATAGGCAGCAGTCAAGGAAATGACTGTTATGAGGGCGTATACGATTGATGCGACAATCGTCTTATGCGTCCTAGCCCAGTGAAAGACCCTGTCAAATCTCAATGGAATCCTTTTTGCTCCATGATTTCCTATCAAGACAAATCTACTAAGTTCGAACCAACTATGAGTACAAATTTCTGTACTTAACCAAGTACGCCTTTCAACTCTGCGACCACCTCAGTAACCTAACTTGATGACTTTGGGAGCGTCATTAGTAGCACTAGGTTCGATCAAAAGCTCTCCCCTAAAGACAAAGCTTCGTGGCCACTTCCACCATCCGCGATCTACCTCGGCCGTTCGCACGGGCCCTAGAGGACTACTCCGATCGACTAGACGTTGAAACGATCCGCCGTGCGCACGACTTTGCGGTCTCTGCACACAGGGGTCAGCTCCGGGCTTCCGGACAACCTTTTGTATCACACACGATCGAGGTGGCCACGATCTTAGCTCAATTGCAGCTTGACTCCGATACAGTGGTCGCCGGGCTTGTCCACGACACAATCGAAGACACCGAGATCACACTTCATGACCTTGAGGAACATTTTGGAGAGCAGGTCACTCAGATAGTCGACGGCGTGACCAAGCTGGGAAAAGTTGAGTTCCGCTCCGTGACCGAGCAGCAGGTAGAGAACTACAGAAAGATGTTGCTCTCCATGGCGAGCGATGCTCGAGTCATTTTGGTAAAACTAGCCGATCGTCTCCACAACATGCGCACTCTTGAACACCTGCCAGAAGATAAAAGACGGAGAATAGCTCTCGAAACACGGGAAATATACGCGCCACTAGCCCATCGCCTGGGAATGGCCGGAATTCGATGGGAACTAGAGGATCTGGCCTTCAAGTTTTTAGAGCCCAAGGACTACGCAGCACTTGTTAAGAAGCTCCGGCAACGCCGCAGGGCTCGAGAAAGTCAGATCCTTGAGATGAAAGATCCGCTGAAGGAGGCACTGGAAGAGGCCGGAATTGCTGCCGAGGTCGCGGGGCGCCCCAAGCACCTCTGGTCAATACACAGAAAGATCGAGAGCCAAGGCCGGCCGTTAGAAGACATCTACGATCTAATGGCCATGAGAATCACAACGAAGTCCCTAGAAGCCTGCTATGCCGCCTTAGGTGTCATCCATAGTCGCTGGACCCCTATTCCTGAACGCTTTCATGACTACATAGCGACTCCAAAGTCCAACATGTACCGGTCGCTGCATACGACTGTGCTTGGCCCAGGAGGAATCCGATACGAAATCCAAATCCGAACGGAGGACATGCACCGAACAGCCGAATATGGCATCGCGGCACACTGGAGATACAAGGAAGACGGAAAATCCAGTACAGACGAGGCAGACGAAGCGTTGACGTGGTTCCGTCAGGTGTTGGAGTGGCAGCAGGACGCAGACGAGCCGGGGGAATTCATGGAGTTCCTGAGAATGGACCTCTTTCGCGGGGAGATCTTTGTGTTCACGCCGAACGGTGAAGTTAAAGCCCTTCCGACCGGAGCAACCCCGATCGATTTCGCATACTCAGTTCATACGGAGGTAGGACACCATTGCACAGGAGCAAAGGTCAACGGAAAAATCGTCCCCCTATCCCGTGAACTCAGGAATGGAGACACAATTGAGATCCTCACTGACACAAAACAAAGACCGAATCGAGACTGGCTCGGTTTCGTAAGTACATCACGAGCCCGGCAGAGTATCCGGCACTGGATCAGGAGAGAAGAGTTCGAATCCGCCCATAAGCTGGGAAAAGAACTCCTGGACCGAGAACTCAAAAAGGCTCGCTTAACCCTTCCGAAAAATTCGACCATCAGAACAGATGCAGCCGTAGAGCTAGGTTATCCCAACCTAGACCACATATACGCAGCGCTTGGACGCGGAGACATCGGTCCGACAGCCGTAATAAATCAGTTCCATAATGAATATCATCCAACCGCACGGGCTAGTCGGGAGCCATCTACCCTATCAAAGCTCGCATCCCGACTTCGGATCTCCGGACGAGGTGTCCGCATTCAAGGTATGGACAATCTCATGGTGCGGTATTCTCGTTGCTGCCAACCTGTGCCGGGAGACCCCGTGATAGGGTACGTGACAAGAGGTCGAGGTGTTTCTATCCACCGCCAAGACTGTCCGAATGTTCTTGGGCTTTCTCAAGATCCAGAACGTAGAATTGAGATTGAATGGACGGCAGAGAAAGGGGATCGTTTCTTCGTGAAACTGTTTATACGAGGATCTGACCGTAGGGGTTTGCTTTCTGATGTTGCTAAAGCAATCACGAGCACGGGAACCGATATCTCTCACGCTGATATGAAGTCGACACAAGGAGGCATGACGGGTGAGTTCGTAGTTGAAGTCCGTGACCTAACTCATCTTGAGAAAGTTCGTCGATCAATTAGCCGGGTAAATGGAGTAATGGATGTCGAGCGTCGGGAACACCTTGAAGAGGACGATCTTGGCTGGGCCTAACTCATGGAATCAGCATTCTGTGTGATTGACATCAGGGTTCCCGGTGTGGGCTTGGACTCAATAAGCAACCATGAGATTTCAGTTAAGTGACTACAACGTGAAATTTTGTCACTTTTCTCCGAAAGGCTACGGATGACTTCATTCCAGATTGTTTCCCCGCATGAGCCAGCGGGAGACCAGCCCGAAGCGATCGCCGAATTGACGACTGGCCTCCAACGAGGTGACTCCAACCAGGTACTCCTCGGCGCGACCGGTACGGGAAAGACGTTCACCATCGCACATCTGATCGCAAACTACGGACGCCCGACACTGGTCATGTCGCATAATAAGACTTTAGCAGCCCAGTTGTACGGTGAGCTCAAGGCCCTCTTCCCTCACAATGCGGTCGAGTACTTCATCTCGTACTACGACTATTACCAACCCGAAGCGTACGTAGCAGCGACAGACACATTTATCGAGAAAGACGCCTCAATAAACGAAGACATTGAGCGACTCAGGCTACGCACGACGTCTTCACTAATGGAACGAGAAGACGTGATCGTGGTTGCGTCGGTCTCCTGCATCTTCGGTCTAGGAAACCCAAAAGATTACAGGAGCCTTATGCTTCATATTACAAAGGATGAGAAGCACTCTCGGAAAGACATCCTCAGAGGCCTAGTCGATATTCAATACAGGAGGAACGACTACCTCTTCGAAAGGGGCACTTTCAGAGTTAGGGGAGACACAGTTGAAGTCTTCCCTGCCTACGAAGAGCAAGCGATCCGGATCGAATTATGGGGAGACGAGGTCGAACGGATAAGTCGTTTCGACCCACTGACCGGAGAAATCATTACAACCCTCGACCGGACCGCGATCTATCCGGCCAGCCACTATGTAACACGTCGCACGACTATAGAGAGCATGGTCCCAGCCATTCGTACAGAGTTAGATGACCAGCTCGAATCTTTCCGGGCGGAGAGCAAACTACTCGAAGCACAACGCCTCGAGCAGCGAACCAAGTTTGACATCGAAATGATGCTTGAGATTGGGACGTGTCCTGGAATCGAGAACTACTCGCTTTACACCAGTGGGCGCCGCACCGGTGAGCGGCCTGCCTGCCTGATTGACTACTTTCCTTCGGACTTTCTAACGGTGTTGGACGAGTCCCACGTGTCAATCCCTCAGATCAATGGCATGCATAAAGGGGACCGGTCGCGAAAAGAGGTTCTGATAGAGCACGGATTCCGACTACCGTCCGCGTTAGACAATCGGCCACTCACCTTCGATGAGTGGCAGGAAGTAGTTCCAAGAGCAATTTTCGTGTCAGCAACCCCAGGCGACTGGGAGATTGAGAGAACAGGGGGAGTGATCGTGGAGCAGATCATTCGCCCAACCGGACTGATCGATCCCGAAATCTCGGTTCGGCCGGTGAAAGGTCAGATCGATGATTTGCTCGCGGAGATTCGTGAACGGGAGCAACTCGGTGAGCGAGTACTCGTCACGACGCTCACCAAACGAATGGCAGAGGATCTATCCGAGTATCTCCAATCAGTCGGAGTACGAGTGCGCTATATGCACTCCGAAGTCGACACGATTGAACGGATGGCGATCCTTCGTAGCCTTCGACTTGGAAAAATTGACGTCTTGGTCGGAATCAACCTTCTTAGGGAAGGCCTCGACCTCCCTGAAGTGTCACTCGTAGCAATCCTTGACGCGGACAAGGAGGGGTTCCTGCGCAATGCAAGATCGCTGATTCAGACAGTAGGTCGAGCTGCCAGGAACGCAAGCGGAAGAGCAATCTTGTATGCAGACAAAATCACCGCCTCGATGCAGGAATGCATAGACGAAACCAACCGAAGGAGGGCGATCCAGATCGTGCACAATGAAGAGCACGGGATCACGCCGGAAACGATTCAGAAGTCCGTGGAAGAAATCGAATTCGCGACACGAGTGGCAGACGCCCGTCAAGCTCCTACGGCCGCTGTTGTGAACGCATCCAAATCGTATCAGGACGAGGTCAATCTCGAGGAGTACTTGAAGATCCTCGAGCAAGAAATGGCCGAGGCGGCCGAGGCTCTCGACTTCGAGCGTGCGGCTCTTCTCCGAGATCAGTTTTTCGAAGCTAAAGCAGCACAATAAGAGCACATGGCCGACTCGAAAGGCTAAGCTCTATCAACTCCGCCCGTAACAACACTTCTTGTACTTCTTTCCTGACCCGCACGGGCACGGATCATTCCGCCCTGGCTCTTTTTCGACAGATACTGGCTCACGCCTCCCCTGTTCCTCACCACGGTTCGTAGACAGTTGCTTGGGATCAGGCCCCAGAGAGACTGAAGATCCAGACTGACCAGTCGTGGCCCTCACCGACATTCCTAAAGGATCCTCTTTAGGTCGCCTTGTAGGAACCGCGGGCCCACTTCGGGCAGCAGCCATCGCGGCTTCATCCGCCAAACTAGAGTGAAGGGGTCCTCCTCGGGGCCCGGAAAAAACCATCTGCTGAGGCGCCTTTCTATGCTGGGGCTGCCCGAATTGCGCTCGGAAAAAGTAACTTGACAAGGTTTGTCGCAAATCCGTCATCAGGTCCACGAACATCTCATAGGCCTCTTTCTTATACTCGACTAACGGATCCTTCTGACCCCAGCCGCGGAACCCGATCGAAGCCTTGAGGTGATCAAGATCGTAGAGATGGTCTTTCCACTTTTCGTCGATAACCGAGAGCATTATGAAGCTCATAATCTGTTCTACATGCTCCCCAAGCGTGTCGATCTTTTTGTGGAAGGAGTTGCGAAGCCCTGTAAGGACCCACTCCTCTACCTCATGCAATTCGATCTCGTGCTCAACATCGTTTTCTTCCGGGAGTTCTGAGACCATCAGGAAGAAATCAAGCACAAGCCGTCGTCGGAGTCCCGCCAAATCCCAATGCTCGGGATTATTCTCTTCCGACGCATACTCGTCGATAGCGTCGCGAGCCGCGTGCTCGATCATCTCCCAGACCTCACCCTTAAGATCCTCACCACCCTCAAGAGCAAACAAGCGGAGGTCATAAATGACCTCTCGCTGCTGGTTCATAACGTCATCGTAGTCGAGCAGCCTCTTACGAGACTCAAAGTTGTTCGTCTCCACGCGTTTTTGAGCACGCTCAATGGACTTGGTGACAAGGCCGTGGGTTATCACTTCTCCTTCTTCCGCACCCCACTTGTCCATCACATTTGCAATACGCTCGGACCCGAAGAGCCTCATGAGATCATCTTCGAGTGAGAGGTAGAATTGCGAAGCACCAGGGTCTCCTTGACGACCAGAGCGGCCCCTAAGCTGTCGATCTATCCGCCTCGAGTCATGACGCTCGGACCCTATGATCTGCAAGCCACCTTCTTCGAGGATATCGTCCTCTTTCTCGAGCTTAAGCTTTTCTGCTCTCACTGGGTCAATGGGTAAAACCTCTTCGAGAGCAACTCCTTTCCCTTGGACCCATGCGAGAGTTCGAGGCTCTTTTACACTATCATGGAGCTTAATGTCCGTGCCTCGGCCAGCCATATTGGTCGCTACAGTAACCGCACCTGGCTGTCCCGCATCGCGCACAATCTCTGACTCAGATTTGTGATGTTTAGCGTTCAGAACCTGATGCGCGATACCACGTCGCTTGAGCATCCGTGCCAGAGTTTCAGAAACGTCTACATTCGTCGTCCCGACGAGTACTGGAAGGTCCAACCGATTCAGCCTTTCAATCTCATCCATGATCGCAACGTATTTCTCCCGCTTTGTACGGAAAATCAGATCGTCACGATCATCCCGAGCAATCGGGCGATTCGTCGGAATCACCAAAACGTCGAGACCGTATATCTGGTGGAATTCACTCTCTTCTGTCTCCGCCGTACCGGTCATCCCGGCAAGCTTATCGTACATGCGGAAGTAATTCTGGATCGTGATCGTGGCGAGCGTCTGCGTCTCCCCGCGGATCTCTACTCCTTCCTTGGCCTCTACGGCTTGATGGAGGCCGTCACTCCAGCGACGGCCCGCCATCTGTCGACCTGTGAACTCGTCTACGATGACGATCTGCCCATCCTCGCCGATTATGTATCGCTCATCTTTGTGGAAGAGCGTGTAGGCCTTCAAGAGCTGATGCAGCACATGCATCTTTTGGCTCTTAGCCGCGTACTCGGCTTCTAGTTCTTGAATCCGGTCACGTTTCTCATCGACAGATAGAGTTTCAGACTCCTCTATCTCACCGACCTCTGCTGAAAGATCTGGGATCGTGAAGGCCTCGGGATCGTTCGGCGACAGCTCATCTAGTCCTCGATCCGAGAGATGAGTATTGTGCCCTTTCTCATCCATTGCGAAGTAGAGCATCTCATCGACCTCGAAGAGACGCTTCTCACGCATATAGTCCGCCTCGACCTTGTTCACAAGCGTCTGCAAGGATGGATCATCAGAAAACAGCTTCATGAGTTTCCGATGCCTCGGAGATCCCCGTTTCACGGCCAGCAACTTTTCACCGGCTTCGAACTCTTCTCCAACTTCAAGATGGGCTTCCGCCTCAGCCACTAGCTGCGTTGTAAGCCTGTTTTGCTTCTTATAGATCGAAGCGACTAGAGGGTTGAACTGTTTAAAAGGCGTTGATGTATCCCTACCTACGGGTCCCGATATGATTAGGGGTGTTCGCGCTTCATCAATCAGGATTGAGTCAATTTCGTCCACAATCGCATACGCGTACTCGCGCTGCACTTTTTGTGTTAGCTGGTGAACCATATTGTCACGCAGGTAATCGAAGCCGAACTCGTTGTTTGTCCCATACGTGATGTCCGCCTTATATGCCGCCTGTCGTTCGGGCGAGCCAGGATCATGACGGTCGATAACATCTACCGTAAGACCTAGAAAGCCGAAGAGGTGACCCATCCATTCGGCATCACGCTGAGCAAGATATGAGTTGACCGTCACTAAGTGAGAACCTCGGCCAGCTAATGCATTCAGGTAGAGAGGCATCGTCGCTACTAGGGTCTTCCCTTCCCCCGTCGCCATCTCGGCAACCTTGCCACGATGCAGGGTGATCGCACCAATCAGCTGGACATCGTAAGGAATCATGTCCCACTTAAGCATCTGACCGGTGACTTTAAACTCAGTTCCTACAAGTCGACGGCATGCGTCTTTAACGACGGCAAAAGCCTCGGGGAGAAGGTCCTCGAGACATTCTTCGAGCTCCTCACAAAGGTTTGTTTCAAGTTCACTGATCTGGAGCGATAGTCGTTCTCGATCAGATGGATCCTCCGAGTGCCTCTTTTCCTCACGTCGTTCTGAAATCTCAGCTTTCAGTTGAGCAGTGCGCTCAGCTATATAACCCCTGAACTCAGCAGTCTTCGACTTGAGTTCTTCATCTGTGAGCGTAGACAATCCCTCAAAGAACGAGTTGATCTCACTCACCAGGGGCTGAAGCTTCTTCGCCTCACGCTTATGACGTGAGCCTACAAAGGTCTTTAGGGCAGTTTTGAGCATGTAGCGACAGTCTCGACTCGTTTCGCTAACATAGCGAATTCGGAAGACTTAAGTGCACGGAGGATGGGTGAAATAGAGAAGTTGTTCTATTAATAGGCCAAGCCGTCTAAAACCATTGTAAGTAATACAAGAAGTGAAGCTTTAGCTTTCATGCTTGATCCTGATATAATTTTGCAGAAGTGACAAAATTCGTGGAGAAGAGGGTTAGACGCTACGGGCACAGCCCTAAAGTGACTTTATTAGGCTCACTCGACTACCGCTCATAGGAACTGCGCTCAGGTGTGAAGCCGCCCAAACCTCGAATCCCAAAACCAACACCCAGATTCCAAACATCAGGTCCTTCGAACCACCTATTGCGTTGCCGGGTTATGTCTGCGAACACCGAAAGCTCCCGCTCTCCTACAAACCGCATTACCTCTGCACCCACTTCAAACGACACGTCGTGCTTGCAGTACTTGCAAACAGTCTCGGGAGCTCGCTCCGCCCAATAGTAGAAGGCGTCGTTATCCTTTACTCTTCGTTCGAGCCATAAGGAAACTAGGCCTTGAGGCGAGTAAGTCGTTATGCCAACATGCTGCTGGATACCCCCAGGGCCCGCACGAGCACCTAGCAACTGACCACGGTGAGTATATCCCTCCAGCACATAACCGTGAGCGTAAAACGTTGGGTTATCCCTCACACGTGACGTGCCTTCAGCCTCCAGGTGTGTTAGCTCCGCCGAAAAGACTAGCGTACCCTCTGGCGATGCGCCGAACGTCTTCTGAAGGCCAAGTGTATATCCTTGTCCATGCTCAGGCTCCAAAAGAAGGTCCGAAACCCCGGCCCACCGATCATTGCGTGCCAACTCTGCGTACAACTCAAAGCCCGATCGCGGCAGAACCCAACGGAAGAAAATTGATCCGAGTTGGTCGCTCTGATCCCCAGCCCCACTACGAAAGACATCAGAAACCATCTCCCAACCGTGCTCCAGCCAAGGCCCATATTTCATAAGTGCGGCCCCCAGATGTAAACCGTCCAACCCACTATGCGGCGACCAAACGACAGTCACACCTGTTGTATAACGACCAGCGTCCTTCTCTCTTGGTAGGAACACAGAGCTACGTGACAGTCGGCCGAACAGCCACTGCGCCTCGAAAGCTCCGAGAGAGGTGCTAAGCGGTCCTGCGGTAGAGAAAAAAGCATGCGGGAACCCTCCCGCTGATCGCCCCAGCACAATGGAGTTCTCAATACCTGGACCCCAGCTCCGATTGCGCGACGACAGGCCTGCCATCCATCGACCTAAGCGTACCGACAGCTCCGATTCACCTGGATCTATTGACCAGAACGAGCCATTGTCCAGTCTCTGAGGCCAATCGATCCATCTGAAAGGATATGCCTCCTCCGGCTGCCTACTAAAGAAAACCGGCCATAGCGAAAAATCTCTATTCTCAGCCCAAAATATCGTTGGGTGTAGCACGACACTGACACGACCCCATGAAATCCCCGAGCCGAGATGAAAGGCCGCCGTGACTCCTTTTCCCTGCCAGAGAACGCCATCATTTCGATCGGAAGGATATCCTGTCCGGTAGCCAACACGACCCTTAAATGACCACCAACCCTTGGAAGGCCCTCCTACTCGGCTTAGCCTAAGGACCGGAGATCCCGAAACCCAAGATCCCACCCTTAATTCCTCAGCTTCGAGTGTGGGAAGTAATAGGAAAGATGTCTTAGATGACGATTTTCCTGCCACTTGCATTGCTCTTACATACGGCTGAAGCTGATCGACAACCGAGTGCGGCATGCTTTGTGACTGCAGCGTGCCTGATGGAATCAATAAGGAAAGAGCGAGTACACCCAAACAACCGATCGAGACAAACAGACGGTGATGATGCCTGAGGACGGCCCCGCCAATTTTTTCGAAAATGGGTCTAAGCATGCCTCGCCTTCGCCTCGGTCGTAGCTTTCGTTTTAACACGACAACAATTATTGGGAAAAGATGTCCGGCTCACTCAACGATTACGCGACTGAACGTCTCAGCGACGCAGAAAGTTCCACCCGAGCTGTAATCACACACGAGTGGTTAGTGAACTGGGGTGGTTCCGAAAGCGTTCTACAGTCCTTGAAGAAAGTACTTCCGAATGCAGACATCCACACGCTTGTCTACCAACCCGATGAACGTATAGCTCTCGCTTTCTCAACAGCACAGGTTATTCCTTCGGCGCTGAACCGATTACCACTGGCCAGACGACTCTACCCATACACCCTTCCATTTATGCCACGGCTCTGGCTCCGAAAAAACATCGGTCAACCAGAGCTCATAGTGTCAAGCAGTCACTCCTTCTCAAAAACTGCTCAAGCGCCAGGGGCCTTCCATCTCTGCTACTGCCATACGCCTCCACGCTACCTTTGGGATCTATCGGACGAATACACCCCAGGACTTCTCGGGACGCTAACACACCGTATACGCGACCGACTCCGAATAGCCGACCTTCGAAGTGCACGCCTCGTAGACCATTTTGTGGCGAACTCAAGGTTCGTGGCTGATAGGATCTTCCGCACATATGGCCGAACAGCCGAAGTGATTTACCCGCCTGTCGACACAGATCAATTTACTCCTGCTCCCGCCAAGAGAAGTCACTTTCTTGCAGGCGGCAGGCTCGTGCGCTACAAGCGCATCGACTACGCCATCCGCGCAGCCAACCAGTTGAAGGCTCCTCTAGTTGTCTTCGGGGAAGGCCCTGACCGTCGCAGACTCGAATCTCTCGCAGGACCGACTGTCAGCTTCACTGGATCTGTCGATCACCCAGCCTTGATTTCATTAATCCGAAAGGCTTGGGCGTTCTTATACCCAGGCATTGAAGACTTCGGAATTCTACCGGTAGAGGTCCAGGCCACGGGCACTCCGGTGATAGCTAGAGGTGCCGGAGGCGCACTTGAGTCCGTAAAGCACGGAAAAACTGGTCTACTCTACGACGCATTACCAAAAGACCCGACGTCCCAGGTCAAGCTACTGAGCGAAGCTATGCTCGAATCCACGTCTCGCTCTTGGTCACCAAACGCTTGTCGCCATCACGCTGAACTGTTTTCACGACCTCACTTCGAACGTGGATTTAGTGAGTTACTCAAACGACTCGGTTTCGATTTTGTTGCCGGGGACTCGTTAGGCTGACCCCTAAGAAGAACTGGGACATGCCGAAACAGGATTGCCAAATCCAAAAGTACCGATCGATGATCTAGGTAACTGAGTTCGACATGCGCACGCTCGGGATAATTGACACGGTCCCGACCCATAGCTGTCCACAGACCAAAGATCCCCGGACGCACTGATAGCAGACGGTCAACGTCCGATCCCGGAAAACAGTCGAGCTCTTCCGACACTATTGGCCTAGGGCCAACTATGGACAAGTCGCCCTTAATGACGTTGATGAGCTGGGGAAGTTCATCGAGATGAGTGCGGCGCAAGATCTGGCCAAAGGTCGTCACTCGCGGGTCCGCTCTGGTAGGCACCTTGAACCCGTTCTCGCGATACACAGAGTTTAGGTGAGTATCACGTTGAAGCCACTCTTCGGCATCCTTAACCATCGTGCGGAATTTCAAACACCCGAATGGCTTTCTGCCGAGACCGACACGTGTGTGATTGAAAAGAACCGGTCCCGGGGACGTCAGCTTAACACCGAGAGCGACTAGAAATACCACTGGACTCAGCAGAACCAGCGAACTGGTCGCGATCAAGATGTCGAATAGACGTTTTGTCACAGCACCGACTGACGAGGATTGGAACTCCAACTTTGGTTAATCTCGTCTGGAGCGCTGCCTTCCCACGCCTTCCATTAACGACGAGCCGAAAAAAGATATCACCTTGTTCTTAAATCGTCTGCCTAATGATCAGAGAAGCCCTTAGCACACTCCTGAAGAACCCCCAGTAGTCGGTCGGCCGTATCGTCCCAGCGGGGAACCTCTACCTCAGGTTTGATCATTTTAGATACTGACTTTTCCAAACGAACCTTGAGAAGCATTCGGGCCCAGACACGAGGGTTTGTAGATGTAAGCAAATGGACACCGATACTCTCAAGCTTCTCGGACCATGGTCGGCGAAGCGCCAGCACCTGTTGTCCACATGCGCGAGCCTCATACGCGGGCAACGCAAAACCCTCTAGCAGCGAGGGCACGAGCACAGCTAACGCCTCGCAGTACAGTTTGCGGAGTTGATGATCCGAAATCTTTCCGGTTGACTCAACACGAGGCAAAACATGCAGGCATCCCGTCCTCTTACAGATTGCCTCAATATCAGTTCGCGTGGGACCAACCATTACTAATCGCCAACCCTCTCCCTCAGGAAGTGAAGAAAAGACTTCCATAGCGAGCGAGAGGTTCTTGTGGGGTCGATCTTCTGCAACGCACAGTAGGAAAGGAGAGCCCTTGCTCTTATCCGTTTGCTCCTCAACGGTTAACGGACTAAAAAATTGCGACACACCGTTAGGAACAACGTCGACATCAGTAACACGGCCAGCGAAGAAACGCAGAAGAGACGCACGGCTTGCCTCAGAAACTGTCACTATACGCCTAGGCCTGGACGCTGTGCGCCGCAGTAAGCCTGAAGCCAAAAAACGTTTCCAATCCGGGAAAAGGTCTTTAAGCTCAAATTGAATCAAATCATGCACGACGGTTACTGAATGCTTCGGGTGCTGCAAAACCGGTATATCGAAGTGGGGGAACAAAGTGACGTCAGGCTCCCATGTCGCCTGTGCTCTGACCTTCGTCAACCACGTCAGTTGAGCTGACACCGTGAAAGGACGAGCATCCCATGGTAGGATTTCGGCCCGATCTGCACATTCAAGCTGGGCAAGCCACGGCTCAATTTCTTCGGGTCGACCGAGGAAGCGCATAGCAGCGACATGCCGGCTTTTGAGCCAACGACTTGTGGTTTCCCGAATAAATCTCCCGATTCCACCAGCTCGCAATAAGCGTGCGTCAACTTCTAGGTGAAGCATCCAGGATGTCTCCTCGCTTGGACTTGACCAACACTAATGTCCATCATTCTTAGTAACTCAAAAAGATACCGCCCACCATTCCAACCTCGACGCAGGTTTCGCAAGAATTGAGTAACAAACATCGAGACAGCATGCGTTGGAATACCGGATGGACTGCTGGTGCTCAGCTCGCCCCATTAATCTCGGCTGGGGCTGCATTACCATTTCTCGCACGCCAGTTAGGAGAAGAAAGGCTTGGAATTCTCCTCTTAGTCTGGACGATAGTCAGCCTAGCCAGTGTCCTGGATCTGGGGGTGGGTCGGGCGCTGACACAAATGCTAGCGGCTCGGCGAGATTCAGGGCAATCGTCAGATTTGAAGTACATAGCTAGAACAGGAATAGGGCTTTCAGGCTTGATAGGACTCGCTATCGGCACTCTTCTGCTAATAACATCTGACTGGCTAACGTCCTCACTTCCTCACACCACTACTTGGACTCCCGAGGCAAGTAACTCGTTGCTGATGGTCGGAATCAGCTTGCCAATCCTGCTCCTTTCAAATGCATTTCGAGCAGTACTTGATGGATTGGAGAGGTTCGAACTAAGCGCCAGAATCAGAATCCCAATAGGCATTTTGACCTTTCTATGTCCACTGGCACTCCTGCCCTTCACGAATAGAGCAGACCTGGCAGTGGCGGCGCTTCTGACAGTCCGCTTCGGCGGAGCTTTAGTCCTAGGTGTCGCTGTCGCTCAGGTCCTCTCGAAATCTCCGCCCGGCGATTGTACTGCTCTTGGACCACTGAGAGAACTTCTGCATTTAGGTGGTTGGGTATCGGTGAGCAATATCGCGTCCATAATCCTCGTCTACGCAGATCGTTTCCTGATTGCTTCTTTCGTATCAATCGCGGCCGTTGCCCACTACACTACAGCAAGCGAAGTGGTAACCCGCCTTTTGCTCGGCCCTGTCGCAGTAGCCGCTGTGTGGTTCCCTGCCTTGGCTCGGAAACAGAGCGTGAAAGATGAAGGATACCGCGACCTGGCCGAACAAGGAGTGCGGCTGATCACAATCGTGATATTACCGTTGCTTTTTGTGCTTGTATCCATCTCAGACCCGTTCCTGCGCCTATGGGCAGGTGTTGAAATTGCCGAGGCTGGTGCGCCGGTTCTTCAGTGGCTCGCCTTGGGCGTATTCTTAAATGCCCTAGCCCAAATACCTTTCGCCACCCTTCACGCACAAGCTAGGGCAGACGCACCAGCTCTATTGCATCTAGTAGAGCTACCTCTCTACCTGATATTGCTCTTATGGGCACTGCCCGCTCTCGGCCTAAAGGGAGCCGCTATCGCATGGACAGCCAGAACCGGCTTCGACCTTCTCGGCCTACTAATCTTGGCGTCTCGGTTGGAATCGAGATTTGCCGGAGTAGCTACGATGACTGTCCGACTCGCACTCGAAGGGATCGGACTGCTAGGCATAACTATGGCTCTGTCAAACTTCCTCAGTCCGTGGACAGGTATGTTGATAATGTGTCCCTTCTGTATCGGATGGCTATGGAAACGCGCTCTAACCCCAAGATGGCAACACGAGATCAGTGCTCGAATGAGGCGAACCTTCGGGTGACCTTGGCCTGCAGCCGAAAGTTCATCGTATCCGATTCAAAATGGCGATTGAGGTTCATAACCCAATCGAGACCTAACCCCATATCCCACTGGCCTAAAAACCGAGTAGAGTTAGCTGAAACTACGTAAAGCACATCTGAGATCCCCTCACCGCTAGGCATGGCTGCAGCCGGCTGTTCCGATACAATCGAGCGATCAAAGCTCAGGGACCAATGACCTTCCGAGTGGAAGCGATCCACACCTATTGATTGACCATTGCCAAATGGACCAGCAACGGTCGTCATAAGCTGTCCCCGATGAGTCCAGCTTCCGATTCGTGAGGAAGAATCAATGTAAATAGGATGAGGTGCGTGACCCCAATAGAATCTTTCATTGTTGATACGAGCCCCTCCTCTTTCTCTATGGGTAGGACCAGAAACAATGCTCTCAGCACGGAAGACAGTAAGTGTTGATCCTGTACCCCACGTCTTTCGAAAACCGGCAGCATATCCACCGAAATCTTCCGGCTCAAGCAGCAGCCACCGAGCATCGACCGAGTGGTCTCCCCTTACCCATTCGAGCCATACCTCCGCTCCTACAGAGGCAACCAACCACCTTGAAAAAACGGAGAAGAATTGATCATCTAAACGCTGATCAACACCCTGGAGACCCGACTTCAGGATGCCTTCGAACGGTTTCTTCAGCAAGCCGCCCATCATGCCATCTTCCGATGGCCACGGCTGATGAAACAGACGAGTGAATCCAAGCTGCAATCCAGTAAGCCCTCGCGGGCTGAAAGCAACCGTAAATCCGTTGAGCAGTGCGAAATTTTCTCGATCAGCGCCGTCAGTCCGGGCAAACCATCGGCTCCGCTCTGTCCGTCCAGCCATATAACGGAAATCAAGCTCCAGTATCCACAAATCTACCGGAGCACTCGTGCCCAAGAATAAGTGCGGAATTCCTCCGGCAGCAGCACCCATGACCAAAGGATGAAGGTCACCCGGGCCCCAGATTTGCGGACTTGATGACAGTCCGCCTGTCAACCCCAACATGTCCAGCGTTAGTGACGAAGAACCTAACGATAGAATCTGGTAACTCTCATCACCGAAGCGCTGAGGAATGTCGAGCGAGGCTGGTGCCAGCGCGGACCGAAAACGTCCGCTGCCGTCTATACCCGTTGGCGCCAGCGCAAACTCTCGGTTTTCGGTTCGGAACCAAGTCGGGTTAACGACCAATGAAATCGGACCCCAGCGACCAAAGACACCACCTGAAAAAGCATGTGTAAAACCTTTCCCGTGCCACACTGGTCCCTCGCCCCGTTGGAACGGAAACGCCGTATTGAAGGACCCAAGTGCCCGCAGAGGCAGGAGACCCCAGAGCTTCTCTTTTACAGGTCTGATCCGGTAAACATTTTGCCACGGATGCTCAGACGAATGAGCTTTCACGGATTGCTGATAAGAGAGCGACCAGGCCCTCGGGCCATCGCGCACCGCCATTGAACGTCCTGGCATCAGACCTCTATTTTCTAGCGCCCGGACGTAGCTCTCAGCCAAAGTTCCAGGTGCCGAATAAAGCCACGCCTCAGCTGTGCCCTTGGGCGCCAACTGTCCCTGGGCACCGGATCCAGCCAAAACCGATATCAATAATTGTGAGGCAATCAGATGGAATCCAAACGGCCGACCCACGCGCAAGATACCGCTAAGATTCGAAGCCATTCCTAGTTTGAGCCCTGTGGGCACCGTCCTCAGAACACACATGGAAGAAGGGTACAGCGGAAAACAGATCTTCTCTAGAGCTTCCATAGCATTGCCGAATCATATCTGCTTCTCGAACTTCGATCCGTGTCCACCACCCTCCTTTCCCTGATTGCCACCCTCGTGTCGGCAACCCCCGAGCCCCCTGTTCTTCATGAGAGGGCGGACACCCTATGGCGCGTTGGGTTAACCCGAGGATTGTTCCTCGACAGATCGCTGCATGAAGATTCAAAGAATAGATACCAAGGGTCTAGCCCATTAATGCGGACTGCTTCTGATGACGTGTTCAATGCAATCAGGACAGCTCGCGACCCAGTTTCAGAAGATCGAGGTTTCAAGATCCGCCTTCTTGCAATCGAGTCCGACGCGGCCTTCAACTCGGATTTGCCGTTCTCGATCAATGAGGGAACCCTATGGGCCGGTCGCGGCCTCTCCGGTAGGATTCAAGCAGGATCAGCAGCGTCATTTAATGGACTGACGTTGATTTTGGCACCGGAGTTCTGGGGAATTGAAAATCAAGATTTTCAGACGTTTTCTTATCCAGAAAATCTCACTAATCCGGGTAATTCTGAGGCGCGAAAGCGCCACCCGCTGGCATCACCATTTCACTACCCTCCGCACTCGATAGACCTACCCCAACGTATTGGATACAATCCGAGTGTAGCCGTTGGGATCGGTCAAAGTAGTCTCTCATGGGAGTCGGGCTCAGTCCGTGCAGGCTTTGCTAACCACAGTTTGCGATGGGGACCCTCCATTCGAAGCCCACTACTGGTCAGCAATAACGCGCCAGGATTTCCGCACCTTTTTGCTCAGACAGCTAGGCCTGTAAGGTCACCGATCGGAGACGTACACGCTCAGTGGATCCTCGGTCGTATCGAAGAGTCTGAGTACTTCGATAACGATCCGAAAAACAATTATCGGTCTTTCAGCGCTGCCATTCTTGTCCTTGATCCGTCATTTGATCCCGGCCTAAGCATCGGCGTCAGTCGGGTAGTCTACGCACCAGCACAGGCCTTCATCGACATTCCGACCGCTGCCTTCAATTTCATAGGATCAGTAGGACCCGTGGCCTCGGAGCCAGGGGACACCCTCCTAACCCCGGGTCCTGACGGGATTTTCTCACTCTTTGCTCACTGGAGCTTTCCCAGCGCAGGCTTTGAAACATGGATGGAATGGGGACGTGCAGAAGCACCGCGTGATTTCAAAGACTTTCTGGAAGCACCACACCACAGCAGAGGATATACACTCGGACTTCGACACACTCATCCGTCTACGACATCAGGACAACTGTCTTTCGAGGCTGAAATCACCAGTTTAGAGCCCAGTCAATCTTTTAGGCTCAAACAGCACGGAGAATGGTACACGAGTCGCCGCGTCGTCCAAGGCTATACCCACAAAGGCCGAGTGATAGGTGCTGGGATCGGTCCAAGTGGATCGAGTCAGTGGCTCGCAGTGGACTGGATAGAGCACAGTTGGAATTTGGGCTTGTTTGGAACGCGGATGCGATTAGAGAACGAAGCACTCTACTCGTATTTTCCTGAATACCGCAGAGCAGACCTAACACTTCTAGCAGGAGTGCGAGGGGCAGTTCAGTTGGGCCCCTTGAAATTTGAAGCTGCGTGGGCTGAATCAATCCGTCTCAATTACTTGTTTCAAACGAAGCCCCTGCCCAACGACGCCTACCGAGGCGTTGATCTCCGAAACCGGATACTTCGATTGAGTTTCTCAGCTACCGGCGAATGAACCCTAAAGTATTCTCCCTCTGGCTAGCTCTAATCGGAGCCACCCGCATCGATCTACTCGGATCTGTGGGTCCACTAGTCATGACTCCCTTTCTAGTTATAGCTCCCATCATTGTCATGAGCTTCCTGTGGCGTTCCTGGACCAAAGGTGAGTCGATTCCGATGGCCGCAGGAGCTTCTGGCTTCCTGCTAGTGATAACTCTCCTGATGGGAATCCTCGTCCTGTCGACTTTTGCAAGCTATGACCTAGCTACATCGGCTCGCCGTGTAGCACTCCTAGTGGTTCAAGTCTACCTGGTGCTCGCGGTAGGATTCTCACTGCTCTCGGTACCCGGATCCAGATCGATGCTCTACCGAGGAGCGAAGTGGGGCTTGATCTTGGTACTCATGTTCAATGGACTTCAGCTATTCTCGTGGTTGGCTGAACCAGCTTGGTTGAGCAATGGATTCCTAGATCTGCAACCAGGACTTTATTTTGGCGTAATCCCGCGTCTTACAGGCCTTAGCTCGGACCCTAACCTCGGGGGCTTTGGCACCGTTGTGTTCACATGGATTATATGGACCTACGGACCTGAAGACCGCTCACAGGTTGGCTGGGTTTCATTGGGAACGCTCGCCGTACTTCTAACGCTATCTCGGTCAGCCGTCCTCGCTGGGCTAGTGTGTGTCGCCTGGCACATATTCTCCGGACGCTATTTTCTTGTCACTCGCTTTCGGATCCTTGTTCTAATTTGCGGGGTGTCCGCACTTCTGCTTCCGTATGCACTTTCGCCCTGGGGTTCCGACTTTCTTGATGGGATAGCAACGATGCTCGGCACTCGTCTCACGCTGGAGGAAGGCTCAAGTAGTCAACACACCCAGCTAATACTTCTAGGACTTGAGGTCGCTACAGAGAACTTGAAGCATTTGGCGATAGGAATTGGGTATGGGAATGCATTTCTAGAGACCCAGTCCATTTTCCCAGGCAACCAGTA
>DEAT01000039.1 GCA_002348265.1 Gemmatimonadales bacterium UBA2975 | reverse complement strand
ACGTACGCAACGCAAGAATTGCTGATGTTAGCCATGACGGTGCTCGTGTTGCTGTCACGGTGCAGACTCGGCGGGATCGAACTGATGTCGACCATCAGCGGTTTGGGGACCCGACCTATGTGTCGCCGGTGAGCACGAGGCTCATGGTCATAGACACACGAAGTGGTGAGAAGACATGGATTCACGAGCAACCGGCGGTCCTCAGTGGCTTTAGCTGGTCACCCGACGGGGACCGGCTAGCCTACTTGCACCATGGTGACGCTGGCTACGAATTAATGATCTACGATACGCACGGTAGTAGTGATTCAGCGGTGGATCTTCAGACGCACAAGCAAATCGCATCTTCTTCACCGCTCGTCTGGTCACCAGACGGCGAAAGCGTGCTTCTGGCGCTTCGTCCGGATGGTTGGGCTGATGAGGCAAGAGAAGCATTCTTCTCTCTGACCGAAGCAGCGGTAATCGTCCAAGACTCTCGAAATGACTTCCTGGCTTGGGATCGGGTCCGTGACCTCTCTAACAGGCAGATCACGGCGATAGTGTCCCTGGAAGACGGAGAAGTTCATGAGGTTCTCTCAGAGATGACGCCGGTTGGCCCGCGCTTTTCTGAGGATGGTGAGACGCTGCTCTACTCCACTGCGACAAGGACAAAGACCTCGTACACCCGACGTGACGGAACCGACTATGGTCTTTTCGCGTTGGACCTCAGTGGTGGAGAGCCTAGATCTCTTATAGAGCCAACGGAAGAACGTATCAGTGCGGTCTGGTCCAGGGCTGGTGACGGATTCGCGTACGCTGAAGATGGTGCAGTTCTGGTGCACATGTTGGGTTCAGATCACCCAGTCGATGTAACCAAGGATCATCGGAGCATTGAGGGCGACTCCACAGAATTGGATTTCTCGGTTGATCGCTGGAGCCCGAGCGGCTCAGCTCTTCTTCTCACGTCACGGCTGGGTTGGCACGTAGTCGATAAAGATGGCGATGAACTGCGCTTGATTCTGGAGGTCGAAGACGATGAGGAGACGCGACCAAGACGCTCTGTCCAGTCGTGGACCGAGGATGGACAGTGGGTCTACTTCTCATACTCAGCGCGGGACCGATGGGAACGTGGACTCAAGCGTCTGAACGCTCACTCCGGTGAGGTGGAGACCGTATTACTTGATGAACGACTCTACCGTTCGTGGAACGTTTCGGAGGACGGTGAGCGTATCGTCTACGCGATGTCTGACGGTGATCTGCCCGATGAGATCTACGTAACTGCTAGCGGTGACGCTGAACCTGTCGCGCTAACCGAGATGAACCCTCAACTCGACAATGTTGCGCTCACACGAAGTGAGTTAGTCGAATACCTGGATGTCGACGGAAATCGTCTCTACGGGATCCTGTACTACCCCGTAAACTACCAAGCTGGTCAGACGTACCCTCTAGTAGCTGAGATCTATGAGCAGTACTTCGACAATGGCTATAACGAGAATATGAACTTCATAACCGCTCAGGGATGGTTCGGTTTCAGGCCCTCGGTTCAGTTCGAAGAGGGCTATCCGGGGGAGGCGTGGCTTAAGGCGGTGCCTAATGCGATCAACAAGATTATCGATCGTGGGCTTGTCGATCCTGATCAGGTGGGTGTTTATGGGCAAAGCTACGGCGGATATGCGACCAACCTCCTGATCACGCAGACAGATCGTTTTGCGGCTGCTGCAAACGTGTCTGGTAAGGTCAACATCATATCCTTCTTGGGAGACTCTCCCAAGATTACGACCCGGAACTATGCTGCGGCCGAGGTCGGCCAAGACAGGATCGGCGCAACGCTGTGGGAGCAACCACACAAGTACATCGAGCACTCAGCTGTAATGTTCGCCGATCGGATCGAGACTCCTCTACTCATGCTCTCAGGAGAAGGAGACTGGAACGTCCCCGCTACAAACCAAAGAGAGATGTACTACGCAATGCGGCGTCTTGGTAAAGAAGTCGTCTGGGTTCATTACAGTGCAGGCGGACACGGGGCAGGGCGGGCCAGCACTCAGGACGATTTCGTGGACCATTGGCGGCGCATGGTCGACTGGTTCGCCGAGCATTTTGATCCAGAGGAGTGATGGGGTCCAGCGATTCCTTACTGCCAAACAACTCCGTAGTCGTCTCCGTGGTTACTGGACCCACCCCAGAATGACCCGTTTGCCCAGTCAAAATAGATGGCGTTGATCGGTCCTGATGTTCTTTCACTGAACATCAGATCGTAGCCCATCGACTCAAGCTCGGCCTGCACCCAAGGGGGTGTTGCATTCTGAACGAGGAGGCGACCGGGACTTGTCGCGTGCTCTCCGAAGGAGCCTCGCATCTGCATGGAGTTGATGTTCGCAGCCTCCACCGCCTGCTGCACGTTCATGTCGAATTCGACCATGTTCAGGAAGAACTGAACCAGGTTTTGATCTTGTGCGTCACCTCCCTGCACGGCGAATGACAGGTACGGACGCCCATCTTTCATTGCCATGCCCGGAGTGAGTGTCGCTCTCGGCCGTTTTCCAGGTTGAACCACGTTAAAGGGACCGTCCACCTCGTTAACCACGAATGACTGAGCCCTCTGACTCATACCAATGCCCGTGCGCCCAGCTATGACCGCCGGGATCCAACCACCCGATGGAGTGATTGATACGACCCAACCACTTTCGTCGGCCGCCTGGATCGAGGTCGTCCCTTGGTAAAAGTCATCCAGAAACTCATCCATCTCGCTTGAACCTTCTGGATCGGTCACGACCTCACCACCACCTGCCCAACGTTCGAGAAGTTCCCCGAAAGGGTTTTCTCCGTC
>DEAT01000025.1 GCA_002348265.1 Gemmatimonadales bacterium UBA2975 | reverse complement strand
GACTATCCCTTATCTGCCCAAAGGTTAGCACCCTCGGGGGCAGGTTACGCTTTAACGGAGATCTGAAAGGGGGTTATTCGATCGAACGTCTCATTCCCAATTCTCTAAGAAACGCCACACGATGTTCCCATACCCCCCTGCAGACCACAAATACCAAGACCTACGAACAGGAGCAACGGCGGAATTGTTATGGCTAAGAGCAGAGTCTTTCCAACGTCTAACTTACGAACCTGTAACATGGTTATTTCGGCCAGCGGTGTTGAGAACAGTTGTCCCCCCACGACACCCACGAGCTGATCGCCCTCTACCGATGGCGAGTCTACCATAAGGCCAGGCAAATCGGGTGCGACTGTGCGAATCGTGGTAGATGGATGGCTTTCCACTTGTTCAACCACCTGAGCCGGAATGAGTGCACCCAACGAGGCGGATTGCCAAGTCTGACAGGCAGTCAGATTGATGAGCAGAAAGAGCAGCAGAATGCCCTTTCCTCGTTTGTCTTTCATATCAGACATGTATCTTTATCATTATTAGACCGACCGAGAGGCATAAATCAACAGTAGATATTCGTGGTCTCTGTATTAGCATCTCGGTTTGATGATGATATGAAGTGTAAACTGGATTACCTTATAGCATAAATTAGAGGTCATTGCGTACGTCATGCAACGGACAGTAACCATATGAGTGAATCAACTTTCCATACCAGACTGGCGATGGCCTTGGCGGCAGATCCCAGAGAACAAAGGGCAATCGCCAAGGAAATCGGCTCATCACCGCAACAGGTGTCGAGATGGAAGCGTGATGTGAGTCCCTCTCCCGACATCATAGCCAAGTTTGTTCAGGTGCTGGGAATCGATGGTCACTGGCTCCTTACAGGTGAGGGGTCCATGAAGGCTGGAGACAAGACTGCTCTGGCGAGACGGGTGGAGATGATTGGCGAAATAGCCATGGGCCGGGTCAATGATGACCAGCTTGCCGCGCTTCAGTTCGGCGTTTCTCTCGACAAAGGCCAGAGCGACCAGTTGGCTCTTCAAAAGACCCTTGAGACGGCCAAAAAAGGAAAGACGTCACTGTCCGATATTGAACGCAGGCTCGCGGCTATAGAGCGATTTGAGATGACGCCGGTTGCTGAGTTGACCGAGGAAGAAATGGCTGTTGCTCGCAGGCTCGCCGCTAGAGCGAAGGAGGCGACATTCGGCGAAGACGCTGAGGCGCTAGGGGAGGGGGTGAAAGGTGTCTGACTTAGAAGATGGGTTTGAGATCAAATCTTTCTATGCCCACGAGGGTTGGCTAAAGCAGCCGCCAACTATGTCGCGGGAGCATCCAGAGCCGGTGAGCATGGACCGAAACTACGACACGAGGTCGATGGTTTCGGCAGCAGCTCAGGCACAGGGTGACAAGATCTACTGCTATAGGATTATGCATCCGTTTATGGGGCTTCCTGAGGGCGGGTTTATCGTCGTCGACTTTAACGCGATTGATCTGCAGGCGGTCGTGTTAGCCGATCGCTACGACCCTGAAAGCATCATCGGTGTGTGGTCCGAAGCTCAGGTCCCACTTTTCGGCATTGCGCAAGACCTTGGAGTTCTTCAGTGGTCGAGTTGCTCTGAGCAAGCTTGGAAGCTCAGTCAACGACGTGGGTCGTTACAATGCAGTCTAGAAGTCATCGATGGTGGAGCATAGAGTTTCGATCCGCACCTCATCCAGACCGTGGGATGAAGATCGCCATGCAGACTGGTTTTTTTCGGATCGCTTAACTAGTTCGGTTCAAAGAATCCGAAGTGTTCTTCCATGTAAAGCTCGATAACCTCGGCTAGGACGACCGCGTACGCGCGGCGGTTTGCCTCTGTGTCACGTATTCCGGTAAACTGGTGCTCTAATTGGATACCGCTCACTACCTCTCCGCCTGTCAGCGAGCCCCATCGACGGGTGTTGTATCCCCCCGTGAAGTAGGCATCCTCATTTGGTGACGGATCTGAGGGACTGGGCACGGAGCGGAAGCCTGCTTCATGTAGGTAACCTCCGAATGAGGTCTCTCCGCGAAGAAGCCGAGAAAATGAAAGTTCTGACTCAGTTCCAAGAGAGCGGACGCTCGACTTGTCTCTGATAGTTGTGTTGTCTAGGAAGGTATCCGGAAGATTTAGATCACTGCGCCCGAGCAGATAGCCGAGTTCGATTCTGTTTATAGGGTGCCCGTGCCCATGTATATCGAAGTACATCCCTGACCCGTAGTCAGCTGCAACGGTTTCTCTAGCTATCCGGATGAAATCCTGGAACTCTGTCCAAGCTTGCTCGGCATACAGGTCACCCTGGGCCGCTTCTACGATTTCGCGATTAGGATCGAGTTTTGATCGATGCAGGTGAGATATAATCACATGCGGTGCATACCCAGTAGCATCTATTAGCGCGTCTCTGATCCTGAACGTTAGGTCGCGCGTATTCCGATCTGCTCCGGTAACGCCGTACGTCCGGTCATTGATCTCGTTTGGCTTGAGGTCACCCCCATGGGGTGCTGAGATTACTACCGGCAGTTCCCCTGGGATGTATTCAGCGTAGCCTTCTCGCCCCACATATGATTGTCCAGGCAAGTAAGATTCGATCTCGGGGGGGACGAAGACCTCTAGTGATGCTGAGCCGCTTATACCATCTGCCGATGCGGCAATGATGGTTTTCCCCTGCCCAACCGCTATCGCTTTTCCATCAGGTGTGATTGTGGCTACAGATAAATCTGATGAAGACCAGCCGACGGTATTCGCTGTTTGTGCAATCCCGCGACTATCCCTTGGAATTGCTTTAAATGTCAGGCTGTCATTAAGGGAAAGTACCATAGCGCGGGCCGGTAACACATCGACTTCCGCAATCTCAGAACAACAATCAACTGGCCCGGAAGCTTCACAAGCGACAAGTACGGCTGGAAGGCCCAACATGAACAACCAACTTTTGATATCGAAGATGTCAGTCGTTCTGGTCATTGAGCTACTCTTACGATTCTTTGTTGCTACACACCTCGTCTTGATGCAGACCAAGCGATAAGCGGCCTTGGGTGTTCTACTGCTTGTTGTAGCGTATGCCGGCTTCCTGTGCCAACTCAATGGCGATAACCATTGCTGGAACAATGCTCACTCCAGGGAGCAGATGAGCTCTTAGCTCGGCGTTGATTTCTTCTTGCTCCCCCTTACCTCGTGAAGCGAGTTCGAACGACCACGCGTTTAGAGCGTTATTACACATGATGAACTTGGTGCCCATCCCTTGAAGGCTCTGAATCCCTAGCGCTGGCATTGCTCCTAAGAACGGTGCGATAGGTTCTATGCCTGAACCGAGGGCTAACAGATGTGCATCGGATGACTCTGGCTGCCAGAAGACATTTCGGGTGTAGGCCTGACCATCCGCGTCGAGCAGTTGGTGGTATGCTCCCAGCTCGTACCTTTCCCATATCTCGTTGTCGAAGCCTAGGGCGATACTCGATCCTGGGTTAATGCCGTAGAGAGTAGCAGCAGCTCCGACTTCACCGGATGATTTGTCGTAAGCTGTGCTGTAGGTAGTCAAGTAGTTCAGGATGTGTAGGAGTGTTGCCCCGTTCTTATGCTGGTTGAAGTCGAAGAGGCAGCGGTGTTCACCTGGCACTTCGTCCATCCACGCGTCTGCGGGCATTTGATCCTTCGCCGCACGTGCGCACGCTGGCAGAGCGGCTACACCGGCTGCTGCGATCGCTCCTCCAAGGAATGCTCGGCGAGGGGTAGAAGAATTCGACATTGATTATCTCGGCTTGTGAATTTGAGTCTACGTTTATGTAAGGTTGAATTGAGCACCTCACAAGCAGAAAAACTCTACCTGGGAGCGTCTCATGCTACGAGCACCGAATCGTCTGGTTACCAGAACACTACGTATAACGCTACAGTGGTGAGGGCAACGAAAACCCCACCCATGCGGGCACCTCGGCTTGGCGTCATATCAATGTCAGACACGGTGTTGTAGACGACTGGCTCGGTTCGAGGTTGGAGAACAGTAAGCCCGGTCATGACGGCGACAATCACCAGGAAGGTGAACGCCATGTGATTCAAGAATGCGACCTGAGGCAGTTGCCAATTCAATAGCCCATACGTGACCGGTCCGACTAAGAGTCCACTGACCGCGGCTGACAGAGGAGCTCGTGGAATCAGTATTCCGAAAATGAAGACCGCTGTAATGGCTGGAGAAATGAAGCCCCACACGAGTTGCATATACTCGTAAACACCTTCGAACTGTGCTGGGAACGGAGCGAGTATACACCCGATGACAACAAAGACAGCTGTTGCCATACGACCAATCCGGACGACTCGGTGAGCGTTCGCGTTTGGGCGCAGGTGACGCTTGTATATGTCCATTGTGAAGAGCGTCGAGGCTGAGTTCAGCATTGAGTCTAGACTGCTCATCACCGCTCCAAAGAGTGCGGCGAAGAATATCCCTCGCAGCCCTGCGGGAAGCAGATCCCGAATGAGCATTGGATAGGCTTGATCACCGTCGCTGATAGATGATCCGTAGAGCTGGAATGCTATGATCCCGGGAAAGACGATGATAAAAGGGATGATGAGCTTAAGTCCGGCTGCGAAGATTATCCCGCGTTGCCCAGCGGCTAGGGAGCGAGCCCCCAGCGTTCTTTGCGTAATGAACTGGTTGAAACCCCAGTAGAACATATTTGGGATCCAGATCCCAAGTAGAAAGATCGTCCACGGAAGCTCCGGGTCATCAGCTGGAAGCACCATGTGCAGCTTATCTTCATTGGTCTCCAAGAACGACTGCAGGCCACCGACCTCGGAAAGTCCCAGAACTGTCACGACGCATCCGCCGATCAGCAGCGCGGAGCCCTGAAGAAGGTCTGACCAGACGACTGCTTTGAGTCCTCCGTATACTGTGTATGCACCGGCTAGGATTCCTATAAGCCATATGCCTGGCAGCAAGTCGAGTCCGAAGATCGTTTGGAGTCCGAGTGCCCCTGAATAGAGGACACCAGCGATCGCCACGCCGACGTACGCAGCCATCAGATAGATGGCCATGATTGTGCGTGCCGGGTTCCCGAACCGGTGCTCCAAGAACTCGGGCATCGTGAAGATGCCTAGACGCAGGAAAAGGGGCAGAACCCAGAACGCTACGATCACCAGTGAAAGGGCGGCGATCCACTCGTACGAGGCGATTGCCATACCGGCAGACCCGAAGCCGGATCCGGCCATCCCGATGAAATGCTCGGTGGAAATGTTTGAGGCTATCAGGCTGAATCCGATCAGCCACCACGTTAGGCTTCGACCAGCTAGGAAATAATCCTCCGATGTGTCCTCGTCTCGCGATGCGTATAGCGAGATGCCGATTACTGCTGACAAGAACGCTACGAAAGCGATCGCGTCGAATGTGGTAAGACCCAAAGGTGAACCCTCGGTGCGCAGGCGTGAGGACAACTGCAGAAACTACTGGTCATCTGCGGGATGGACTAAATGTAAACGTCAGTAGTCGCACAATGTGGTATCTTGAGCATCACTAATGCCCTCCACCTAGATTGATGGGTTCCAACCGAAGACTGGAGACTTATAGGCCGTGACGGACTCACTTTCGTCTCGGGGAGCACATGCTGCGGCTAGCCCTCTCCGAATCGATTACGATGCGTTAAGAGAGACGGAACGGGATCGGTACCATCCCACCGAAAATCCGCAAGGAAAGATCCCTCTCAACATCGCTAAAAACCGGCTCAGTTGGTTTGACCTCAGAGAAAGAATCGAATCGATAGCAGGCTCAGAGTCGATCCCGGAATGGGTTCCCAGTTACACAGCTGCAGGTGGTGCTCCAGTATTCAGGAGGGCACTAGCGCACTTTATGGGAACTCATTTGACGGGGTGCTCAATCGAGCCGGACGAGGTCGTCGTGTCACCTGGTGCCACGGGAGTTATTGAGATGACGGCTTTTGTCCTTGCTGAGGAGGGAGATGTAGCTGTCATCCCGGCACCATGCTATCCAGTTTACACAAAGGACCTCGGTAATTTCTCAAAGATCGAACGCTACGATCTCGTAACGCACCATGAGATATCGGAGCTTGCAGACGGACCTCTACTGACCGTCGATGATTTAGAGCGTGCTTGGGAGGACATCACTGACTCAGGTCGGCGTTTCCGACTCCTTATCCTCACCTCTCCAGACAATCCGACGGGGGGGATTTATGATGTCGACAGACTGAAACGGATTGCCGATTGGTGTATAGCGCACCAAGTGCATCTCATAGTCAACGAGATCTACGGGTTGTCGATCATAGATACTGGACACCCTGATATCCGCGATGATTATGTCTCGCGAATAGCCTTCAGTTCATTCGCACAAGTGATGAAAGCAAGGCAAAGCGAGTACCTGCATCTCTGGTATTCCTTGTCGAAAGACTTGGGGATATCTGGTTTTCGAGTGGGTATTCTGTGGACGCTAAACAAGAGAGCGCTCGAGGCTTATGAGAACCTCAACCTGACGCACTCGCTCTCTAACTACACACAGTGGGTATTGAGTCGCGTACTGACAGAAGACGAGTTCATTAAAGACTTCATCACTCGAAATCAGCAGCGTCTCACCGATTCATATGCGCTCGCCGCCCGATCCTTTCGAGATATGGGAGTACAATATGTACCCGCTAGGGGTAGCCTCTTCTTGTGGGTAGACCTTTCAGAATTTCTCGAGGAAGATTCCGAAAGCGGGGAGATGACACTATGGCGAAGCCTTTTCGACGAAACCGGAGTGCTTCTAACCCCTGGAGTGGGTTTTGGACACACGAAGCACGGTCTGTTCCGGGTGGTCTATCCTTGTGTTCAGTATGATGAGCTCGAGGTGGCGATGACCAGACTGGCAAGCTATGTCGACAAGCGGCGTGGGTGCTGAAGATTTAGGGCGCAACCCATACACTTTGCCAGTCACTCTGAGTTCGGGTGAACCGCGCGCGTCTGTGTCCCTGAAACTGAAGATAAAACCAGTCGATTTCGGTCAATCTGCTCCGAATGACACAAAAATTTTCTCGACATTCAGCGACGATACTGGGCTCTTCGGCTTCTAGCGCCTCTAAAGATGGAAGGCCCACCTGCTGGTCGGTGCTCGAAACACCTGGTCCCTTGATTTGTCCGTAGCACCGGCGTCCGAGGGGTGAGACCTTTTCCCACGCTTCATCCGCGATTTCATCGCCGGTGTGGATTAGACCTGATCCATGCGCCCGTATTTGCACTTTTCGTTCCCGGTCGTAGAAGTGCCAAGCTAAGGCCGAACCCGTTGTCAGATCTTGAACCTTCGGACTTCGCCTATCTGTGTGAAATCCAATGATGCCTGCCTCACGATTGACATGACGCAGCACGACAGTTCGTACTTCCGGTTTTCCGTCCCGTATTGTTCCGATAGCAGGCGTGTGAAATGCATCGCTAGCATGTTCACAACCTTCAGAAAGGGCATCCCAAACAGAGTCCAATATGTTAATGAGGTTGAGCAAGATCTTCCGGTGCCATGGGTGTGGGGTCTTGTGACTTTCGTTCAGGGAGGCGTTGTCGTCCAGAGCACGATAGAATCCTGTGCGCAGTTTCCCGTTCCGAACTGACTATGACCAGATTTCATTGTTTAACTGTTCTCGCCACAACCGCTCTTCTGGCAACGTTTCAGCAGGTCACCGCACAAACAACTACGACGAACCCATACCGAGCCACGTTTGGATGGGAGAAACTCCCGGGGGATCGCGTACTGGGCATAATAAGCGGGGTTTGGCCTGATCCAGATGGCGAGCACCTTTGGGTTCTGGACCGCTGTGGCGCAAATCAATGTGCCGGTTCTGATCTAGATCCTATCCTAAAGTTCGACCTCGACGGGAAGCTGGTGGACAGTTTCGGCGCAGGATTATTCGCTTTCCCGCATGGTTTCGCTCTCGACCACGAAGGATACCTCTGGGTGACTGAGGGCGGAGCCCACGGAGACGTGCGCGCTGCTCGCGGTGAGTCCATGGGCATGGGGCACCAGATTTTCAAGTTGACCCGAAGCGGTGAAGTCTTGATGACAATCGGAGAGGCTGGAGTTCATGGTGATGATGAGACTCACTTCAACGGTCCTGCTGGTGTGGCAATCGCTCCCGATGGGCATATATGGGTCGCAGACGGGCATCGGGGCGGAAACAATCGGATTGTGAAACTGGCACCGGACGGAACGTTTATACTTGCGGTTGGCGGTGGGGTTGGGTCCGAGAGTCGTGAACCAGCCCGGTTCAGTGATCCGCATGATATTAAGATTGACTCTCGCGGCCGCGTTTTGGTTGCAGATCGAGGTAACAGCCGGATTCAGGTTTTCAATTCGGAAGGTGAACTGCTGTATTTATGGACACACTATGGGAAACCGAGCGGCCTCTTCATAGACCAGAACGACATTCTGTATGCAGGTGACGGTTTGTCGGGAGACCTGCGCACGGGGTCACCAGACGATTGGCGCAGCAATTTTGGATGGGAAAAAGGAATCCGGATTGGTGACCTAAAGACAGAACAGGCTTGGGTGACGCACTTCATTCCTCAGCACGACGTCAACATTGGCCCGGGTATCGAATTTCTAGGTGTAGACTACGAAGGGAATATTTACGCTGGCGAAGTGAATCGGCAGCGCTTGGTCCGCTACATGCCATGGCGGCCACCGGAGGTAGGTGGGACTATTGGAAGCATGCACTTTTAGTGTCCAGACAATTGCGCTCGCTGATACTTAAGAACCTAGCGTGCTTTCCAGACGCCCGACCCGAAGCCGACTAACGCTGACCCCGCGATAAAGCCACCTGCTGTTACGTACATGTGTGACTGAGCGGCATCACCAAATCGACGCTGGATCGCCGCTCGGAGGATGAGCGCAATCACGGCCGTCCATCCGGCGACGGGATTCAGGATCAGAAGGCCGGTTGCCAGCAGGATGCCCATTTGTCGTGACGCTCCACCCAGAAACTGAACGAGTGCTCCCGGGATAGCCCAGATCAAGAGAGAGCGTGCTAGTGTTGGGCTAGAACCTGCTGCTATCGTCGACACCGCGACGCGATCGTATGGAGGGATCAAGTCGGCGCTGAAGTACTGTTCCCATGAAAACCAAACGAACAGCCCTGCCACTAGGAATCCGAGTAATTCGGCAAAATACTGATTTCGACGTCCGGCCTTTTCGAAATCCGGGTCAGAGCCCGAACCGCGAAGAATCCAACCGGCCTTGAGGTCATACCCCATGTCAGCAAAAGCAGGACCTGTCGCTGCTGTAAAGCCTACCAAAATTGCGAGGGGCGTTTCGGGAAATCCCAATAGCATCCCGATCACGAGGAAGAGCAGAGCGGTCGCGAAGGCCGGGAACCAGCCCGAGTGCATTGCCGCGAGACCAACGACGAGTTCTGAAGTAAGAGCTGCTCCGGCAGCGAACACTGCGAAGCCTAGCAGCATAGCGGGTGACATTTCAGAAATGGCTCCAGATACCCCAGCTATAAGGACTGCTGTTATGAGATACGCCGCGAACCCAGCACCGATAGCACGACCGAATGGCTTTCCTAGAACAGTCCTGTACTGGGAATCCAAATCACTTAGGTTCGCGCCGCTTATCTTGTCTCTGCTCGTTTCGCGCATGGCCCATGCCATCTGCCCTAGGGCGATGATCCCAGCCCCGATCATGATCCCGTGTGGAACGTACATGGAATTCAGGTCTAATCCGGTTACCTCCGGGACATAAGCACGCAGCAAAAGTCCGATGGCCAGCATCGCGAGTGCCCACGCATTCCCGATCCAGCATACGCCAAAGACGTCCATTGGAATACCTAAGAATTGGCCGGTGCCACCAGCCATTCCTCCTACGACTAGTAGCTTGGCCCGGTCGCCGCCTTTGTCACCCGCTAGCAGTACTTCTGAGGTTGCCACGCCGGAAGGCCAGAGTCCGGTCGCTGGAAATGTTTTCGAATCAAAAACTCTGTAGAGTATGGTAGCGTCGATCACTAGAGCGAGGCATGCGCCGGCGAACATCGGTGCAATTAAGTCTGTCCGACCCATGAGCCAAGGGATTCCAATCGGAAGCAGCAGGGCATTTGCTCCGCCGAACGTTGCTCCTGAAGTCACTGTTTGAATCAGGTTTTGACGGTGCACGTTACCCATGCCACGAAGGATTGCGAGCGGTATGCGAGCTAGTGAGAGAGCGATCATGGCGCCGATCACCGAACTGTTGGGTGTGACACCGACCCGGGTAAGCAGTTGTATTCCGATGATGGCCCCGAGTACTGCCATGAGTGTACCTAGTGTTAAGGTCACCGGCTCAAAAAGTGTGGGGTGAACCTCTCGATTTTGAGTAGGTTCCATCTCGCGGACTTGGTTTGTCACAGAAATTGACTTAGGCCAGCGGCCACTAGTTTGCGCGAAAGCAGCACGGGGCGTCCCGATGAGGCCGCAACAGCCTCACGTTGAGACGAGGTGTATCCCATACAGTGCATAACAATGATGTCGCAATCGCTCAGGGATCGCCCTGCTTCAGTGAAGTCGTCAGCAAGGTATGGAGATGCTACTGCATGTAGGAGCTTTTGATCTGGAGAGACAATACAGTGGTGTTCATCGATCTGACGTCTGAGCGGGAGCACTAGCCCTATAGATTTTGCGGTATAGCAGAGTGCTTTGACTCCATGATCCACCAGGTGCTGCGCGTCTATGTATAAGCCTGGTGCTGAAAGACTGCTGAAATCGCCGGTGCACAGGAGCACACTGAGCTGTTTGGACTTTGCGGGCATTCGGTCCAAAAGTGATTGGAGTCGCAACTCTAGCCAGCGTTTTCCGATGACGGTTTGTGTCCCGTCACGGAGCCGGGTCACGAGGGCTTTGTCATCCGGTTTAGGATAGAGTTTTCTAATCTCATCGTGCGATAGGCCGTCTAGTGCCCCGAGTTCATTGATGTCGACGTGTTCTGAGAGTGCATTTGCAACCTCTGGAATGATGTCGCTACGTGGTGTTTGGCCGAGAGTAATGAAGGTGATTCGATCAAGCATGAGCACACGATACGGAGCCAGGTGGGTTGCTGCACTACCTAGGATACAGATATCGTCGCGTTATGACAGATTCTCATTCAAAGCTTCGGCCTATCAGTGGAGAGGAGTTAGAGCCACTCGCGACGGGGGCATGGGTGTTGGGTGCGGGTGGGGGAGGTGACCCGTACCATGCTTTCTTAAATATGCGTCGCCTATACCAGGAAGGAACGGTCGTTTCACTCATGCAGCCGGAGGCACTGGCTGATGATGCACTCGTGGCAGTGGTGTCTTCGATGGGAGCTCCTCTGGTCGGCGAAGAGCGCCTTACAGACCCTGAGATTGCGGCGCTCGCAGTCCAGCAGATGGAGACCCATTTAGGTCGCTCATTTGATGCAGTAATGTCGGTAGAGATTGGAGGAGCAAACTCGTTTCAGCCTCTCATGGTTGCAGCTGTTATGGGGCTGCCTGTGCTCGATGCGGACACGATGGGACGAGCTTATCCGGAGGCACAGCATTCCAGTTTTGCGATCGGAGATCTGCAGCCCTACCCGCTCACATTAGCGGATGTCCGCGAGAACGCGGTGGTTGTTTCAAAGGTCGCGAGTTGGAAATGGATGGAAAGGATAAGCCGAAAGGTGTGCACGGAGGTTGGTTCTCTGGCAGCTACCTGTAAGGCGCCTCGAACCGGTCTTGAGGTAAAGGAATGGGGAGTCCTGCATACGGTGACGCAAGCCATAGAGCTTGGCCAAGCCGTCATCGATGCTCGCACTTCAAAGGAAGACCCTGTTGGCGCGGTGGTTGATCATGCAGGGGGACAACTGCTGTTCCAGGGTAAGGTCATTGACGTTAGCCGCCGCGCCACCGAAGGATTCTTGCGGGGGACGGCCAGAGTAACGGGCCTCGAGCACGACCGAGACTCAGAACTACGAGTTGACTTCCAAAACGAATTCACCGTGGCTTGGATCGATGATGAGGTTGCGGTTACCGTCCCGGACCTCATCTGCGTGCTCGATACGACTACGGGTGAAGCAATCGGGACCGAAGCTCTCCGCTACGGCCAAAGAGTCAGCGTTGTAGCTCTTCCAGCCCCGGAAGTGCAGCGAACCCCTAAGGGGCTAGAGCACGTCGGGCCGAGGGCCTTTGGCTACAGTTTTGATTTCCATCCCCTTTTCATATGAAGAGGATTGGCATCGATGTAGGAGGAACGAACACTGACGCCGTGCTTGTTGAGGAAAATGGTGTAGTCGCGTCGGTCAAGACTCCGACGACCAGGGATGTTATCGGCGGAGTGAGAGAAGCACTGAGATTGCTAGTGGAACGACTTGGTGGAAACGCAGGTGCTGTCGGTGCCGTCATGATTGGCACGACACACTTCACGAATGCCGTTGTGCAAAGGCGCGATCTCGCCCAGGTCGCAGCAATCCGAATTGCGCTTCCCAGTGGCAGGTCGCTACCCCCCTTTGTTGATTGGCCCCCAGAACTTAAAGAATTGGTGGCCGGCCGTATCTACATGGTTCGCGGCGGACATGAATATGACGGTCGACCTTTGGATGTATTTGATGTCTCTGCAGTGACGGCAGCAGCTCGAGAGATTCGTGACACTGATATTCGAACGGTGGCCGTGACCGCAGCGTTTTCTCCTTTGGTATCTGATTGTGAGGCCCAAGCGGCGGAGATACTAAGGACTGAAATCCCAGGAGTTCATGTGACACTTTCCCATGATCTGGGTCGGATTGGACTCTTGGAACGAGAGAATGCTGCACTGCTCAATGCGGCTCTGATCCCGCTTGCTGATAACACAACGCGTGCTTTTTCAGACGCGGTAGAGGGGTCAGGCATCGAAGCTCCTCTTTTTTTGACGCAGAATGATGGCACTGTGATGCGCGCGGATCGCGCTAGGGCCTACCCAGTTTATTCCTTTTCTTCTGGTCCGACGAACAGCATGCGGGGTGCAGCATTTCTGTCTGAACTGGATGATGCAATGGTAGTCGACGTGGGAGGTACGACCACAGATATCGGCCACCTGAAGGCAGGATTCCCAAGAGAGGCGAACCGAACGGTAGAAGTAGGGGGTGTTCGCACGTTGTTTCGGATGCCTGATTTGCTTTCGTTAGGCTTAGGTGGTGGCTCGTTAGTCGACGAGTCAAGGAGAATGATTGGGCCGCGCAGTGTAGGTCATGAACTAGAAACAAAAGCGACTGTATTTGGTGGTTCTGGTCTGACCGTTAGTGATCTGGCCGTGGCTGCAGGATTGGTATCGATGGGAGATTCTTCTAGGGTTGAGCATGTGGATCCGGTAACACTCTCATGGTTTGTAGAACGAAGTCGAGCCATGATTGAGGAAGGCGTTGATCGGATGAAGGCCACGGGCGATCCGCTTCCGCTCTTAGCTGTTGGCGGTGGAGCCTTCCTGGTTCCTGATCAACTGCCCGGCATAAGTGAGGTTATCCACGTTAAGCACGCTCCTGTTGCCAACGCGGTAGGCGCAGCGATTGCCCAAGTAAGTGGCGAGGTGGATCAGGTTTTTAGTGGCATTTCTCGAGCGGAAGCACTCGCGGAAGCGGAAGCGCTCGCGCGGAGTCGTGCTGTTGAGGGAGGGGCCGATTTAGAGACAATTACTGCAGTTGAAATTGAAGATTTGCCGTTGGCGTATTTGCCTGGCGAAGCGCGCCGTGTTCGTGTTCGCGTTGTTGGGGATGCTCTGGCATTGTGATTTCTCTTCTGCGCCGGAATAGGGCGTGCGACTGTTTCCTCCTTTCCCACATTCCTAGCAGCGCCGACATTCCGCGCCTGTCCTGCAACTAGCACTGGAAAAACTCATGAATCCGCATCGTTTCCTAGTCACTCGAACTCTACTTTTCGGTGTTTTGTGCGCAGTGGCACCGCTTGAAGCGCAGCACATTGCTGAAGAGTTCGATTCTCTCCATTTCCGCTCTATCGGACCGGCGACCATGTCTGGCCGCATTTCAGACTTGGCTGTGTATGAGGCCAATCCGGCCATTTACTATGCGGCTACCGCCCATAGCGGCCTATGGAAGACCACGTCTGGGGGCGCGCTCTTCGAGCCGCTGTTTCAGGACGAGGGACTGATTGCGCTGGGTGACGTAGCAATCTCTCAGACAGATCCGGACCTGGTATGGGTTGGTGCGGGAGAATCCAATAACAGACAGACGACTTCTTGGGGTGGTGGTGTCTATAAGTCGACCGATGGCGGACAGACATTCGACCACATGGGTTTGAAGGACTCGCGCCACATCAACCGAATTCTAATTGACCCGAGGAATAGTGAAGTCGTCCTTGTTGCAGCTACCGGACCACTTTTTGGGTCGGGGGGGGATAGAGGTGTCTTCAAGACCACGAACGGCGGGGAAAGCTGGACGAAGGTGCTCGAGGTGGATGACGATACCGGTGCAAACGCTCTCGTTCGCTCAAGTACCAACTCGAATACACTCTATGCTTCAACCTACCAGCGCCGTCGTAACGCGTGTTGCATGAACGGCGGTGGTCCGGGAAGTGGCGTGTGGAAGTCAGTTGACGGGGGAGACAACTGGTCCCGGGTGACTGGAGGCGGGTTCCCAGATGGTCCGCTCGGCCGCATTGAGGTAGACGTCTACGGGCGTGACGATCAGGTCGTATATGCCCTAGTCGAAGGTCCACGAGTCGGTGGTAATGGACCTGGTGTTAGAGATCAGGATGAAGATGAGGAAGTTGAGAACCTGACGGGTCTTTATCGCTCACAAGATGGCGGAGCGACATGGACGCTCATGAGCAACACAAATCCTCGTCCAATGTACTTCAGTCAGGTCCGCATCGATCCGGTTGACCCTGACCGGGTCTATATGGGCGGTGTCGGACTGCACCTAACCATTGACGGTGGCGAGACGTTCGCAACCGACGCGGCTCGTCTGACCCACGACGACGTGCACGCTATCTGGATCAATCCGGAGAACCCAGATCACGTACTGATCGGAAACGATGGTGGGCTTGCAGTTTCATGGGATGCAAGTCGCACATGGAGTTTCCTGCCAAACTTGCCGGTGGGACTCTTCTACCACGTGAACTACGACATGGAACGCCCGTTCAATGTTTGTGGTGGCATGCAAGACAACTACAGCTGGTGTGGTCCTAGTGCAACGCGTCAGAACGTTGGAATCACCAATTACGATTGGTATCAGGTGCGAGGAGGTGACGGCTTTGTAGCGATGCCCGATTTGCGTAATCCGCGGATTGTATACGCCGAATCTCAGGGAGGAAACATGGTCCGTCGTGATGTCGTGACCGGTGAATCAAAGAGTATTCGTCCCTCAGCGACAAACGTCGTAAATCACGTGCAAGGAGACCGTTATCGGTGGCATTGGGACACTCCGTTTATTCGTTCACCTCATGATCCAGGGGTCCTCATAGCGGCAGCTCAGAAGGTTTTCAGGTCATCTGATCGTGGAGACTCGTGGGTTGCTATCAGTCCGGATCTCTCTTCTGGAGCCGACCGCGACACCATCCGGACAATGGGCGTGTTAAACAGTGAAGTAACGATTGCCCGGAATGATGGAATTTCGAACTGGCCGACTCTCGTATCTCTTGCAGAATCTCCGGCGTCGGCTGGTGTTTACTACACTGGTGGTGATGATGGTACAGTGCACGTTTCACGTGATGGTGGAGCTTCTTGGCAGAGCGTCGGCGATCGGTTGCCTGATGCACCTCATATGGGTTGGGTGTCTGAGGTAGTACCCTCCAGCTTCTCTGCCGGTCGAGTCTATGTGACCATCGACAATCATCTGAGCAATGATTACGACCCTTATGTATGGGTCAGTGAGGACTTCGGAATGACGTTCCGATCGATTACGGATGGGCTTGAAGGCGAGAATATCAGAACGTTGACTGAGGATCATAGGAATGGAGATGTCCTTTATGTAGGGACAGAAACCGGAATTTTTCTCTCACTTGATCGCGGAGAAAACTGGCGGAGGCTGCGTGCGAATCTTCCCACTGTTCGAGTGGATGAGATCACGCTTCACCAACGCGACAACGCAATGATCGTTGCTACGCACGGTAGGGCTCTCTTCATCCTTGATCACCTTGAGCCCATCCAGGAATACGTTGCCGCCACTGAGTCCGATGCCCGCCTGTTCAGTGTGCCAACGGCACTGCAATTCAAGATGATGGACGATAAGAACGAAGAGTTCTGGGGCCATCAGTATTTTGTCGGTGAGAATCCTCCGGCTGAGGCCATTATGCAGTACTATCTGGATGATGAAGTCGGAGAGCTGTCCCTCAGGATCATGAACGAGTCAGGGCATCTGGTACGTGAGTTGTTCGCGCCCGAAAGCCGGAGAAAACCAGGTATCCGGACAATGTGCTGGGACCAGCGCGTCGAGCCCGTACTGGGCGGTGCGACCGGTGGTTTCGGTGGATTCGGGCGGGGAAGTGGGAATGCGGATATTGAGGGTGTACCGACTCCGCCCCCAGCACCGGGGTACCTTTCTCGTGATATTTGCGAGACGGAAGAAGACGGACCAAGCGGAGACGCAGGTCCGTTCGTGAGGCCAGGCTCATATCATGTCAAACTCGTCGTGGAGGGAGAGGTGGTCGACTCCGAATCCATGACTATCGTCATGGATTCGGAGGTGGGACTGTCAGGACAAGAACGAATAGCGTATGACAATGTGGCGAACGATTTGCACGAGGTGCAGCGCCGTGGCCAGCAGATGTACTCGATCCTTGCTCAGGTACACGAGGAGGTGACATCGGCTGTTGACCAGATGCAAGACTCTGAAGTCCTGGAGACACTGAAGGCGGACTTTGACTCGTTCCAAGAAGCTTGGGATGAGGCTAGGGTTAAGTTCGGTGTGCCTCGGCAGCAAGGGGGGCGCCGGTTTGGTGGCGGTCAGGCTAATCCTGAGAATGTGTTCGGCCAAGTCAGCGGTCTGAAGGACGAAGTGCTTGCCTTCTGGGAGCCTCCTAGTGATGCGCTTATCGCCCGCTACTACGATGCAAAACCTGCCCTAGAAGCTGCTATGGAAAAAGCTGAGAACGTGTTGGGATTAGCACGTACCATGAGTGCGCGCTTAGCAGAAGCTGGAATTTCCATGACTGTGCCAGAGGGCCACTAGGGAAAGATCTGGAGCGGATCAGAAGCCTTCGGCATCCATCATGGGGCTGAAGGCTTCTGTCCAAGATTTGGTTCCTTTCTGATTAAGCGTTACCCAGCGAGGCGCTGTCCTCCTGTGCATTAGGGATCCACATTGCCTTCCTAGCTCTTTTCGCTAGTGGGGTCCACACATTACTGACAAACCCACGACTACCATGCTTCGCAGCTCAACGTTGTTCGCGCTCCTTTCTCTCTTCATCGTGGTGGCGCCTGTTGCTGCATTTCAGCAGGGCCAAGAATCTGACGGAGAGCCTGAAGAAAACACGTACTCGGAAGTGATCACGGAAGATGCGGTCACCAGTGAGGGTCTTTTTGATACGCACATGATCGGAGCGGATCTCTACTATGAGATCCCACTCGATATGATGGATCGAGAGATGCTCTTGCTCAGCCGGGTCGCCCGAACACCTGATGGTGCGGGGTATGGCGGCTCTAAGTCGAATACATCTACAGTACGATGGGAGCACAATGGCGAGCGCGTGCTGCTTCGTCTAGTGAGTTACGACAATTTTGCAGGAGATTCCACAACGATCGCCTCCGCTGTTCGAAACTCTAATTTTGAGCCAATCGTCATGGCGTTTGATGTCGAAGTCATGAATGAGGATTCCACGGCGGTCGTGGTTAACGTGACGGATCTCTTTACTGAAGACGTCACGATGCTTGGCCTACAAAAGCGACGACGTTCTTCCTATGGAGTTCGCCGTGTAGACGGTGATCGGACCTACATCGACCGCGCGAGTGCATTCCCACGTAATGTTGAGGTACGTCGCGTGCTGACTTATGAAGCGACCGAAGCTCCGTCGAACGAGGCAAGCAACACTCTTTCGATGGAAATGCACCATTCGATGCTCCTTTTGCCGGATGACCCCATCGAGCCACGTCTATGCGATGAACGCGTTGGTTTCTTCAGCACGACACAGACTGACTACGGCCTGGAGGCTCAACGGGCTGTGGAAACTTGTTATGTGACCCGATGGCGCCTCGAGCCGAGTGACCCAGAGGCCTATGCTCGTGGTGAAGTCGTTGATCCGGTGCAACCCATCGTCTATTACATCGACCCTGCCACCCCCGAAAAGTGGGTCCCATATCTGAAGCAGGGGGTTGAGGACTGGCAGGTGGCGTTTGAGACCGCTGGCTTTAGTAACGCGATCATCGCCATGGATGCTCCAGAAGACCCCTCCTGGAGTCCTGAGGACGCCCGATACTCAGTAATCCGTTACTTGGCGTCAGACGTGCAGAATGCGTCTGGTCCACACGTCCATGACCCTCGTACTGGCGAGATCCTAGAAAGTGACATCCAGTGGTACCACAACGTGATGAACCTGCTGCGCAATTGGTTCTTTATTCAGACTGCGGCAGCCAACGAAGACGCGAGAGGTGTGGAGTTCTCTGACGATCTGATGGGCGAACTCATAAGGTTCGTGTCAGCTCACGAGGTCGGGCACACAATTGGGTTGCAGCACAACATGCAGTCCTCGTCGTCTTATTCTGTCGAAGACCTGCGTACCCGATTTGTATGCGAAATGGGGGTGGCATCGTCCATTATGGATTATGCGCGCTTCAACTATGTCGCTCAGCCCGGAGATGACACCTGTTTAATGCCTTTAGTGGGTCCCTATGACAAGTTCGCGATTGAGTGGGGCTACAGGATGCATCTGGGTCAGGACCGCTATTCAGAACAGGAAGTAATGCGAAACTTCGTCGAAGAATGGCAAGAAGACCCAGTCTATCTCTTCTCAAGCCCCATGAGGGGTGGCGCGGATCCTTCCTCTCTAACGGAGGCAATAGGAGACGATGCTATGCGTGCGTCAGACTATGGAGTTGAGAACCTAAAGCGGATTGCGGACAACCTGATCGACTGGACCTATGTGGAGGGTGACGACTACTCGGCTCTCGAAGAGCTATACAACAATGTGGTAAGACAGTGGAGCCGGTATACAGGTCATGTGGTGGCAAACGTCGGAGGGATCGTCAGGACGCGTAAGCGCCAGGGGCAGGCAGGTGTTCAGTACGAGATGGTGAAGGCCGACAAGCAGAAGAGGGCGATTGAGTATCTGAATCGGCAGGTTTTTGCGACACCATACTGGCTATTAGACAGTGATATCCTGGAGAGGTTTCAGGCGACCGGGGCGATAGACCTCGTGCATGCGCGACAGTCGAGCGGCTTGGATCAGGTTTTGAATGTCGAGCGCATGAAGCGGCTTATCGAACAGGAAGCATTCTATGGAGACCAGGCGTATTCGCTTAATGAGATGCTTGTCGACCTTAGAAGTGGTGTGTGGTCAGAGCTTGCGTCAGGTCGTGAAACCGATGTGTACCGGAGAAATTTACAGCGATCCTACCTTGATCGGATGGCGACGCTGCTGGAACATGAGGATGCAGTGCAAACCGATAT
>DEAT01000002.1 GCA_002348265.1 Gemmatimonadales bacterium UBA2975 | reverse complement strand
AGAGGTGATCTTCGACCAAGGCATCGGTGACATTTTCACGGCCCGAGTGGCTGGAAACATTGTAAACGAAGACCTCCTCGGCAGCTTGGAGTTCGCATGCGAACTAGCAGGCGCAAAGGCAATCGTTGTTCTCGGTCACACCTCCTGCGGAGCTGTCAAAGGAGCGATTGATGGAGTGCGCCTAGGTCATCTAACCACCCTTTTAAAGAAGATCGAGCCGATAATTGATACGGTCTCAGCGGCAATGGGCCGAGATGACCCAGGGTTCGCCGACGCAGTCGCCGAGGCTAACGTCGCTCACACAGTGGACGTGATCCGAGACAGAAGTAAAATCCTAGCTGGCTTGGAATCGTCCGGAGAAATCTCAATCGTCGGAGCGATGTACAACGTCGCAACGGGAGAGGTTTTCTTCTCCTAAAGAGACAATCGGAGGTGCGAGTTCATAAAGCTAGATCGAAACAGAGAGGCACAATGGCCATCCGGTGGCTGCCTGCAAACATCCACAGACCTATATGAGAGTCGTCGCTATTGAGCTAACTGGAGGTACCGGGAGTCAGCGACCGTTCGGGTCCCAGAGCCGAGGGATAAACTTCGTCAACCCTTGGACCGGGCCCACTTCACCGGCAATGACATTACCATGGCGATCGACCGTAACGCCTTCCCCCATTGATCCATAGCCACCCATGCCTGACGCACGGGCCGACATGTGCTCAGGTATGAAATACCAAACTTCGCCGGTAATTGCGCTTCCAACGCGCAGTCCCTTTCGCCACCCTCCTGGATTGTAATTTTCGTCCGATTCCGAGTCGATCGCATACAGAACGTCGTTATCATCAATCCATATGCCACTGTTACGACTGAACTGGTACCAGGTGTCGAGGTGGTTTCCTTCCTGATCGAAAATCTGGATGCGGCGGTTCCCACGGTCGGCTACAAACAGGCGCCCACTTGAGTCCATCGCGAGAGAATGTGGCGCACGGAACTGTCCGTCAGCATACCCCCATTCTCCAAACTGCAGAATCATCTCCCCGCTCGCCGAATACTTTGTGATTCTGCTCTTAGCAGCCCCACCGCGGACGTCCATGAACTGAGCACTGTGCGTTTCCGCAACAAAAACACTCCCATCCGGTGCGACGAGCACATCATTGGGCTCCGTCAGGTGAGTAGGTGGATCACCAGCCTCACCCGGGACACCAATCGTGAGCAGAAGCTCTCCCGTCGAACTGAACTTGCGCACGATGTGTCCGTTCATCGGAGCGCTCGGTGTCCGCTGAATCTCACGACTGTTCGGTGACCGGGCATCCGCAACCCAGACGTTACCTTCGGCATCTACATCCATCCCGTGAGGCCAAGTGATCAGGCCCGCCCCAAAGCTTAGAACCGTGTTTCCGTCCGAATCGAGCTTCACAATCGGATCTACCTCGGACTCAGCGCACGAGTTCACACCACAACGGTCACCCGCCCAAATGTGAATGCCATCTACGTCGACATTAACTGCGCTGACCGAACCCCACGTGCGGCCATCCGGCAACACGCCCCAGTCCCGCACAGTCTCATATGGATTAGGTAAATGGTTGATAGGCTCGACTGCGTCGTGTTCAGTAGGCCCAGACGCACCTCTCTGGGCCAATAGAGCGTTCGGTAGCAAAGATGAGACGATCAAAGCAACTAGGAGAGAGTTCCCAAGCGTCCGCACTGTCGGCTTATGTGAGATGGTCCAGTTCATGGCCAGATCGAGATATGATATAGAGTTATTGGTAACAGATGACTGGCAATGTGTGCTTCGCATGATCGTTCTGCCAGTCAGAATCGGGCAGTGGGATCGGGCTCGCACCCAAAAAGCTAGACTAGGCGATGCTTTCTCTTCGGTCATCGTAGTCCATCACCACTCCAATCAATAGGTTCTTCGTCCCGTCCTGCAACACGAGTGAACTCGAATGCGAACCACACGACTAGCCACAGTTCTATTTAGCCTGTTCATCCTCGCAGCTATGGGGGGTGCTGAAGCCAGAGGGCAAACCACAGACACTGAGCGCGCAGCAGCGCGCAGTATCCTCGCAGAAATCAACGAATTGCAGCTTCGGCTTGATCCGACCGGAATGGCAAAGAGACTAGCTGGACGAACAGATACCGAGCGCGACGCCATCGTAAGCAGAACAACTGAGCTTTGGCACGATGAAATGCAGGATCTAAGCGACTACATCGGACACAACCCCGAGGTGGCCTGGGAGGAATTCCTTGCCGTAGATACACTGACGAGCATCCTCCGGGAGCGTGGCTGGCACGTTGAAGTCGGTGTGGCCGGACTGGAAACTGCCTTCGTTGCTACATGGACGGCTCCAGCAGGTGAGGACGGGCTGACGATCGGATTCATCGGGGAATACGATGCTCTGCGGGACGCGAATGGTCCATTTCATGGTGACCAACACAACGCGCAGACACCAATTGTCTTTGCCTCCGCCTTCTCAATTGCAGAGTATATGCAGCGCTCTGGGACTCCCGGTCAACTCAAGATTTTTGGCACTCCTGCCGAAGAGGTCGGGCCCCCAGCGAAGGTGATTATGCACGAAGTCGGCGTTTTTGACGGTACCGACCTTATGGTACGAAGCCACGGTGTGACTGAAACATCCCGAGCTCAAGCAGGCTTTGGCAGCTGCTGTTTGAACATCAACGAAGTGAAATACACGTTTCTCGGTCGTCCTTCACACCAGATGTCCTCATGGTTTGGCCGCAATGCTTTGGAGGCCGCCGTGCACTTTTACACGCTAGTCGATGGTCTGCGTTCAACACTGAGGCCGGAAGCGTCCATCCAGGGCGTGATTCCAGAGGGAGGGGAAGCACCAAACGTCGTTCCGCAACGAGCCGTAGTCGACTACTACATCCGCTACCCGGATCCAGTATACCTAGAGCACATCACCAGAATGATGGATAACGCCGCACGAGGTGCGGCACTGGCTACCGGAACCACCGTCGAGATCGATCGCTACGGGGAATACCGAGACGGTATCTCTCTCGGGACCTTGCAGGAACTAGCCTTCGCGTACGCCGGTGAGCTCGAGGCGCCACGAATGAATCCTGAACCGACAAGGCCTTCAGGTTACGAAGAGACCGGGGCCGTTACAAAGGACATCCCAGGCATCGGAATCAGCATATTCAGTTCTCTTTTCGCTAACCACACGCGTGGTATGCTGGTAGACACTTTCAACAACATCGGCCACACCGGTTTCAGAATCAGCGCCGAAGTCATGTCTTCCATTGTCTACGATTTCATAACACGATCAGAACTCAGGGATGCTGTAGCCCAAGAACAAGACACGTTATCAGGATTACTGGATCAATATCACGAGGCTCTGCGCGCTGCCTACGCAGCAGAGGTCGGCGAGCCAACAGGGTACTGAAGTGTCGCGGTCCTGATTCGAATCATGCGAACGTTAGCAAAAGCTCGTCGATAAGACGCCTCGATGAGAAGACAAAAGGTTCTAGATCGGAGACAAGTACTTTGAGTCTTTTGTCAGTCTGCTGAAGTTCTTCATGCATCTGCAGCCTCAGCTTGCCCCACCGATTTAGACTCTTCTCCACAGTCGCGAGTGTCTCTTTGGCCTGACTCACATCCTCCAATACGATCTCTTCAGTCTTCGTGAAGAATCCTTGCGTGATATCACGAGCTGTATGCGAATACGATATCTCTGCAGGGAAGGCTTTTTCTGACTTCTCGATCAGCTTAGTCAACACCTCTACGGTCTTCTCAAGGTTCCTCTCTTCGGAGTTCTTCTTCTTGAGTTCAACTGCAACTTCGGCCTTGAGCGTCTTAGCCCCGGCTTTCACAAGCTTCTTGAGATCTTTTACCACTTCAGGCATTGGGTTTGCACTGTTAGCCGACTTGACGTCCCATGCCAGTGCCTCACCGGCCTCGGCTAGCGTACGCCTGAGCTCCTCACTCTGCCTTACATTCAACACTCCATCTTGCTCCACGTGGACCAAGCCCAACTTGGTTAATTCTCTGGCGATCTCCTTCACTGCTGACGAGCTCAGGGTAAGCCGCTTTCTCGTTACTTCAACCTTCGTAGTGATGACTAGCCTCCGTCGATTCTTGTTACAGCGTGTTTGGAAAGCGAATACCTCACGGGGCGGGGTACTCGTAATCGATCGAAAAGATCCCATTCTCGGGTCGGAGTTGATTCCACTCCCTCGGGCAATAGCCTTCTAGTAGGGACCCACTCAGAATCAAACATTGAAACGAAACAGAATGATGTCACCGTCCACTACGGTATAACCCTTTCCTTCTGACCGGAGAACGCCGGTATCTCGAGCTGACTTCCATGAGCCCACTGAAGAAAAAGCATCGAAGTGGATCGTCTCAGCGCGGATGAACCCCCGCTCAAAATCAGAATGAATCGTGCCTGCAGCCTGAGGCGCAGAACTTCCTGATCGTACTGTCCAGGCTCTGCTCTCATTTTCTCCAGTAGTGAAGAAAGTCACTAGGCCGAGAAGCTCATAGGCTCCACGAATCAAACGATTAAGTCCGGTTTCGCTGAGCCCCACCTCCTCTAAGAAAAGCTTACTGTCTGAGTCGTCCATACCTGAGAGTTCTGATTCAAACGCGCTACAAACAGTCACAATCGCCTTACTTGCCTTAAGTTCGGCAGCGTCTTCCTTCACCGCATTGAACAGCGCACGCGTCGAAACATTATCAGCATCCGGAAGATCCGATTCTGCAACGTTAGCTACATAGAGCACAGGCTTAGTGGTTAACAACTGAAATCCATTTAAGACCGGCATTTCCTCCGCAGATATATCCGCTACCCGCACCGGCCTGCCTGTTTCGAGAGCACGCATTGCCTTGTCCAGTATACCCTTCTCGCGAATTGCATCCTTCTCTCCCGATTTCGCCTTTTTCTCAACCTTTTCGAGGCGTCGCTGCACAGTTTCTAAGTCGGCTAGAACGAGCTCGGTTTCAACAATTTCTCGATCCCGGACCGGGTCAACACTACCAAGAACATGAGCGACTTCCTCTTCCTCGAAGCAGCGAAGAACATGCGCAATCGCATCCACCTCGCGGATATTACCAAGGAACTTGTTTCCCAGCCCTTCACCCTCTGAGGCTCCCTCGACGAGACCGGCTATATCCACGAATTGGATGACAGTTGGTACTCTGGTCTTCGACCCAGAAAGTTCGTGTATTCGGTCGAGACGCGCGTCCGGGACTTCTACGGTTCCGACGTTCGGTTCTACCGTACAGAACGGATAGTTCTCCGAGGGAGCTCCCACCGCGGTCAACGCGTTAAATAGGGATGACTTTCCGACGTTCGGAAGGCCGACAATTCCGACCTTGAGCATTAGGCTTCCGTTTCGGAGGTCCACAGCCGTGGACCTCTGCAGATCAGTGACCAGAGACGCTAGTGCTAAGAGGGATCAGGATCAACGAGTAGTAATCAATTATCTACCCTGACTCACTAAGACCTCTGGCCCCTACTGCGCTTTGCTCATGTCGCTAGCGACGCTCCGTCGGAAACACAACGATGCTTTCGTGCCCATTCTCACCTACTGATGCGACCCCGTATAGATAGTTGTCGATCACCATATCCCGGAGTGTAAACTCAGTCGAGTTGCCCACATAGCGAGAATGAGTCCATTGCGGTGCTGTCGTATCGCGCCAGTAGATCTTGTATCCGGCCAAATTCGGATCATCAACTGCATTCCAACTCAGTGTAGTTGAGGGACGGACCGCGCCCCCGATCGCTACTCCAGTCGGCTCCGGAGGAGCCCATGCTAGTGATGCAAGCACCGTGGCATTCACAGCGGTGAGACGAGAAGCAAACTCGAAGTTCACCCCTTCTATGACGTCACCGTATTCGATGCCATTTTCGGTCCTTAGGTCTTGGTGCTGACGTTCGTACTGTTCATTTGTCTCCATGATCCGAACCCCTGGGAATCCGGCGTCATTGAACGGACGATGGTGGCCGCCTCTCCCGAAACGGTCTAGGCGATACACCATGATCGCATCAAGATTTGTGAAATACTTATCTGTGACGCGATCCACGTAGCGAGCGATCTGCCGGGATGGGCCATCCACCTCGCCACCAAACACCCTATAGCTCCTAATCTCCCGCTCAGTAGCTGTTGCTGGATAAGGCTCAGAGAATACGCGGAACGTATTGTTCTCTATTACACCATTGATGCCCTCCACATTGCCGATCATGTCGTTATTCAGGACGCCAACGATATCCCACCCCTCTTCACTCGCCACCTGAGCCATATTCCGCCCCCCCCATAAACCCTGCTCTTCCCCCGACAGACCCACGAGCACCACACTAGTCGGGAATTCATACTTACTGAGCAATCTCGCAGCTTCTATCACACCCGCCATTCCAGAGGCATTGTCATTCGCACCTGGGGCGTCAGTCTCGCCGTCAGCCGTATTGGACGCGCGCGAGTCGATGTCGCCGCTCATGATGACATAACGTTCCGGATGCACCGTACCACGGATGATACCAACAACATTCACCACGTTGACAGGCTCTGGAATCCGGACTGACGGAAGGGCGATAGACTCTTGATAAAAAACCTCTAAGCAGCCGCCACAAGCTTGCGAGATACTGTCAAATTCGGCCTTGATCCACCGGCGAGCAGCACCGATTCCCCTGGTATCCGACAGTGTGTCAGACAGAGTATTTCTCGTACCGAAGCTAACCAAGGCACGAATGTCCCTCTCAATCCTATCCGCGGACGATGCATCGATTATGTCATAAAGACGAAGATCGACCTCGGGCGGTACGTTCTGAGCTGAAGCTGGAAGCATCGGAGGCACAGCGATCAGAAGGCAAAACAGCGCTGCACTAGAGCGAAGACTGGTCATGGCACTCGAAGAAAAAGAATGAGCAAATAGTGTTAGTGAGAATGAACCTCAAGTCTCTTGTCCAATCCAGATGATCCAGTCTAGCGAGATCCTTCTACCCAAGGGGGATCAATCAGGAGTGTCGGATCGACACCCGAACGCGGTACAAGTTTCTGTGTGCGACCATACTGATTGTCGCCACCGTATAGGTTGCCATCTGAGTCGACCGAGAACGTGTGCACCTCGAGATATCCATCAGGTAAGTCTCTAGGCACCTCCCACTCATACAGGCGATTCCCCTCGAAATCGAACTTTACAAAGCGAAGTGGGCCAAGATCGCTGAGCCATACCGAATCATCGTTTACTATCAGGTCTAGCGGCAGCGCGAGTCCATCCCAAGTCGCCTCGTGGTGCACTCGGGTCGGATCACTTGTGGTCCTAAAAACGTTGACCCTACCCCCAGAACGATCTAGGGCAAAGATCCGCCCGCCAGGGCCCACGGCAATGGCATGAATGCCATTGAATTGTCCGGGTGCGTCTCCGTGCCCTCCAAACTCACCCAGATATTCCATGTCTTCATCTAGGATCATTACTCGGTGATTGTCGAGGCCGTCAGCTACAAGGATTCTCCCGTCTGGAAGGAAAGCAACATCCTGCGGTCTAGCGAAATGAGTCTGGTCATTTCCCGGAACGCCCTTTTCTCCTAGGGTAAACAAGAGACGGGAACCGTCGTTCGAAAAGACATGAATCACGTGAAATGTCTCGTTGATCACCCAAACGCGACTGTCAGGATCATACGGGCTTATGCGAATACGATGAGGGCCTGGGCCGTCGGAATCTCTGCACAAGTGATCCCACTGGTCCCACATCTCTAGGACTCTACCATCACGATCAAGGGTATACAGGCAGTGACGCCACGTCCTTCGTCCCACCTCAAAAAGGACATTGATGCCGACCGACCCCGCGAAGCCGAGGTAACCCTGGGGGATAGGTGAAGGAAGCCTAGCTTCGCCCCGCATAGCAACGAAGATCCGATCCGGAGACTCCGCAAAAACCCCCGAGTTTCCCCCAAACGCGTAACCTGTCTGAGCAAACGGCTTGTGCCATCCGCGAACGACCTCATATGGGCTAGGACCAACTGGTCCTCGAATTTCAGCCCCTAATTGACCGGCCACAGACCCACTTAGCGTTAATGAAACAGTCGATAACAGCACAAGAATTTGGGGGACTCGGCACATGATTACTCTGGTCAAAAGGGTCATTTCAGTTAATTAAGCATGTCTATGCTTGACTGGCCGGTGGGACTGAGTCCTCCCACCGGCACAGTCTTCATTATTAGCGTTTAGTTGCCTGCTACGTACTTCGTAAAGGCACCGCCAGCCCAACTGAGTGAATTCGGACCTTCTGCCGCATAGATATTGCCGTCGTCGTCTACGGCGACACCTTCACCTGCCGTCCCCTGGTATACACGACTCTCGCGCTCGAACGGCGGCACAAAGGCTACGATTCGGTCCTCATCAACCGGACCTATACGGACCCCGTTTCGCCAGTTCGGATGGTTCGTTGGACTAGACTCGGAATCGATGGCGTACACCATCTCGTCCTTTATGAAGATCCCACTGATACGACCATAGCTGTAGCGCGATTCCAAGTAGTTACCGTCCTCGTCATAGATTTCCAGGCGATGATTACCGCGATCAGCGATCCACAACCGTCCCTGTGAGTCGAAGGCGAGCGCGTGAGGTGTTCGGAATTGTCCGTGCTCGACACCTATCTCTCCCCATTCCATTACGAACTCGCCCTGTGGCGTGAACTTCTGGATACGTGCCGTCTGGCCAGCCTCGCGACCTAAGTTCATCGCCTGATTCGACGTCATGCCCTGGCCATTGTGGCCATCAGAGACGTAAATGGACCCGTCCGGACCCGTCACCACATCATTGGGCTGATTGAATTGTCCTGGCGCATTCCCTGGCTGACCTGCCACACCTAGCGTCAGAAGGACTTCCCCCTCGGAGCTGAACTTCCACACCTGATGACCTCGCGTACCCTCACGGTTGCCCGCAAAGTCAGTGATCCAAACGTTACCCTCGGCATCAACATGGATGCCGTGAGGAGTGACCATGAGATCGGCTCCGAAGTTTGCGAGAACCTCACCGGTGTTGCGATCGAATTTGAATACTGGGGGAACCGGGTTCGACTCGCAGTTCACAGGTTCTCCACCACCGAAGCTACCCGCTCCACATCGTTCGTAAGCCCATATGTGTCCGTCATTCGGATCAATATCGATCCCAGCCGTGGACCCCCATTCCCTCCCTTCAGGAAGATCACCCCAGTTAGTGACGACAGACGGAGTTGGGTTCGGAAGACCGTCGCCTGTGATGAGGTTACCACTTGAGTCGGCAGAACCTGGGCTACCTGATGGAACACATGCCGCCATTCCGATAATGGCGACAACCATGATTGTTAGGTAAGAATACTGCATCCGCATCATAATCTCCTTGATGAGGGGCGGGGCTCCCTCCAGGAGCCCCAAACTGTGGAGTTCGAACAAGATCGGTTGTGAACAGCTAGGGCGCCAATGCGTGTACCCTTGCAGTGCCCTAACAGAGAGGGAATCAGTCGGGAACTGAACCGCAAGCCAACTGATGCTTGTCGAGTCAACAGTTTGCTAGGACGTTCTTGTATTGAACTGTATCAAACACGCACTCGCGCCTCGGATTAAGCAGCCTACCTTCGCACAAGCTCGCAACGCAGCAGACTGACAAGACGACCATGCCTGAACGCACCGCTTTCGACGCCAAGACACTCGAGCGCCGATACTACATCGACGAAGATGTATACGACCGAGAGACTGACCGGATCTTCTTTCGCCAGTGGCTCTTCGTGGGACGAGTATCCGAAATCGCAGAGCCCGGGGCCTATATGCTCTTCGAGTTGGAGTCAGAGAGTATCATTGTCCTTCGAGATCACGAAGGAGTCCTCCGGGCTCATCACAACGTGTGCCGGCATCGCGGTACACGGCTCGTGAATGAGCCAACCGGGATTTTCCCAAAATCAATTCAGTGCGGGTACCACGCGTGGACGTATGCTTTAAGTGGAGAACTTACAGGAGCACCATTCATGGACGAGGTGGAGTCTTTCTGCAAAGAGGACTACCCCCTGGTCTCAGTAGCGGCGGCAGAGTGGGAGGGCTGTGTCTTCGTCAACCTCTCAGAGGAGCCAGAACCATTCGAAAAAGTCTTCTCTCCACTCGTCGACAAGTTCACTAACTGGGACCTAGTCCGTCTGGAGATCGCCCACCGGATCGTTTATGAAATACCCGCAAACTGGAAGCTGATCTTCCAGAACTACTCTGAATGCTACCACTGTCCTGCTCTACACCCGGTGCTCAATCGCCTTACCCCGTTCCGAAACGCCTCAAACGACCTTGAGGAAGGCCCCTTTTTAGGGGGACCCATGAAGATGGAAATTGAAGGGGGAAGTATGACAATGACAGGACAAAGATGTGCGGCTCCACTTGGAACGCTTGAAGGGGACGATCTTAATTTCGTTCAGTACTACACAATTTTCCCCAACCTCCTGCTCAGCCTTCATCCGGACTATGTGCTTACTCACAGAATTGACCGGTTAGCCACGAATCAGACGCGAATAATATGTGACTGGCTCTTCCACCCTGACGCCATTACCGCTCCGGACTTCGACCCTTCATCAGCAATCGAGTTCTGGAATATGACCAATGAGCAGGACTGGTCGGTGAGCCGCCTTTCCCAGCAAGGCATTGCCTCACACGCATACAGACCCGGTCCCTACGCGGAACTGGAGAGCATGATCGCTGCTTGGGATCAGGAATACCTGCGGGCCCTAGGCTAACTATCCAAAAGGCATTCCAAAAAACGAAACCGCCTGAACAGCACAGCAGATCACTTGCCGTTATGGAAAGTATGTAGCATTCTTCTTTCCGTGCTGGAAAGTATGTGAGACTAATGGAGAAGATTATGTGCAGCGATCAGATGTCGAGTGCGGAAGCACAAGCGGCACTTGCGACCATTGAGAAAGCAGAAAGTGAGACGATAGCATCCCTAAGACCACCACTCTGGTTGATCACTATGATCTCTTTGTTGAGTGGCATCCTCACATTCTCACTTGCAGTAACAGAGGGAGAGAATCACTGGGCGTTAGGGGCGTGGTTATCAGGCATCGCACTTGTCTTGTTGGTTCTATTTACTAGGTACAGCGGGCGATTGCTGGGTATAAGAGCACCACTCTTACCACCTTCAGGTTCGGGAAAAGTTTTTCTTGTCTTACAGGCACTCTTCTTTGCGGTTGTAATGTTCGTGGGAAGATGGGCCACGTTATGGGGTAGACCTGAGACCCGTTTGGAGGGTGACTTTCCGATCGCTGACCTTCCTTTGGCTCCTTATATCGCGGCCGTAATTGTCAGTGTGTCTGTCGCATATCTGACGTATCACTACCCGACGAACGATTGGACTAAATCGGGGGTCTCGAAGTGAAGCACTCACGCTTCAATGCCCTGATTCATGCACCAAATCGTCTACGCATATGCGCTATGCTGGCCTCCTCGGGCGAACTGGAGTTCAGTTTAATCCGCGAACGACTCGACGTAAGTGATTCAGTGCTGTCAAAGCATCTCAAATCCCTCGAAGACGCCGGTTATGTTGCCGTCGCCAAGAAACGAGACTTCGGATATCGGCGGACATGGCTTTCGCTCACACGCTCGGGGCGTGTTGCTTACACTGAGCACGCAAAAGAGCTCCGGGAAATGGTTGGCTAACATTCACCTAAAGAAGAT
>DEAT01000055.1 GCA_002348265.1 Gemmatimonadales bacterium UBA2975 | reverse complement strand
GTGACCAGGAGTATCAATGATGTTGATGCGATGCTCTGTTCCCAGTCGCGTCCAGTGCGCAGTTGTCGCGGCCGACGTGATCGTTATCCCACGCTCTTGTTCCTGCTCCATCCAGTCCATCGTAGCGGCGCCATCATGAACCTCACCAACTCGATGCACGCGACCGGTGTAAAACAAAACACGCTCCGTCGTCGTGGTCTTACCGGCATCAATGTGCGCCATGATGCCGATATTTCTCAGCAGTGGAAGTGGCGTCGTCCTAGGCATCTATCTGTGTCTCGTCTTGTTTCTTCATCGATACAGCCCCCAAGGGGGCAAAAAAAAAGAGCGAGGTTGTGTCTGCCGCAGTCGTTTTCGGACTGACAGCCATCCGCGCTCCCTAGATCGGAGAGGGCCCGTCGGCTATTCCGGGGGCCATCGCGTTTCAGTTATCCGCAGCCCTCTTACTTACTGCGAGGGCTTCGGTCTACGCCTTCATCATCTAATTCAGTTACTCGTGTTTACCACCGGTAGTGAGCGAACGCTTTGTTTGCCTCAGCCATTCGGTGAGTGTCGTCTTTCTTTTTGATTGTAGAACCTTCCCCACGGCTAGCCGCAAGCAACTCAGCCGCCAACCTTTCAGCCATACTTTTTTCTGAGCGGCCTCGGGCAAATCCTATGAGCCAGCGACTAGCCAGCGCAGTCCGTCGCTCGGGGCGCACCTCAATTGGGACCTGATACGTAGCACCACCCACACGGCGACTCTTCACTTCAAGTGCAGGCTTAGCATTGTTGAGTGCAGCCTCGAACATTTCTACGCCGTTCTCTCCCGAGCGCTGCTCCATGATATCGACGGCATCATAGAAGATCTTTTCCGCCTTCGACTTCTTCCCATCGACCATCAGGTTGTTGATGAATTTCGTGACAGTCCGGGACTCGAACTTCGGATCGGGCGGGGTTTCCCGCTTCTCAGCGCGTGAACGACGACTCATCTATCTACCCCTTACTTAGGCCGTTTGGCCCCGTACTTGGAACGCCCCTGCCGGCGCGCGTCGACACCGGAGGTATCTAAGGTGCCACGGACGATGTGGTAACGAACTCCTGGGAGATCCTTCACGCGTCCACCGCGGATGAGGACTATTGAGTGCTCCTGAAGGTTGTGGCCCTCACCACCAATGTAGGCCGTGACTTCAAAACCATTGGTCAAACGAACACGAGCGACCTTACGGAGAGCCGAGTTAGGCTTCTTTGGAGTCGTAGTGTATACGCGCGTGCATACGCCCCGCTTCTGCGGGTTACGTTGAAGAGCTGGCGCCTTGTTCTTTTTCCCTTGCGCCTTGCGACCCTTCCGCACGAGCTGGCTAATGGTCGGCATTCCTACCTCACAACACCGTGATAAAAAACGGCGGCCACGGTGAACGCGGACGCCGGTCCGATAGAGCATTGAAAGGTAGAAACGGGCCCTAGGAGTGTCAACGGAAAAAAGGAGCGTATAGGGATCTTTCCCTTGTAATCTCTCGCAATCCCACTTGCTTTGGAACATAGCCTCAGTCGCGGGCTCCTCCCCCAGAGATTGTGATGAGGCTGGGAGGCATTGGTCCGAACGGCATTTCTATTTAATCAGTCATCAAGCAGTCCTAGGATCTGATCTGCCAAAGCCTGGATCGCCTCGATGTTGTATCCACCTTCGGGAATAAAATAGTCCGCGTGAACGCGCGACGGTTCTACATATATCTCATGCATCGGTTGCACCCGCTCTAGGTGCTTCCGCTTAACCGTCTTGGCATCCCTACCCCTCTCCAATACGTCACGCTCAATCCGCCGCTCAAGCCTCTGTTCCGGTGAAGTGTCAACAAAAACTCGGAGGTCCATGAGGTCCCGGAGGCGCTCGTCAAACAAAGCAAGCATCCCTTCCACAATAAGGACTGGCGCGGATGTGATGGTAACCCCGACCGAGCTACGGGTTTGTGAGGCATAATCATAGCTGGGAATTTCCACAGTGTGACCAGCCTTCAGCTCCTTTATGTGTCTCACCAGTAATGAGGTTTCAAGAGAGTCCGGATGGTCAACGTTGACCTGGATCCGGCACCCGATTGGCATGTGCGATAAGTCGTGGTAGTAGGCATCGTGACTCAGGACTGCAACACGACTTCTTCCCATGAGACTTGTAAGCTCTCTAACGACGGTGGACTTACCGGACGCACTGCCACCCGCTATTCCCACTACGATCGACCCCACCTGAGCGACTCCCCTCTGTTACAAATCTTTAAGTTACTTAACCAGCTACTAAGCTGGATCGCGGAGCTTCGAAGCCTATGACCTCGATCACCTCCACCCAATTCCAACGGAAACGGCTCGAACCGCAAATGCGACCCGAGCCGTTTCCTCACCCAGCACAGCGCTTCTCTCTGCTTGATTGAGAAGAGTTCTTACCCTTCGCTTTCTAATCCAGGCACAAGTTCACCAGGCTCTCCCAAGGGGACGATCTCCTCATCATAGTATGACTGTTCCACCATGAATTCGACATTCGAATAGCGGTGGATTCCCGTTCCCGCCGGAATCAAGTGACCAATGATGATATTCTCTTTGAGGCCCTTGAGCTCGTCTTTCGCGCCGCGAACCGCCGCGTCCGTGAGCACCCTTGTCGTTTCTTGGAAAGAAGCAGCCGAGATAAACGACTCAGTCGTCAGTGAAGCCTTGGTGATACCAAGGAGAAGAGGTTCGCTCCGCGCCGGCTTTTCACCTTTCTCTATTGCAGCGGTGTTCACGGTCCTGAACTCGGCCCGGTCAACATTCTCACCTTCAAGAAGCCTGGTGTCTCCAGCATCAGTAACACGAACTTTTTGCAGCATCTGACGCACAATCACGCCGATATGCTTGTCATTAATCTTCACTCCCTGAAGTCTATACACCTCTTGGATCTCATTGAGCAGATACTCCTGAACTGCCCGGGGACCCATTACTGCCAGAATGTCATGAGGATTCACCGGTCCCTCAGAGATCCGGTCACCGGCACGCACTACATCGCCCGTATGCACACGCATGTGCTTACCAACCGGCACATCATACGTTCTTTGCTCTCCCTGATCAGGTGTAACATGAACCTGGCGCTTACCACGCTTTATGTCACCGAATGAAATGCTACCGTCGATCTCAGTGATAACGGCCGGATCTTTCGGCTTCCGTGCCTCGAAGAGCTCTGCTACTCGCGGCAATCCGCCAGTGATATCACGAGTCTTGTATACCTCACGGCCGATCTTCGCGATTGTGTCCCCAAGCTCGACCTCATCTCCGTCTTTGACGATGAGTTGAGCACCTACCGGGACGATGAACTCACGCAGAATTTCGGCCTTCTTTGTCTTCTTTCGGATAACGATCGTCGGGTGGAGCTTCTTCTCTCTATCCTCAATGATCACCTTTTGACGACGACCAGTTGACGCATCTAACTCCTCACGCATCGTCACTTCTTCGACGATATCCTGGAAGTGAATGACACCCTTAGAGTCCGCCACCATCGGTTCAGAATAGGGATCCCAACTGAACAACAGGTCACCGGCCGAGATTTTCTGGCCCTTCTTGATGTCTATTGTTGCACCATATGGGACCGCAAGGCGACTTCTGACGGCGCCGTCTGATGTCTTCAAGAGGATACCACCCTCACGGGAAGTCACAATAATCGTCTTGTCCGGCGTGGTAACCGTGGTCACACGATCCAAATCAACAATGCCATCAATCTTGGACTTGCGCTGGGTTTGGGCAGCAATACGAGAAGCCGTACCACCGATATGGAACGTCCTTAGCGTAAGCTGCGTCCCCGGCTCACCTATCGACTGCGCTGCCAAGATGCCCACGGCTTCGCCAACATCGACCAACTTCATTGTGGCTAGGTTTCGACCATAGCATGCCTGGCAGAGTCCGCGCTTTGCCTCACAGGTAAGAACGGACAGGATGCCCACATTTTGTATCCCAGCTTGCTCGATTTGGCTGGCATGTTCCTCCAGAATCAACTCGCCGGCATTGACGATCGTCTCTCCATCAATTGGGTCATAGACATCATCACGGGCGACATTACCCACAATGCGATCAGACAGCGGCTCAATTATGTCCTCGCCTTCCTTCAGAGCCGTCATATCAAGTCCGAGAATTGTACCGCAATTCTCCTCGGTGATAGTCATATCTTGCGCCACGTCAACGAGACGCCGAGTCAAATATCCAGCATCCGCCGTCTTTAGCGCTGTATCCGCTAGCCCCTTCCGAGCTCCGTGAGTCGAGATGAAATACTCAACCACCGATAGGCCTTCGCGGAAGTTGGACTTGATGGGGGACTCTATGATCTCACCAATACCACCAGTCAACTTTTTCTGCGGCTTGGCCATGAGGCCTCGCATTCCAGCGAGCTGACGCATCTGGTCGCGATTACCTCGTGCCCCGGAGGTCATCATCATGTAAACCGGATTGAAGCCATCATTTGACCGCTCCAAGTGACGCACCATAGCATCAGCGACATCGTTGTTCGCATGGGTCCAGGTGTCGATGACTTTGTTATAACGCTCGCCATTGGAAATAAATCCGCTTGCGTAGGCCTTCTGAAACCTGGATACCTGTTCGTCCGCCTCCTCAAGAATCTCTCTCTTCTCAGCTGGGACCTGCAGATCTTCAATGCCCACTGAGATGCCACCCATTGTAGCGTAGCGGAAACCAAAATCCTTGATGGCGTCCAGAAACTCTGTAGTCCGCCCCATGCCCGTCACAGTGAAACACTCAAAGGCAAGGTCACCGAGCTCACGTTTACCGAACGTTTTATTTATAAAGCCGAGTTCATCAGGGATGATCGAATTGAAGAGAACCCGACCAGCGGTCGTACGCTCCCAACGCGCGTCCCTATCTTCTACACCTCCGAAGTCTGCGGACACAAAGTACCAAACAGGAGAATTGAAGGTCACGCGCTCCTGAGCGAGTGCCATCTCCACTTCACCGTAAGAAGAGAAGCGCGGAGCGTCCGCATAAATCTCATTCAGCTGGTTCCCTGCCGTCTCACGACGACCCTTAGCGACCTTCGTGTCATTAGCAACACGCTCCAGGTCTCCGATTTCGAGGCCTGGATTGGTCAGGTAATAAGAACCGATGACCATATCCTGGGTCGGCGCAGCAACTGGGCGGCCATTGGACGGCAGAAGAATGTTGTTAGACGAAAGCATGAGGACTCGTGCCTCAAGCTGAGCCTCATAAGAAAGTGGCAGGTGGACCGCCATCTGGTCACCGTCGAAGTCGGCATTAAAAGCTGCACAAGCCAACGGATGTAGCCGGATCGCCTTACCCTCCACCAACACGGGCTCAAAGGCCTGGATGCCAAGTCGGTGAAGCGTTGGCGCACGGTTCAGGAGGACGGGGTGATCCTTGATGATGTCCTCTAGGACCTCATATACCTTGGGATCTTCTTGCTCGACGATCTTCTTGGCTCGCTTCACCGTCTCAGCTTCTCCACGCTTCTCGAGCTCGTAGATGATGAACGGCTTGAATAGTTCGACGGCCATGGCCTTAGGGAGCCCGCACTGGTGGAGCTTCAGTTCCGGACCTACGACGATGACTGAACGTCCCGAGTAATCAACTCGCTTCCCTAGCAGGTTCTGACGGAATCTCCCCTGCTTACCCTTGAGCATATCAGAAAGCGACTTCAATGGTCGCTTCCCACGCCCACGGATTGCTTTTGATCTGCGACCGTTGTCGAATAGCGCGTCTACCGACTCCTGTAACATGCGTTTTTCATTCCTAAGAATTACTTCCGGCGCGCGCATATCGATCAACTTCTTAAGCCGATTGTTACGATTGATAACCCTTCTGTATAAGTCGTTAAGGTCGGACGTGGCGAAGCGGCCACCATCGAGAGGAACCAGCGGTCTGAGGTCCGGTGGAATTACCGGAATCACATCAAGTATCATCCACTCAGGCTTGTTGCGTGTCTCCGGCGTATCGCCAGAGTTCCGCAGCGCATCGACAACCTTTAGCCTCTTTAACTTTTTCTTCTTGCGATGCTGGGACGTCTCGTTAGCAATCTCATAGCGCAACCAGTCAGCGAGACGATCGAGTCCACGGCCATCCGAATTTCGGTCCTTAATCTTCTTCTTGTCTGGGTCATCGAGCATCTGAAGCAACTCGCGTGCAGCTTCAGCCCCGATCTCTGCCTTGAATTCCTCATCTCCCTCATCCCGCGCTTTGACACGCAGGTCATAGTACTCATCCTCATCCAAGAGCTGCTGAAACTCTACTTCCTGCTTGCCCGGGTTTGTTACGACATATGCCGCATAGTAAACAACTTTTTCAAGGTCCCGGAGAGTCATACCGAGGAGGTACCCCAGCTGACTCGGTAGCGTCTTAAAAAACCAGATATGGGCGACTGGAACGGCTAGTTCGATATGGCCCATGCGCTCTCGCCGGACCTTAGAAAGCGTGACCTCGACTCCGCAACGGTCACAGACGTGACCTCTGAAGCGAATACGTTTGAACTTCCCGCAATGGCACTCCCAGTCCTTTACAGGTCCAAAAATACGCTCACAGAAAAGTCCGTCTCGTTCCGGTTTGAATGACCGATAGTTGATCGTTTCCGGCTTTACAACCTCTCCGAACGACCAAGAACGGATCTCCTCGGGAGAAGCGAGTCGAACTTGGATGGACTCAAAATCAGCCGAACGCTGGTCGCGGGTCCTGGGAAAATCGATCATCTTTTATTCCTCCTCCCCAAGTACCACGGAGAGGCCGAGGGCTTGAAGTTCCTTGACTAGAACGTTGAACGACTCCGGAATGCCCGGCTTGGGCAAGTTGTCGCCCTTAACGATGGCTTCATAAACCTTGGAGCGACCCTGCACGTCATCCGACTTGACAGTGAGGATCTCTTGCAGCGTATGCGCCGCACCATAAGCCTCCAAGGCCCACACCTCCATCTCACCAAACCTCTGCCCACCAAACTGTGCCTTACCAGCCAGAGGTTGCTGCGTAACAAGTGAATAGGGCCCGATTGAGCGCGCGTGGATCTTGTCATCCACGAGGTGGCTCAGCTTAAGCATATAGATCGCACCAACGGTGACTGGAAAGTCAAACTTTCGACCACTACGCCCATCTCGAAGCCAAATCTTGCCGTTCGCGAATATCTCGGCATGCTCTAAGAGCTCAACCACTGCGTCATCTAGACCAGACTTGACTGCGGATCGGCCCTTGAGTTTGTCAATAGCTGGGAACAGTTCACTGACCTTCTTACCCTTCCTGTCTGAAAGCTCATCTGCAGCGTCGACTAGGAAGGCAACTATCTTGTCGAAGAACTTCTCCTGCGTCTTCGACAGCTTGGTTCTAAGGTAGGCGTCCAGAGACTGACCGATACCATGTGTGTTACCAACGGCATCGGAGGAGTCGTTTTCACTCCCTGTCATAGCCACGGGAAGGGCACCCGCGATTTTCACCATCGTCTCAATATCAGCATGCGCCGTCGGCGAACTCGCTCTCAGACCTAGCGCATCATCCACCCACTTGAGACCAGCGAGCTTGAGAAGGGCACCAACCTCATTTTCAGTTGCCCCTTGGAAAACCGGGGTCTTCGATTCAAAGCCGAGCACTCGCCCGGCCCACCCTAGATGTGTCTCCAAGACCTGACCAACGTTCATCCGCGACGGCACTCCTAGGGGATTGAGCACTATCTCTACCGGAGTCCCATCCGGGAGGAAAGGCATTTCCTCCTCGGGCACGATTCTCGCGATGATCCCCTTATTACCGTGGCGACCAGCCATCTTATCACCGACAGAAATCTTCCGTTTTTCTGCAACGTAAACCTTAACCAGCTGAACGACTCCTGGTGGAAGCTCGTCCGGCTTGAAGACTTTGTCGATCTGCTCCTCCGTTCTTGCCTTCACGTCCTGGATCCGCTTATCGGACTCATCAACCACTTGGCGCAAGCGCTCTCCGGCTTCCTTGTTCTGAACTTTGAAGGTCTTTAAATCAACCCTCTTGAAATTGATCCCTTGAATCAAATCCTTCGTAAGCTTTGTGCCATTATCCAGCACGGGCTCGACTGTGCCTTTCTTCAGCATCAAGGCAACTGTTTGCCGCTGTAAAACAGAGCGCAATTCTTCATCGCGTGCATCTTGAATGCGCTGAATCTCTTCTCGCTCAAGAGCACGCAGGTCGCCAATTTTTACTCCGTGCTCCTTCTCCAAGAGAGGATCATCAATTCGGCGACTGAAGATCTTCACATCGATGATGGTCCCAGTCATACCAGGCGAGACTTTCAGGGACGAATCCTTAACGTCCTTTGCCTTCTCTCCGAAGATTGCAGTCAGCAGTTTCTCCTCCGGCGAGAGCTCCGTTTCACCTTTCGGGGTGATCTTTCCTACAAGGATGTCACCGGCCTTAACCCGAGCTCCAACCCTAATGATGCCACGCTCGTCGAGATCAGCAAGATTCTCATCGGCCACATTCGGGATCTCACGAGTTATCTCTTCCATGCCTCGCTTCGTATCGCGGACATGTAACTCTAGCTCTTGGATGTGCACTGACGTGAACACATCGTCCTTCACTAATTTCTCGCTGATAACTATGGCATCCTCAAAATTGGACCCATACCACGGCATAAACGCGACCAGCAGGTTGCGACCGAGTGCAAGCTCACCCTGATCGGTGCTCGGGCCATCGGCGATGATGTCTCCCGGATGGATCTCCTCACCGATCTTTACAAGCGGACGCTGGTTGATCGCGGTGTCTTGATTAGTACGCCAGTATTTCTTCAGCCTATAGCGGTCGTACTGGACCAACTTGGCCAGTGGCTGCTCACCTCGACCCGGTGCAACTTGTCCAGTGTCAACAACGATCTCGTCAGCGGTAACATGCGCTACGGTACCGGTCCGTCGTGCCGTTATCACCGCACCGGAGTCCGAAGCGACCTTTGCTTCGAGGCCTGTGCCCACAAGCGGTGCGTCCGTGTAGAGGAGAGGTACGGCTTGCCTCTGCATGTTTGAACCCATGAGTGCGCGATTTGCATCGTCATGCTCAAGGAATGGTATTAAAGCAGCCGCAACCGACACTAGCTGGTCGGGGGCCACATCCATGTATTCTATGTTTTCTGGCGTGAGGAGCGGGAAGTCACCACGTTCACGACAGAGAACAAACTCATTTTTGAAACCGCCCTTGGCGTCCAGCGGCGCATTTGCCTGCGCTATTCGTGATTCCTCCTCTTCGTTAGCGGAAAGCCACTCGATCTGGTTTGTGACCTTTCCCTTTTTCACCTTCCGATAAGGGGTCTCTACGAAGCCGAGGTCGTTGATTCTCGAGTATGTGGTCAACGACGTGATCAGACCGATATTCGGACCCTCAGGGGTCTCGATCGGACACATCCGACCGTAGTGCGAATAATGGACGTCTCGAACTTCAAACCCAGCGCGCTCTCGGGTAAGTCCACCTGGCCCCAACGCGGAAAGACGACGTTTGTGTGTCATCTCGGCTAGCGGATTCGTCTGGTCCATAAACTGAGACAATTGACTGGATCCGAAAAACGCCTGAATCACCGCTGAGACCGTTCTCGCATTGACTAAATCGTCGATGTTGATCTTCTCAGGATCGTTGTTGATCGACATGCGTTCTTTGACCAAACGTGCCATCCGACTGAGACCGACACTGAACTGGTTTGCGATCAGTTCACCTACTGTCCTCACACGGCGGTTACCGAGGTGATCAATGTCATCAGTGAAGCCACGACCCTCGTTCAGCTCAATCAAGTGACCGATAATGGAGACAAAGTCATTTTTGGTTAAGACGGCTTCGCTTCTAGGTACATCCACCTGAAGGCGTTGATTGATCTTGTAACGACCTACACGGCCTAGGTCATAGCGCCTAGGGTCGAAGAACACCCTCTCTAGAGCTTCGCGAGCCGTCTCTATGTTAGGAGCGTCTCCGGGACGAAGTAACGAATATATGGCGCTGAGGGCCTCGGCTTCGTTTTCGGTTGGGTCCTTCTTGATCGTGTTCTTGATCATGGGGCTCTCACCGCGAGCCGTTTCACGATCACTCTTGTAAATCCTGATCTTCTTTACGCCTAGGCGCTCGAGGATTTCTATAACCTCATCCTCGATCTCCTCACCATTCTCGATCAAGATTTCACCGGTCTCAGGATCAGCGAACTCTTCAGCAATGACCTTGCCTTCGATCTCCTGCTTCTTGGCATCATCAAACTTGCCAAGCTTCATCTCGTCTACTTCATAGTAGAGATTGAAGATGTCTGCATCCGTCGAGAACCCAAGGGCCCGCAACAGAGCAGTCGCAGGAAACTTCTTCTTCTTGTCGATGTGGACGTAGCAGATGTCATTGATGTCTAGCGTGAATTCCACCCATGATCCACGGAAGGGGATAATCCGTGCGCTGTAGAGCTTTGTTCCGTTGGGATGGACGCTCTCTTCAAAGACGACACCTGGAGAACGGTGCAACTGACTGACTACCACCCTCTCGGCACCATTCACGATGAATGTTCCCAGGTCCGTCAGAAGAGGGAGATCACCTAGGTATACTTCCTTTTCGATGATGTCTTGGGTGACACGTTCCTCTATCGGAGTTGAGACTTTTTTTCTCTTGCGCTTTTTAGGGGCGTCTGGATCTTCTTCCGGCTGCTCCCACACGATAAGGCGGAGCGTCGCTTTGAGTGGAGCGGCATATGTCATATCCCGCTCGATACACTCCTCCACGGAGTACTTTGGCTCACCGAGTGCGCACGAGATATACTCGAGCATAAAGTACTCGTTGACGTCTTCGATAGGGAAAATCTCTTCGAAGACTCGATCTAGTCCAAAATCCCACTGCTCGTCCGGATCCTGCTCCACAAGCTTTTCAAATGAGCGGAGCTGAACATCCAGCAGGTTCGGCATCGGCATCACTGACTTGAGCTTCGCAAAGCTCAGGATCGGTCGGTTGTCCTTGCGCAGTTCCAACGTAAGTCCCCCTTACGACCTCGTCCGCATACGCGTGCGAGGAGCATTGTCGTTTTCGAGTTGGGACAGACACGCGGTTCCCCACCCTAGGCTCACCTTTCCAAGGATGTTCCTATAGCGCGGTTGCGAACTGCCCCTAATTGTCACGCGACATAATGCCGCGTCCGAAGTCGAGATCTTATCTAGACCCACTCCGGTCGTTCTGCCTATATACGAATGTCGATACACTCGCTAGTCTCGCCGGCGCTACTTGAGTTCGACGGTGGCGCCGACTTCCTCAAGCTTGGCCTTCATCTCGTCGGCCTCTTCCTGAGTCGCACCTTCTTTCACATTACTTGGAGCACCGTCGACCACATCCTTCGCCTCTTTGAGGCCCAGGCCGGTCAGCTCACGCACGACCTTAATCACTTGGATCTTCTTATCGCCAACGCCGGCTAGAACGACATCGAATTCGTCCTTTGCCTCAGCCCCACCAGCGTCACCACCCGCAGCAGCAGCACCCGCTACCGCAACAGGAGCGGCTACAGCCGTGACGTTAAACTTCTCCTTGAAGGCATCAACGAACTCGGAGAGCTCGAGAACGGTCATGCCACCAATCGCTTCGAGCAGCTCTTCCTGATTCGCCATTTTTCCTGTCTCCTAAATGTCTACCGACTTCTTGTCGGCAACTGGTTTGAACCTGTTAATTACCAGGAACGCGCCCGCGTCCCTTTTACTACTCGCCCGGGATGCGGGCTTAACCTGCCTTAGCACGCTCGTCCTTCAGTGCGTCCATCAGACCGGCCATTTCCTGAAGCTTTGCTCCGAGAGCAGACGCAAGTGCTGCCATCGGGCTCTCCATCGCACCTGCTAACTCAGCGAGAAGCTGCTCACGCGACGGAAGCTTTGCGATTTTTTCCACCTGCTCGGCCTGGATCACCTTGTTATCAAGGACTCCAAGCTTGAAGCTGGGCTTCTTGTCATGATCCTTTGCGAAGTCGCTTAGCACCTTAGCAGCCGCAGCAGCGTCCTCGTATCCAAAGACGAACCCTGTGGGCCCGCTCAAACTTTCTCCGATATCTGGAAGGGTCTCGGACTCATCAAAGACGCGCTTCGCGATTCGGTTCTTGACCACTACATACTCAGCGCCGGATTTCCGCAGCGATGAGCGAAGTTCGGTCATTGCCTTGACGTTTAGTCCCGTGAAATCAGTCAGGTACAGAACTGGCGCCCGATCGATTCGCTCTTTGAGCTCCTCAACAAAGATCTCTTTTCTGGCGCGGTCCATCAGTCCCTCCAAGCGTTAGTGTCGATGGCCACTCCCGGCCCCATCGTGCTTGAGACTGTTACGCTTCTCAGATACGCACCCTTCGCTGACGACGGCTTGGACTGCATGATCTGGTCCATAAAAGCCGTCAGATTCTCTTGAAGCTGCTCATCCGAGAACGACGCCTTGCCAATCGGCGCATGCACGTTTCCGGTCTTATCGACTCGAAATTCTATTTTACCCGCCTTAATCTCTTTCACAGCACGACCGATATCGAACGTCACGGTTCCAGCTTTCGGAGTCGGCATGAGGCCCCGCGGACCAAGCACTCGACCGAGCGGGCCCACCTTCCCCATGAGATCGGGCGTGACAACACAGACGTCAAAATCCACCCATCCGTCCTCGATCTTCTCGACGTACTCAACCCCTACATGGTCGGCCCCAGCCTCTTTAGCCTCCTCTTCTTTCTCACCCTGGACGATCGCCAAGACTCGAACAGATTTCCCCGTCCCATGCGGAAGGACTACGGTGCCGCGGACGAGTTGATCTGCCTGTCGCGGATCAACTCCAAGACGCGTGGCGACATCGACAGACTCGTCGAACTTCGCCGTAGCGAGCTCTCGCACGAGCTTCACCGCGTCATTTGGCGCCATCTTCACACCGCTCGGGACGGCCGCGCGGGCCGAACCGTAGCGTTTCCCTTTTTTTGGCATCCTACTTCAAGAGCCGCTTCGTTTACCCTCCCACCGCTGACGGCTCTCATGCGGTGGTACACGGGTGGGACACCTAGGTCCCCATGTGTTAGCCCTCTACTGTGACTCCCATGGAACGGGCCGTTCCAGCGATCATCTCCACCGCTGAATCGATATCGTTCGCATTCAGGTCTTCCATCTTACTCTCAGCAATCTCTGCAAGCTGAGCCCGCGTGATCGTACCGACCTTCTCACGGTTTGGCTCGCCCGATCCTTTAGGCAAACTAATAGCTTTCTTAATCAAAACGGCAGCCGGCGGCGTTTTCGTTATAAACGAGAACGACCGATCCGCGTAGACCGTGATCTCGACCGGAGTCGTAATCCCCTGCTTATCGGCGGTCTTCGCGTTGAACTGCTTGCAGAACTCCATGATGTTGACGCCGTGCGCTCCCAGCGCAGGGCCTACGGGAGGGGCTGGATTGGCCTGCCCACCCGCGACATGAAGCTTGATAAATCCGACTGCTTTTTTCGCCATGATTCTAGTGTTCCCGCTCTAATATCCCTTGAGATCCGTGTAATCAAGTTCGACCGAAGTCGGACGACCAAAAAGTGACACCTCCACCTTCACCTTACCCTTATCAGGATAAACTTCCTGAACGGTACCGGAGAAGTCAGTGAACGGGCCTTTGGTAACCTCTACTACCTGATCGATGTGGAATGGGATCTCCTCCTGTGCTTTGTCTTCGGACTGCGTTTCGATCCCAAGGATCTTGTTGATTTCATCTTCACGAAGAGGATGAGGAGCCTTACCTGAGCCCACAAATTTGATCACACCCTGAATGTTGTTGACCGAGTGCGCTGTGCGCTCGTTCAAGGCCATGTGCACTAGCACATAACCTGGATACAAGCGACGAGTGACAGACACCCTCTTTCCATTTCGGATTTCCAAAGCTTCTTGGGTCGGCACGAGAACGTCTAGTAACTCACCTTCATCCTGCCCCTCATCAATCTTGAGCTGTATTAGCCGTTGAACCTTGTTCTCGTGCCCAGAATACGTCTGGACAGCATACCACCGAGAGTCGGTCGTCGTACTCACGTTAGGCTCCGAAGATTCCCATAATGGTGTTGATCACAAAACTCGCAGACTTGTCCATGAGCCAAATGATCAGTGACACCGCCATAGTGAAAATCAGCACTACTATAGTTGCAGAACGAAGCTGCTCCGCGTCCGGCCAAGTGACCTTCTGGAGCTCGACCACACACTCTCCGATGAAAGCGCGAGTCCCTTTCGCCTTATCTATCGCTGACACTACTTCGTTTCCTTATGCTGTCTGTGACCACGGCACCTACGGCAATACTTTCGAAACTCCACCCTCTCTGGGTGCAGTCTCTTGTTCTTCGTAGTGTCGTAGTTCCTATCCTTACAGTCCTCACAAGCGAGGACGATTTTGTCGCGCGGCATCGAATGCCTCCTTTGAAGGGGCACTCAGCCCCATGTACCACGTTCGTCCGAGGCGCTACTAGACCCGAACTCTTTCCTGCCTACTACTCGATTATTTCGGTAACGACGCCGGCACCAACCGTGCGTCCACCCTCACGGATCGCAAACCGAAGTTCCGGATCCATCGCGATGGGAGTAATTAGCTCCACTTCCATCTGCACGTTGTCCCCGGGCATGACCATTTCTACACCCCCAGGAAGGTTCGCCGCACCCGTCACATCCGTCGTCCGGAAATAGAACTGAGGACGATATCCGTTGAAGAACGGCGTATGTCTCCCACCCTCTTCCTTGGTCAAGACGTACACCTCAGCCTTGAACTTAGTGTGGGGTGTGATAGAGCCCGGAGCGGCCAATACCTGACCACGCTCGATCTCCTCTTTGTCCACTCCACGTAGCAGAAGTCCTGCATTGTCTCCCGCTCGGCCCTCGTCCAGAAGCTTGCGGAACATCTCGACTCCGGTCACAACCGTCTTGCTATCTGCGCCCATCCCGACGATGTCCACTTCTTCACCCTGCTTGACGATCCCGCGCTCAATGCGGCCTGTCGCCACCGTGCCACGACCCGTAATTGAGAACACGTCCTCGACGGGCATCAGGAACGGCTTTTCGATATCGCGCTCTGGCTGAGGAATATACGAGTCGATCGCATCCATCAGCTCTTGAATGCACGCCGACGCATCGCCTTCCCCACCAGCCTCAAGAGCCTGAAGCGCCGAGCCCTTAACGATCGGAATATCATCGCCAGGGAAGTCATACTCACTCAGCAGCTCACGAACCTCCAGCTCGACCAACTCCAAGAGTTCCTCGTCGTCAACCATGTCGACCTTGTTCATGAATACTACGATGAAAGGCACGTTGACCTGACGAGCGAGCAGGATGTGCTCCCGCGTCTGAGGCATCGGTCCGTCCGCCGCACTCACAACGAGAATCGCGCCATCCATCTGCGCTGCACCCGTGATCATGTTCTTCACATAGTCGGCGTGACCCGGACAATCCACATGTGCGTAGTGACGGGCCTCGGTCTCATACTCTACGTGCGCCGTTGCAATCGTAATTCCACGCTCCCGCTCTTCCGGAGCCTTATCGATGTTCTCGAACGCAACCGCCTCTCCGCCATGCTTCTTCGCCTGCGTGGTTGTTATCGCAGCCGTGAGCGTCGTCTTACCATGATCGACGTGTCCAATCGTGCCCACGTTCACGTGCGGCTTAGTGCGCTCGAACTTCTCCTTACCCATCTCGCTGATCCTCTTTTTGGTGTTCGTTTTCACCTTTTATAAGAACGGGGTCTCGCCCCGCGGATCCCGCCTAGCGCGATCCCCTTCCTACAAGAGCTCTGAGCGGGGTTTGAACCCGCGACCTCGTCCTTACCAAGGACG
>DEAT01000018.1 GCA_002348265.1 Gemmatimonadales bacterium UBA2975 | reverse complement strand
CACGCTGGCCTACAATACATGCCGGGCTCGTCAAAAGCCCGCTTGGCTCGAGAAGGCATTCGAGAAATGACCTCCTTCTGCGCAGAGCACAACATCGAACACGAGATTTGCGGTAAACTGGTCGTAGCCAGCAACCGAGCCGAGTTACCACTCCTAGAAGAGATATTCAACAGAGGTGTCGCCAACGGCCTTCAAGGGTTGAGACGACTCTCTGGGGCCGAGGCGAAGGAAATCGAACCCCACGTGAACGCCAAGTCGGCGATTCTGGTTCCAGAAGAAGGGATCGCAGATTACGGGCGAGTATGCGCCACGCTCGAAATACTGCTTATAGAGGCGGGAGCAGACATCGTAACTGGAGCAGAAGTGAGGCTCCTAGAAAGGCGATCCGGTCTATGGAGGATCACCACCACTTCGGGGGTCTTTGAAAGCCGTATGATAGTGAATTGCGCCGGCCTGCACTCGGACCGGATCGTCACCATGGCCGGAGGTAATCCTGGATGCCGCATCGTTCCATTCCGTGGCGAGTACCACCGGCTTAGCCCAGAGCGCGAGCACTTAGTTCGACACCTAATCTATCCCCTGCCCGAACCCGGATTCCCCTTTCTCGGTGTGCACTTTACACGTCGCACAGGCGGTGGCATTGATGCAGGACCAAACGCGGTTCTAGCCTTCGCGCGAGAAGGCTACGACCTAGCAACAATCAACCTTTTGGACTTGAGCAGTGCGCTGACTTTCCCGGGGCTCTGGTACTTCGTGGCCAAGTACCCGCATATGGTGGCCCGTGAGCTAGGCCAATCTTTTGATCGCCGGCGTTTCGTAACCGCGCTGCAGCGACTCGTACCAGAAGTATCCCACCAGGACCTCGTACCTTCCGGTTCAGGAGTCCGGGCCCAGGCCATGGACGCAAGAGGTGAACTGATTAATGACTTCGTTTGGTCCCAAAGCCCGGGAGCGGTTCACGTTATTAACGCTCCCTCGCCAGCCGCAACCGCCTCGCTCGTTATCGGAGGAGAAATAGCTACCCAAGTGCAGAACCAACTAGTCAGATAGCTTCCACCATACCATCCGACGTGGACCACACACCCACGTCACTCACAGAAAAACCAATCTTGATCTGAGCTAAGGCCTTTTCGCTACCAGCTCGATCTCTACACAAGCGTTCATTGGCAGAGCAGCGACACCAACCGTAGTGCGCGCTGGCTGCGGGGCCTCGAATCGAGTTGTATACGCTTCGTTCATGGCCGAGAAATCGTTCATATCGGTGAGGTAAACATTGACTTTAACTACATCTTCCGGGCCTAGCCCACCATCAGCCAAAACTGCAAAGAGATTATCAAAGCACTGATGCGTCTGATCCCCTACTCCTCCCTCTCGAAGTCCTCCGGTTTCTGGATCAATTGGTGTCTGACCGGAACAAAAAACATGCGTACCGTCGTCAATTGCATGAGAGTATGGCCCGATAGCAGAAGCAGTCGGACTAGAGAGAGCCACTCTTGCCATCAGCGGATGATCGCCATCGGCAGGAGCACTACATACCCTAGTACTAGTAGCACCGGTGCCGCTGTGATCGAACCCTGTGCTAAGAGCCAGTAGCCCAAAGTCAGAGCGGCAATTCCTCCCACTCCAAGGGCCGCGTTCACCTTGGTGAAACGCAAATTGCCAGAGGCGTCTTTAGTTTTATTCTTCGACATATCAGGATCCTAGATGGGTGCGTCGAAGGGGTCAATCTCCTAGGTGGTGATTTAGCTCTCTGACAGGTATCCCCAAGAGCTCAGCCGCAGACTCTTGGTCCCCGCCGACCCGATCGAGGACCCTATGCACATGCAGGCGTATCGCAGCCTTAAGTGTGACATCTTCAACATCAGTATCATGACTCTCGAGAATGAGGTGGTCAGCCCCTATGACGGTACCTCGTGCAACGATCGCCGCCCGCATAAGGGCATTCTCAAGCTCTCGAACATTTCCGGGCCAAGGATGATGTTGAAGTCTCAGCAAGGCCTCATCCGAGATCCTTCTGACATCTCTTCCTGTCTCCTCCCGAATCTTGCCTAAGAGGGCGGTCGCGATCATCTGAATGTCACCGGGGCGCTCTCGCAGAGGGGGTACGTTGATCTCCACCACTTTGAGCCGGAAGTATAGATCCTCCCTGAAGCGCCCTTCCTCGATCAAGCGTTCGATTGGACGATGCGTGGCACCGATAACCCGAGCCTTTGTAGACCGCGGCTCCTCTCCACCCACTGGATAAAATTGACGCTCCTGCAGCACCCTGAGGAGCTTAGTCTGAAAGTCGGGGCTTGTATCTCCAATCTCGTCCAGGAAAATCGTCCCTTTACCCGCAAGTTCGAAGTAGCCTTTCCGTGATCCTGTAGCACCAGTGAAAGACCCTTTCACATGACCGAACAATTCTGACTCAAGGAGAGAGTCCGTCAGGGCCGTGCAATTGACCGCAATGAAAGGTTCACTTGAAACATCAGAGTTGTCGTGGACACCTCTGGCAATGACCTCCTTCCCTGTGCCAGTCTCCCCACGAATCAGCACGGTGGCGCGATTCGCTGCGAGCACACCAATCGTCTTGTAGATATCGATCATGCGGGGATCACCACCAATCAGACGTCCCCTCGGAAGTGCCAGTGCTTCCTCTGTTTCCGCCGTCGAGTCCAGAAGCTCACGTTCCTTGAAACAGCGGTCAGCCAGTGATTGTAGTGCTTTGGGGTCCACAGGTTTAACCAAGAAATCAAAGGCACCCGACCTCATCGCCGATACCGCCGTCTCCATGTCATCATGAGCCGTCATAACCACGACCTCTATGCCATCGGTCGAGGTGCGGATCTTGTCTAGGAGTTCCAGCCCCGTCATCCCAGACATACGCACATCAGTCACTATCATTCCCGGATCAAATGCAGCGACACGAGCCAGTGCTTGTTCCGCACTCTCCGCAGTCTCAACTTCATATCCAGCATGGGTTAGACGAGTCTTGAGGACTTCCAGTCCATCCTTGTCGTCATCAACGACCATGATCCGAGCATACGTGTGTTTAGTCATGATTCCTTTCCTACCTGATCAGAGGAATCGAGATCCCACCACGCCGGCACATCTGGTAGTTCAACGGCTCTCAGCCTAGCCAGTTTCTCAAGATTCCGACTCTGACGACCTCGGATCATAAAAAGCAAGACTAGCGATAACAGCAACCAAAAGATGGCCGAGTGACTCAACAGGAAAAGCCACCCATATCTCTCCCGCACATGTCTTTTCCAGTCTTCCTCGAACTGTCCAACGGTCACACCGAACGTTTCACGGAAAGCATTTTCGAACGATCTATCACTTAACCAACGATCCAGAAAGGTTTTAAGCCCCGCTTCACCACCTGTTTCAAGTACATAAGTAACTGCACTAGCAGCCAGTAAATAAGCCGTCCTCGCTTCTTCACGATCGGCCGGCCAGCGGAGCGTCAATGTCTTCATCTCAGGAGCTCGTCCGAGTGCGATCAAGACGCGTAATCTCCACGCGCCCCCGACGTCGAAGCCCCCGGAAGCCCACTGAGCATATCCTTCGTTGAACCACCTTGGGATCCGAAGATTACCCAAGTAGTCGGCAAGGCCGAGGTGAGCCCACTCGTGGCGTAGAGTGCGCAATCCCTCCCCATCGACGACCCGAACTCCCTCCCCGGTAGGCATGACCAAGGTATTCCATGCTGGGATGGCCACTCCCGCACGCCACTCAGGTACAACGCCACCGGTTATTTGGTCGAAAGCCCCGGCTGAGTGTCCAAGAACAATGTGCACACCCGCTGGTACGTGTGCCGGAAGACCTGGGAGTGGCTCGAATGCATCGACCAGCTCACCAACGCGCGCAGCGATCCGCTCGTCCGCTTCTATATGGTGAATCAGCGCTCGCTTCGAAGACGTGACTACGTAGGCCTGACCGTCCATAGAGTCAGGCACTGGAGGGAAAGACACATCCTGTCCCGAAGCAGCGTTAGCTGCGACGATCCCCAAAAGCAGGGTCTTCGCCAAAATTAGTATGCCCATCGGATCACCGAGGTGACCGCGACAGGCCACATTCACTCTGACCGAGCCCACTCAGCAATCGTCGCCAGATCCTCAGGCAGCTTAGACTCGAAGATCATCTCCTCTCCCGTAGTAGGGTGTTGGAACCTGAGTTCCGCTGCGTGGAGGAATTGCCTACTAATTCTGCGTGCGAGTTCATCAACCCACCTTCTGCTCGGTCCACCAAGCCCTCTCTCCCACCCCAACCCATAGGTAGCGTCCCCCACTACCGGATGGCCTACGTGCTCAAGATGCACACGGATCTGATGCGTCCGTCCTGTCTTGAGCGCCACGTGGAGCAGATCAGCACGAAGCCATCTCTCGCGTACTTCAAATCGCGTCGTGGATTCTTTTCCATCCTCCAATATAGCCATCCGCTTTCTGTCCCTCGGATCCCGACCTATCGAAGCGTCTACCACAAGTGGTGAGTCGGTCAGGTGACCCCACGCCAAGGCGAGGTAAAAGCGTTTCATTCGTCGGATCCTGATAGCTTCTGAAAGAGCTCTGTGGCTCGCATCAGTCTTAGCCACGACAAGGAGACCGGAAGTGTCCCGGTCAAGACGGTGGACAATGCCTGGGCGCGCTCTCCCCCCCACACCTTCGATGTCAGGAAAGTGCCAGAGCAATGCATTAACTAACGTCCCCGAACGATGTCCCGGTGCTGGGTGGACCACCATACCTGCATCCTTGTCCACCACTAGAAGATCCTTGTCCTCGTATACGATCTTAATGGGCAGGTCCTCGGCGACGGTATCTACCGCCTCGGCTTTCGGTACTTCCACCTCGACAATACTTCCCGGCGATACAACCTGAGACTTCCTCGCTTTCCGACCGTCCAGAGTGACTCGTCCCTGAGCAAGGAGCTTTTGCACTCGAGCCCGAGACAACTCCAACCGATCAGAAACAAACCGATCAAGGCGCTGCTCTTCTTCTCCCGGCTTCGCTCTCAGCGTGTGTCTCTCCATAGCGTGATCCGGGTCAGGCTCCTCGTTATCCTTTAGCTGTCAGACCAATCCAAGTTTCAAGCCCATCAACATCGACAGAACGAACATGGTCTCGGTCCCCCTCGGCCACAGTATCACGAATCTCCACTCGAACAGCGAGCGTCTCCCTACTGATGAACTCTTCGTAAGCTCTTGCCGCTTCCTGAATTGAGTTTGGTCCCGCAGTGACGAGCTCTATCCTATCGGTGATTTCAAGACCTGCATCACGTCGGAGTCGCTGAATTCGGTTCACGAGCTCACGCGCAATACCTTCGGCTCGAAGCTCGGCGTCAAGTTCAGGGTCAAGCGCCACAGTGTAAGCTCCCTCTCCCTTCACAACTAGGTTGCCTGCCGCCTCTTGGACGACTTCAAGGTCACCCAGCTCGAGTGAGACTTTCTCCCCATCCATTTGGATCATTAGGTCCTCTCCAGCCTGCCAGGCAGAGAGCGCTGACTGATCTAGGGCTCGGATCATGTTAGCCACATCGTTTGTCCGCTTACCGAAACGCCCACCTAAGGAACGGTAGTTCGGACGAGCAGTAAGCGTCGCAATTCCGTCTACCGAGGATAGAAATCCGACATCCTTCACATTAAGCTCGTCCTTAACAATTTCGAGCATATCCCCTGAAAGTTTTCGTCCGCCTGGTAAAACGGCTCGCACTCCCCTCAGTGGTTGCCGAACCCGGATCTTAACGTCCTCGCGAGCCGCACGACCTAGAGAGGCCAGTGCCCTAACTGCATCCATGTCCTCTTCGAGGTTAGCGCCACCATCCACAGCCTCACGCTCCACTGAAGACATCCCAGCAGGAAACGGCTCTAGGTGCACGCTACTCCCACACAAAGCCCGATGCACCCAGTCCGCAGCGAATGGAACGCACGGAGCCGCAAGTAGACTTACGCTCCGCAGAGCATCGTACAGGGTTCTAAATGCTGCACGCTGGTCTTCCAAGTCATCCGAGTTCCAGAAGCGAGATCTACTCCGGCGTACATACCAGTTTGAAAGATCTTCAACTACGAAGTCTCCTAGGATTCGATATGCCTTAGTGAGCTGGTAACTATTTAGCTCATCGCTAACCTCACCTACAACCGAATCCAGCTTAGCCAGAAGCCATCGGTCGAGCAGGGGACGGTCTTCTGGCACCGGATCCTTGTCGGAGGGCACCCACGACTCGACCCTCGCATACAGTGAGAAAAATCTGTAGGTATTGAATAAGGTATCGAAGAATTTTCGGGCTGCCTCACGTACACTCTCTGGGTCGTAACGCTTGGGAAGCCACGGGTTCGATGAAGTTATAAAGTACCACCTTACCGCATCTGCACCGTGGTCATCGACCGCATCCCAAGGGTTCACGGTATTGCCCTTAGACTTGGACATCTTTTGGCCCTGAGCGTCTAGGACCAGATCGTTAACTAGGCAGTTTTTGAACGATGGGCCGCGGCCAAGCATGGTTGAGATCGCAAGCATCGAGTAGAACCAGCCCCGCGTTTGATCTAACCCTTCACAGATAAAGTCTGCAGGAAAATGGTTCTCGAACTCGTCAACATGCTTGTACGGGTAATGCCACTGTGCATAAGGCATGGCTCCTGAGTCAAACCACACATCAATCACTTCCGGTGACCGATGCATAGTCCCACTGCATTCCTCGCAATCCCACTTGATCGAATCAATAAACGGTCTATGCGGGTCGAAATCCTCTCCCAAAGGACCGGCCTTTTCCTCAAGCTCTTCGAGTGAACCGATCCAAGTCACGCAAGACGGATCAGAATCACATATCCAGACCGGGAGCGGTGTGCCCCAGTACCGGTCTCGCGAGAGCGCCCAGTCGATGTTACCCCTCAGCCACTCGCCAAACCTCTTCTCTCCAACCTCTGGCGGATGCCATTGAATCTGATCGTTATTTGCAAGAAGCTCATCCTTTAGCTTCGATGTTGCAGCAAACCAAGAATCAATCGCAACGTAGAGAAGTGGTGAACTGCATCGCCAGCAGTGCGGATAACTGTGTACGATCGTACTTGCCTCGAAAAGCAGTTCCCGGTCTCGTAGCTCTTGAATCAGGACTGTATCGGCGTCCTTTACGAACTGCCCACCGACCAAGACAACCTCCGGGTCAAAGCAACCACGACTGTCGATTGGATTCAACATTGGTAGGTCATGACGTTGTCCGGCGGCATAGTCGTCCGCCCCGAACGCTGGAGCCATGTGAACAATACCCGTGCCGTCGTCAGCACTTACGAAGTCCTCGGCTACCACAGTCCAACCGTTTCCGCTGTCACCCGGTTCGGGCACAAGATCAAGCGGGCGACGGTATCGCAATCCCACTAGCTCACGACCCAAATAAGTTCTAGCGATCTCGACCTCCTCACCGAATAGAGCTTCCACTCTACCTTCGGCGACTATGTACCGCCGTCTATCTCTTTCGACCTCGACATACACGAGCTCCGGATGAACTGCGAGACCAGTATTGGATGGCACCGTCCATGGCGTGGTCGTCCAGGCTAAAATCGCTCTTTTACTAGGGTCAGGGTCCCCATTTTCTGTGAGCACTTCGGCGATAAAGGTGAGGGAAGGGTCCTCCACATCCTTATATCCCTGCGCCACCTCGTGAGACGAGAGAGCCGTGCCACAACGGGGGCAATACGGAACGCTCTTGTGCCCCCTATACAAAAGTCCCTTGTCAGCGAGCGTCTTCAGAATCCACCACACCGACTCAATGTAGGGTGTGTGGAAAGTTACATATGGACGCCAGTACTCAAGCCAGTAACCGATGCGCTCGCTAAGCTGTTCCCACTCCTCCTTATACGTGAAAACCGAGTCCTTACAGGCCTGATTAAATTCGGCAATCCCGAGGGCCTCGATCTCGGGCTTTCCACTTATTCCTAGCTTCTTTTCAGCCTCAATCTCTACTGGTAAGCCGTGGGTATCCCAGCCAGCAATTCGAGTAACACTATGTCCGAGCATAGCGCGGTATCGGCACACGAGATCCTTGATCGTCCGACTCAGAATGTGGTGGAGTCCGGGGCGACCATTTGCGGTCGGAGGTCCCTCGTAGAAGACAAAACGTTCACCATCCGCGTTTGCTTTCAACGTCTGGCGAAAAAGGTCTTCGTCTTGCCAGCGCTCGAGGATGTCCTCTTCGAGAGCAAGCAGACTTCCGGGAAACTCGGGATAACTCATATCGTCTACAATAACTGAGAAGGGCTTTCGGGGAACCGACGCCAAATCACGTCGAGATTACATCTGTCCTACTACTCTTTCTAATAGCTGGGCCAGATCGGGTTCGGCGGCGCTAGCCACCTCAATAATTCGCGACATATCTACCGGCTCCAGTGCATCCGGCAGGCATTGATCCGTGATTATACTCATTCCCATTACTCGCATGTCCATGTGTCGAGCAACGATTACTTCAGGCACGGTGGACATACCAACGATATCCGCACCCAGACGTCGAAGCATACGATACTCAGCACGAGTTTCGAGTTGAGGACCCGGGACCGCTACGTAGACTCCTCTATTTAGGCTAATCCCTAACTCGAGGGCCTCACTTATCGCTAAACGCTGAAGTGCGCGGTCATACGGCTCAGACATATCGGGGAACCGGGGTCCGAAACGATCGTCATTCGGACCCACGAGTGGACTGTCTCCAAGGAGATTAATATGATCGTCCAAGAGGACGAGTTCACCCGGACCCCACAATGGATTCATTCCGCCCGATACATTCGTGACAACGAGTGTCTTGGCCTTCAGGAGACTCAGTACACGGATCGGGAATGTTACCTCCTGGAGTGAATATCCCTCGTAGCGGTGGAACCGGCCCTGCATGACCACAACGGGCGTGCCCTCAATCGTACCGATAACAAGCTGCCCCGAGTGGGTTTCCACGGTCGGTTCAGGGAAGCCGTCCAAGTCGATATATGGGATTGTCGACTCTACGTTAATGACGTCTGTTAGTGCCCCAAGACCTGTACCGAGGACGATAGCGACTCGAGGAACTAATTCACCGGTCTGATGTCCTCGGATAGCCTCCGCTGTCTCCTGTGCTCGAGTATAGAGGTCTTTATTCATAGTGAAACGCCCACTCTCGCTTCCCTTGAAGATCCGAGGGGTGGAATTGATCACGCCGTATATCCCGGCCTTGGACCAAAAAGAGCTGTCCCAATCCGAACCATAGTGCTGCCCTCCCGGATCGCTATATCCAGATCGTTAGTCATTCCCATGGAAAGCTCCGTTCCAAAACCGTCCAAAGAACCTACAAGCGACTCTGAAAGCCTGCGAAGGGAGGTGAATGCCGAAGTCAGCACCGCCTCGTCATCTACAAATGGTGCCATTGTCATCAGCCCACTCACTCTGAGCCCAGGAAGTTCTGCCAACTCAGCGATCTCGTCGAAGGCGGATTCAATCATGAACCCACCCTTGGATTCTTCTCCAGACGTATTCACCTGTGCGAGCACTTCGACAAGATCTTCAGCCTCTAGACTCAACGTTGAAATCTTACGCGCGAGCTTCAGTGAATCGACCGAGTGGACGAGGTCTGCAACTGCGATGACACGCCGAGTCTTACGACTCTGAAGATGACCAATCATGTGCCACTTTGCACAGCCGGTCCCGAACCGCTCTACTTTTGCCTCTAATTCTTCAACCCGATTCTCTCCCAAGTCCGCAAGCCCAGCCGCAAGCGCAGCCTCTACGCACTCGAGAGGATGTGACTTTGTCACAGCAACCAGTTTCACCGATCCACTGGTGCGGCCTCCGGCCTCCTCGGCCATAGCTATCTGGTCTCGTACGCGCGGGAGAGTCTCTGACAAGCGTTCTGAGTAGGTCTTAAGGAGAGATGACATCGTGAAGCGAGTAAGCACAAAAAAGAAGGGACCCCGCCGGAGCACCGGCGGGGTCCCTAGGATCCTGTCAGGCTCCGGTTTAGCGAACCTGGAAAGTAATGGGGAACTGCACCCATACAGGCACTTTCTTATCTCTGTTTAAAGCCGCAGAGAAACGGTATACATCGGCAACTGCCAAAGCGGCATCGTCGAGTGCTTGGTGTCCAGAAGTCTCGGAAATCCGAAAGTCCTGCACAATTCCACCTTCGTCGATGAAGAAAAAGACAACTGCTCTACCACCAATACCCGCGTCACGGAGTAGCGGCGGATACTCACGCTCCATAGCCCGTACCACTTCAGCACGGTTTAGGATAGACGGTGCGACAGTGAAGGGGGTAAATGTTGGCGCGGCAGAAATATCGACAGCCTCCTCTTCAGGTGGAGGCGGCAGATCCTCGACTGGGTTTTCCTCAAACGTAGTCGGAGCGATCGTGATGTCCTCTTCGATGTCAGCCGTTGCCATCACTGGCGTCGCCGGACGCGATATGGCTTGCGGTGGGGGCGGAATCTCAATCTCTGGCGGAAGCTCAATTGCCTCTATCTCCTCAGTATCAAAAGAGATGTCTTCCGCGGTGAGTTCTGGCCAAAAAGCGAAAGTCCCTGCGTGCATGAACGTCGCCACGATCATTGAGCCCCAGAACCAAGAACTGAATGTCTTCTTCAAGCGCTCGTTGGCAGTCTCCACTACGTGGACCGCTTCATCTGTCATCGTCTTTCCCTCTGCATACTCTGTTCGAGCTGGGCGGCAAACACCACGCGAACTACACCAGCCTCTGTTAGTTCCTTTTGAATCTGATCCATGTACAGGTACGGGACCTCACGATCTCCGCGGATCGAGATAACCAATGCCCGGTCGGATGCAGCATATAGCGGAGCCACCACAACCGAGACATCCTGCATCTGATAGGGCTGGTCATTCATGTAGACAGAGCCATCCCGCTCCATCCAGATATTCAAGATGTTCTTCTGCTTCTCGTCGATCTTTTCCGCTGCCTCAGCCTCTGGCCAAATGATCGGCCGATCACGATCAGCCTGGAAGACCGTCGTGACCATGAAAAAGATCAGGAGAAGAAAAGCAATGTCGGCAAGAGATGACGAGGGGATCTCGTCAGACGCCTTTGAGTTTTTCTGAAAACCGCCACCCTTCACACCCATCGTCTAGTTCTCCAGAATTTGAAGGGAGATACGCTCAGCGTTAGCGGCGTGGAGTCCATCCAGCACATCAACCATGTGGCGATATGGCGCCTCTGGGTGCGTCTTCACCGCCGCGATCAGGTTTGGGTTCTGGCTCACTTCCTGCCGCCAGAGACCTTCAATCTCCCTGGGACGCATCTGTTGCACCTGCTGACTCTCACCGCGCTTGACCTCGACGATCCCGCTCGGTTGAACAATTAGGTGCAGAATATTCTTCTGGCTGACCTGTGCTTCCTCTCCCGGCTCGGGGAGTACGACCGCCAACCCTTTGTCTTTAGGAAAGGTCGTCGTAACTAGAAAGAAAATCAGGAGAAGGAAAGCAATGTCGGCCATTGACGAGGTTGGGATCTCGTCACTGACTTTCGACTTTTTGTTATTCAGAACTGCCATATCTGTCCGGCCTGTTGATTTTCAGGAAATACTGGATCTGTTTGCGTCAGGTTCCACTCTTGACGATCTCGATCTTGCCGTCTCTTTCAAGATCCCAAGCTAAGCTCATGATCTTCGACGCGCCGTGTTCCATGTCCGCAACCAACTGATCAATCCGCGTTACGAAGAAGTTGTATGCAATGTTGACGGGAACTGCGATCACGAGACCAGCCGCGGTAGTAAGCAGTGCGACCTTAATTCCCCCAGCGACGAGTGCAGGATCGACGTTCCCAGCCGCCTCGATAGCCGCAAAAGCCATCACCATCCCGTACACGGTGCCAAGGAAGCCCATCAGCGGCGCCACATTCGCTATCGTCGCAAGAATCACGAGGCCTCGCTCTAGAAAGCTAAGCTCAATAGTCCCTACGGTAGCGACGGCACTCTCAAGCTCTCCGTCGTTCAGTTTCTTGCCCTCAATCCGACGAAGTCCCGCGAGAAGAATCGCCGACGCTGGGCCAGGAGTGTTGTAGCAAACTCCAATCGCACCAGCTACATCCCCTTTCTGAACCAGTTCGTCGACGTCTTCGAGCACTCTGTTCGTGCCCCTGTGGGCAATCCGTAGTGTGAAGAACTTCGCGATCATCACGCCGACCGATATCATTGAGCAGAGTACGAGCGGGTACATCATCAAGCCGCCATCTGCGAATAGGGTCAACAGCCGATATTGGGATCCCACGAAGACTTCGCTCCTGGTTGGGCAGCGCTATGCACCCCGGCTTTTCACCCTTCTGGGCTTCCACCGGAAAAGACGCGCCAATTTAGGCGGGGTTCCGGAAACGTGTCAACGTAGTGTCGCCTACTTTTTCTTGGACGTCAGGATTGGGGGACCGGCGTAGGAGCGGATGACTGACCCTTCTTCGAAGCTGGATCGACCCCCTGTAGCAGAGTACGCAATCGTTCCAACGACACGTTGCGCTCCAGCCGACCCATGCGGGCTACCGACACCTGAGATGTTTCTTCGCTCACTACAACTACAATCGCGTCGGTTTCTTCGCTTAACCCAAGTGCAGCACGGTGACGTGTACCCAGCGATCGATCCTTCATCGTCGCCTGAGTCAATGGGAGGATCGCTCCAGCGACACGAATCCGATCTCCCCCAATGAGTACCGCCCCATCATGTAGGGGTGAATTTGGAGCAAAGATCATCGAAAGCATGTCGGCTGTGACCTTTGCATCGACCGCACTACCCGTGTCTGCATACTCACCAAGTCCGACCTCTTGCTCGACACAGATGATCGCCCCTAATCGAGCACGAGACAGTCGCTCGACCGCTTCCATAATATCTTCGGCAGCAGGGCTGCCCTCCAAGCGCTGAAACGCGCGAACCATTCTACTTTGTCCAAGTCTAGCTAACGCAACCCGCAGTTCGGGTTGAAAGACTACGAGAGCGGCTATCGCACCATACTGAAACGACGTCTCTAGTAGAGTGCGGATGAGAACGAGATCGAGAAGGCGCGACAGTCCGTACAACGACCCGAGGATGGCCAGTCCAAGAATGATCTGCATGGCGCGGGTACGCTGGAGAACCAGGAGTACCCGATATAGCAAAAACGCTACAATCACAATCTCCAATAGGTCCGTCCAGCCTATGCGAAGGAACTGGAGGTTTTCCAGGATCGTTGTCACGTTTTGGCTCCGGGTGCTTAACCTGTGGATCAGGGCTAACTAGTTAAGGTACGGCCCCAAAGCTACCTACGTGAGACCCTTAGCTCGAACATGCACAAATGGCAGATGTTTCGGATACAGGAAGACCACAACGTGGGATAAGTCTCTTCAGCCCACCCTTCTCTCCGAAGTGTCACCGATCCTTACTAAGGAACCTCGTTCTTGTTGCCATCCACGTAACCCGGAGCCGGCTCTGGCAACGGGCCTTCACCACCGAGGCCGAACGGTCTCGGTGTCGGCTCGTCCGCTGGTTTAGTGGTCGACTGTGCACCGACTGGTTCTGTCGCTTCTTCTGGTTCTGGGAGAGGAGGGAGAGGATCACCTCGGTCTAGCGCTTGGATTTCCGAACGCCCGATGGTTTCACGATCTAACAGCGCTTGTGCAATCCTTTCCAGCAGGTCTTTATGCTCGGTCAGCACGTCATGAGCTCTGGTATGTGCTTCGTCGAGAAAACGCTTCACTTCCTCGTCAACCATCCTGTGAGTGTGCTCACTCACAGTGCGGCGCTGCTGAATTTCACGTCCGAGGAATACCTCTTGCTCATTGTCGTCCAAAGCAACCAATCCAATGACTTCACTCATCCCGAAAGACGTTACCATCCTACGAGCCATCGATGTAGCGCGTTCAATGTCATTCCCCGCACCCGTAGTGACCGCGTTCGCTCCAAATACCAACTCCTCCGCTACTCGACCGCCAAACAGCATTGCAAGCTGTCCCTCCATCCACTCTTTCGTATAAGAGTGCCGATCCTCCTCGGGCAGACTGGCAGTAATTCCCAGTGCACGTCCACGAGGCACGATCGTTACCTTGTGAACCGGGTCTAGTCCTGGGACCCTCAATCCTAGGACGGCGTGCCCCGCCTCATGATAGGCGGTGAGCTTCCGCTCACGCTCGTTTAGGACAAGGCTCTTTCGCTCAGTCCCAAGCATGACTTTGTCCTTCGCTATCTCGAAATCGCTCATCGAGACCTTATCCCCATCCCGCCGAGCGGCGAGAAGTGCTGCCTCATTGCAAATATTTGAGAGGTCGGCGCCGCTCATACCTGGTGTTCCTCGAGCTATAACCGAGAGGACAACATCCTCATCCAGGGGAAGCTTCTTCGCATGCACCTTGAGAATACCCTCTCGACCTTTCACGTCAGGCGCGTCAACCACGACTTGACGATCAAAGCGGCCCGGTCTCAAGAGCGCCGGATCAAGAACGTCTGGACGGTTCGTGGCGGCTAAGAGTATGACACCCTCGTTCGATTCGAAGCCGTCCATTTCAACGAGAAGGGCGTTGAGCGTCTGCTCACGCTCATCATGTCCTCCCCCAAGCCCCGCTCCGCGGTGACGTCCCACCGCATCGATTTCGTCCACGAAGATGATGCACGGAGCATGGGCCTGACCCTGCTCAAACAGATCTCTCACTCGCGAGGCACCAACTCCCACAAACATCTCCACAAAGTCCGAGCCCGACATCTGAAAGAAAGGACGTCCAGCCTCACCAGCGACTGCACGTGCAAGAAGTGTCTTACCTGTTCCCGGAGGCCCAACAAGCAGTACCCCTTTAGGCAGGCGCCCACCGAGACGAGAGAATTTTGCAGGATCTTTGAGGAACTCGATGATCTCAGACAACTCTTCCTTAGCCTCATCCGCGCCTGCTACGTCAGAGAACGTCACCTTGGGCGTGTCCGGTGATATCAGCTTGGCCTTGGATCGCCCAAACTGAAAAGCGCGGTTTCCACCTCCCTGCATAGTCCTAAAAATCCAGATCCAAAAAGCTATAAAGAGAAGCCAAGGCAGCGCCCCGAGCAGGAATGTCCCCCAACCCGCCTCAGGCTGCTCAGCATCAACTATGACATTCTGATTAGCTAACTCGCTTAGCAAACCATCTGTTACATCTCCGGGCGTCATCGACTCAAACTTTACGAACTCTGCCCCTTCGATAGTTATCGGCTGAGCGAACTCGCCCTCTATCGCCCTATCTAGGAATGTGACCCTGTGCACGAGGCCCTGGTCTAGGTACTCGATGAACTGCGAGTAGGTGACTCGAGCGGGTGCTCCTTCCTCACTACGGACAGACTGCATGAGCAGGAAGAATACAACCAGCGTAAACATTAGAAACGCCGCGTTCTTTGAAATGCGGCCTAGGCGCTGATTGGGATCGGGTTTGATCGGATCGTTTGACATCGATGTCTCTGTAGTGCAGGCCCAAGCGATCCCGCTTGGGCCTTAAATGCTCGCTATATAAGGGAGATGACGAAAGGCTTCTGCATTGTCCAGACCATACCCCACAAGGAACGATTTGGGTGCATCGAATCCTACCCACCGAGGCTCAAGTAACTCTTCCGACACGCGCTTATGCAGTAAGGAAATGACATCGACACTAGATGCTCCTAGAGATTCTATCCTTGGAACAAGATTCGACATCGTCATTCCCGTATCAATTACATCCTCCACAAGCAAAACCGCTCGTCCTGTGACATCAGTTCTAGGGTCACAGCGAAACTCGACTTGACCGCTTGAAACCATCGCGTCTCCGTAACTGGACGCTATAAGGAAATCAATTTCATGCGGAACCTCGATAGCTCGGACAAGGTCTGCCAGGAATAGAAATGATCCCTTTAGCACCCCTATCACAACCAGCCTGTCCTCCTCAGAGTACGCGGCAGATACCTCGTGGCCCAGTTCCCTAACCCGGTTACGGATCGTTTCCTCCGAGTAAACTATCTCGTGGCGTGAGCGATCTCCTGTCATGACAAAATCCTAACTCTGAGCGAGGGCGTACCCACCTTCGTCGCGACACTCGTGGAGCGGGCGACACCTGGAACCCAGAGCACCTTTCCTCTAGCATCGACGATCACCGGCATCATCTCCCGCTGTCCAATAGGAATACGACGCTCAAGCATCAACTTCTTCACTTTACGCGAACCAACGCTCTTGTGCAGGCGATCCCCGGGAGCCCGAGCTCGCACTTCCAACGGAAACGATAAGCCCGCGAGTTCGAAGAAAGCTTCGTCTTCTTTTTCACTATCGCTTGAAGGTTCTTCAGCCCACAAGACCCGGTAACTCTTACCAGCCAGCCGAACTTCACTGTCGCCCTGGCTTGCCGACTTGATCACCACAGTCTCGTCTACTGGTGATCGGGCAGGCTCAATACTTGGACGACTACCCACGAAGACCACCCTGTGAAGCTGCAGACTCACGGTCGCGCGGTCACCCAACTCGATTGCTCGCCCGCTGCTAGACGAAGAAAGAAAATGGTTAACCCTCTCCACCCCCGCTTCACTGAGAATCACACCCACCTCGGAGGCCAGATAACGTATAACGCGAGTCCTCAACGGCTGACCCAAATCCCTTAGAGCATCTCGATCGACATCTAGAGACGGAACTTGAGATTGATTCTCCAATCCGTCTCGTATTCCATCGAGCATCTCGAACACCATGGGTAGTACCTCGGACCATGCGTCTGCCTCAACCCCTGAAATCCTCGCCAGCCGAACCAGCGCTTTTTTGGCCCCGGGCGCTACCAAAAGTTCAAGCTCGGGAAGGATCTTGTGGCGCAGTGCGTTTCGTGCATAGACAAGATGCTGGTTTGTGGGATCCTCCCTCCAGTCAAGCCCCTCGATGCGCGCATAAGCCTCTAGATCCTCACGCCACAAACCGAGCAATGGCCGGGCCACTCCTTTGCGCTGCCCAGCAATCCCCCGCAGGCCGTCAGGCCCCGTCCCTCTGAGCATTCGGAACAATACCGTCTCCGCCTGATCGTCAGCATGGTGGGCTGTGAGCACCGATGCGTTGTGACCCGCAGCGATTCGAGTGCGATCAAGAAACGCGTAACGTGCTTCTCGCGCATCTGCTTCGGATTTGAGAGCCCTATCCGCTCGTTCAACGGTTAGCGGGACAGCCCATTTAGCGCACATTTCAACAACCCAATCCGCATCTCCCGCGCTTCCATCACGCATACCATGATCGAAGTGTGCTGCAGCTAAAATCGGTGATTTACTTGGGTCAGTCAGGCACAATGACCGCAGTGAGTGCAGGAGTACACAAGAATCAAGTCCTCCTGAAAAGGCTACCACTATCTTCGGCTTTTCTCCGGCCTGGTTCAGAAAATTCTGCACGGCGGCCAGAACTGCTGACTTAGCGACTTCGTGATGGGGCGATCTGTCACTCATAGAAACACTTACACGCTTTTGCGTCTCAATACTGGTGGAAGCGGGCGTCCGGCGCTATCAACGAGAACTTGAGAGAGTATGTCTGGCCGATCGGTCTGAATTGCGTCTACACCCCAAGACAGCAAGCGACGCATATCATCCTGATCATCTACGGTCCAGACGTGGACAGGGATATTCAACTTATGGGCTTCCGCGATCAATCGGGGCGTTAGTACTCTAAAGCCGTGCCAACTCTCAGGGACTTGAAACGCATCTACCTTTGGGATAAAACCCGCTCCACCGGGCAAACGATGGAGGATCCAAAAAAGGAGACAATCCCTCGTACTCGCACCCCACGGACCCTTATAGCCGCGAGCATCTATCCGATTCTTTTCGTGTTCTGCTGCCACTAGGACTCGATATTCAGCTCTATGATTTCGAATCACTTCGACTAATGGTCCGGCCACGCTAGCCTCCTTGGCCTCTATGTTGAGCCAAACAGAAGGCAAAGCCTCGAGGAGTTCATTCAGCGTGGGAATCGTGACACCCTTACCGCGACAGGAAAGATCGCCATCGAGATCTCGGAAACGATACCCGGCATCCAACTGCTTTAGCTCCTGCTTCGTGTATGCCGATACGGGCCCCGTTCCGTCAGTAGTTCTGTCGACACTGTCGTCATGAATCACCATGACAACGCCGTCCTTAGAAAGACGTACGTCCAACTCGAGCATATCCGCGCCCCAGTCTCTTATGGCTGACTCGAAAGCAGCCATCGTGTTTTCCGGAGCAAGGCGACTCCCCCCTCGATGAGCTACCAGCAAAGGTGCTCCGGCAAGGTAGGCCCTTCCTGGGCGAGTCCTGAACCGGAAAACCATCGTTCTCGTCAGGCCTCGGCCTGCTCCAAGCGCTCAATATCTTGCTCATCCAGACCGTGATATAGGTACAGGACACGATCGATAAGCCCGCCCGCCATCTCCATTTCCGCCTGCAGGCGATCTCGGTCGCTGTTGTCAGGATCGGAAAGTTCGTCTTGGAGCACGACCAATCGGCTTGCCACAAAGTCAAGCACATCAGAGACCACCTGAGGCCGTGGACTGGCCGGAGATAGGGAATCCGGCATCACCTCGCTGAGCAGGAGTCCACGAACGTACGCTAGCATACCCGGGAATGTTAGCTCCGCGAGAGTTCCCGCATCCCGGGCCTCCTCATCGGTAATGAGTTCCCATTCTATCTCGTTCCAATAAAGGTCCTGTGCCTCTCCAAGCAGGTACGACCTGGTCTCATCAGCGATCAAATCATCGGCGTCTTCCTCAGGAGTTGCGAGTGGCCGCCCCAACGCGCTCTCCATGTTTTCACGCCGACCTTGGAGGAGCGTTGCTGCACGTTCAGACATAATTTGTTTAATCCTGGCAGTTAGGAGCACGATGGGTAAGACGCCAAGATACGAAGCGTCGGGACCTTGGGGAACAGGATTCGAGACTAGGAAACAAGTCAGGTCACCCGGATTCGATAACCTTGTCGGCTATTTGAATTCCGGATACCAAAGCACCCTCTACTCGGCCTCCAAGGCACCAATCGCCAACCGCTCCGATTCCGAGCTTAGCATCCCAAAGAACACCGGGTGTGGATCCATCCGCCAAAGCATAACCCCACCGGTGAGCGCGCTCAAATAGCGTATTCGGAAGCGGTCCGAAACGCATCGTGAGCTCTTCGAGAAAACTTTGTGCAACGTCAGTTCTGTCTCCAGACCAATGTCTTCGAGTCCATTCAGGACTTGCGTGCACCACCCAAGTTTCCACATCAGGTCGCCCCGGCTTACTCGCATCCCGGGCAATCCATGTGAAAGGTCCGTCTCCGACGAATGCTCCATCGAAATCCATCGGTGGTGGCTCACTGAACACAAACATTCCCGCGAAACAAGGGGCCATTTCGACCGCCTCTGCCGCTCGCTGCAGCAGCGTCACCTCACTCAAGAGGGGCACTGCCTGAGGGGCAGGAATCGCTATCACTACTCGATCGAAGGTTCCGTGGTGTCCCCCGAGCTCATCATGCAAATGCCAACCTTTCTTATTTCTCTCTACTCCTGTTATACGGGTCAAGCTTATAATCTCCAGCTCTTCGCTAAGCTCTTTAGCTAGCGATATCATTGATGGCGTGCCTACATATCGCTTAGTGGGCCGAGCTACTTCGGCAGTGTCCCCCATAAGTCGGACCAACCTGCCTTCCCAAAGTGCAACGACTTTGAGGCTGACCCAAGCCTCAAGCATAGGGCTTATCCGCTCGTCCCTCACCGTAAAGAACTGTGAGCCATGATCGAATTGGTAAGAACCATGTTCTCTGGTGTTCAGTCGTCCTCCTGGACGACGTCCTTTGTCATAGACACGAACAACCGCCCCTGCGTTGACAAGGGTCCGAGCGGCGACCAACCCTGCTGGCCCTGCTCCGATAATGGCAACTCGGATCATGCAGATCGCACAGAACTGAGGCCACCGTCTACACCAAGCGTCTGACCAGTTACCCAAGATGCTTCAGACGAGAGGAGCCATTCGATAGCCCCAGCCACATCCTCGGGGGAGCCAAGGCGGCCAAGAGCATGCATTGACTCAGACGAAGCCCGAGCAGATGGACTCCCAGTTATCCTTGACGTCAGAGGGGTGTCGACAAGACCCGGCGCCACGGCATTAACCCGTACTCCTAATTTCCCGTATGTAGCCGCAGCGGAACGCACTAGAGCATCAACTCCTCCTTTCGCTGCAGCAATCGCCTCATGATTGGGAAGCCCATGAGCTGCCGCTGCCGTGGAGACCAATACAATACTTCCGGATTTGGATTTCATCATCGGCCGGGCGACGCTACGAATTAGGGCAAAGGACGATGTCAAACTCGCGTCGACAGTGGACCTAAATTCTTCGAACTTGGTCAGGTGAGCGGGCTTGAGCAGGAGGCTTCCCGAGCAATTCACGGCGCCATCAATCTTGCCCAAAGACTCTAACGCCCTCTCTACCACGTTATCTATAGCATCAAAGTCAGATGCATCAGCTGGAAATGCGTCCGCTCCTAGTTCTTTGGCTAGACTGTTCAACTTCTCTTCGTCTCTTCCCGACAACACGAGCCTCGCACCGTTTTCTTTTAGGCTACGAGAAAGCACCGAACCGATTCCCCCGTATGCGCCGAGGATGAGGACATTCACACCCATTACAAGGCTTCCTTTTGGTGAGATTGGTTAATGAACAAGGATTAGATTCCTTGAAGCACCATCGAATACCACCGGAACACAAATAAGGAGCCCTGATTGACGGTTTTACCGAGACTGATTGCTCACGCCGACTGGAGTTCAAACGCCAATAAACGATGGATCTGTCTCGCCGAGTTGGATCAGCAGGGATCATATCGAGTTCGGATACCGGAGACCGTTGGAGACCCTCAAAGTTTATTCACTGAACTTCTCGAGCGTGCGGCTGGAGGTAGCGTCCTCGCAGGATTCGATTTTCCGATCGGTCTTCCCTCAATTTACGCCGAAAGGCTTCAGATTAGAGACTTCCGCGCAATCCTTCCCGAGCTGGGTCGCGGCATATGGGCTGACTTCTTTGAGGTTGCCAGAGAGAAAGACGAAATAGGACCCACCCGACCCTTCTATCCCATGACCCCAGGAAAGAAGACAGGGGTCCGAAAGCAACACCACCTTCTTAGGGCACTGCAAGTAGAATCGATTACAGAGCTTCTTCGTGAATGTGAGAAAAAAACAGACATCCGACCTGCTGCATCGTCCCTGTTTTGGACGCTAGGTGCTAAACAGGTTGGGAAAGCTGCGATAGTTGGTTGGCGTGACGTACTCATCCCCGCCCTTCGAACCCCTGAGATCGATGTGGCTATCTGGCCATTTGAAGGTTCGCTGTTTGACCTGATTTCGAGTCGCAAGATCACCGTAGCAGAGACCTACCCGGCCGAAGCATGCCTCCATCTAGGCATGTCACCACCGGGCAGAGGATGGAGTAAGACCAATCAATCCGACCGAGCTTCTCAGGGAAAGTACATATGGAACTGGCTTTGTTCACGTAAGATTCAAACAGAATCCCGACTTTTGAAGATGATCCGGGCGGGATTCGGGCCATCGAAAGACTCAGAAGATCCGTTCGATGCACTCGTCGGTCTACTGTCAATGCTTGAGGTCGTATTGGGGTACAGGCCAACGGGCGAGTCCTGCGTAAACGAGATCAGATCCATTGAGGGTTGGATCCTGGGTCAATCAGGGAGTGGATGACAACTATTGCGGCTGTATAAAAACTATCTCTCTAGGGAGCCCCGCACTCCGCCTCTGACACTCTAGGCGCCCCAGCTACTATCGGTCTCCGGGCACCAGCATCCACCAGCAATGGAACTACCGTCATCATTGGCTGGTCCATGTGGAGAAGAGCGTCTAATCCGTCCTGCTCGGTCTCGAGTCCGAGGAGTGTGAGCTGCGGCTGAAGCGTTGTGACCTGCTCCGTACTGAGCTCGTAGGCGCAAGGAGGGGGATCGAGTGTCTGATCCGGGGTCGGCGCGTTGTCATCCGCGCCAAACAGATAGAACGGCTCAGAGCGATCCCGACCGATGGCTCCCTTTGCCTCCGGCGCTGCTGTGACCGCGGTGACGATCTCGCCTGATCGGTTCCCGAAGAACTCTAGGACCTCGTTCATTGTCTCCTGCTGGACGGCCGCGCGCCTCTTTGCTCCCTGCTGGCCAGATGATTCTATAAGAAGCCCGAGAGCGTGACGAAGGCCAACAGCATTACGCAGGATGCCCTCGTTTTCGTCTCCCGGCGGGCCTGGGCCCGGACCGTACAATTCCACGGTCCGACCGGACCGAGGCAACTGTTCGAAGAGGTGGTCCTCTACCAAGGCGCGCGAAAGTTCCCGAACCGGCCGGTAAACGTTTAGATTCCGCGGCCAGAGTAGCTGCAAGTCCGGCGTTGTTGCACTGGGTCTCTCGTGAGCATCCACCACGAGATCCGGTCGGAAGTCCCGAATCACCCGCGCGATCGCCCGAGCCTCGGGTGTTACTAGTGCTAGATGGTCGCGGTTGATGTCGACGTTGTCCGCATTACGGCGTGTATTGGCGAACCGTCCGTCAGGATTCGCTGTGGGAATGACCAAGACCGTGACTGTGCTCAACGCATCGGGAAGCAGGCTTTCCTCGACGAAGGCTAGGTCCCTCATGAACTGGAGCGCGGCCTCGCGTCCAGCCGGCTCATTTCCGTGCTGAGTTCCTACGACAAAGAGTACTGGCCCCACAGCAATCTGATCATCGGGCGCTGGTTTCGGATGGGCTAGCCGAACAAGGTGGATCGGGCGGCCCTGGACCGAGGTCCCGACCTCTGTAATACGGACTCGATCGGATTCGGCATCGACCGCGGCCAAGAACGCGAGTTCTTCTTGATGAGTCGTGAACCCTAAACCACTCCTTTGCTCAAATCCTGTTAGGTGAGGGTCAACCTCTTCGGGTGGCGCACAGCAAACCAGTCCAGTATCCGAGCACGCTCCGAGGAGCGGAATAAGGCCGATCGCAAACAGGTATACTCTATGCGCACTCGGAGTACACACTATTTGCAATAAGCTTCAAAATTCTTTGCGAAGTCTGCAGCTAATCCTGACCATCGTAGTGCATTCTCAATACGCGCATTCGCCTCAGATTCATATCCTTGATCCTCAAGCCTCTCTAATTCGTCAAGAAGCGCGCCAGAGATTCCTAGGAAGAGACCCGAGCCAGCACTTAAACCCACACAGTCTTCCGCTTCCCACAATCCACTGCGTTCAACTGTCTGCTGTTGGGCGCTCACTTCAGCACCAACGAATTGGTTTGCTATAAAGCCTCCAACGAGAAGACAACTCAGTCCGAAGCCCAAAATCGACATATGGCGCATCTGTTTTTCCTTTCTCCGTCAGCGTGTAACCTGCCAGTATATGACACACGGCGATCTGGGCTGTCAAAGCGGTCACGAACGTCGAGGAATGAGCGAAACTGCGATCCTGCCGTGTTACTGACCGAGACACATAGCTTTCATGAACTCATTGGTGAGAACCGACTCCCTAGTTCCTTGACCGCCTCAACAATCTGGTCGAAAGACTCAATCACGAAGAGGACATCCTGAAATCGATCAATTTCAAATGATTGTTCTATGACTTCATCCAAAACAAAAGGGCGTCTAGTGCACTGCGGTCCTAGTGCATTAGCGGCATCTCCCGAAGAAGAGATGAGTCCGCTTCCGTAGATTCGAACCTCTCCGTCCTCAAGAATTAATCCAAATTCAACTGTAAACCAAAAAAGTCGAGCGAATGCCTCGGCACAAACTGGGTCATCAAAGGTGGCTGCGAGACGACCGAAAGCCGCGAGAAATTCTGCAAAGTCTTTGTTCGCGTGCATGGGAACATGCCCGAACACATCGTGGAAGATGTCGGGTTCAGGTAGATACTCAAGCTGCTCCATGGTCCGAACTATCGTCGTCGTGGGAAACAGGCGCTTTGAGAGACAGTCGAAGAAGGGCTTTTTGGGTATAAAGCCGTTTACAGGAAGAGTCCGCCAACCTGTAATGGGCTCAAGCCTATGGTTTATTGCTTGCAGATCTGGTACAGCCTCAGCAGTTAGTGCGATGCGGTCTGCACCGACCAAGTATGCCCCACTCACAGTCTGCTCGAGTTCCTTCATGCGTCTCTCAAACAACAGACTCCACACGTGGTGCTCTTCAGGAGTGTACGCGTCCCAATTCTGTTTCTTGATGAATGGAAATTCAGAACTAGGAAGGATTTCTTCGTGACCTTTTAACATTCGATTCACCTAACCAAGGGGCAAAAAAAAACGACCCGTGGACTCTCCACGGGCCGCAAACCTTCGCGCGTCAGACTTCTACTAAAGCCTCAACCGCTGGGGCCGCCCGTGTAGAGGGCGGGGCAATAATAGAAACCGGCACAGAGGCTAATTGTAATCATGGGTTGCAATGTAAAAAAAAACTTGGAATGTCGCCATAATTCATCGAATTAATTTAGGTCCCGGAACGCTAGCGACAGAAGTAGTGGTTTCCTCATTCCAGATCTCCGTCAGCGTGTAAACTGCCAGTAAATGACTGACGGGGATCTAGGGTGTCAAAGCTGGGGAGCCTTACTGAACTCATGAAATGGCAGAAACGGTGTGCCTTAGTCAGAATAAGTCGAATAAGTCGATCCAGCCCAGCCAGGTCGCGATAATCACGAGTAACACGAAAATGAACGCTCGTCTGTTCCTAATCTCTCGATACTCTAGTGCTCTTTCTCTCTCTCTCGCTCTCTCTGGCGTGTTAACGACATCGATGGCCTCTCCTTCCATGTCGACTGGGGCTGGTTGATCAAGCCCCACGAGTGTCTCAACCCAAGCGTTTGGGTTGCGCTTGTAATACTGCTCGACGGAGCCACACGCAGTACAGGCAGACTGAACGAGTGCCTTAGCTTCGGCGCTAGTCTGAGGACGGTATCCACAGGTTGGACAGTGCTGGAACAAGTTTGACCACAACCGGCGCGAGAGCTGTTTCATAAGGAAAACCCCTTCATATCAGATCTCCGTCAGCGTGTAACCTGCCAGGAAATGACGCGCGTCGATCTAGGCTGTCAAAAGAGAACCCTCCCCTCCCGTATAGAGAGACGGGCTTTCTCTTGTTCGCCACTGAGCTCGGAAATGTGGGCGTGCTAGGTCTTCAATCAATTAGGTGGCGTATACTCTCCAGCCGACTCCTGCATCAGGTATGCTTTTCCATCTTCAATCACCACAGTATTTGCAAAGAATCCGAGACGCAGCTGTTCCCCTGTAGCATCAATCAGCTGCCATTCACCACTGGAGATAAACAGTCCAGGAGCCAGTGCCTTTGTCGAGGACACTTCCGCACTCAGAGTTGATCCATCATAAGGATTATCTGCAGCGAGCATCATCGCGAACCCGTCTTCGATTTCCTGACGGCCAAACCACACCGCCTGCACATCGCTATTCACCCGCCTACCTTCCGGATGAAACTGGGTCGCGAGCGCCGCAGCATCCCCCGCATTCCACGCGCTGACGAATTCTTCCGCCATGATCTGCATATGCGATTCCATCTCAGCTTCAGTTGGCAGGGGTTCTTCCACCGGAGCGCATGCGAACAACACACAAACGAATGAGACAGCAACAAGACGTGAGACCATGAAAAACGCTCCTTGTTAAGAAGGGCATAAGAAGATGCGCACCTTATGCGCGAAATGATTCTACTGCAACTCACGGACGCTTACTAATGACAAACGGCCATCTAAGCCCTGAAAAAAGAAATGCTCAGACTTATTTCGAACGCTCCAGTACAGATGCGATGACCGCGCCACCGACCCCGGTGCGCACAACCTCTAGCAAGCTATCAACAAGTGGCATAAGGCTCGTGCCGATGTTGAATTGGGCGTAATAGATGAGGTCTACACCTAACCAAACTAGAAAACCTACAATTCCTCCAACCTTGAAGCCGTCGGACGCATTCTTGGCACCTGACCATCCTATACACACCGTAACCAGTGCAGCCAATGCTGCGGTCCCTAATGCGAGTGCTGGCCAAATAACTGCCTCCCTACCCACACCGAACGCAGCAGCGCCATTGGTTTCATAGAAACCGACCATCACCGTGTCGAAGATCAGACGGCCGATCACAATCATCGTAACGGCACCGACAACGGTTCCGGTCACTAGCTTCTTGGTTTCCATAACCCACCTCCTGGAGAGAATTCCGACAATTGTTGAAGAATACCTACTGTACGCAGCGGATCGCGATTTAGGCGCACTCTTAATAGGATCTCATGCAGTCCTGGCAGAAGTGCTTAGGGACAAACGACATCTATCTCGGGCTCTGAACGACTGACAGCTATCGACAGTCGATCACTGGTTGATGTTGTCGTGCACAGTGTGGCTGCGGAACATCATGCGATCACCACAGTTGGTCACGGGCGCGCCCTCCGGGGTACCTCCTGCTCCAGTTACTGGAGTTGAATCAAGGTAGCTGGCAAGAGCACTCGCGTTCTCTCCAATGATTCTTATGCCGATTCCAGTATTCATCTCGACACCCTCTCTAGGCCCCAACCACCTCATCGAGAAGCCGCGATGGTTTCGATCCCCGTCCGCTCGGGCTTCTGCGTTCTGGCTGGCAAGCACATT
>DEAT01000035.1:6730-28919 GCA_002348265.1 Gemmatimonadales bacterium UBA2975 | reverse complement strand
TGTCGTGGTATCCGTAAGGGATGCAAACGTCTCGCTCGTGCTACTCAGTGCGACCGAGGCCGCGACCTGGCTGACCGTCACCGATGCCGTCGCACTCGCTGCACCACTCGTCGCTGTCACCGTGGCAGTTCCGTTCGCCACACTCGTGATCAGACCCGTCGAGTCTATTACAGCAACCGCTGTGTCCGACGAAGTCCACACGAGCGTCGGACTTGAGAGCGCCTGATCCAGTCCATCAACCACCGTAGCCGCCAGTGTCGCTGTATCCCCAACCGACGCCAACGTCACGCTCTCGATACTCAGCGAAGCTGATATCGCCACCTGATTGACCGTCACCGACGCCGTCCCGCTCGCCGAACCACTCGTCGCCGTGATCACTGCAGTCCCGTTCGCGACCGCTGTCACCAGCCCCGCCGAACTCACCGTAGCCACCGCCTGATCACTCGACGCCCACGTCACCGGCGCGCCCGCGATCGGAGAACCACTCTGATCTCGAACAATCGCTGTGAGTGTAGACGCCTGGGTCAGCGAGACGAACGTGATCCCGCCCGTCGCACTCCCTCCGCTCACGTCTATGCTCGTCGCTACCGGGGTCACCGTCGTCCCACCACCCCCAGCACCTGGGGTCGGGGTCGTCGGACTCGAATCACCACTGCATGACACCACACCTAACAACAATGTCAGGTATCTAATCTTCATCTCACGTGTTTCGCCATCACACCTTGATGGGGGAACACTCTTAATATTTCTGCAAGTTTTCTAGCTAAGCGCTTATTTCCCATGGAAAGCCACTGATGCTGGCGGATCTGCCAATAGGCTTTCTTCCTAGGAGCCAGATTCCCAAGCTCTTCATTGCTTACCCAAAACTCTCCCTCATGCAAGAACTCATAAGGATGAACGTAAATCAAAGGCAAAAAGCCTTCTTCGATCGCCCGGTGCATTAGTTTCAGGATTGTTCTCAATGGGAGCACCTTGAGATAGGTGCCACCGATAACCCTTGCTTTGAAGCCCGGAAATAATTGGCATTGAAAAACCGGGAACTCTGCCAGATGGTCTCCCCCGAAAACCTTAACATCAGTCGGGTGCGTCGGATTATCCCTAGTATCAGAAACCCAACTTGAATCGTAGAGAAACCTTTTTGCTAACTCCTCGTATGCCCAGTCATCTTGATGTCGAATAGAAAAACCGGGAGCCCTAAAACCGTTGACCGGTTGTCCAGAGGCCTGACTGATGGCTTTTATCGCCTTATCTAGAGATCTAGAAAAACGCTCTCTGCCCATCTCGTGAATGGGTGGGTATTGGTAGAAGCCATGGCATCCAATCTCGTGGCCCTCATCAACCAGCTCTCTGAGAATGTCCCCATGATCACGTGCGACTTGACCGGTGGAAAAAAACGTGAGTCGGTTAGAGCCTGGCGCCCCCTCAACAATCTCTTTGATCCGACCTAGTGCACGACGGAGTGCCTCCGGTCGAGTGGTGGGATCTAGGCCAAGTCTGTGCTGTAGATCGTGAGTGAAATCTTCGAGATCAACTGAAAGTAACGAACCCGCCACTTACTTATCCCCCGCTCAAATCGTTGTTAGGGAGAAGTCACCTTAGCCCGCCATGTGGAATCACACACATAACTTCCGACAACCAACCACTCAACCGAGCTCCGCAAGAAACAGTCGATCGCATGAGCAGGGCTTTCAACTATCGGCTCCTGGATATTGAAGGATGTATTCAAGAGGACGCCCACGCCAGTTTTTTGCTCGAAAGCATCTAGGAGCTTCCAATAAAGAGGGTTCGTTTCGCGGTCAACGGTGTGAACACGTGCTGTATTGTCAACGTGGGTAACGGCTGGAATGACAGTTCTCTTATCATCCCGAACCTCAGCCACAATATTCATATAAGGTGATTCCTGGTCGATTTCGAAATAATCACTTGCAACCTCGAGCTTACAAGAAGGGGCGAACGGCCTAAAAAGCTCCCTCTTCTTGATCTTCTGATTAAGCACTTCCCGAACCGAGTCGTAACGAGGGTCGGCTAAAAAAGAGCGGTTTCCGAGGGCACGGGGGCCAAACTCCGAAGCTCCTTGAAACCAAGCAGCAACCTCACCCCGGGCGAGCGCCGACGCGATTACTTCAAGAAGATCTTCTTCCTCATACCGTTGAGGGACCGGGAATCCCTTCTCCTCGAAGGCAGCGACTATCTCAGTATCACCGTAGGCCCGCCCAAGGTAAGGATGGGGCATCGATAAAGCTTCTCGCGGATAACCATTAGAGCTGTTCGCCAAGAATGCTGCACCGACAGCAGCACCGGCATCATGGGGAGCGGGAGGAATCAAAACCTTAGAGAAGAGGCCCCCACCAACGATCTTTCCATTTGCGGTGACATTGAGCCCACATCCACCAGCTATACACAGATTCTCGTATTCTGGTCGCTTGGACTTTGCCCACTCTAGGATATGGTACAGCACCTCTTCGTAAGCTGCCTGAACACTCGCCGCTATATCGCGATGGACTTCGGAAAACTCGCCTGAAGGGTCTCGAGACTCCCCAAACAAATTCCTTAACTCCGGGCTGAAAACCCCGTGCAGCGCTGCATGGTAATCTAGTATACGGGTGTTAAGCTGATATTCACCGTCCGATTTTTTCCGGATAATTTTTTCCAGTATGACATCTTTAAACCGGGGCTCACCATAGGGAGCCAACCCCATCATTTTGTACTCTCCCTCCAACATCCGGAATCCGAGAAACCCGGTAAATGCGCTGTAGAAATGACCGAGAGAATTCGGCCACGGTATCGCTTTCAATCGCTCAAACCGACCGTTTTCCACCGCGTAGAGCACTGTTGAGTGAGATTCACCACCTCCATCATAGCTAAGGCAAATCGCACGGCTGAAATTCGTTAGGTAATAGATACTTGCAGCGTGGCAATCGTGATGGTCAAAGTAACGAATTGAAGCGGTGAACGGCCCATGTTCACTCTGAAGCACCGACTTGACCTTAAACAAATCCATCCAGGACCCACGCAACTCTGGATAAGACTGCGTTTCAGAATCCTTGAAGGTGTCGAACACCTTCTTCAACCGAAATTGAGCGCTCCGCGGATTAGTGACGAGGCTCGACAAAACACCTTTTCCACGTCCAAACACACGCCACGGTTGCCAGTAGATCGCAATTTCATCCAGGTCACTCATCCTCAGGCCTGCAACTTCAAGACAGATCCTTATCGCTTCATGAGGGAAGCCACCATCGTTCTTCAACCTCGTTGAGCGCTCCTCTTCGATTGCGGCAACCACTTCTCCGTTTATGGTGATAGCAGCAGAGCTAGCCCCCATTGTCGAAAGGCCGAGAATGTTCATTTGTCCATCCAATATGCTTTGTCTCTGCTCCATTTAGTGCGCCCGACAGGATTCGAACCTGTGACCTCGTGCTCCGGAGGCACGCGCTCTATCCAACTGAGCTACGGGCGCATTTCAGGATCAAGATCGCTCAACCTCGAAACCGGTCAAGCGAACGAAATTAGCTCCCGACCCGGTATGAAACCCCTGTACTGAGCCAAAGAGGGCCAATCTGAGTCGTGGAACTGTATACAACGGCCGCCCGAGCACGCATCAGTACGTAAAGGCCCTCATTCAACTCGATGAGTGTTCCAACCCCCGCCGTTATCGACGGATCGGTGTGGTTACTGAATCGATAAGCCCCGAATCCGGCCTCACCGAACCATTTACCCTCTTGGAACCAAAAACGGGTCGTCAGAGCACCACGGTAAGCCTCCGCAGCGGCTGATGAAGCGTCTCCTTGCCGTGCAAATTGATAACTGAGCAGGTGCTGGTAGCCAAAGTCCAGTGCCAGCTGGAGACCACGGCCATAACGCCGCCCAAACACTACACCCACATCACCACCATAGAGAGCCCGGCGGGCATCAAACGCGCCTTGCCCAATCCAAGTAACCGGGTTGACCAGAGTGTGCCCCACATTGCCGTTCGCTTCTACATGTACCTGTGCTGAAACCTTGTTAGGTCCAAGAAATGCAAACGAAATAACAAGCAGAGGAAGAGATATCAAAGACTTTCGCACGGTGGTGCTCCAGGTCTGTCTAAAGGGTCTGCGCGACTACCCGCACATGTACACTAATCCAGCAAACAGGTTACCGCCCGAAATATCTATACGCAGGTGCCTCAATACAGGTCGGCGCCCGCCGCGTGATCGCGACGGACGCCGTCAGAGTGAGCGCGCGGAATAAGCCGAGTTCTGTCCCTCTTGCGAGGGGAGGATCATTCATCTGGGACCGCTGTTACCAACGGCCTCTTGCGGCCTACCCGGGACTTCAATGGAACGGGCCATCCCATCGCCCCCTATTTGGCCTTGCTCCGGGTGGGGTTTACCATGCGACCTCTGTCACCATCGGTCCGGTGCGCTCTTACCGCACCATTTCACCCTTGCCTGTGCCGCGAACGGCCATCGGCGGTTTCTTTTCTGTTGCACTTTCCGTCGTCTTGCGACGCCCGGGCGTTACCCGGCACCCTGCCCTGTAGAGCTCGGACTTTCCTCCGCCGGACAAGTCCGACGGCGATCCTCACTCGCCACGCTCGCAGACAAGATGTCGCCAAGTGCCCTCTGGTTGCCACCCCCGGCAACAAGAAATCCACAAAACCAACGCCTCACCCTGAGACTGCTCGCGAAACTCTCAGGTAAAAAAAACGGCCTGCAGTGATACCGTCCCCTACCTGCTTACCGTAACGGAGTCAAATTCAAGGATCATGTGGCCCCTCATGCTCAAGCCAGATAATGTCCGTCCTGTAACCACCTGCACCCAACCAGTCCTATGATCCTGCATCAACAACGCCAAGTACCTGTCATCTGGTTGCTTTCTTTAGCGACTCTAGCGTTTGGCTCACTTCCGACAGCAATCGCCGCTCAGAGCGACGCGACCGTCGTATACCTTGTCCGACATGCAGAGCGAGCTGAAGACGGGACAAGTGACCCGCCGATCTCGCGGGCAGGCCAGCAGCGAGCGGAGTTGGTCGCGACACTGCTCAGTGACGCAGGTATCACACACATTCACACAACAGACTTGAAACGGACTCGCTCTACCGGAGCTCCGACTAGCGAATCCACCGGCTTAGCCATGGCCATCTACGACGCCCAAGACTTGGGAGGCTTTGCCGATCGGCTGCGAGAGACGCCAGGACGTCATCTGGTCCTCGGTCACAGTAACACCACTCCTCAACTAGCAGAGGCCCTAGGTGGTGACCCCGGCACACCTATAGAAGAAATGGAGTATGACCGCCTCTATGTCTTAACCCTGACCAGCACTGGGACTTCGACGGTACTCCTTCGCTTCGGAAATCCATACGGCAACTGATGAGCTACGATACTGTCGTCGTCGGAGCCGGTCCCAACGGACTAGCAGCGGCGATCGAACTACAAACCCATGGGTGCTCGACTCTGCTCATCGATGCGGCTAATGAAGTCGGAGGGTCAGCAAGGACAGAAGAAGCCACACTGCCCGGCTTCCTTAATGACGTCGGCTCAGCGATTCATCCCCTCGGGTTTGGATCTCCGTTCTTCTCATCTCTCCCACTCGACTCATTCGGCCTAGAGTGGGTGCATCCTGATACTCCGTTGGCCCATCCTCTTATAGGAAGCCGGACGGCGTTTCTGGAAAAGAGCCTGGAGCAGACTGCATCTGCACTAGGCGAAGACGGAAACGCGTGGACAAAACGATTTGCTCCATTCGTGGCTTCTTCGAAGACGTTTTTTGAGCACACGTTGAGGTCACCGCTGTCCATACCAAGCTCCCCGACCCTGATGGCTCGCTTCGCGCCACTCGCCCTGAAGTCGACCAACCGACTCGCCAAATCCTTCAAATCCGACCAAGCCCGAGCGCTTTTCGCCGGTAACGCGGCGCATGCTGGTACGCCTTTGAGTCACCTCCTTACTGGCGCGGTCGGAGCTGCCCTGATCGTCGCTGCGCACACGGTGGGATGGCCATTCCCCAAAGGAGGCGCAGGTAACCTGACCTTAGCCCTCGCGCGCTATTTCGAATCATTAGGAGGAACGATACAGACGGGCTCTCGAGTGACTTCACTCGCCGATTTACCAAGTGCTCGAGCGACTCTTATGGCCATCACACACGGGCAGGTGGCTGCGCTCGCCCATACCGGCCTGCCAGAGTCCTTCCTCCGCAGGCTAAAGCGATGGCGTTACGGTCCAGGCGCATTCAAAGTTGACTGGGCTTTAGATGGCCCGATTCCTTGGGAAGACCCTGCAGTAGCAAAGGCAGCTACAGTACATGTGGGCGGAACATTGGAAGAGATAGCCGCGTCGGAAGTGCAGCCTTGGTCTGGTCGGCTAAGCGAACGCCCCTTCGTGCTACTAGCTCAACATACACTTTTTGACCGTTCGCGAGCTCCCGAAGGCAAGCACACGGCATGGGGCTACTGCCACGTGCCCAACGGGTGGGAAGGCGATGCCACGCCGGTCATCGAAGCTCAAATCGAGCGCTTCGCGCCAGGCTTTCGGGAGCGAATTCTCTCACGATCGTCGTGGGGGCCTAAGCGCCTAGAGCGATGGGATGGCAATCTCGTAGGAGGTGACGTGAATGGAGGTGCCCTGACACTTAGTCAGATGCTGGGCCCTTCTCGATGGAGCTTGCCTGGGTACCGCACCCCTAAAGCCGGACTTTACTTATGTTCAGCATCGACTCCGCCAGGTGGTGGCGTTCATGGCATGGCCGGTTTCCATGGAGCACGGTGCGCCCTGCGGCACACATTTGGTATTAGGCCAACTTAGAAGTAACTCAACCGAGGCGTTGGCTCATGCCTTCTGATAGCACCTGGATACCGTCCTTCGATACCAAGATCCCCTCTGCACCATGAAAACCATCAATAAAGTCGATGCCATCAACCGAACCCAATACGAGAGCGGCTGTCGAAAGCGCATCCGCGATCATCGCAGAGGGTGCTAGGAGGCTAGCAGAGCTTAGCTCCTGAGCAGGACGACCGGTCCGTGGATCAAGAATGTCATGGTGACGATAGTCCGGGGTAAACGATCGGAAATAGTCACCTGAAGTCGCCACGCCTCCTCCATTCAATTGAACCCGGCCGACTGTGGCCTGTGTTCGCCGGGGATGCTGGATCCCAATAGTCCACTCTTCATTTCTTCCTGACGACCCATTCGAGGCCATATCACCGCCCGCATCCACAAGCACCCGCTGTGCACCCTTTGCCGACAATAGATCTACAACCTGATCGACGACAAAACCTTTTGCCACTCCGTCGAGAGAGATGGCCATGCGACTGTCTTCAAGGGTCACCGCGGACCCTGCAACAACCAATCCTTCATAGCCCACATAGCTAAGCGTTTCATCAATTTCCCGATCAGTTGGGGGCCGTCCTTTACGCTCGAACGTGGATCCGTGCAACTCGACCAAAGGCGCAACTGTGACATCGAAAGCACCGCTAGATCTGTGACTAACCTCTAGGGCAAGCTTGAGGACTTCGATGAGTGGGGAGGGAGCATTCTGGAGCCGTCCCGTTGCATTCAACCGCCCAACAGCAGAATCGGCGCGATAACGCGAAAGAACGGCCTCAAGCCGCTCCATCTCTATGAAAGCTGAATCAATCATCTCACGTGCACCGGCGTTATCCGGGTGCACCACCGTAATGTTGACCAAGGTGCCCATCTGGACCCGGGTTTCACTTACCCGGTGTAAACCCGCTCGCCAGAAGGCCTCTCTGCTGACCCCTATTCCAAACGCAGCTCCTAACCCGACTCCCGCAGTAATCCTCAGGATGTCTCTTCGAGAGATCGACCCAGATTCAGACACCCGACTCAACTCCCAACTGAATTAGTCTGGGTTGGATTTCTTCTAAGTCGTGACCGCAAACCCCTCTCCTATCGATCAGTTGTACCTCACACACGTTACACCGGACGCATTCGGGAAAGTCAACGATCTCCTTGCGAATCGCACCGGTAGGACATTTCTGCTCACATACAGAGCAAAGTGAGCAGTGCTCTACTCTCGGGATACGCTGAACCGAAAGAAGTGCTAGAACGCCGAGAGCAGCCCCAAGCGGACACGCATAACGACAGTAGAACCTGGGGACCACAACAGACGCAGCAAGAATACCACCAGCGATTAGCCACAGGAGCGGTGACGGACTTAGGAAGAACACCGTCCCGAACGGTTCGAAGTACTGATATAGGCTAACCTGACTGCCGAGTAACGCAGGGACCACAATAACAGCAAGGATCACATACTTGATCCAGATGCCTCGTTGGTGAAGATGCTCCGGAACCGAACGCTGCCAAGACTTCGGCCCCCACCGAGCAATCACATCCTGAAGGGCGCCGAATGGACAGAGAAATCCACAAAACACGCGACCCCAGACTAAGGTAGTGACTAGCGTGAAGGTTACGATTAGAAGAAGTGGAATGTCACGAACATAAACGCCAACTCCAGCCCAAATGCCACTAGTGATATGAGATACGGAGAGGAATCCCCCGTCTAACCATCCCAACACTACAAGCGTGACGAATACCGAAGCCCAGCGCAGAGACGTCCATTTGGTGAAGAAAGCAGCCGACCCAAGGACAAGAACTAGCGCCATCATCGCTAGGCGTCTCCAAGACACACCCGCCAGCGTTCTTTGAAGTAGCGATTCGTCCTCGGTGAGAACGAACTCGGGCACGGCTATCGCTTCTGCACCTAGCTCCGCATCCGCTACATCGACCGAATCAAAACCTTGATCAGTCGCCGATGCTCCTTCTTCGGTAAGGGGCACTTCTAGCTCTTCCTTACTAGGAATCTTTGGCCGATCCTCACTTAATCCAGTCCGATCAGCTAATGTCTTCGACTCAACATCGGGCTCCACCAATTCTTGAGGTTCTGCCAAGGCAAGGGCTTCTGCTTCTGCAGCTGCTGCAGCCTCAGCTGCGGATCGTCTCGCCTCCAGGCTCCGGTACTCGACCGAGTGGATCCCGAGGTCATCGAGATCGTACACGAAACGAAACGGACGCGCAGTGTCCAGCAAGGAATCAACCAACATGATCCCAATCAGCGTGGCTTCACCCGACACGATGCCACCCGACGGAAGTCCCATCGATATCACATTGCGTGAATCGATCTGAATGGTGTCTCCATCTTGCTCAATACTCCAACCTTGCTGACGGAACAGCCTAAGTCTCGAACCGTCGATCGCGTAAAGCATCAGATTGTCGGCACCGCCGCGTCTCTCAGCAGACCGCTGAGCCCGCGCGTAGAGTTGCTCACCAAGGAAATAGTTTCCTAACCGGTCGTTCTCTACAAATGCCAATCCAATACCTGCCGACCCCTCTCCGGGCTCCGTAACCTCGAAACGCTGAACGATCCCTGACTGGCGGAGATCAAACCACGACATGCCAACAGGGTCTACAACTTCAGTAGCTGTGGCAGATGGACCGTCAATTAGTGCATGCGCGTTGGCGACTCTCCTGGCGGCATCGCGCACTCCTCTCGATAGGGCTCTCACGCTGATTGAAACGCGAGAAATGCCGTCTATGTCGTTCCAGAGTTGGAAAGGATCACCAATGTGCTTCTCCGAGAACTGTTCTTGAAATCCCGGCGTCCTCAAAAAGTCGCCCATACTTTGCATGTACGACTCGAAATAATCAGTGACCCTTACACCCGTTAGCGTTCCATCGGTGCGCATTCCTATGAGTGCCTCAATCGGTCCGCTGTATCCATATTGCTCCGGCGGGAGGTCCGAGGTGAGGAACACATACCCGATGAGATCCTCTGACCCGTCAGGAAGCACTTCGAACGCAGAAATCACTGGTGGATCGCCCTGCGGATCAGTAAAGCGATCTGCCCGAGGCATCACCTCTTGGATCAGTGAAGCTGGAATCCTTTGAATGCGCTGGCCTTGTGCCCCTTGAGGCACAAGGAAAACCAGGACGAGGATCAATGCGCTCGTCTTCCTAACGATTGCGAAAGGGTGCATCGCGCGAGCATACGCGCAGGCCTCCCGGTCAGCAAACCCTCCTCTCACCCTAGCCCTCCGAACGGACCTAACACACTTACTCCGCATTTATGTCGCACGATGGAGCCCCATCGAGTAGCATTTTGGGCCTGGGCCGGCAATCAGACCTGCCTAGTTGTTCTCGTAACTGCGCCTCGGGATCCTACATTGCGGCCATTGTCCAATGGAAGGGAAGTTCTGCGTCCTCCGGGACACGCGCATTGGTCCTGCTAATGGAGCATTGGGAAGCGTCACCGTTTCACGAGAGACGCGCTCAGGATCTTCAGACGCCATGTATGCCACCATAGCCGCTAGCGTAGCGTTATTGCGCAAATCATCAAACACAATCTTGTCGAAAGTATCAATCCCAGTATGCCAAGTGTACTGGCGGTAGTCGGGGTAATTCGACTGAAAGCGGAACGATGGCGCCGGCACACACAAGAACGACATGTGATCGCTCCCTCCAGACTCAGGGAGACCCGGGATGTCGAGCTCAATGTGCTGAGTGATTTCAGGTGGGATCGCCGAGAACCATCGTGCGAAGTGCGACCCAGCATCCGTGAAACCCATCATCCGAATGTAGTCGACGCGCCAAGTACCATTGTCTTGGTTAAAGGCCGACTGCAGTCCATCCATCACCTCAGGGTGATCAGCCTGGAAGTTGTTCGAGCCAATCAGGCCACGCTCTTCCGCATCCCAATGGCCGATCACAATCGTACGACGAGGGTTAGGGTAGGCAGTTTTCAGAATCCGTGCCGCTTCGAGCATCATGATGGTACCGGTCCCATTATCTGTTGCACCCGAAGCACCATCCCATGAATCGAGATGGGCACCGAGAAGAACATATTCGTCTGGGAGCTCACTTCCGGGCATCGTGGCCACGACATTGAACGCCGGTACCGAACCCGTGAATTCTGCTTGGGCATCGATACGCACAGTAGGTGACTGGTCGTTCAAGGCTAAGCGCGCCACTAGGCCGTAGTCTTCGCAGCTCAAATGAATGGTAGCGACTCGCTCCGTGCTAGCATCAAAAATCTTGTCAGCCCCCCAACCGTCGGACCACAAAGCACGTAAGACAGCCACGGCACCCGCGTCCTCTAAGCGCCTCGCGACCACTGCCTCCGCACCACGCGCGCCACCACGATCCATGCCCGCGGCGAGGAGCAGCGACTGAGTCCATGACCTCTCCGCTGTCTCGCGCTCCTGAAGAAAGCGCTGGTAAGAGACCTGTGTGGCCTGTCCTTCCCATGATTCCGGTGCTCGACAACTCGGCTCAGGAAAAGAAATCGCCACAACCTTTCCAGCAACCTGAGGGAGCCACGCTTCTAGGTCCGCCTCGCTACTCAACTCGGGCAGAGCCAATACTTCCGCTTCTACAACTCCCTCCGTGCCCGGGCTCCACGCCATCATCGTGGCATTAAGAGTCCGTACTCGTGGCTCTAGAAGGTCGACATGTGTGATGCCGCGCTCCCAGCCTCTCCATGTTCCGTATTCATGTCGTTCAACGTCGACGCCCCATGCATTGTATAGAGACTCAAGCCACTCGGCCGCCTGAACGTATCCCGATGTCCCAGTTAGGCGCGGACCGATAGAGTCCATTAGTACCTGAGCGAGATTGTACGCCTGCGACCCCTCCTCCATCCCTTCCTTCCACATCTCTTGGATCACAGGATCGTCCGTAGGGAAAGTCTGGGCCTCCAAGGCTACAGTGGAAACCACACCGACCGCGACAAACATGAACGACATCTTTTTCATTGACCGTCCTCCGAAGGACCTGTTTGAGCCTGATCTCAGAAACCTACGCGATTTACGCCCCTCGGGCCCCCCGATATCCTACGCGCTCAGAGGATGGCCGAAACGCACCGTGTATCGTTCTCTTGCATGTAATGGTGAACCAAAACAATCTCGCTTCCTCTTGTAGGGTTCCGAAAAGACAAGTAGAAACGGTCTGCCACATGTCCACGCATCACCGAAATCACAAGGTAAGAATTAGATGAAAACGTCCATGCTTAAAGGAATGGTCCTGTTAGTGATAAGCCTTGCACCCACCTCTGTAATGGCTCAAAGCGGTGAAATGAAGGACATGAACACCTTCGAACGGCCAATCGCGATGGCCGACAACGTGTGGATCGAAGAGCTTACCATGCCTGAAGTCCGCGATCTCTTAGCCCAAGGCTGGAGAACGGCTCTAATCCTCACAGGGGGAATCGAGGAGAACGGCCCGTACCTTACGACCGGTAAACACAATCACGTGCTCAGAGTGATGGGGGAATCAATAGCGCGGCAATTCGGGAAAACACTGGTGGCCCCGATTGTGACGATCGAACCTGGGAACCCAGAGCGCGCGACTAGCCCGGGTGGCATCAGGTATTCGCAGGAGACATATCGCGCAGTTCTGAGAGACTACGCGGTAAGTCTGAAGGCTCAGGGCTTCGCAAATATTTTCTTGATGGGTGATAGCGGTGGCAACCTCCGAGGCATGACAGAGGTCGCTGAGGAACTGCAGTCTGAATGGGCCGGACACGACATCGTGATCGCTCACATACCAGAGTACTACAACTACCAAGACGTGCTCGCTTATCAAAAAGAAGAGCTCGGTATTGATGAAGATCCAAGGCTAGAAGGCCTTCACGACGACTACTACATCACGACGATCATCATGAACGATGACCCAGAGCACGTGCGGCTCGGACAGCGGATTGATGCGGGCAAGGCGTCAATCAACGGGATCAGCATTCTTCCAATCGACACCGCACTGGAGCATGGGCGCAGGTTAATACAATTCAGAACCGACGCGACCATTGAAGCGATGAGGGCTGCAATCTCAGAACAACGCAAAGACTGACAGATACGTGGGCGCGAGGACCGCTAGAATGCGAAGAGCTTAGTTAGCTTGGCGGTGAGGCGACGATCAAGGATCTCACCCTCGGAAGTGCGGCGCTCAGAAAAGACTAAGAAGAGGTCACTCAGCGGTGAGTGAATCCAATTCAGGCGAACATTCGTGATCATTTCCCGGGTCGCGTCGTTGTACTGCAACCATCCACCAGCCAAGACGCGAGTCGAAAGCGCGTAATCGACTCGACCGCTGAATACGTCGACTGTAAAGGGCGCTCCCTCAAATTCAATGACGTTGTGGTCAGCGCCAAAATCAAACCCTAAATGTCGGTTCACACGCCAAGCCAAGGTGCCCCCGATCGACCTTCGTGCACCTTGAAAATATCCGCCTCCGCCAATACGCACCTCGCCCGAAAGGGGTCGGGATGCATCAGATACGTATTTCGCCGAAGCCTCACGGAACTGATGAACGCCAGCAGGCACAGTTCCCCCAGAGAGAGAGAATTCCCGATCGAGTCGCTCATAACGATCGGTGCCAAGCAGGGTTAGCACACTGCCGTCCAAGAATGACAGCGCCATACCACCCGTAACATTCCTAGTTTCGAGCATGCCATCAAAGTCACGGTATTGCTCAATCTCCAGATAGGGATTCGCCTCATTCAGGCCACGGACCGGAGGTCGCGGATGGGCACCCACAGTGGCGTAGTAGTGCCGGACAGCCCTCCTGCGAACAAAGCCTACGTCAGGATTGAAAGCTTCCCCGATACTTCTGTAGAGAACCGAAATATTCCAAAACGCATCTCGCCATGCTAACGACGCTCGGGCCGCTTGGTTGTTGCCGCTCTGCCCGGGCTCATGTGTTTCGGCTAGGTAACTATGCACCATCAAGTTTCCGAACAGACGGGCATTTACATCGACGCCCCACGCCCGATTGTACTCGGTCTGCGCCTGGCGATCAGAAACATCGTTTGCGGATCTGCCTCTTAATACTTGTCGGTTTGTAAAGATGCCGCCTACATCTACCGATCCCAGAACTGTGCGCCTTACCCTTGCCACAGTGAAGCTCTCTGAGTCCAAAAGATCGGTGGAAGACGTCTGCATGTTTAGAGCGCCGACTTCGAAGCCTCCTGCTCTCCCGGTCAAGCGCCCGCCAGCTGAGATGGGGACTGGCTGACCACCTAGTAGACCGATACGACGGGAGTGAAATAACGTAAAGTCTCTCGGAGAAGCACCTAGCCGATAATTACGCTCTGACAGGTCGCCAAACGCATATGTGCCTGAACTCTCTATGAAGAACTCGCGCTTCTCGGGGAAAAAGAGCGGGAATCGAGTCAAGTTTACCTGCTCTTGATCAGCTTCTACCTGAGAGAAATCGGTCTGCCATGTCAGGTCTGCCGTGAGGCCCGGTGTTAGACCCCACTTAATATCTAGTCCTACATCCCCCTCGCTCCGCTGCTCAGCTACTCCGGGAAGAGTGCCTCTCGCCCTCTCACTGAGCATAAAGGGTTTTACTGTGATATTTCGACTTCCCTCGAGACGAGGAAGTCCGATCAAGCGTCCCGCCTCCGCCATCCGATGCACCCGTGTGCGTCTTGCTACCGGAGCCCACATTGAGTCTTCGACTTTTCTTCTCACCCGCCGGACGAAGTTGATTCCCCATTCCTGTCTTTCTTTAGATGGATCGAACCGGAGAGTCGAAAATGGGATTGCCAACTCAGCGCTCCACCCGTCATCGAGTCTCTCCGTCTCCACTCGCATGATGCCTTCCCACTCCACATTGCTCGTGCGCGAGTTGTCGTAAGCCTGCCCGTCCCTGATCGCCCCATTCGGGTTGATCATCAGGTAGTAGGCGTTTCGCCGATCTAAGAAGGTGTCCAGAGACATCCCAATGATGTCCTCATTCGGACTGTAGAAGTCCTGCGTCATCCGCTGTGCGACAATACGATCTGGCTCGGAGTCATACATCATCGCGCCGATGTAGAGCGTGTTGTCATCAAACAGAACACGAACCTCTGTGCGTTCCGTCGCTGCCATACCTGTACGAGGTGTCGACTGCACAAAATCAGTTGCAGGTGCAGCGTTAGCCCACGATGACTCATCAAGTCGACCATCGATTGTGATCGAACCTACCGCACGCAACGCCCTTAGTGTTGGTCTGGGCGCTGCTTCAGGGTCGATAGGCACGGACGCCAAAGAGTCTTGACTCCCCTCCTCTTCCACTACTTGGGCAGAAACTGGAAGCGTGACCATGCCCAAGATGCCCATACCAAGCATCGCATAGCGTAGCCAATCCGTCTTAAAGCGAAGACTAGACACTATCAGCTCGCTATAACCTTCAAGCGGCACTTCGAGAGCTTAAACCAGCAGCACTGTAGATCCGACCGTCTGACGAGCCTCGAGCGCCTTGTGAGCTGAAGCGACGTCAGAGAGGGGGTAACGTTCTCCAATGTGTGGACGAACTTTCCCTGCTCGAACCATGTCGAACAGCGCCCCAATACCCTCGGCGGTCTCGCGGGGGTCAGAGTAATGGTCTGCTAGACGCGGCCTAGTCAAAAACAATGAGTGGTGCTTCGCCAAAAGCAGAGGAGACATAGGCTCGACCGGGCCTGACGCGTTCCCGAACGTTACTAATAAGCCCCTGGGTGATAACGATTTAAGCGATGACTCGAACGTACTCGCACCCACGGAATCATAAGCCACCCGGCAACCCTGCCCGTCAGTGATCTCAGCGACCCGTTCAGCAATATCTTCTTCATCGTAAAGTATTACATGGTCGCAACCATTTGCTTTCGCTAGCTCTCCCTTTTCCCGCGTCCCTACCGTACCTATTACGTTCGCACCCAGCGCTCTCAACCACTGACACGCGATCAGGCCAACACCTCCAGCTGCAGCTGTGAGCAGCACATTATCACCGCTTTGCACGGCGTAAGTCCTGCGGACCAGGTACTCTACGGTGCAACCCTTCACCATCATGGAAGCGGCTGTTTCTTCGCTGATCTCGTCAGGCAACTCTACTAGACGCCATCTAGGTATCACTCTGACTTCACAATAAGAGCCGATCGGTCCATTGCTCGTGTACGCCACCCGGGCGCCCACTTCGAGATCATCGACCTCGCTCCCAACGGCTTCGACGATACCAGCCCCCTCCACCCCAGGAGTGAAGGGCAACTCCTGGGGATATAGGCCGGTGCGATGATAAACATCAATAAAATTCAGACCTACCGCCCTGTGCCTGACCCTGACCTCATCAGGCCCAACCTCTCCTGGATCCCGCTCGATCCACTCAAGGACCTCAGGTCCGCCTAGCTGGGATACGACAACTGCACCACTCACACGTGTCTCTCCATCATAAACTCAGTGAAGCCGGAAGAATCTAAACGAGACCACCCTTCCCCGCTCCCCGAGATGGTGTCTACCTTCAGGAGAGCAACCAGCAATTCTCGCAAAACAGGACCACCGATGTTCCGCACACGTGATCTACCTAACCGCTACCGCAGCTCAACTCTGCTTGGTGTGGTGATATCCCTCTTCTTCCTTTCATCTCCTATCGGTGCACAAGTCGTCACGTGGGACCCCGTGCCTGAAGGGCACCCTCGCACTGCCGCCGAACTAAACGGTTTCTCAGCGCACACCCGCCATCTTGAGATGTGGGACTACCTGGAACAGCTACGCGGCGTATCGTCAGACATGAGGCTGGGGACATACGGTGAAACCCGAGAAGGCCGGAAACTCCCATACGCGATCTTCTCGCGACCCCTGATCTCAGAACCGTGGGAAGCGATGGCTCTAGACCGTCCAGTCATCCTGTTCGCAGCAAATGTACACGGTGGCGAACGCACCTTCCGGGAAGGCCTCTTAGTACTGATGAGGGACTTAGCCACCCGAGGAACGGCGGCAAACAACTTACTCGATCAAGTAACGATTCTGGTAGCTCCGCAGATCAACCCCGACGGGTTCGAAGCAACGGAACGAGGGCAACGCGGTAACTCATGGGGTATCGACCTTAACCGCGACTATGTGAAACTCGAACACGCCACTATTCAGTCATACGTGCAGAACCTGATCACTGAATGGAGGCCACATCTATTCATTGACGGTCACAACGGAGGAGCACGGCCTTATAACCTCAATTATCAGTGCACCAGCCATTACGACTCAGCAATAGAGCTAACGCTCCTGTGCGACGACGAAATTTTCCCGGCGATCGACGCAAAACTCGGAATCGAGAACATGATGGCGTGGTACTACTCACGCGGAGATGAAGAAGAGTGGAACACAGGGGGATCCCAAGTCCGAATCGGCCGGAACTATGGAGGCATGGTAAACTCAGTCGGGATTTTGTTTGAAGCACCGCGACAGGAGCTAGAGGTAGGTGCTCGAGCAGGATACTTAGGGTATCTCGCAGTAGCGGAATGGGTGGTTGCGAATGCAGAGCACCTAGTCAGAACTGTAGAAGAGGCTAGGGCAGAGACAATCGCGATGGGAGCGGAGCCACGAGGTCAGATCGCAGTGGAAATGGAATATGCTGCGGAGAACTACCCTGTCGATTACGTAATCGTCCGCGGGGGAGATTTCAATGATCAGCCTTCAATGCCCTTAGATACCATCGAGGTGACCGGTGCCCGGCTAATGAAAAAGCCTGTCGCTGTAACACTCAGAGATCGGCCGTGGGCCTATGTGCTCCCGCGCGATGCCGAAGACGCCGTCTCTCTCCTGCTCCGTCACGGCATCACGGTTGAACAACTCTTGGAGCCTGTGACCTTGGAAGTTCAGGCATACACGGTCGCTGGAGTTGAACACGAGCGACAATACAACCACCAGGCAGTCACGCGGATACAGGTTGGTGATGTCATCACGCAAACTCGAGATTTTCCTGCTGGTACGTACGTAGTTCCAACCTCGCAGTACTTAGGTCGGCTAGTAGCCCACATGCTAGAGGTCGAAACTGAGGATAACGTCGTATACTGGAACCGAATGGATGCGTGGATACCACGCCCCGGAACAACATCCGGCGGCGAACCAGCCATTGCCCCCATCTATAAGATCATGACGCCGACGATACTCTCTTCGAGTCTTGTTGAACCGAGATAAGCCCCTACGACAAACATCAGAAGCCCGGTCCCTGATACGTTCAGGGGCCGGGCTTCTAGCTTTTACTCGTCTACATTTCTTGATGAGTGTTAGATCTTTACGTCTTTAACGGACCTGCGACTGACAATCCTCCCAACTCGTACAACGCACTCGCAGCCTTGAGCGAGCCTCTGACGGGAGCAGAAGGATGGAGGTGGCTTCAATAACATCCCGTATTGCAGCCTCTTCAGCAGGCTCGAACTGCAGGAGTAGCACCCACTGGAGCATGTCGCCCGAAGGCTCGCGAAGTTCCCACTCGTAAATCCAATCAATCGCATCAAGCTCACGACGGATCGCATTATAGTCTTGCTGGCTCGCCGGGCCCTGCCCCAGAGGCAAGCTCACTATTTCAAAAGAGAGTTGATGATTCTCTCGCCACCTATTCAAGGCAATATCAATGCTCTGGAAAGGAGCCTGGATACGCATTAGGTGATGGGCGTATTCAGAAAGCAGGAGGTTGTTGTGCTTGACTCCCTTACCGAGCGCGGACTCCATGTACTCGATGTACCTTGGCTGGTCACCCTCTTGTAGTGCTTCCATGGCCAGAAGAAAGTCGGTGTCGGCATCCGCAGGGTTGATCTCCGCGATCACCGCAGCCATCCGCGACCATTCTTCCGAGCCTGGGTCGACCTGGGTACCCGCGCGAGCAACAAGAAACTCTCGACCACCAAACAACAGTCCGATCGCATATATGCCTAGCAACATGCGGTACCGCCGGTACCAAGCAACGTTTTCAGCGGTATGGGCCACGAAACCTCCCCGGGAGCGCTATAGACCCTTTTGGGTCTGCTTGTCACTGACCTTCCAGATGAATGAATCGAGATAGTAATGCATCAATCCGTAGGCATAGATCATCATCTGTGAGAAGAGCGCGTAACCACTCGCGTAGTCCATAGCCGGCACACCGAATTCATCGATTGCCGGGTACGGTGCAAAATTCACGACACCGAAACCGAATTCGTCGAGGGGTCTATTTATGACAAGCTGAAATAGCACAGCATAGAGCACTCCACCCGCGAGAAACCACCGCAGATGTCCAGGACCCGTCAGCTTGCTCCACAGCCCTTTTCGGAATGTTCCTTTCTCCTGACTCTTTCTCATGAACGAGTACACCATGACGATGTACTGAACGCCATGCATGAGTCTATGGGCCACCGCGTGGAGCAGAATTGAGTTCGTGTTCCACGCCACAAAGTACCAAAGAAAGTAGCTGGCGAAGATAAAGACATACTTCACGGGGTTTATTATCGCCCCAGCCTGATGCGTTCTCCAAAGATGCCACATGTACACGATCAGGTAGCCGACTAGGACCACCTGACTGACCATGAGCAGTGCGTCCACAAACGACACAGACAGAGGAACTCGCATCCGATGTAGTTCCCGAATCCAAAGGAACTTGAACATCGGCGCATTCAGGAACATGTAGGCGTAAAGCACGCAGTGGAGCACTAGGTCATAACGCCTCGTTTGCTTCAGCCCTGCACCTGCCTTGAAATCATAGATACGACCTAGACCATGCTGCTGCATGATGCTGTGTTGATGATCCCAAGCGGTGACCAGCAAAAGCAACGTGATAGGAGCAAACTGCAGACCCATTATGGTGAATCCGATTATTACCACAGGGCCTATTATCAACCGATCCTTGAATCGGTCCCACACGTCTGGCATTCCGTATGACCGGATCCAGCCCGCATAGTGATGGGGAATGGTGATCCACAAGTTGATTGAAGCAACTGCCACGTACGGCAACCACGCCTGAAAACCGAGCGCAAGCGCTACAGCAAAAAACGGAAGCCCGAGGAACCATACGAGATCGTGCTTCGGGGTGAGGATGTAGCCGGTCTTGAACATTCAGATGTGTTGTTACGGGCTGAGTAAGCTACGTATACCACATGGAAGCCGAAGTGCTCCAACTTCCCGGAGACACTGACGAAATTGTAGATCTCTCGACCATCCTGATCGCAACATCAACGTCCTAGTTCTGCGCTTGGATCTATACGTCTACTGAATCCGCCGATAGGTGGCATGTCCTACGCCAGTGATCTTCCCATTCTCATCCATGCGGATGTACTCGTTCTCTATCGTGTTGCCGTCTTCGGAGAGAACATTGATGATCACCTGGGTAACACGGCCATTTCGTGAATTCGAGATTCTCGTCGTGCTCGCATTAACCCACTCGACCGCCGTCTCAGCGTTGTTCTGACCCCACACCGAGCGGAATTCCCCGTCAAACATGGTGTCGTAACCCCACTCAGAATCCTGACCCTGAGAATTTGTTGCGGCGACAGTAATCGACATGCCCCCGTCACCCCACGGCTCATACGTCATAATGTTGATCGCTGGTGCTGGCGCATCCGAGTCCATCTTCCACTGACCGAACCGTGCGGAGGGATCTTGGGCCGAAGCCTCTGCGGCCATGAAAGCCGCAGTTGCGACTAGGGCCGCGCCGATAATGAGTGGGCGCTTGATCATTTTTATTCTTGCTCCCTTATATAAGTCTGTTGTTCAGTTGTGCCCCGAAGTTCGCTTTATTACGCCAACATACGGGGCGAGTCTGGCGCCTGCCACGGGCCTGATCCATTTCAGCACCCAGCGGAAAGATCACCTACCGATCCTCCGGTACGCCGTATGGATAAAGCGTAGAGAGGTCGACGTGCTCATACGGCAACGCATCTAGATAAGTGGTGCCAACGAAAGGTCCCGGCGCTTCGACCACAACAATGGTAGATGCAAAGCCCGTTTCGTCGAAACCGCGCCGGAAATGCACGCGTGACTTTACGACGAACACATCGAACTCGGCTGGGTCAAGCGTTCCAAATCTAAATGACTCAGGATCTGTTACCTGTGTATAGGCGGGAACGATAATTACGGCACTACCGCTACCATACCGCACTACCGCTGCTGTCTCGTAGCCCCTCCACTCGCCTAGATAAGCAAGTTCACCAACGACACGCACGGGCGTGCCCCCTGACGGGGTGAATCCACCTATCTCCTCATCGAAAGGGTCACCCGGAGAAGCTCCAGCTTCCACCAACTGATCGAGCAACTCAGGATCACTGATGGCACCGTGCAGCACTCGTTCGACCCCAGCATTCTCAAACGCCTTAAAAATATGTGTGGCGTCACCCATTCGATCTGAGTGATCGCCTACTGCAACCGGAGTCAGTTCAGCCCTGACCGCAGCACGCACCTGCTCCGCTGCCTCTCCTGGTAGAGGATAACCCGCTACGGCGAAGTCCTCCCGAACCCTCCATATAAAGTCGTTCATATCGTCAGCGATGATGTCGGCTAACTCTTGGTCATCATTTGTCATCACCTGAACTGTTGCACCGACGTCAGGTACATCGGACCATGGATAACCATAAAAAATGCTCACGAAGACATCGTCTTCTCGAGCCTCCCAGCGTCGAGCACGCTCCATTATGTCCATTGAGGGTGACTGCCCCGTCCATTGATGAACTGTAGCCGTAATCACGCCTGGCTTCCGCGTTGCCGTAGTCGGCACATATGTGCCATCCATAGCTCGATGCATAGCACGTGCCGCACGTCCTCCCTGCACGGCAGCGTCATAGTGCGGATATCGCTTCGTCACAAAAGAAAAATCAGCGTATTGAAGGAATTCCTGATCTTCATTTCCATGCAGATCAAATGTCCCTACGATGGGGACATCAGGACCAACGACTTCTCTAAAGCGTCTAGCGATTTCAGCTTCAGGCCTTGGGATATCCCGCACAGCCATCGCACCGTGGAGGGCCAGATATACGCCATCAACAGGCATTACAGCTTCTAAGTCTTCGAGCATGGCGGTCACGAATCCGTCGAATGCCTCCTGAGTATTCCAGCTACGGGACGACCCGCCAAATACCCCTGTTGGTGACCGCAGCCCAATCAATTCGATGTCGCCGTAGTCTTCAGCCTGAGCTACGAAACCACGCACGTAACCCCCAGAGTTGAGGACTTCGTCTCCCTCTAATCGACCTAGCCAGTCCTCAGCAGAAATGTCACCGCCGGGGCAGAACGTGCATGTCTCGTGCTGGAAGGACGCAACGACCACACGATGCTGTGCCTCGTCCATCCCGCAGGAAATCAAAATCAAGCTGACGAAAGCGATCCCGATCGTTCGAACGACCCGCTTGTTAGTGATGGAAAAGTGCATGCCGTTGTCCATCTAAGCTCCGATGTTGGAATGAAGAGGATAAGGTGGGGTCGATACTCCTCAGACAGCAACTAGGT
>DEAT01000035.1:0-6408 GCA_002348265.1 Gemmatimonadales bacterium UBA2975 | reverse complement strand
TTGGAGGAGCTAAACTCACAGTGGTTATTCGTTCGAACTGAAGTTAGGTAACATGCTCTTCCTTTGTGCTACGCTTCAGACCATGGCCGACCCCAAAAAACGGGATTCATCAATCGCATGAGCACTTCTAACACAATAATCGGAGTCGCGATAGCGACTCTAATCACCTCGCCGATAGCCGCACAGACGAACCCTCAACCGCTTGAGACGGTCCGCAACTTTCAAGTCGTAGACGAAACTCTCTCCTCAGCGGGCCAGATCGGATATGATCAAATCCCCCTTCTCTCCGAACAGGGTTATGATGTCGTCGTAAACCTTGCTATAGCGGACGAGCGTCGTAACGGGGACGAGGGATTTCTAGTTGCAGAAACGGGACTGACATACGTGCACATACCTGTGGATTGGGAAAGCCCTGAAGTTGCTGACGTGAGGATGTTCTTCGATGTCATGGAGGCGAACGAAGGGCGCAAGGTGTTCGTCCACTGCTTCGCGAACATGCGGGCGTCAGCGTTCGTATACATGTACAGGACCCTCGTGGAAGAGGTGCCCGAAGCTGAGGCACTAGCAACGATGAATGAAGTATGGGATCCCGATGAATTCGATCAATGGGCCGAGCTCATCCGGAAGGCACAGACCGAGCTCAAACGAAAATGAACATCCAGCCTAAGGTCTCTGCCTAGTTGCTGTGAACGTGCCGGACAACATGCCATCGGCAATTACAATGGTTCCTGTAAGACGTCCATCGGCATCGAGAGTGCCCCTGTAGACCACCGGGATGCTTTGACCTTGGACGCTGGCATTGAAGCGAATCATCACGTCATTACCATCGACCAATCCCCGCACGTTCTGTTCACCAAGAGCTTCAGAAGAGTACCTCCCTGTGAGTCTGACTCCATCCTGCTGGAGATTAAGGCTGGGATTGGTAACCCCGTTATCAGTTGTTACAGAAAGAGTCCAACTGCCGGCGAAATCCGCCTGAGCCTCTAGAGAAGACGGTATGCCCATAAGCGCAACCCCAAGCACAAACGTGACGATAGATCGAATGCTTGATCCAGTCATGACTATTTCTCCCCCGTTCAGCAGTTCTAGAATGAGATTAAATCCACGCCGAGTAAGCTATGGGGGTACTCTCCACAGTCGCCAGCCTCTTGGGTTTTCCATCTCATTAGGAACTCCTCGTATGCATTACAAAGACGAGTTTTGGGACAGCTGTCCCTATGTCATTGGCTAGGACTTCAGCAAATTGATGCGCGTGACTTGTTGCGAGAAGTAAGTTTGTGCCCAATCCATGACCAACATGCAACAGACCGGCCTGCGGAAGATGACGATACGAAAAGCCTCACTGCATGCAGTAACGGCAATGGGGCTCACTCTTGTTGCGTGCACGTCTTCAGAGTCTGCGCTTTCAGATGCAGAGACAACGGTCCAGGCCTCCGAACTACTGATACCTGCTGCGGCCACACTCGAGCGTGTGGGTGAATTGCTCTACGATCCAATGGCAGATTCAATCCATCCAGACCCGCGGATGGCAAGCATGATCCGTCTCGGATTCCAGATCAGCCAAGACCCACAGACCTACGCATCAGAGTTCGTTGGGAACGATCTCACCTGCGGCAACTGCCACCTCAACGCCGGGCAACGGGATAGGGCACTCCCATTACTCGGTGTAGCAGCCACCTTCCCACAATACAGACGACGTGACGACAGGTTAGTGAGCCTTGAGGACAGGATCGGCGGTTGCTTTAAACGAAGTATGAATGGAACTGCACCCCCATACGATCATCCTGTAATGCTGGCGCTCGACGCTTATCTGAATTGGCTTTCGGAGGGCTTCACGATGGGAGAACGGCCCGCATGGCTCGGTCAAAACGAGATCGCGGTTGAAGCCCGTATCCCTATTGAAGAACTCGACGTAAATGGAGGTGAGGAGTTGTACAACCTCCACTGCGCTCCTTGCCATGGGCTTGATGGGCAAGGCATCGACCTCATTCTGGCAAAACCAGGTCCACTTTGGGGTCCATTGTCTTGGAATGACGGGGCCGGAGCCGCTCGGATTTGGAAGCTAGCGGGCTATATAAAGCATGCGATGCCGCTCACAGCGCCTGGCACACTCACAGACGAAGAAGCGCAATTGATATCTGCATATGTGAATTCTCACGAACGACCCGAGTACCCGGACAAGGATTCGGACTTCCCGGATGGGACGCGACCCGCCGACGCAGTATATGATACCCTGGTCTTCGCCACTCACCCGCTCATGCGGGCAAGCAGGCGACAACCCTAGAATACCCCTCCAGGCCGCTCGATCGTTAGCTCATAGAACTTAGCTTTCGGGCGTGACCTCGAAGCCGTATTCGTCGCGTACCACATGACCGTCGTCTCCAATACCCCGCCACATGACTGTGTAAGCCCCCGCGTCCAGCACCGACGGAACATCGACCTCCATTAATTGGGGATCTTCCGAATTCCGGACTGGGTCTCCTGTCCCCACCAAGTCCCCTCCAGAATCGACAAGACGAATAGTGACAGAGCCCTCCTGTGGAGCTTGTGTGAACCAGAGTTGTAATTGCCCCGGGGATACAGTTCTTGAGTCTGCAGAAGGGATCGATTTGGATAGCCCGAAGTGCTGAACCTTCCGCCCTCCAGCGGCTAAAACCAAAAACAAAAACAGTGTGAACGCGAATCTCACAGTGGACTTCATGGCTCAAATCCCGACGGGGTAATTAACACATTGCCATCCAAAAGCTAAGGACATCTAAGCTGAAGAAATAGCTGATAACATTGTCGTATCGCGATGCTTTGCGTAGCCTAGCCGGATATAAAAAACTCGGAGATCACATGACTGTCCTACACCGCTTTGCGCTCGCCCTATTTATGGTCGCTATGACCGCTTCTCCAGTTCTCGCTCAGGCGGGTTCGTTCGGGAATTCAGTCGTCATCGATGGTGACGCCCTGCTGGTCGGGGAACCGAATAACACATTCCGCCCTGGAATGGTCTACGTATACAAACGCGGTGGGGCACAAGCGGAGTGGACGGAAGCAACCATTCTCACGTCACCCGACTCCGAGCGGGCGGATGGTTTCGGCGCTGTTTTAGCCCTTACAGGGAATTCACTGCTCGTCGCAAACCGAGAAGGGTCAGTCTTCGCCTTCCAACGTGACGGGATCGGCTGGTCATTTGATGCAATGGTGACAGAGGACACATCCGCTGGAATCGATCCACGATGCGACTTTAATGGATACTGCGGTGTTGACTACGGGATCTCCTTGGCGGCAGAAGGAGACTGGGTTTTGGTAGGCCACGCTAATGTCACGACCGACAGGAGCAGGCTCCGACCCAGACAGCGAACAGCGACCGATGATGTCCCCGAAGAGCCGGCTGGGGAAGTGATCGCCTACCGAAGAGGTGCAAGAGGGTGGTCAGAACAACAACGGTTTTCGTCACCCGTCGCGGCGAGTGCAGATGGGTTTGGGGCCGCCATGGCATTCGTCGGTGACAGACTGCTAATAGGTGCACCGGGAGCAGAAAGTTCGACTGGAATTCTAGGGGCCGGTCGAGTCTTCGAATACCAAATGGATGATGGAGCTTGGCGACATTCAGGAGAGTTAGTCTCTGAAGCCAACACAGATGCCACTTTCGGAGCACCGATCGTACCAACCGAAGGAGCAACTGGAGTAGTTATCGGTGCGCCGTTTGATGACCAAGGGGTAGGAGCAGCGTTCGCTTTCGCCATCGATGACTCCCCCGATGGATGGGCTGACCCCATGCGAATTGCACATCCTAGCGGACAGGAGGGTGACGTTTTTGGTGCAGCGATCGCGATGTCCGGGGACGCGCTTTGGGTAGGTGCTCCGGTTACAAGAGGGTTAGAAACGGGAATCACTTACAGATTTTCAGAGCAAGGATTGAGCGAGTTCCGATTCACTGAAGAAGAGACAAATAATGAAGACTCTTTCGGACATCGAATCGTCGCTGCGGAGGGCTTAGTAGCCATCACCGCGAGCGGACTCGATCATCAAGCTGGTGGAGTGTTCTTGTTCGAAAAAACCAGCGAGGGCCAATGGGATCACATACAGACTCTGGTTAGTCCACCAGATCAGATGGGCGCGGTCCTCGGAGAGGAACTCCGTTGCCAAGAAGATGGTGCCATCGAAGTCTTTGAGTGCACGGATGTCGAACTTTATGCGTACGTCCCCACCTCATTACTAACCGCTCCGGAGGACGCTCGCGGCGTCCGGGCAAACGACAATTGGGGCTGGACAGACCCTGACACAGATCGCGAGTACGCGATCGTCGGTCGAAACGACGGCACATCGTTCATCGACATCACTGATCCAATGAACCCAGTTCTCATTGGGGATCTTCCAAAGACACCCCGTACACCACGTTCCCAGCTTTGGAGGGACATTAAAACATTCAAGAACCATGCGTACGTTGTCGCAGACGGAGCCGGGGCCCATGGCATGCAGATCTTCGATCTCACGCGCCTCCGCGACGTGCCTGATCCGCCGATTAAGTTCGAGCCTGACGTCCTCTATCGCGGAGTAGAAAACAACGTGGTAGAGAGCAGCCACAATGTGATCATCAACGAAGATACGGGCTTCGCATACCTGACGAGTCGAGGGTGTTCTGGCCTGCACATGATCGACATCAATGACCCCCAGAACCCTGAATTTGTTGGTTGTTCAGAACCGGGGAGTACCCACGACGCTCAGTGCGTCATCTATCATGGAACGGATGACAACTTCACAGGACGGGAAATTTGCCTTCGCATGTCGGGGAATCGTTTTCAAATCTCCGACGTCACCGACAAATCAAACCCTGTAGAACTCGCGAATGCCTCGCACCCCAACCCAGCATACATGCACCAAGGTTGGCTCACAGAAGACCACCGATACTTCATCATGGACGATGAAAGTGATGTCATCGCAGGCAACGTAGAGACCACGCGCACACTGGTTTGGAACCTGGATGACTTGGAAGATCCAGTGCTCGCTAAAGAATTCTTCGGCTCACTCCCAGCCAGCGCCCACAACCTATATGTGAAGGGTGACCTCACGTATCAGGCAAACTACAACTACGGACTCCACATCCTCGATGTGTCAGACCCCCTCAACCCTGTGGAAGTCGGCATGTTCGATACATCGCCCTATAGGACAGGGGCCGGCTTCGGCGGTGCTTGGAGCACATATCCCTTTTTCGATAGCGGAACGATCATCGTGACAAGCATGCAGGAAGGTCTCTTCATGCTCAAGAAACGAGTGCGACCCATTTCCTAAGACGACATAATCCGAGCAAAGACTGATGAGCATCAAAAAAGGGGACCTTCTTCCTGACGCCACTCTCCTTTGTATGACAGAAGAAGGGCCTAAAGAAGTCTCCTTGAGTGATCACACGCGGGGACAATGTGTCGTCCTAGTGGGACTCCCTGGGCCATACACTGGAACCTGCACGGAGGCCCACGTTCCAAGTCTACTCCGAGTCCATGACGAACTAAAAGAAAACGGCGTAAATGAAGTAATATGTTTTTCCGTGAGCGACCCCTTTGTGATGAAGGCTTTTGCAGAGTCAACGGGAGCTGAAGAGGCAGGCATAGTGATGCTGGCGGACAGCGCGGGAGAATTGACAACCAAGCTAGGACTCGGGTTTGACGCACCCGCGGTTGGATTTTACGGACGCGCGATTCGGCATTCAATGATGGTCGAGGACGGTTTCGTAAAAGTACTGCTCTTTGAGGAAGCACACGGAGCCTGTGATCTGACGGCGGGGGAAGCCCTAGTCGATGCAATCTCCGAGTTTCGAGCTTCCTGACACTAAAACTATCCGGGCACTTCGGGCGTTGCTGATACTCTGAGATTATGGATCTGTTATCAGCCCAGTCTGCGCAGGTGCGTCAATATCACTCGCGCTATCGAACTGTCTCAGCAGAAGCATGAGCGCAGTGAGGGCGAGGAACACGCTGCCAGCCATCGTCGGGATCGAAATAAATCCGAACACAGAAAGATAGCGCCCAGTGCACGGAGCCCCCGTAGCGCAAGTACCTATATCCAACGCCGGCTTCCACTGGATCGTGATATGGTATATCGAGATTGCTAGGCCAATGACAGATAGTGGCAGTCCGTAACGCCAAACTCCTATATCCCTCCTTATTGCAGCTGAACCGAGAAGGAGAACTAAGGGATACATAGCAATCCTCTGGTACCAACAGAGTTGGCATGGCACGAGGCCAACTGTTTCCGACAAATAGAGACTCGACCCCGAAGCCACCAATGCCAGTGAAAAACCCCAAATGATCGGATGGTTTTCCCAACCCCTGAAGGTCGATACAACCCTCGCCCGATTACCTGTCGAGGTCATGCTCGCAAGCAGAAACAGTCCCGCCGCAAACACCACAAACGTAAAGAACC
>DEAT01000022.1:198316-198584 GCA_002348265.1 Gemmatimonadales bacterium UBA2975 | reverse complement strand
CACCGGCGTAGCTACAGCCAATTTCTCGGCGACATCCCGCAACGTACGAAGAGAAGCGAGCTCGTCAGGTGCAATTTCCGGGATCCCCGGAAGACGTTCCTGAAGCTCCGAAAGAATCTCAACCTGCTTGATGGAGTCGATCCCTAAACCGGCCTCCATCTCCATATCGAGATCAAGCATCTCTACCGGATAACCCGTCTTTTCGGAAACGACCTCCAGAGCAAGCGCAGTCACGTCAACGGCTGCAGGCACCGGCGTAGCTACAGCA